>JAOPWC010000109.1 GCA_025965895.1 Mycobacterium sp.
TCTGACGCGGCGCTGTGGCCGCTGCCAGCGCAAGGCGCCCCGGTATGACCGGGGTGAGGGGCGGCGCCGGTGGCGGGGCCTGGATTGGGGGACGGTCCAGGTTTTTCTGGAGGCCGATGCGCCGCGGGTGAACTGCCCCGCCCATGGGCCGACCGTGGTGGCGGTGCCGTGGGCGCGCCATCATGCCGGGCACACCTATGGCTTCGATGACACCGCGGCCTGGCTGGTGGTGGTTTGCTCGAAAACCGCGGTGTGTGAATTGATGCGGATCGCCTGGCGCACCGTGGGCGCGATCGTGGCTCGGGTGTGGGCCGACACGGAAAAGACCGTCGATCGGTTTGCCGATCTGCGTCGCATCGGTATTGATGAGATCTCCTACAAACGCCACCACAAGTACCTAACAGTGGTGGTCGACCACGACACCGGTCGGCTGGTGTGGGCCGCTCCAGGCCGCGACACCGCCACCTTGCGTGCTCAAACGCGATACCGCAAGACCGGCTAGCGGCCGGTGATCAAGAGATTAACGTCTGGCCAGGGCTGGACTGACGCAGGTGCACAACCCGATTACGTGTGGGTCCTGGATGTCACGGAGCCCAAGAAATACCTGTCGGTGCACTGGAGCGAGGACGGCGCATATCGGCAGCGTGGTCTACTGGCGGACGAGTGGGGTGTCGAGGTTGACGACCTGTCCTCAACTGTGACCCGCCAGGAAGTTGACCCCTAAGGCGAATCAACTCGCGTCGCCGCTCGCGCCGACCACCGAGTCGGACGCTCAATTGGTAAGCGCAGCAGTGGCTTCCCGCGCCTGCGAACGGGAGGCTACTCAGTTCCCTGCAAGCCAGGCAGTGGTCACCGTGTGCGTCTGTGGTGGTGGTAGCTGATTGCCTGCGTATGTACCAAATTTGACCGTCCACAGCGGGGCAGAACGGTTGATGGCCGGCGTGGTGGGCCCTTCGAGGACGGCGCTCTGACCGTTGCAGCCGTAAGCGGCGGCCAAACCGTCGTCGCGGCTCCCCCAGGCGCCCCCGTTGCGCAGGATGCATTCAGTGCCGTTATCGAGTAGCAGCGCAAACGGCATCGGCGTCGCTGGAGGCTGCACAGTGGGGAGCTGATCGGTGTAGGTCACGCGATGAAGCTCCTTGCTCCAGGGGTCATCGCCACACAACAGAGTCCCCGCATTGGACGGCCAACACACCTCGGCACCGGCTGCGGAAGGTGCACAACGGTAAATGCCGGAGGCGACCGCCGCTGGCGATGCGCCGCAAAGGAAAACGTCGGTGATGTTGCTCGATGACGGCACTGACGACACCTCAAGGTAACCGTTAGCAGGTTGGCCGTTGACAACGGCAACCGCGTTAATAACCTGTGTTGTCGCGGGTGTTGCGCTGGTACGTGCGGCGACGGGGGGAAGAGGCGCCGCGCCGTTTCGTTGAGATTCGTCGAGTAGCAGTGCGCCATTCACCAATGCCATTTTGAACCAACGATCTTCGGTATCTGACTGCCCGTCGCGCCCGACGTACGTGAGACGTGCAGTCACGCTTGTAGCGTCGCGCGGACTCACTGAAATGAGCGTCACCGATTGGACTGTCGCCCAGAAGTCAAGAAATTGCTGGAGTCCAGTCTGGTTCTGGCAGTGGGCGTCGAGTTTTGTCCAAGCGTCGTTGGGGTGTTCCGGAAGGTCGCGGTAATACGCAGTGACGAAGTCGCGCATGCCATCAAAGGTGATTGATGGCGTAATCGAGGTTGGTGTATTGGTGGTTCCGGTTCCGGTCGTCGCCCGCTCGTGTTGCCACGGCCGCACGACGAATGCAACAGCGAACAGTATGACAATGAGAGCAATTGCGCCGACGGTTATAGGCCATCGCGGTCGTGAGCGGTCAGCCTCTCTGGGGGGTGCCGGTGCGACTGCGGTATTCCCGGGCGACCTAGTGGCTACGGGCGCCGACATTGTCCGCGCCCCGGCGGTAGCCCGCCCACCGTCGGCGCTGCATGTGCGAAAGCGCGGGCGAAGTCAATGCACCGCGCGAAGCGGTCGGCGGGGTCCTTCGCCAGCGCGCGCGCCAGCGTCGGGTCGAGGCAGGCCAGTTCGGGGTGGCTGTCTGCCAGGGCCGGCGGTGGCGTGTTGAGGTGACGGCTGATCACGGCCGCCGGGTTAGACTGCGGGAACATCGGCGACCCGGTCAAGAGGCGGTAGGCGGTGGCCGCAAGCGCGTACTGATCCGCGCGCCCGTCCATCGGGTCGTCCATCAGCTGTTCCGGTGCGGCGTACGGCAGAGTGCCCACCGTCATGTTCGTGGCTGTCAAGCCGCTGATATCGCCGACGTTCCGGGCGATTCCGAAGTCGCCCAGAAGGATTCGCCGCTCATCGTCCTCGGGATTGCCGAGCAGGATATTAGCGGGCTTGATATCACGGTGTAGAAGACCGTGCTGGTGCGCGTAGTCGAGCGCGCTGGAGATGGCCGTGACGATCGCGGCTACCTCATCTGCCAGCATGCCGGCCGGATAGTGATCCCGCAGAAGGCTGGCCGCATCGGTGCCGTCGACGAAGTCCATCGCGATCCACAGCTGTCCGTTGAACTCGCCGCGGTCGTTCACGCGCACGATGTTGGGATGCCACACGTCGGCCGCCAGGTCGGCCTCCCTGATGAACCGCTGGCGATACTCTTCGTCGGCAGATACCCCGGCGCCCAGAATCTTTAGCGCGTCTCGGCGGGGCAGCCTCGGGTGCTCGGCCAGATACACCTCGCCCATCCCCCCGGATCCCAGCCACCGGACAATGGTGTACCCGGCAAAGGTCGCACCGTTACTTAGCTGCATGCGCGGATGCTTACGTCTTTCCTATGGCCCGGGCTGCCAACCCATGTGAGTAACGCAAACCAGCGGTCGGCCATCAGACGATTGCGCCGCCCCGTTACCTGATGCGCACGGGGCGCCAATCTGTTGAACTCCATAGAGCGGAGCGGACCCCACCCACGTACCCCCTTGTACGTCCCCTGCGCATGCAAGAACATTGCCATTCGCGTCATATCCGAAAATGAAGTGTTGCGAGTTCGAGCACGGCTGACCGAGCGCGGCGTCGGTGCGCATGTTAGGCACCGAGGCTTGTGTCACGGTAGCGGTGCTCGCGGCCTGTGATGTTGTCCCACAGGGGCACTGCTTGGCCACGCCGCCGTGGCCGGAGCAGTTTTCGCTTGCGTTGGGGCTTTCGCTGTGGCTGTATAGACCATCCGCGCACTGGGCGGTTGCACCCACCGGGTTGTTGTCTGGCCTCTCGACGCAGTTACCGTGAGTCTTGGAGTAGTAGTAGCCAGGCGGGCATTGGTCTGCCGCGGCTGTGGGTGGCGCGGCCAGGGCGATGATTCCGCCCCCGATTGCGATGACGGTGGCCATGGTGATGCGTAGCATCACCTGCCCCCTTGCCGTCCCAGCAAATTTACCGCTGACGCCGACGACCGAGCGGGAAAATGGGCAAAGCTGTTTAGCGCAGTCGCGCCTGACTGGGAACGCGAGCATCACTACCGATACGGTATGGCCGGAAATTACAGGTGGTCTGGGCCGATCCGAACGATCCCCGCGGGCTGCTTCGCGCGCCGAGGGACCTGCTTAATCTGCTGCCAGGCAAGCCGGTGGTCGTTCGGCGCACTGGCGTCGATTCGGCGCTGTGGCGCCAGGACCGGCCGCTGCGCCCGGTGAGACTGCCATGGGACCGCTCGGTGCGGTTTGTGCAGGTGTCGGCGGATGACCGGATTAAACCGGCCCGCGATCTAGACCCGCATCGTGACGGCCAGGTCGCGGAGGCCCCCTGAGCGGCGCGGCCCGCGTTCTCGGCCGCGCCTGCTCTTGATCGCCAATAATCGTTATTCGTGTTCCTGGAAGCAGTGTGGTTCCCCGCCTCGTCCCCCTGTGGTCCGGTCGCAGCCGCTTCCGGCGAAGCTTTTAGGAACTGGACGGCGGCCTTCGCCAGTATCGCCACAGTGTTGGCCGTCCTCTCCGGCGGCGTTTGGGCGTATTACAAATTCATTCGGAGCCGTACCTTTCATCCGCAAGTGTCCGTCGAGATCCTTGGCCAGTGGCGGAACACCGACGAAGATCATGCGTACCCGTGGCGGCTCGGGTTCCGACTTCACCGCCCCAAGGCAAACGTCCTTCATGTGCGGGTTCGTGTCAGAAACATCGGGGCTGCCAAGGTCACGCTGAACCAGCCCGGGACGGGTTTGCGGGTCAGCTTCCCGAGCGCACCAAAACCGCTGCCCCCGTACTCCTTCGGTTGGAAATACGATCCAGCGCAAGACTCGGAGGACCTGGTGATCGAGGTCTTAAAGAAGGTCAATTGGATTGAGCCTGGAGAAACGGCTTCGGATGATGTGTTACTGGACCTTGGCCGAAGTCCAACGTTGGCCATGTTGGAGCTTAGATTGGTCTGGAGCCGGTCCCATTCGCGCTTGTTTCGCTGGATCTGCCGTCGCAAGAATGTCGTAGATTTTGCACGACGAATCATTCCGCCTGATTCGGTGATGATCGATAAGGTGTGACGCGGGTCATCTAGCAGAGATCCTGATCGAGGGGAGTAGGGCGTGGTTGAGCATAAGAACGCCGGTAAGTCCCCGGACACCGAGACGAGGAAGATGAAGGAAGATAAAGTGCAAACGGCCGCAATCGAGGCTGCCAAGCTAGCGCAAACGATCGAGGCTGCCAAGCTGCGACTGCAGCAATCAAACGACACCAAGCAACAGCAGGGGAAGTAGTAAACGGGTCTGGTTAGACGTTACGGACGCCGGGCCGGCCAGCGCCGTGCAGTGAGTGTTGAGCGGTGGCCCGTACACGATCGCGTCGCATGTTTTTGCAGCGCCAGGTGGTGTGGCCGCCGCCGTGGCCGAGACAGGCGACGTGTCCTACGACGACTTGGTTGGGTCCGAGCGGGTGGCTGTTGGGGCAGTGTTCGGGTGGGCGCACCATCCACTTGCCATCCGTGCCGCGTACCAAGTCCCCGACAGTAGCCACGGAGATAAACGCGAGGCGGCGGGGGTGTCAGAGGGACTGTTTTCGGCGCCCGCCCTGCCGCGCCCCTATGAAAGCGGGCGGATAACCGAGCTGCTACTAGGCCGTGGGCTACTCCGACAGTTGCTCAGCCGTTACCGCCCCGGGGTACATCTCATTGAACGACTCGCGGAACTTGTTGACATTGGCTTGATTACACCGCATAGGCCGCAGACCGTACTTCAAACGCAAGCGGTTCATGACGATGAACATGTAGGTCTGTGAACCCAAAAGGATATCCACGCATCCGAAGTGATCGAGTGCGATCTTCTCACCTAGCGAATACCCGGAGTCGGGACAACGTTCGAGGAACCTCTTGTCTACGCGACTGGCATTGTGCGCCATGATGTTCCGTACAGCGTTTGCCCACACCATTGCCTTGGCAAGATCTTCAGGTACCCTGCCACCTAAGCCCACCATGCGCAGCTGTCTTTCGAACTTTCCTTTGCCGTCGTCAGTCGCCGCGATGCCGCCGGCGAATGCTGTCTCGGCGATGAAATCGAGCTGTGCAGGGCGATCTAGCAGCACCATCTGCGCTGGGAGGGTGAGCTTCTTGAACGGTTCGGTTTCGAGTAACTCCGGCTCGATTTGCAGCATCCTGCTGCACACGTCGGTGATGAGGGTCTCAAGGGCTC
Organism: Mycobacterium sp.; assembly: GCA_025965895.1. Taxonomy (GTDB): domain Bacteria; phylum Actinomycetota; class Actinomycetes; order Mycobacteriales; family Mycobacteriaceae; genus Mycobacterium. The sequence goes on from JAOPWC010000109.1 coordinate 5,673, forward strand.
CCCACGAGGCGAGCACCACAAGGGAGTGAAGTACCTGGTGATTCGCTTCTTTATGACGGCGTGCGCCGTCGAAAACCAGGTGTGCGTTTTCGCCGAATGTTGACTCGAGTCGTGACGACAACGCGTCCGCTACCGTCGCGTCGAACACGTGATAGATCGTTCCTGTCAGCTCCAGGATGGCGCTGGTCGACTCCAGGTAGTCATTGATGGCGCTAACCACTGGCGTCGATGCGAACTCGTTCTCATCCACAGGCCTTACCCCCTAGCCGCCCCGGGTGACGGTCGGGTGGGTTTGGGGCGGTTCACGCCGGGCCCGACGCTACGCCCGGTTTTGAGCTCAAGGCACTTGGTATTCGCGCACAATGCGGATGACTGGCGTGCCAGCAGGCCCCTCAATGGTCCACGGCGTGCCGTCGACTGGCTCCGACAGAAGGATGAATTTGGTCGGCGCCGGTGGGAGCGACTCCACCTTCTTGTTTTCGACCCGAAACTTCCGACGCCCGTTGCGTTCGACGATGAGGTAGTCGCCTGGCTGTGCCGATTCGATGGGTATCTGCTCGACGTCGTATTGGGTTGGCATGAGGTCTGATCGTAGAGGCGGCGGGCGACAGGATCAGAGGACCGCGGGTGGATATTGGCCGTAGAGGCCGCGCGGGTCGCCTTGCATGACCCATTTGAGGCGTTGGTCGGCGCGCGCCGACAGTGCTGCTCGCTGCTTGCGTCGGATGTCGGCCTGGTGATCGAGGCAGACCTTCGCGACGAAGATCGCCGCTGGCAGGATCGCGGCGCAGAGTATGACGGCGATCCACCACTTCAGGGTCGCGATGACACCGAGTGCGATCAGCAGGACAAAGAACGCCCGCATAGCCGTTCCCAATCACCGCGAATACCGCAGCGTAGCGCCGGGCGGCGACAACCGGCGTGTTTCGTTTCGGTCCGCGAAGCTATCGCCACGGCCTACCGTGTTTGCGAACCGTCGCTGCAGGAGGCTGCTGTGGAGGGAACCCCGTTCGGGCGTTATCGCCTGATCGAGTTGCTGGGCCGCGGCGGCATGGGCGAGGTGTGGCGCGCGTATGACACCGACACCGACAGGATCGTCGCCATCAAGCTCTTACCGGCGTATTTCTCCGACAACGAGGAGTTTCAGCGGCGGTTTCGCCGCGAAGCTCACGCGGCGGCGCGGTTGAACACCCCGCATGTGGTTCCTATTCACAACTATGGCGAAATCGACGGCCGCCTCTACGTGGATATGCGGCTGATCGAGGGCCGCGACCTACAAGAGGTGCTGGCCGACGGGCCGATGGAGCCGGGGCGGGCGGTGCGCGTCATCGAGGGGATCGCCTTGGCCTTGCACGCCGCCCATGAGGTTGGTCTGTTGCACCGCGATGTCAAACCGTCCAACGTCCTGCTCGACGAGAACGACTTCGCTTACCTGATTGATTTCGGGATCGCCCGCGCCCTTGACGAGACCCGGTTGACCAGTACCGGCGTCGGTCCCGGAACCGTCCTTTATATTGCGCCCGAGCGGTTGGGCGAGCATCCGGACGAGGATGATGCCCGCGTTGATATCTACGCATTGGCCTGTGTGCTGTATGAATGCCTGACCGGACGCCCGCCCTTCTCCGGAAGTCCGGCAAGCATTATCGCGGCACACCTGAACACCCCGCCGCCACAACCGTCGAGCACGCAACAGAACGTATCTGGACAATTCGACGAGGTAATCGCCACGGGCATGGCTAAAGACCCCGACAACCGGTATTCGACCACCGTCGAGTTAGCGGACGCCGCCCGCGATGCGATTACCGTCCCCATCCAGCGACCGACGCCGAGTCCGGCGCCGAACCCACCCACGCAGCAAGCGCCGGCCACGGCACCCACGCTGCCGGGCCAGCCGGTTCCACCCACCCTCCTCAACGATCACGTGGCCCCCACGCCCATGCCCGCATCGGAAGCAGTGCGGCAACAGCCCGCCGATCTGCACAATGCCCCGACCCAACAACGCCCACCCGGCTGGGCGCCTGTCCCACAAATCCGACCTCCTGATCGGCCGCCCCCTGAGATCGGCCGATCGCCGCGGAAGCCGTGGTGGCAGCGCCAACCCCGGCCGGTGAAGTTGGCCATAATCGGCGCGCTCGTCGCGGTCCTGGCCGCCGCCGGCCTCACCGGCTACCTCCTGTGGCCAAACCCGTCTCGGCAAACGGTTCCTCCGGTGCTGCCGTTCACCGGCCTCAACCACCCTGTCGGTGTGGCGGTGGATGTCGCCGGCAACGTCTACGTCGCCGACAGCTACAACAATCGGGTGGTGAAATTGGCGACGGGGTCGAGCACCCAGGCCGTGCTGCCTTTCACCGTCCTCAACAACCCCTCCGGTGTTGCGGTGGATACCGGCGGCAGTGTCTACGTCGCCGACTTTGCCAACAATCGGGTGGTGAAATTGGCGGCCGGGTCGAGCACCCAGACCGAGCTGCCGTTCACTGGCCTCTACGGCCCCAACGGTGTTGCGGTGGATACCGGCGGCAGTGTCTACGTCGCCGACTACAACAACCATCGGGTGCTGAAACTGGCGGCCGGGTCGAACACTCAGACTGAGCTGCCGTTCACTGGCCTCTACGGCCCCAACGGTGTTGCGGTGGATACCGGCGGCAGTGTCTACGTCGCCGACTACAACAACCATCAGGTGCTGAAACTGCCGGCCGGGACGAACACTCAGACTGAGCTGCCCTTCACCGGCCTCAACAACCCCAGTGATGTGGCGGTGGACACCGCCGGCAACGTCTACCTCGCCGACCCTGGCAACGGCCGGGTGCTGAAGCTGGCGGCAGGGTCGAACACCCAGAGCGTGCTGCCCTTCACCGGCCTCAGCGCCCCCTCCGGTGTGGCGGTGGACACCGCCGGCAACGTCTACGCCGCCGACAGCTACAACAATCGGGTGATGACACTGTCGGCGGGGTAATTCATGGCGAAACGGTGCAAGAGGCTGCAGAGTGAGTGCCAGGCGACCGACGGAAAACGGCCACAAGGGATGCCCCTCGGCGGCCGCTTGGTATCCGCGGGTTAGTTGGTCAGAGTGTCCATCTCGTCGGTTGCGGCCATCAGATCGACGGCCAGCTCACGCGCGCCGGCCGCGTCAAGCTCCGTACCCGACATGCCGGCGTCGACAATGACCGATGCGCTGACCGATGCTGGCGTCGGCGTTCTGGAATCCGACTATGTCGACGCACACGCCGTCGGTGGCGCGCTTGGCGCCTTGGAAGAACCGCCGAACACGCAAGTCGTAGTCGATGATCCATTGGTCGACCTGGCCCGGCGTCGGCCGGTGGCGCAATGTCGGTGCGCGATACTGGAATTGAACCAGTCAGTGTTTGGGGCCGTATACCGCGCCCCAAACTGTCATTTGTAACCGACAGCATGTCGGTGCCTTCTCGCTAGACTGGATTCGCTTCACGAGATGCCGTCGACAAGCTCCGACTGGACGGTACGCCAACCCCACGCTCGTGGGTGGCTCGGATGACGAAGCGGTCGACACCACCCGGTGCCGGCAAGAGCGCCTCCCACGGCGGAGGCCCCGGAAGTGAGGAGTCTCCGGTGTATGCAACTGTTTGCCGCCCAACTGCCGGCGCGTCCGGTTGAGCGCTCATGTCGAACTTGGTGTGTTCGCAGCAGGGCTGCGGTCTGACGTGAGCCGCTGACGAACCGACACCCGTCAATGAACCGCCGACCAGTGCGGTGCCGATGACCGCACCGCTGCCGAGCTCAGGATCACCGCCGGCCGGATCGTTATCCGTATCCCCAACCGCACTCCTTCAAGTTCTCGATCCATCTCCAACATTTCAAGGAGGCTCACCATGAACTTGACTACCGCACAACGTGATCGGGCCTGCGGCACCCTCCTCGCCACCGCCGCTGGCGATGCCCTCGGCGCCGGCTACGAATTCGGCAACCCGCCCGGGCCCGGCCAGCCAGTCGAGATGATCGGCGGCGGACTGGGACCTTTCAAACCCGGCGAGTGGACCGACGACACGTCGATGGCCATCGCGATCGCCGAGATCGCCGCCACCGGGGCGGACCTGCGTGACGAAGCGGCGCTGGACTACGTCGTCGACCGCTGGCACTGGTGGGCCAGAAACGCGAAAGATGTTGGCGTGCAGACCCGCTCGGTCCTATCCGCTGCGGGACGGCGGGGGATCTCCGCGCAAACCGCCCGCGAGGAGTCGGGGGCACTGCACGAACGCACCGGCCGCACCGCTGGCAACGGATCGCTGATGCGGATAGCGCCCGTGGCGCTGGCCCACCTCGACGACGGGAAGGCGCTGGTCAAGGCCGCCTGCGCGATCAGCGAGCTGACGCACTACGACCCCGAAGCCGGTGATGCCTGCGTGCTGTGGTGCACCGCGATCCGCTACGCCATCCTGACCGGGAAGCTCGACGTGCGGATCGGCTTGGGCCACCTCGACATCGAACGCCGCGACCTGTGGGCGTCCCGACTGGACGAGGCCGAGAAATCGCAGCCCGCGGCCTTCGCGGCCAAGAACGGCTGGGTGGTCGCTGCGCTGCAGGCCGCCTGGTCGGCGATCGTCACGACGCCCATTCCGGTCGAGGATCCCGCCTCGGAGGTCTTCCGCGTCGATCACCTGAGGCTGGCGCTTGAGGCGGCTGTGCGTGGCGGTGGGGACACCGACACGGTGGCGGCGATCGCGGGCGGGCTGCTGGGCGCCGTGTACGGCGCCTCGGCGGTGCCTTTACATTGGCGGCTGGTGCTGCAGGGCTGGCCGGGTCTGACCACCCGCGGTCTGGTCGAACTCGCCACCAAGATCGTCGATAAAGGCCAGCCCGAGGATTTCGACTTCAGCTACGGCGCGTGGCGGGGGGTCCGCAACCCCGTCCGCCATCCCCATGACGACGAGGTGTGGATCGGCGGCGCTGCCGCCCTGCACAAGCTGCCCGCGGGTGTCGACGCAATCGTCTCGCTGTGCCGCGTCGTCGACGGACACCTGCCCGCCGGGGTCAAACATCTCGACGTCCGCCTCATCGACCAGCAGGGCGAGAACGCCAACCTCGACTTCGTGCTACTCGACACCGTGCGTGCGGTCGAGCAACTGCGAGCCGAGGGCCGTACGGTGTTCGTCCACTGCGTTCAGGCCTACAGCCGAACGCCGACCATCGCCGCGCTCTACGGAGCCCGGCGTCGGCGCATCGACATCGATAAGGCGCTCGATGACGTGTGCGCGGTCCTGCCGGAGGCCGACCCGAACCCCGACTTCCGGGCGGCGCTGCGCCGGCTGCATTCGACCCCCGATGCAGATCGGAAGGCTGGACGATGAACGGCAATCCCGGAGGTGGGCCGCTGAAACCCTCGACACGCTGGTCGGCCGGTGAATCGGATACGTGGGGGCCCTACTGGGACGCGCTGTTCCCACCCAGAATGGTGACAGGCTGGATCAACTGGAAACGTGGTTCGACCGGGGTGAACGTCGCCCGTCGATTGTGGGACCAACGCGAGTACCTGCGCCGCACATACGAATCGGTCCACGGCACTGCTCCGGCTGAATGGCCGTCCCAGCATCCCGCCGTCATCCTGGACGCGGTGTTGTGGGTGGTGCATGCCGGCTGCCTGCGTTGTCAGTGGTTCCACCCGACCGGGCACAGCATGAAGAGACCAGACGACTTGCAACAAGCACTCGCCCTGGCGCGCCGCCACGAAATGTCAGAGGGCGCCTTCCGTGATCCCCCGACCCGGGATGTCACGAACACATCTGAATCCGGCACGCCACAGGATGATTCGTGAGCCCGGACAGAAACGGGATGGTCCCTTTGCGACGAGCACCGTCGTACGCCGCGACCACGTGGGGCCCGTATTACCACGGGCTGCATCCACCCGGCGAAGTCCACTGGATGATCGACTGGAAAGTCGTGCCAAAGTGGATGGATCATGCCGCGAGGCTGTGGCAACAGCGCCAAACACTCCGTCGTGCATACGAGGCAGCACACGGCACCGATCCGGGGATGTGGCCGACCCGGCACCCCGGTATTGTCCTGGGCGCGAACGCGGCATGCTTGGGCTGCAACTGGTTCCATGCCGGCGGGCGCTTGCGAGACGACGGCGTGTACGAGCAGCACTACAAGCTAGCAAGCCGCCATGAAACCTCCAACGGGGCATTCCGTGGTGGAGACGACCGACTAATGCCTACTGCTCGGCGCACGCCCAGCCCCCGCCGGTGACGACCCCCCCGATTCCACGCCGTGTTTCGATCTTGCCCCTGCGCATCGCCGACCGGTACGCCGCTGGGAGGCCCAGCGCTCCGCGGCGCGATTGACCTTGCCGAGGCGTGGATCTCTTGGTCATGCCCGACGATTTCGACACTGTGCTGCCGATGTGGACGCCCGAATGGCATGCTGAGCTTCAGCGCTCACCGCGAGGGTTGTTCAGCCTGGCAGCCCTGGGACAAACGAACGCCGCGCCATCCGGGCGGCCTACCAAGCAGCAGTTTCGTCAGCTATCGAGAGTGCCCTCCACTCAAGCTGGTACCCGGTCGTGGTATCCCCGCGAAATGCAAGGCCAGGCTGGGTGGCATTACCGACAACCGCGTTGAGCGTTCGTACCACCGCGTTTACGAACGGCGCATAGCTTTCTAGCATGATCCCGACTCGGTAATTCCGCCGTGCCTGCTTCAATTTGTCTGCTGCGCCCACGACCATTGCGCCAGCGACTACTGGAGGAAGTGCGGCGGCGGCCAATCCCCCAGTGCCAATGACCACTCCGCCAATGGCCGCGACGCCCGCGCCCGCGCCCACGCCCCTGCTCACGGCGCGCGGATTTTCTTCGATGAGGTCTCTGAGTTTTTCCGAGAATTTCTCCGAAACAGTCCTTTTATCGAGGTCTTTGGTGACTTGGCCAACGACGCTTAGGCAGTGCTTATAGCTCTCACGCAACTGGAACCCGCCGTCGTCGGTATCGTCGGTATCACGGTGCAGCAACGCAACCAGGCCGAGGTGGTAGCGGATGACCGACTTCTCCTCGTCGGAGGCTGCCTGGCCGAATGCGTCGACGAGACTGTCGTGGGCCGCTGCCAGTTCTCGCTCGTATCTGCGATGCTGCGGCCCATAACGGTGCGCGGTTGCTAGGTGCTCCTGCGCCGCCTTGAACGCGCCTTCGCGGATCAGCCTGACGTCTCGCCCGATCGACACAAGCATGGCGGTTTGGGCATCTTGAACTCTGGAGACCGCTTTAAGCAATTCAATTGCTGGTCCGGCTATGGGGACCCCGCTCACTGAGTCGGCTAAAGCGCTCGCGGCTTTAGCTACCTCCCACCACTGCTGTGGCGCAGCCGCCGGCTCGACGATAGATGGCAACTCTCTGTTGCGCTTCTTACGCTGTTCGAGCCGCTGGGCCGTCTTCGCGAAAGCTTGATCGATCCGGGAACCCTCTCGCTCGGGCATAGGCCGCCCCTTTCAGAAAATGACAGCTAATCTAACCGGAGGTAATCGTTACGCCGACGGCAATGGCACGGCTAGAGTAATGGGCTACCTGCGCTCTCTTCCGGGTTTGATGCGCCTACCATGTGCCGGCGCGGTCCAATCCTGGTGTATAGCCAGCACTGTGCCACGAATGGTCCTCCTAAGCGGGCACCTGCTTGGACTGCCTCTCATACGCAGCGTCAGTCAAACGCATGAAGAAGCGTATGCCCATGGGGAGCGAGGTTCGACCCGTTTGTAGCATTTTCGCCCGACGGGACTGTTGCATATTCAATGGAATCCGCACCCACGCGCTGCCGCGTGCAACGTCCGCCAAATTCTGCTAGTCATACACCTTTGCCGTCGCGTGGCCCCTTTCCTACTCTTGCCCGGTTGCACGCCCCAGAGCTGCTGCGTCGGATGCATGGGGCGTCCTTCAGCCGGGCCGGCGTCGCGTCAATTCACGGCGCGGCCCCACTCAGCTTCGCCGTTGCGGTTAGCTGCTCGTGAACGCGTTGACGCCCATCACGAGCGCCGCGGTGCCGCCGTACAGGTACCCAACCTCGACCGCCTCGGTAATCTCGGCTTCCGAAGCGCCCGCGGCGCGAGCGTTGTTGGCGAGGTCCCTGACACCGTCGGGGTGCGCGGCGATCGCGTCGGTGACCATAGCCATGAGCAGCTTGTACTTGGCCGGAATGGCACCGTCTTTCAGGATGCGGTCGCGCATCGCCATGTACGAGTCGACGAATTGCGGGTCGCGCTGCTCAACCGCTCCGAGCCATGGGGGTTGAGGAAGGCCGCCCTGCGGCGGGGCCGCCACCGGCGGTGGCGGGTCCTGAACGGAGGCGCGGGGATCGGTGCAGCCGCCCGCTGACACGTGGGCACTGCTGACGTCGCCGCACCCATCGGCCCAACTCGGTGGGGCGGTCTGGATGAGCAGGCCGGCGCCAACGATCAGCGCGGTGCCCCATAGGGCTGTGCACGCCTTCAGTTTGTCAAACATGGGATCTCCTTCACTTCTGTTCCTCTTACTGTGTCGGGACTGTGCTCGTTATCCGGCGGCGCCTTGGCCGACGGCCTGCAGTTGGCGCCGGGGGCCGTACGGTTGAGGCGCCTTCGGTTGCAAGCGAAACCGGTTGTGCCACTTAGCGTATCGAAGCGATAAACCCTTCTTAGTCTTTTCATGTATCGGCAGCAGATCGGTGCGGAGCTTGGCGCGTGCCTGACCGCTAGCACCTTTCATTTCTTGCTTTCTTGTATCCGTGCAGTGGCGTGGAGGCACGCAGGAGTCGCGCCGTACTCGCAGCGCCACGTCAGATGTACAGCACTTAACGGCAGACAGGTGCAGCCGCCGTTGGACCTATCGTTTCGCCTCTGGGTCAGCCGAAGCCGAGTACATCCTCTTCAAGACTGCGCACGGCTTCCAGTGGCACGTCGTGGTTGATTACCTGCTCGGCGACCACACACATCTGGGTCCTGGTGTTCTGTGACATTCTGCGAAGCACTTCCAAGGCGTGCGCCGCGTCGAGATTGAAGCGGTTCATGATGATGCCCGTGGCCTGCTCGATAAGGTCATCAGGCCAGAACAGATCCGAAATGGCGTTGTCAGTCATTCTGTGCCTACCCGGCTGTCCAAAGCGCCCGTCATTCGGGAAGTCCGCTCCAGGACAATTACCAATTATGCTCCGCCGTGCCCAGCTTGGAAGCCCTTATTTGGCATGTGGGCTAACGACCGCGCGCTGACCCGTCGAGCAGGTTGCATCCCTCGGCCAGCGCCGGCCCGTACGTGACCGCGCCGCACTCGCACCGCCACGTCAGATGCCGACCGCATGAGCAGGCGACGGAGGGCAGTTTCCGCCGACTCCTGGACTGCGTCCAACGCCATGGTCACGCCCACGTCCCGGTGTCCTACACGGTTGATGGCTTCAAGCTCGGCGGGTGGGTCAAGAAGCAGCGTGGCATCTACGCTAAAGGCACCCTTTACCCCGATCGCCAACGCCGACTCGAAGGCCTGCCAGGCTGGATTTGGAAGGCACCACCGTCAACCTAGGCCGAGCACGCGGCGCCACCGCACGCGCCTAGGAGGCGGTCTCGGGTCTGACGGACTGCGCCGAACGATAATCTCCGCGTGACCACACAACCGTTCACGTCCACCGGCTCCACCTACAACGTCAACAACGTCTCCACCCAGATCAGCGCCTCCCTCAACCCCGCCGTGCCCACGGGGAAGCTTCTAGGCAGCTCGGTTCGGTGACGACCGACTGAACGCACGGGTTGTCACCCTCCGGGATGGGGCCCTTGCGTCTTGCTGTCGTTCGCCGCCCGAAGGACCACCGCCCGCATATCTGGGCAGATAACCGATGTCGCGTAATTCGCGATGTCCGCTGCTTCCTCTGGGGTGTAGCCGTCCATCTCTACGAGGCGGTTGGCGACCACCGTGACCTCGTAGTCGGTCGGGTTGGCCTGCAAACTGAAGCAGACCGCGCCAGCATGGCCGAGGTCTGCTGGCGTCTTTATCGGATCGAATTGCGGATCAGCTGTCGGAGCCGTGGGTGTCGCGACCGGCGGGGGTGGTGGGGGCGCAGCCTGCGGCATGATCGGTGGTCCCGATGAGGTCGGCGAGATGGTTGTCGATTCAGTGGTTGGCGCCGGTCCGATTCGTTGAGATTCGTCGAGTAGCATTGCGCCATTGACCAATACCATTCTAAACCAGCGGTCTTCGTCATCGGACTGGCCGTTGCCGCGGACGTATCTGAGCCGGGCAACCACGCTTGTGGCGTCTCGTGGACTCACTGAAATGACCGTCACCGATCGGATTGTCGCCCAGAAGTCGAGGAATTGGCGGAGTCCAGTCTGGTTCTGGCAGTGGGTATCGAGTTTTGTCCAGGCGTCGTTGGGATGTGCCGGAAGGTCGCTGTAATACGCGGTGACAAAGTCGTGCATGCCATCAAAGGTGATTGATGGCGCGACCGATGTGGGTGTACCGGCGGATCCGTTCTTCCGGTGCTCCTGCCATGGCCGCACTACGAACGCAGCAGCGGCGAGTACGAGAATCACAACAATCGCGCCGACGGTTATAGGCCATCGCGGCTGTGAGTGGCTAACTTCTGCGGGAGGTGGCGGCGGCTGTTTGGCCGAGCCGACTTTCGCCGGGACGGCTGTTGGACGGTTTTGGACGACGGGCGCCGGCACGGTCGCCGCCGCGGCGGCCGCCTGGGTCGGTGGCTCCGCTGCATCAGTCAAAGCGTCGGCGAAATCGGCACATCGGGCGAATCGATCGGCGGGGTCCTTCGCGAGTGCCTTGGCCAGTACTGGGTCGAGGGTGGCGAGCCCCGAGCGGGTGTCTGCCAGCGCTGGCGGTGGTGCAGTCAGGTGGCGGCTGATGACGACCGCTGGGTTGGACTGAGGGAACAGCGGCGATCCGGTCAGCAGGTGGTAGGCACTGGCCGCAAGTGCGTACTGATCGGCGCGTCCGTCCATGGGTTCGTCCATCAGCTGTTCCGGTGCGGCGTAGGGGAGAGTGCCCATGGTCATGTTTGTGGCGGTCAATCCGCTGATGTCATCGATGCTGCGAGCAATCCCAAAGTCGCTCAGCAGGATTCGTTGCTCACCCTCGTCGTCGGGGTGAGTCAGCATGATATTGGCCGGCTTGACGTCTCGGTGCAGCAGACCGCGCTTGTGCGCATAGTCCAATGCGCTGGCCACCGCGGTAACGATCTCCGCGACTTCGTGTTCGGGCATGCCGGCCGGGTAGCGGTCCGCCAGAAGCCTGGCTGCGTCGGTGCCCTCGACGAAGTCCATCGAGATCCACAACCGTCCGTTGAACTCGCCTCGGTCGTTGACGCGCACGATGTTCGGATGCCACAACTTGGCCGCCAGGTCCGCCTCTCTGATGAATCGCTGGCGATAGTCCTCGTCACCAGATACATCACTGCCCAAAATCTTGAGCGCGTCACGGCGGGGCAACCTCGGGTGTTCGGCAAGATAGACCTCGCCCATTCCTCCGGACCCCAGCAGCCGGACAATGGTGTATCCCGCAAACACCTCACCGGGAGCCAACGGCATGGGCGAATGGTACAGAGGCGTTCATGCCGGGCAGGCCGGCCGCGCGTCGCCTGCCCCAAGTTCCCCTTGATCGCTTGGCGCGGCGGCCGGCGCTCCGCCCATCTGTACGCAATTCTGCTGATTTTTCGGCTCGTGGTGGCCGCACGCTGGCTAGCATGAGCGACACCGACCCACGCGCGAAGATGCCGCTGGGGAACTGGAGCGAGCTGAGCGTGAACGAGCTGCTGCCGATGGGAACGGTGACGTTGGTTTTGGCCGACGTCGAGGGCTCCACGCAGCTGTGGCAGACCAAACCGGATGAGATGACGGCAGCAGTCGCGCACCTGGACCGCACGGTGTGTGACATCGTCGCCGCCCATGGCGGCGTGCGGCCGCTGGAACAGGGTGAGGGCGATAGCTTCGTGGCCGCGTTCGCGCGTGCCGTTGACGCGGTGGCCTGTGCGCTGGAGTTGTGTGTCCCCAGATCGGGAGGAAGCATCCATGGATATGAAGGAATACGACCGCAAGACCTTTATCGCGGACAGCGCCAAGGCCTTCGCCGAGCGGCGCATCACCAAGCGCGAGTTCCTGCGCCGGCTCGGCATCGCCGGGCTCGGGCTCTCGGGCTTCGCCGCCGCCATGCTGGGCCGGACCCGGCCCTTCCCGGGCCTGACCCCGCCCCCGGCCATGGCCGACACCGGCGCCTCGCCGGAGATGACCAAATGGCTGCAGGACGTGGGCAGCAAGTACAAGGGCACGAAGGTCCGCTACACCTCCGAGGCGACGCCGCCCACCATCGTCGCCAACCAGCTCGCCAAGGACGAGTTCACGGCCAATACCGGCATCGAGGTGGAGATCGAGATCGTCCCCCTGGAGCAGGTGCTGCAGAAGGCGACCGTCGACGTCCAGGGCCAGCTCGGCACCTATGACCTCTACTACCTCGACCAGTCCTGGACCGCCCTCTTCATCAACGACACCGTCGATCCGCGCCAGTACTACGCCGACAAGAAGGACATCGCGCTGCCGGACTTCGACTGGGACGACTTGTCCAAGCCCCTGGTCCAGGGCATCTCCACCTACAAGGACAAGCTGATCGGCGTGCCCTTCGACATCCCGATCTTCATCCTGATGTACCGCAAGGACCTGTTCGACAAGCACGGCCTTAAGGTCCCCACCACCATGGACGAATACATGAACGTGGTGAAGGCTCTGGACGAGGCCGAGCGCGGCAACGGCATCTACGCCACCACCGGCCAGCTCAAGTCGGGCCACTACTCCCTCAACTGCGACTGGACGGCCTGGCTCTGGGCCAACGGCGGCTCGGTCTTCGGCAAGGACGGCTACTTCTCCGCCAACGACGCGGACGGCATGCGGGGCCTCGCCTACACGCTGGAGCTGGTGAAGCACATGCCGCCCGCGGCCACGACCTGGACCTGGGACGGCGAGGGCCAGTCGGTGAGCCAGGGCAACGCCGCGATGCTGATCTCCTGGGGCGAATTCTTCCCCGGCTTCGACAGCAAGGATTCCAAGGTCGTCGGGCTCATGGAGGCGACCCGTCCGCCGGCCGAGGCGAAGCTGCGCAGCCCCGACCAGGCGGGCTTCCTGGAGATCCCCCACATCGGCCATCAGGGCGGCTCCTCCATCTGCCTGTCGAAATACTCGAAGAACCCGGAGGCGGCCTTCATCTTCATGCAATGGGTCTGCTCCAAGGACGTGGTCGCCCGCTCCTCGACGCTCGGCGGCGGCGCCTCCCCGGTGCGCAACTCGACCTACAGCGACCCGCGGGTCCTCGCCGCCGCCAAGGTCGGGCCGGGCACCACACGCCACTTCCCGGCCATCGAATGGACCATCAACAACGCCATGGGATCGGAGCCCAAGCTGCCCGCCTGGGTCGAGATCTCCCACAACATCATCCCCATGGAGCTCGGCAAGCTGCTGGCCGGCCAGTACAGCAGCCCCGAGCAATGCATGGCCGCCATCAAGGAGCAGGCGGACAAGTCGGCGGCTCCCTTCCGCAACGGCTAGCCGGATCGGATCCTCTCGATGGACCTCGTCGTCGGGCTCGACAGCAGCACCACCACGGCAGTCCCCTCGAAGCTGCCCGCGTGCTCTGCGCAGCACACGCCATACGGGAACGCATGGGCGCGGTCGGGTTCAAGGTCTTGGACGCCGGCTACGAAGCCTCGGTGGCTGCGGCTCGTGATGCCTTGGGCGACAAAGACTTCGATTCTGCCTGGGCCGAGGGCGCGGCGTTGTCCACTGAGGAAGCCGTCGCCTACGCCCAGCGCGGGTACGGCGAACGCAAACGGCCAGCCAGCGGCTGGGCATCGCTCACCCCGGCCGAGCACGACGTGGTGCGACTGGTCAGCGAAAGGACTCGGCAACAACGACATCGCCATCCGGCCTTTCGTCTCACCGCGCACCGTGCAAACCCACCTCACCCACGTGTACACCAAACTCGGGTTCACCTCGCGGGGGCAGGTCGCGCAAGAAGCAGCTCGTCGCGCCTGACCGCCGACGCCATCGGGGCCACCGGTCGCCCGGCGGTGCTGGAGCAGAGGCTGGCCGAAACGACGGACGACAGGTCGCCACGCGCCTCAACGTGAGCGCGGTGCCCGCTGGGTCCCATCTGGCATCCCAACCCCGACCACCCGCGAAACAAGCCCGGCGACGTCGGCGAGATGATCACGCGCAACGAAACCCGCAAAAGGATCATCGTGGCCGCCCCCGGCGTTCTCGATGTGGTCTCCGAGTTTCCGGGCTGCGAGTCGCCGAGCTGGGCGGCCGACTGGTGACGGCGGCAGGGGCTTCCCGCGCCTGCGAGCTGCGGATACTCAGTTCCCGGCGAACCAGGCCGTGGTCACCGTGTGCGTCTCGGGTGGTGATTGGGTATCGCTCGCTCCGTATGAACCGACTTTGACCGTCCACAGCGGGAGAGAACGGTCGACGGGCGGCGCGGCGGTGGTCCCTTCTAGGACAGCGAGGGACTCGCCGGGGCTGCAACCGTAGGCGGGATATAAGCCATCGTCGCGGACGCCCCAGGCGCCCCCGTTGCGCAGTCGGCATTGAGTGCGGTCATCGAGAAGTAACGCAAACGGCATCGGCGCCGCCGGCGGCCGCACAGCCGGGAGTGTATCCGTGTAGGCCACGCGATGAAGCTTCTTGTCCCAGGGATCATCGCCACACAACAGAGTTCCCGCTCTGGACGGCCAACATACGTCGGCACCAGCTGCGGAGGGATAGCATCGGTAAATGCTGGAGGCGACTGCCGCTGGCGATGCGTCGCAACCCCAGACGTCGGTGAGATTGCTCGGTGAAGGAACTGACGCCACTTCAAGGTAGCCGTTGGCAGGTTGGCCGTTGACAACGGGCACTGCGGTAATGACCTGCGTTGGCGCAGGTGCTGCGCTGGTAGGTGCGGCGACGGGCGAAGGAGGGGCCGCCGCGGCGGTGGTGGTCGGCGGGGCCGGTGGTGATTCGACTCGGGTCGAGGGTGCGGTCGTCGTCGTGGGAGGGCGCTGTTGCCACGGGTGCCACACCAGCGCCGCCGCGCCGATCACTAGGAGCACAGCTAACACGGCCGCGGGGATGATCCATAGCCTTTGTGGACTGGCTGGCTGTGCGGGCTTAGCGGCAAGCTGCTTTGGGCGGTCTTGAGTGCCCTCCGGAAGAGCTGGCTTGCGGGGCGCGCGGGCTGGAGCGGTCGGCGCCGCAGGGGCTTGGCGACGTGTCGCGGCTTGCTCGGTGAGCGCGCGGGCGAAGTCTACGCAGCGGGCAAATCGATCAGCGGGATCTTTGACCAGCCCGGCCGCGAGCACGGGGTCGAGGTTGCCCAGTTCCGGTCGCGTGTCGGCCAGGACAGGCGCTGGCGCGTTGAGATGGCGGCTGATTACGACCGCCGGATTGGAATGGGGGTATAGCTGTGATCCCGTCAAAAGGTGATAGGCGGTGGCGGCTAGTGCGTACTGGTCGGCGCGCCCGTCGAGCTGATCGCCCATGAGCTGTTCGGGGGCTGAGTAGGCCACCGTGCCGACGGTCATGTTGGTGGTGGTCAGGCCGCTGATGTCATCGATGCTGCGTGCAATCCCGAAGTCGCTCAGCAGGATTCGTTGCTCGTCTTCGTCGTCGAGGTGGTTCAGCATGATGTTGGCGGGCTTGACGTCTCGGTGCAGGAGACCCCGCCTGTGCGCGTAGTCCAGGGCGCTGGCGACCGCCGTGACGATCTGAGCGACATTGTGTGCAGGCATGCCGGCGGGGTATCGATCGGCGAGGAGGCGTTGCGCGTCGACACCATCGACGAAGTCCATGGCGATCCACAGCTGGCCTTCGAATTCGCCTCGGTCGTGTA
>JAOPWC010000107.1 GCA_025965895.1 Mycobacterium sp.
CTCGCAGCAGGCAGCTTTACCACTACCAGCCACGAGCACCACACCCCGGGAGATCTGTTGCAGAACCGGCCCGTGTCGCCGGTCTACGCAACGTCACACAACAGTTCAGCCAACCCCAGAAAACGGCCACGGGGGTTGTAATGCCAAGGTGCTCGCACAGGGCCGTGAGCTTGCCATCGAGCACTTCGCCGACCGCGGCGATGAATAGATCCCCGAACTGGGTGAACCGGGCGCCGGGACCGTCGAAACTCAGAGTGGCAGTCGAGGATTCCCTCTGCTGGTGCAGCACGAGGCGCAGCGACGCGTGCAGCGCAAGCGGTGGGATTGGAAACTCGGCGTGGAACCCTACAAGTAGGTGTAGCGTGTGCGAGCTGGCCAAGTCCACGCCCGGTCACCTGCTCGAAGCCTCCCAAACGGTGCAGAACTCGACCGAAAGTGATCGTGCTCATTGAACTTTCGGCGATAGTGACGCTGTGCGGGCACGGCGAACCACTGAGAGTTTAGAGCCGAGCCTGGAGATCTTCCGCGGCTGCGACCGCGTCGTTGAGCGCGCCGAACACCACTACATCGAAGTCGTCCTGTTTTTCGGCCCGCGCCACCGCGTTTTCCGGGTCGACCAGGAAGCCTTCCTTGCCCACCGATGACAGCGTCGCCCGCATGCCGGCGAGCAGGCCGCGGGCGGCGCCGTTGATCGTGTCGACCCGCGTGACGTCGAGGATCGCCACATCAAAGTCGCCCTTCTCGCGCTCAACCCTGCGCAGCACCTGCTCGGCGCCGGCGAACAACAGGTCGCCGTGAAGTTCATAGACACGCACCCGGTCGCAGGCCTCAGAATGGTCCTGATGGTCGACCGCGACTCTCTTGCGACAGTGAGGAAATGTAGTCCTAGGCGTTGGGACAGGCTGCGGCACACCCGAACGCCGCCGACACTGTTGCCCTTGTTGTCCAACAGCGGTGAGTAGACGCCGATTCCGAGCTGGCCGGGCAGCACGGCGACGATGCCGCCGCCGACGCCGCTCTTGGCGGGCATTCCGACGGCACTCACCCAGTCACCCGCGGCGTCGTACATTCCGCACGTCACCATCACCGCAAGCGTGCGCTGCACGACGACGGTGTCGGTCGTCGCCCGGTCATCGGGTTGACGCCGCCACGGGCCAGGGTGGCGGTGGGGTCGACGCCGGCGAGCTCGGGAATGTAAGTGGCCAGCGCCCCATCCGTGACGCCCGCGTGTTCGTCTCTGATCTGGTCCAGGTACCGCTGCACCAGCTCGGCCACGGCTTGGGTCTTAGCCAGCATGGGGTCGGGTTGACGACAAGTCGTTTTTCCGTCGGTTATGACGGTGGGCTCGTGTAATTGTCGAATCGTGCATACCGACTTCGACCCCTGTTACCGGGCCATCCAATCGAAGGACGCTCGGTTCGACGGCTGGTTCGTCACCGCGGTGTTGACGACCGGAATCTACTGTCGGCCGGGCTGTCGGTGCGGCCGCTGTTCGCCCGCAATGTCTGCTTCTACGGCCGCGGCCGCCGCCCAGCGGCCGGATTCCGCGCCTGTAAGCGCTGCCGACCCGACCCGACCCGACCCGACCCGACCCGTCGCCCGGCTCACCGGAATGGAATACGCGCGGCAGCACTATGCGGTGATCGTTTGGTGACGATCTGGCCGTCGACGCACCGTCGTTGAGACACGGGAGGTGACAGTCCATGGGATCAGTCCATGGGATTAGGTAGGTGCGCCCCACTGTGCATCGCCATGGTCGCGGTCGCGCTCGTCCGGTTTCGACGCTCCACCGTCCGGCGCGAACCCTGCCTGCCTGAGGATCCGTCGCAAGTCGATGATCAGCTGCTCGTTGATGTCTTTCCCACGCGGGCGCTGGAGCACTTCGGTTTCGGGGCCCAAAGCGACTTTAAATTTGCCGTTGCGCTCCTCTGTCGTGTTTCCGAGCGTCTCCAGCAGTGACAGAACTTGACGCCACTCGATATTGCCGCTGGCGGGATGACTGAAAATTTTCCTGATCGTGTCGCGGTGATGACTACTGAGGTGCGCGTCCATCAGTTGGTCCTTCCGAGATAAATCCCCAATGGTGTCACATCCTCATCGTCGGAGGAGGGACTCGATTGCACTGCCATCCGCCCAGGCTGAAGGTGCGACTCATCGGCGACGGCACCGTCGACAGGGGTGGCGTCACCGGCCTGGCCGGCCGCGTCGCGACACCGTGCGTCGGTGCGTCGACTGAGGATTTGGACACGTTAGTGAGAATCCCGCGCCGCCACCTCGCTGAGAAACCCGCAGGTCACGAGGTGGCTTCGGTGACAAGTTCGGCGAATTCCTACATGAGTGTCGGTTCTCATCGAACTTGTCGGTTTCTCATTTATTTGGCGGGCGCGTGTCGGCTTCTCATCTAAATGTCGGTTGGCCTCATAGTGCTGGGTGTGGTCGGGAAAGAATCCGTGGACGCCGAAGTGAGCTACATCGCCGTTGAAAGCATTTCCTGGGCGCAGCGTTCTTCATGACTATGCCCCTTCCCGGCTAGATGTCCGGGTGAAGGTCGCGAACAGGGCTTGCCTTCTCCAGCAGCGAAGCGAGGTGCAGAACCGTCGACTCGGCCAACCAGCTGGATGCCAATTGCACCCCGATCGGCAGTCCGTCCCGGCTCGTGCCGAACCTGATCGACAACGCCGGAAGCCCGGTCACGTTGAACGGCACGGTGGCGCCTTGGATGTGCCCGGCAGAAAGTGATTTGCCGTTGATGACGTATTCCGACATCCCGTGCGCGTGTGCGGGAATGGGCAGCACGGGGCAGAGCAATGCGTCATAGCGCTGGAAGTAGTCGGCGAAGCCGTCCTTCAGCCGCTCCGCCGCTTGCTCTGCGAGGACGAAGTCGCCCACGGCCGTATCGGGCGTCGCAAGCATGCCTTTGGCGATCTTGAACATTTCGTCTTCGTGGCCGGCAGTGGCTTCGACGAAAGCGGGCTTGAGTTCCATCACGTGCAGCCGATCGAACACATCGAGGGCGTCATCCCGCTCAAGTGCCGGGATGCGCACCGGCTCCACCAGGCAGCCGGCATCCTGGAGCGCCGCGGCCGCTGCCTGCACGGTGGCCGCGACCTCAGAGTCGATCGGCCCGAAGCCAGGTTCGACCAACCAACCCACCCGAAGCGGTCGCTCCGGCGAGGCTCCCACCCCTGCGTCGAACCGCAGCGGACTCGTGGACAAGCCGTCGGCACCGTCGGGCCCGCCGAGAAGCGCATAGGCCAACGCGATGTCCCGGACGCTGCGCGCCATGGGGCCGACATGCCAGAAGCGACGCGGCACCCGGGGCCACACCCCCGTCATCGGTACACGCCCATGTGTGGCCTTGAGGGCGACGATGCCGGTATGGGCCGCCGGGCCGCGCACCGAGATGGCGAGATCGGTGCCGAGGCCGAGCGGCGACATACCCGCCGCGATGGCCGCCGACTCTCCGCCGCTCGACCCGCCGGGCGTGCGATCCAGATCCCACGGGTTGTTTGCCCTTCCGGTGAGCAGGTTGTCGGTTTCGGTCGAGTAAGAGAACTCCGGAAGATTCGTCTTCGCAAGCAGGATCGCACCGGCGCTCTTCATGCGCGCAACGCTGATGGCATCCGTCTCAGGGATGCGGCCCCTGAAGATCGGCGAACCGCGTTGGGTCAGCACTCCCGCGGTATCGATCGAGTCCTTGACCGTGATGGGCACCCCATGCAAGGGGCCAAGCTCGCCGCCCGCCATCAGCGCTGCTTGGGCCGCCTTCGCAGCGTCGAGCGCCTGGTCTGCGACCGTGACGATCGCGTTGATCTGAGGGTTGACG
This sequence comes from Mycobacterium sp., assembly GCA_025965895.1. Taxonomy (GTDB): domain Bacteria; phylum Actinomycetota; class Actinomycetes; order Mycobacteriales; family Mycobacteriaceae; genus Mycobacterium. The sequence goes on from JAOPWC010000107.1 coordinate 3,827, forward strand.
GCTTCGATGCGATCGAGGTGCGCCTGCACGACCTCGACCGGAGACACCTCTCGGGTACGGATCAGTTCAGCCAGCGTGGTTGCGCCGGAATAGATGATCTCGGAGCTCATTGCTTACCGTTTCTCTCGACCTATCACTTTGTAGGGAAACTACGGAGTTATACGGAGTTATTCGCTTGGAGCGGTCCCACCACTGGCAAAGACAGCGGTCCGCTGACACTGGCAGACGACACTAGAACTGAGAATTTGGACACGTTAGTGACAATCTCGCAGTGACATTGTGCTGGAAAATCCCAGGTTGACGGGCTACTGCGGCGACAAGTTCGGTGAGTTCCTACAACTGCCTGTCGCTGTCCCAGTTTTATGTCCCTAAGGGTGAACACTTCCCCACCATGGGCGGCGCCCACGATTGGCGGACACGGCATGTCACTGCCGACGACATCATGACGTAACGCCCGCGCGCGACAGGGAGACCCACCGCGCCGCAGTTATACTGGCTAAGTTCGGTGAGGGGGCGGGCCGACCGGGGCCAGCCCCAGGGAAGGGAGAAGCGTGTCATCACTTGGCTCGGCGCGCACCGAGGGGGACAGCTGGGATCTGGCCTCCAGCGTGGGCGCGACCGCAACGATGGTGGCGGCCTCCCGAGCGCTGGCTTCCCGCGGGCCAGATCCGCTGCTAGATGATCGGTTCGCGGAGCCGCTGGTGCGCGCGGTCGCGCACCCATTCTTCACCCGCATGCTGGACGGCGAAATCCCTTTTGACAACGAGGATGTGCCGTTCACCCTGCAGCAGCGGCGCGAGCAGATCGCGGTGCGCACTAGGTTTTTCGACGACTTCTTCCTCACCGCAACCACCGCCGGGATACGTCAGGCCGTCATCTTGGCCGCCGGACTCGACGCGCGGGCCTACCGGTTGCCGTGGCCGGCGGGCACGGTGGCGTTCGAGGTTGACCAGCCGGAGGTGATTGCGTTTAAGAGCACCACGCTGGCCCAAATGGGGGCCGAGCCGACCGCCGAGCGCCGCGCCGTCGGTATCGACCTGCGTGACGACTGGCCAACTGCATTGCGCGACAACTTCTTCGACACCACTGCGCCCACCGCCTGGATCGCCGAGGGCCTGCTGCCCTACCTGCCACCGGAGGCCCAGGACCGGCTGCTGGACAACATCACCGCACTCAGCGCACCGGGCAGCCGGCTGGCCACGGAGAACATCACCGACATGACCCCGTTCACCGACGAGCGCGCGCGGGCCTTGCGCAGTGGCTGGCGCAAACACGGGCTGGACATCGACGTCGCCGACTTGGTGTGGCAAGGTCCGCGCCGTCAAGCCGCCGACCACCTGACGTCGATGGGCTGGCGGGTCAACCGATACACCACCGAACAGCTCTACGCCGCCAACGGCTTTGCGCTGCCGGATCACGAAGTAATCGCGGCGTTTCGCCGCGCCATCAGCTACATCAGCGCCGATCTGGCCTGATAAGGCCGGCAGCTCGCCCCGGTGAGTGGGCGAATTGTCGGTGGCCACAACGAAATATCAGGCATCTGAGGAATCTGCCAGATTAGTGAGAATCCGGGCCACCCACACACCTGACAATGCCATCGTCAGCGCCGCGTCGGGATGACATCTTGGGCGAATCCCTACAGCGCCGGGCACCAGCTCGAAGCGACCCAGGTTGGGGATCAGCGCGCGCAGCGAGGCCTCCAGTGTCGGTGTGTGGTCGAAGGAGATCACCGAGTGGCGGTCGCCGGCCAGAAAACACCGCGGGCGGGGTGATCTGGGCGCCGTCCCAGACTGCGGTGAGTGCCCAGTTGTAGTCGAGGTTGCGGTACCAATTCAGCGGGCCGAAGAACTCAGTCTTGGCGAACTCTTCGACGTAGGCGGCGATATCCCGCTCGGTCAGCCAGGCGGGCAGCTGCTCGGGGCCTGATCCACCCGTCGAAGAAGCGCTGCCGGTGCGGGAGCAGCAGCCGTCGGATTTCGGGGTTGTCGCCGGACAGGCCGAACAGGATGCGCCGAAATGACCCACTCAGGTCGGACTCGAAGTCTTTCTCGGCTCCCCGTCAGGGGCTTGGTTGAGGCCGGTCATCGGGGCTCCCTACACCGCTGATACCTCCAGGGTATTGCACGCGACGTAACAGGTCTTGGACCTGCAGTTTTGGCGAAGGGAGGCTTGAAGTCGAGACCACTGGATCCAAGGAGGACACGATGAAGGTTTTGATCACCGGT
>JAOPWC010000136.1 GCA_025965895.1 Mycobacterium sp.
TTCAGATCGCCGCCGAGAACGCACGCCGCGTCGTGAGCGTCTGCACCGGCGCGTTCCTGGCCGCGCAGGCCGGGCTGCTCGACGGCTGCGTCGCCACGACGCACTGGGCGTTCGCGGGGCAGCTGGCCCGCGAATTCCCACAGATCACAGTCGATCCCGAGCCGATCTTCGTCCGCACCTCCGACCGGGTGTGGACGGCCGCGGGCGTTACCGCAGGCATCGACCTGGCGCTGTCTTTGGTCGAGGACGACTACGGCACCGAGGTCGCGCAGACCGTGGCCCGCTGGCTGGTGCTGTACCTGCGGCGGCCCGGCGGGCAGACACAGTTCGCCGCGCCGGTGTGGATGCCGCGGGCCAAGCGCGCACCGATCCGCGACGTCCAAGAGGCCATCGAAGCCGAGCCCGCTGGCGCACACAGCTCGACATTGTCGTCGCACGCCAGCCGCGGCTCGCCGAATACGAGGTCAAGGCGCAGCGGCGCATCCCGATCCTGCGCATTGACCGGCACGCGGCGCAACTACCAATTGTGCTGCGCCGCTGACAAGGCTCAACCATTGGTGAGCGGTCAAGCCTTCGTCGCCGACGACGTACCGTGGCCGCGCCGTGGCAGCCAACCTGTCCCGCACCCAGCCACCCTTTCGGAAGGAATGCAATGATTGTTGAGAACACCTTCGACTATGTCGTCATCGGAGGCGGATCCGCCGGCTGCGTTCTGGCGTCCCGTCTGTCTGAGAACATGGGGATGCGGATTGCGCTGCTCGAAGCCGGCGCCAGCGACGGGCCGGAAAGTATGTCCAGTGCGAACTCCCTCGACGCCATGAAACTGTGGGGGTCGCCGGTGGATTGGGCATTCACCACCACCCCCCAGGCGGGGCTCGACGGTGCGGCCCTCGCCTGTCCGCGCGGGAAGGTCTTAGGAGGCTCCAGCAGCATCAACGGTCTTGTCCACGCGAGAGGGCACGCTTCCAGCTACGACGCCTGGGAAAACCAAGGCGCCACCGGCTGGAATTACGCGGCGATGCTGCCCTATCTGCAGCGCAGCGAGCACACAGACGGTCGGGATCCCAGCCTTCGGGGGACAGCTGGTCCGATGCGTATAGAGGAAGCGCCGCCAGCGAGCCCCCTAGCGCAAGCCCTTTACCAAGGTGCCATCGAGGCCGGATACCCCGAGACCGATGATGGCAATGGGACTGCGGCCGAAGGAGTGTCATGGCAGGAACTCAATGTCGTCGACCACAAACGGCAGAGTGCGGCCGACGCCTACCTGCGACCCGTGCTGCCTCGGCCCAATCTCACGGTCGTGACGGACGCGTACGTTCGGCGACTGGTGATGGACGGTACGCGATGCCGCGGAGCTGAGTACTCGAAAAACGGCCACACGCACATCGTCCGCGCGGAACGCGAAGTCATCCTGTGCGCTGGCGCGATCGGATCGCCGCAGATCCTCATGCTGTCCGGTATCGGCCCCGCGGCACAATTGCGCGACCTCGGCGTAGTCATACACGCCGATCTCCCCGGCATCGGGGAGAACCTGCACGATCATCCCATTACGTCGGTGTCCTGCAGCACTGACCAGAGCGCCGACACAACGCCGTCCCGCCCGGCATCCCTGCTAGGCCGCAGTGATGAACACGCTGAGCCTGACATCTTCGTGACGTTTATTCAGGCGGCCGTGCAACCACGCTGGCAGGGCGCCGGTCCCGGCTTCTCCATGCTATTTGCATTGGTGCGGCGGACGAGCCGGGGCTCGGTACGGCTGCGCAGCTCCGATCCGTTCGACCAGCCGTTGATCGACCCGGCATATCTCACCGAACAGAACGACGTCGACCGCATGGTCGTCGCGTTACGGATGGCGCGCGACATCGCCCACACCAGCGCTCTGGAACCGTGGAGAGGCACCGAGCTTCTGCCGGGCGCGGATGTGCGCAGCGACGATGATTGCCGCGTATTCATCCGGCGCACCGCCGCAAGCTTCTTCCATCTGGCCGGTACCTGCCGGATGGGCACCGACGAGTTCGCGGTCGTGGACTCAGAACTGCGTGTTCACGGAATTGAGGGCTTACGCGTCGTAGACGCGTCGGTTATGCCTTCTCTGGTGTCGGCGCCACCTAATGCGGCCGTACTGGGGATCGCCGAACGGGCTGCCGACCTCATCGGATCCAATACGACGCAGCTCGCGCGGTAATCGACTCGGCAGTCGAGCGGGTCCGCACCGAGGCGGCCCGTCGCCATCTCGAGGAGACCAACGACACGGTCACCGTGATCGCCGCGCGTTGCGGGTTCGGCACCGCCGAGACTCTGCGCCGTAATTTTGTTCGCCGGCTGGGCATTTCGCCCGACCGGTACCGCAAGACATTCGGATAACCGGAACAGGAGATCGCAATGACCCAGATCGCGATCGTGGTGTATCCCGGCTACACCGCTCTTGACTTCATCGGACCCTACGAGGTGCTGCGCCAGGTTCACGCGACGTCGACGTGGACGACGTCGGTGTGCTCCGGGTCGATCATCCTCGCCGCGGCAGGCGTGCTGACGGGCCGTCGCGCCACATCGCACTGGCTGGTGCTGCCGATGCTGAAGCCCTTCGGTGTGGAGCCCGACGGTAACCAGCGGATCGTCCACCTGGACAAGGTGGTGACCGCGGCGGGCGTCTCGGCAGGTATCGAGCTTCCAACGCATCGTCCGATTCACTCCTGGCCAATACCGCCAACATTTCAGCCCACGCACACCCGCCAGAAAACCTGAAAAGAGGACCTCCATGCGCATCGTCATCCCATTATTCGACCGGTTCACTGCCCTCGATGCGGTCGGACCGTACCAGGTGCTGTCCGAGATCCCTGGCGCCGAGGTCGTCTTCGCCGCCGCCCAGCGTGGCCCGGTCCGTAGCGACACCGGCACGCTGGCCATTGTGGCCGACGCGTCGCTGCAGGAGGTCGACGACTGTGAGGTGCTCGTCGTCCCCGGTGGACCGGGCACCCGCAGGGCATCTACCGACGAGGCACTCCTCGGCTGGGTTCGTCAGATACACCCAACGACCCAGTGGACCACCTCGGTCTGCACCGGTGCACTAGTGCTGGCAGCCGCCGGACTGCTGCAGGGGCTCGAGGCCACCACCCACTGGGCAGCCGCCGACGAACTCGAAGCGTTCGGCGCCCGCTACACCACCCGGCGGGTCGTCGCCGAAGGCAAAATCGTGACCGCAGCCGGTGTTTCCGCCGGCATCGACATGGCCCTCACCCTCGCCGCCCGCATCGCCGGGGACCAGGTCGCCGAAGCAATCCAACTGATGATGGAATACGACCCGCAACCACCTTTCGACACCGGATCGGTCGCCAAATCGAAACCGCAGACCCTCACCCTTAGCCGGTCGCTGCTCGCCAAACGCTCAGCGGCGTCCTAGCGCCGTCCGGCCCAAAAGTGGCCAGCAACACCGGCATTGCCGGTGCGCTGCTGCCAGCGCAGGCCTAAGCGCGAGGACAGTCGAGCACTGACGACACCGATCAACGGTAAGGCGAAACACATGCGTCCCGCGATTGCACAACCTGTTACGGCACCGCCAGTATCAGATTCAGCAGCCGTGATCGTGTTACCGATAGGACTCGTCGTTGGCTGGACATTCTTCTCCGCCTTCTGGCGAAGAGTCGCACTGGCTGACGAGCTCGACTCCAACGCTCATGGCTACATCGGCGAAAAGTTCAATCCACGCCAAAAGCATC
>JAOPWC010000184.1 GCA_025965895.1 Mycobacterium sp.
CCAGGCCGCCCATGATCTTCGCGATGGCCCACCCGAGAAACTGTCCAGCGGAGGAGAACTCGGCGTAATCGGCGGCGCGCTTGTCGGCCAGATCCAGCTCGCCCAGGTGGGTGAGAGCCAGCACGTCACCATAGCGGACCATCACGCGGATCATGCCGTCGGTGGCCTTCTGCTCAGCGCGACACCGTGCGGCGATCGGTTCGAAGTCGCGGCCCCGCCCGGCAGGGGGCATGGCCAAGCCTGCGGCGAACGCGGCGAAGTCGATGGCCTGTCTGGGGGCGCGCGGGTCGGACAACACCTGCTCCGCGGCGGCGAGGTCTTTGGCGAACTTGTTCTCGTGCACCGCCATTGCAGCTCCGACCGCTTCGACCGTCAGCTTGAGGCTGGGGTGCGCCACCCGCTCACGCAACAACTCCAACACCTGGTCGCGCGCCGGATGTCACCCCCGAACGACCAGAACAGGTAGGAAAGGCGGGGAACGCCCCACTGGACGAGCTGCAATTCGTCGAGCTGGTCGGGATCGAACCGGGCCAGGATCGCGTCGGCCTAGTCGTCAGTACGAACAAATCCGTCAGACATGCGCGCCCCCAATTCTCGGCTTATCGCGGTCGGCGCAGCGAACTTGGCGACGTCCCCAAAAGTAGGCCAACAAACCATGAAGAGTATGCAAGTAGCAATGTCAACAGTGCTGAATTAGGGGCAAGACTCAGAATCGATACGTACGACGCCGAAGTCGATCGAGGTCTCTTTGGTAAAGGTTGCTCCGGGCGGCGGTGTCGAGGCGCAAACCTGCCAATTGCGGTCCATGACCTGATGGCGCCCCTTCCCGGTCAAATCGGTTGAGCCGGTGTAGAAGACCTGGTTGTTGGTCACAGTCTGAATCGCGTCCTGCGCATCTTGCAGGTTCTTGCCGCGCAGATCCGGCATCGTCCACGACTGGGCTGCCGGCGACGCCCCGAGTGTTGGGGATGCCGCCGATGGCGGAGTGTCGTGAACGGTCACAGTCGACGGCGTAGATGTACTGCCGCCTCCGCAGCCACCGACCGCCAGCGCTACCAGACAAATACCGGTGACGAGTGGTTCGGTTCTATGTCCGCCCATAAAGTCCCCCTGCAAGAACGCTGTGAACTCCCCGAGAACTCGCAGAATTACCTCGGATGCGCGAACCTCCGCGGCAGAATAATGAGAGGGCCTACAGACGCTGCTCCACACCGTCCATCGGACACCGGGCACGTCGCTGTTGTCAGCGGTCACCTAATTCCCCAGCTTTGAGGGGTGTCCGTCCGCGGAATCCTCGTCAAGGCAGAGCTGATCAGAGAGCTGAGGAGCTATGGTTCAACCACCTGGCGCGCCTCGCCGGCAGAGCGACAACGGCAGCGTGTCGCAGATCTGATGAGGCGACATGTCCGCGTACATGCTGGTCGGGCGACGCTCAACTTCCGCCAAAAACACGTCTTCACTTATCTCAGGCTTGCATAGCTTCCTCCCATCAAGATCAACGGTCAACCCGTAGTTCACATCTCGCCCGGCGCGACGTGGCCAAGGGTGGCAGGATGCCAACATGATCGAGGTCGCCTCGCTGGCGCAGGCTCGAATGATGATCACAGTGTTGCGAGGCGAGATCACCGAGATCTCCGACGAACTGCAAACAACCGAGAGGCACCTCCGCCGTCAACCACGGGAACGTGGCCACAGCTACCGCGTCACGAGGATCACCTTCCTCAGGCAGCAGCTATATGAGGCGCATCGTCTTATCGAGGGCCTTTATCGGCGGTTTCCCGAATCCGGCGATCGGCCGCAAGCGCGCCCGCCAAGACGGGCCTAGGCGGCTGGGGGCCGGAGCAGCGCCTAATCCCGGCCCCCAGCCCTGGCCACTCAAGCGGGCAGAGAGCGAACCCCTGCGGCCACACCGCGCAGCAAAGGTGAACAAGAATGAAAACAAGAATGAAAAAGCCCTCGCGCAGCGGCATCCTTGGGGCGGGCCCGGAGACGGCACGCCAGATACCGGATCTCGCTGGCCAGTCGTACGACGTCACGCTCGGGGGTCAGTGACGCCCAGCCGCTGGTCGGGTGTTTGCGTTCGCCGCGTCCGGGCTGTGCGTAGGCGATCGCTTCCTCGGTGGAACAGGGCGGCGCCCTCCGCCCAGACCGATTCAAGGTCCTTCTCGCTGAGCATGTTACGTACTGCGGGCAGTGGCTAGGTCATTTATGAGCAACGCCGTCCCGGTAGCTGGGCGTGCGTAAACCGATGAAGTGCGCCGTGCTTGGCGATCGGCTTACCCGTCTCCCGGACGATCCGGACCGCGCCATCCCCGAACTCTCGATCGAACTTCGCCGTTCCGTGGCGAATCACTTCCTTCGAGGCGATGTCTCTACGGTACGAGGGGAAGCCCATCACCGAGATCCCCACTGACGAAGGCAAGCTGTATTTCGCCTCGGTGCTGGACCTGCATTCGCGTCGGCTGCTGGCCAGCGCGACCTCGGATCACCCCGACGCCGACCTGGCCTGCGATGCGATCAAGATGGCCGCGGCGGTGCGCGGTGGACGCGCCGCCATTGACGGGGTGATCTTCCATACCGATTATGCCGGATCCGGCTTAATTCCGATCGCGGATCTACCTACACGGCAGGGGTTTTCACCACGCTGTGCCGAACGCTCGGGGTGTCGCAGTCGATGGGCAGGGTCGGTTTCGATAACGCCGCCGCGGAGGCGTTCTTCTCGACCCTCGAACACGAGGTCTTGTCCCGGCACCACTTCACCACGAAAGCCCACGCACGCCAGGTTGTGGTGGCCTGGTGCCCTGACTTCTACAACAGCCGGCCACCGGCACAGCTCCGCCGCATTGATGTCGCCCATCCAATACGAGAGACTCGCTGCAGACCAACCGGCCGCAGCATAAAAGAAGCCTTCACGACCCGAGGGAATCCCATTTCTCTTTTTTACGAATGCAGCGTGGGCGCGTAAGAGATGCCGATGATCGCGCCCTCGATGGACTGCAGTCGAGCGACGGTTTGTCCCCACGGCTCGGTATGTGCGTCGTGCAGCAGCGTGAAGCCCTTCTCCTTCAACTCGTCCGCTGCGACCTGGACGGCGTCCGCGACCTCGAACTCGACGCTGGCCTGCGGCACCGGCCGCTCAAGTGGCCAGTCAGGCGTGCCAAAGCACGCTTGCGCAGCCTGAGTCGGGGGCCAGACGCCGAAGGACTTGCAACCGTCGATGTCTTCACTGTGCAGGTAGCCGTCGGCTTCCGCGGTCAGTGGCAGGCCAAGCGCGTCCACGTACAACCTTCGGCTGACGGCCGGCTCAGGGGTGATCACTGCAACGCTCGTGATGAATTGCACATCCATGGCGTCACCTTCCAACGCTAATTCGACTGATCCACCGATCGTCGCATCCTGCCCCTGACGGGCGGGTCGGGGTTCTTAAGGAACCGGAATCGGGTCGAGGTTGTTGCCCGGCTTGATCGATGAACTCTGCGGTGCCGGGTCGCCGGCGAAGCGCTGCTTGATCCAGGCGATCGCGTTCGGCACCCAGATCAGAAGGCTCGAGATGTGGCTGTAGTCGTCGTATTGCTCGTACCAGACCGTCGTGCCCTTCGCGCAGTAGCCGCGGGCCAGCGTGCGCACGTCGCCGGCGATCATCACGCCGTCACCGGCGCAGATGCCCTTCTTGTCGCCCGGCGTCCCCTCGGGATCACCATTGGCGCCCTGGCCGATGAACAGCGGGATCTCCGGCTTAGTAGCGTTGTCAGGATCCCCGCCGGTGCCCATGATCAGCTTGTTGACGCAATCGACGTAGAGCGGAATGCTCTCGGGAGTCGGGTATTGGGGTTTGGCCAGGTCGGCCCACTTCAGACCCGTCTTCTCTTGCGGATCCCCGTGGCCGAGAACCTCGACGATCGACGCGGTCTGCATCGCGTCGAAGAGCTTCACACCCTTGGCGCTGAGATACTTCCTGAATTCTTTCTCTTCCTCGAACGCGCGCGTGATGCCGACGAGCGCCATCGGCAGGACGCCGCTCCAGAACCAGGTGTCCTCGATGTAGTGCAGGTTGTGCGCCGGGTGGACGAGCAGGCCGCCCATCGCCGCGCCGATCATGCGCCCGTTGATGTCGGGCGCGTACGCGGGGGCGAGCTCGGCGGCCCACTCGGTGGCGATCGCACCGCCGGAGTATCCGAGCATCGCAACCTTTGCGTCGCTCGGGAGCCCGACGGCCGACGACTGGAACGCGGCGCGGATCGAGTCGAGCGTGTTCATTCCGTACTCGGGGCCTGCGGCGAAGTCCGCCCGCTGGCCCTCAGTGTCGGGGACGATGACCGTGTACCCGTCGACGAGGAACGGACCGAAAACCGCTAGCTCGACGCTGGGAATGAGTCCGTAAAGCCCGTGTCCGCCCGAGATCGAATGCGACGGCTCGTCATTGCGGTCCAGCGAGTCGTAGGCGGATTGGTAGGAGATTACCTTCTTGTTGTTGAGCGGCCTCAGCGGCTGTATGACCGAGGTGACGTTGACAGTCGGGTTGCCGATCTGGCTGGTCGACCGGTACAGCAGTTGCGTGGTCTTCAGCGACGTCGGGACGCCCAATACGTGGTACTGAATGCTGCGAAAGTTCAGCACTGTTCCCGGCGCGATGCTCGCCAGCGGCGTGCTGCCGGTGTACGAGTAGAACGGATCATCCTCCGGCTGCAGCGCGGCCACGGCCATGGTGGGCTCGACACTTCTATCGGGATACCAGCCCGTTGATGGTGTAGTCATAACTTCCCCCTTAAACCGTGGGTACGATGTTGCCCTCCGGGGAAACCCAACAACAGGGACCTTGTACTCTGCGCTCGCGCTGTAGGCGCTGACCTCGAGCGAGGTCGCGGCCAAGCCGAAGGTCCGCTCGGGGCGGGCGACGTGAGTGTGAGTGGGTGTTTCAGGCCAGGGTGGCAACGGCATCCCTCGTGCTCGCACTGACGAAACGTGGGTTCCGGTGATGAGGCGATGGCCGCCGCGGAGGGTCTGATCGACGCCGCCGAGGCCACCCCAACCCGCATGCGCTCTTGTTCGCGCTTCTCGCCTATGGCTTCGCTTTCCGCGACGCCGATCCCGACCGCGCGTGACGCCCAGGACAGCGGCAACCGCAGCAACGAAACACACCTGGCGAGCACCCTGTGCCGTCTTGAGGCCAAGTACGGTGACCCGTTAGCCGCGTACGACTACGTCTCTCTCGCGATTCGCAATTACCACGACTCCGGCAACACCACCCTGGTCCGCAGCCCGCTGGCTATCGTCGCCGCCCTTTTCGACCGGCTCGGACGCCACGAACCAGCGGCCACTATTGCCGGTTTCGCGTTCAGCCCGCTCACCGCAGCGTCGGTCCCTGAACTCAACGGGCGCGATCACCCACCTGCGCGATGTCCTCGGCGACCAAGCCTATGAATCGCTCGCCCGCGTCGGACAGTTCGGCCTCGGTGATCTTGATTTCGTAGTCGGTGTAGGGGTCGAAGTCGGTGAACTGTTCGATCTTGTCGAGAACATCAACCAGCTTGCGCAAAAACAGCCGCGGCGCGATGCCGACTCTGCCGCCAGCTCGCCGGCGACCGCGCTTGCGAACCGCTGAAGGAACATGTCATCGGCCACCGATCGCACTCGCGCGGAATCAGGCACCCCGGAAACGAACAACTCCCGCACGCGTCTACCGAGCTCGACGAGTCGGTCCTGGTCGAATCCGGTCAGTGGCAGCTGCGGAGCCCGCGGATTGTCGAAGCGCGGATCGCGTGAAAACTCGGTGTGCAGTCGATCAGCAAGCGGGGGCAGCAACCGGATCCCTTGACGGCCTTCAAAAAATGCGGGTGTCCCAGTGATCAGCAGATACAGGCCGGGGAAGCGTCCGTCATGGACTTCGTTCCCGACACCTTCACCTACACGGCAAGAGAACTCGTATCGTGCCTGGACGTGTCATCGGCCTGTGCCTACGGATCAGAAGGTTAGGCGATGGCACCGTGTTCCTTCAGACTCATCTGCCTAATCTGGATTAATTCCAGATCCCGAACGGGGGGCCGTGTTCAATGGAGGCCGAGTCAAGAGTGAGGCCAGATTAGGACGATCGAGGAAGTGTCATCATGCGAATCAAACTGAGTTACATCATCCCGGTGTTGACGGCGAGTGCTGCCGCGGCAGCCATCGCCGCCGCACCGACGGCACTCGCGACATCGACGGCCGCGGCGAATTCCCCTCAGGGGCGGCAGACCCGCATCGACTTGGGCCCCACGGGAAGCCAATGCAAATTACCCGGCAATGTTCAGCCCGACAACTCCCCTCCCTATCCCTATTATCCCTGCTACCCCTCCTACCACTCCTACGGCGGCTATCACAGCGGAGGCGGAGACCGGTAATGGTCAATGACCGCGCGGGTGAACCACCGCAGTTCGTGGGTCAAGACGGCGTATCGCCCACTGTGAGCCGTCCCGGGGCGGCAGCGCTCAGTCAGAGCGGACCAATGTCCAGCTTCGAAATCGAGGTCACCCGCGACGGCGGTCGGTGGATGGTCCACATTCCCGAGCTCGACGGACTAACGCAAGCTCGCTCGGCGGCATGCCTGCGGGGCAAGTTCACCGTTCGTCGAGGGTGAGCAGTCCGCAATCCTCTTAAGCGTTGCCGGGTAAAAAGTTTCGCTCGTTTCTCACAGGCCCACGTGGTGTGGCCGCCCCGGCACGAACACGGCACGTGGCCCACGAGCACCCTGCCGGGTCCCAGCCTGTGCCACCGCGGGCAGTGCTGCGGCGGCCGAACCATCCAACGGCCATGCCCGTGGAACCTCTATGCGAGCCGCGGATACTGACGGCAGTTCGGGGTACGATGACCCCTTCGGGGTGCCGAGGCCCGGCGACGATCGAAAAACTAGACCTAACAACGCAATAGCCATCAAAAGTGTCAAGAATAGCGGCTCTACTGACTGATCCGTGGGTGTTTGTTTCGACCGGGTAGTGCGGGGCGGTGGCCGCCGAGGGCGAGCATGGCTAGGGCGATGAGCGCTTCGGCGGATCGGAATCCGAAGGCGATGCGGGTCAGGAGTCGGATCTTGGTGTTGGTGGATTCGATGAGTCCCTGGGATAGGCCGTGCTCAAGGGCGGCGTCGATGGCCTCGCGGTGGCGCACGATGCGGCCGGCCA
>JAOPWC010000127.1 GCA_025965895.1 Mycobacterium sp.
ATTGACGGTCAACGAATTTCGACGACTCTTCGACGCCCTACTGCTGACCGCAAAACACACCCTCGCCAGCCTGCTGGCATGGTCACGCTGGCGACGACGACACCAATACCGAGCCCGACAATCCCACCACCAACGCCGCCGGAACCAATGATCCCGATCTACGGCTGCAGTACTAACCCGAAACCGCCACGATCCGCTGCGTTTCGTGACGTCTCTTTGGGCGCTTACTGGGGACCATTTGGGAACCACACGTCACGGCCGGTGATGAACGATCTGCGCGTCTGGGCACGTCTCGCACGACCGGCAAACCGGCCACATACTCTGCGGCGGCCCCCGCGGCGCGTTGATGGTCCCGTTGATTCGGCCCGTTGCGTACATTGCCATAATCTGCGTGCAGTTCATCGAAGTGTCGATGCCGCTCAGCGACTTGTTGACGAACTGCAACCCGCTACTGGCGCTCTCGTACGGGCCCAATGGGACTTTGTCCCCGATGATTTCGATGCTCTTCTGAGCCGCGCCTGGAGGGTCCCCGAGTCCTCCGTGCACGTCGACAGACCATCGCCGTGCGCTGCAGGCATAATCGGCCGACTTAACACCTCATCATCCGTCGAGTGGGATGGTGACGTATAGCGACGTTCCGCTGCCCGGGGGACTGCTGATTTGCATATCGCCGGCTAAGGCTTCCACGCGGTCCTTCAACCCGATGAGCCCGGAGCCTTTGGTGGACTTGGCACCCCCGATTCCATCGTCTTGAATCAGCAGGCGGAGGTTGCCGTCCTGCGTCTCGACACGAACGCCCACCTGGGAGGCATGAGAATGCTTGGCCGCGTTGGTAAGTGCCTCAGCCACCACGTAGTAGGCGGCCACTTCGACGGGGGCAGATAACCGTCGGTCGATCGTCACGTCACGGACCACTGGGACGCTACAGCGGCGTGCCAGTGTCTTAAGCGCCGGACCGAGTCCTCCCTTCGACAAGATCGCCGGGTGAATTCCGCGGGCGATCTCTCGGAGGTCCTCGGACACGCCGGTCAAACCAGAACTGATGCGCGACAGCTTATCTTGGAGGTCAGTTTGGTCGGCAGCTACGGAGCTTTCGGCCATGCGCAGTGCAAGTCCCAGCGACACGAGCCGTTGTTGGGCTCCGTCATGCAGGTTGCGCTCCAGACGGCGCCTGGCGTCGTCAGCGGCGGAGACAATCCGTGCACGAGAGGCGATCAATTCGGCGCGGGTGGCGGCGTTGGCAATGGCGGTTGCGACCAGATCGGCGAAATCGCCGATGTGCGCCTCGGTGTCGGCTGGCATGGGGCCGGGTCTTATCGACCCGACGGCCGCCAGGCCCCACAGGCGTCCGTCCACGATGATTGGAACTCCCACCGCCGCACGGACACCGACGTTACGGACGCGTTCGGCGATCGAACCGGTGACGTTCTCGTAGTCGTCCATGCGGGCGGGCCGACCGGTCCGTAGCAACGTCGACGCGAGGGTGTTGCCCTCGATCGGCGTGCGCGTACCCACGGGCCACTTCGCCAGCAACGCTGGGTCGGCGGCGGCCGCGGCGAGCAGCGTGAGTTCGCCGGTTGTTTCAAAGCGCCACAATCCGGCGGTCATCGCATCCGTGCATCGGCGCATTTCGTCGGTCACCGCACCGAATACCTCTGACGGTTCGACCCCGCGGGCGACCAGCGTCGCCACTCGCCGCAAGGCGGCCTGTTCGTCTGCGATCCGGCGGAACTCGGCATAAAGCTGGGCGTTGTCGAGAGAAACGGCGAGTTGGCCGGCGATGAGCTTGACACCGTCGAGCCGTTCGGTGGTGAACGCGCCGCGCATGAGGCGGTTTTCGAGCAGCAGCACCGCGCGCGGCGCCCCTCGGGTCTGGATGGGTACGGCCAGCAGCGAACAGCAATCCACATCGGTGAAATACGGGTCGCGGGCGAAGCGCTCGTCGCGGGTGGCGTCGGCCACGACCAGCGGCTTACGCATCCGCTGGGTGCTCCGCAGCACCGACATCGGCACCGCGCGTTCGTGGCCAATGCTGGTGACTGCTGCCGTGCCGGCTTCCGCCCCGGGGGTCGGCAGCAACCAGTCCTGCTGGTCGTCGCTCCACAACAGCAGGTGTACGCCGGTGGCGCCGGTCATCGCGCTGAGCACTTCGACCACCCGGGCGTGCAGCCCTTCGATGCTGGTCTCCGAGCTCAGCGCCTGCGACCCGGACAGGATGCCGAGCAGGTCGATTGTTCCTGTGGTGACGGTTGAGCGACGATGCACAAGATCAGCGGTCCGATTGCCGCTTTGCGCGGCGGTCGCATCTGCTGGAAGCCGCAACGTCGGGTAGGCCCAGTCCAGTTGGTCGACTTTCGCGGTCGCACCCCACGCGAGGTAGTTTTGGCGGGCCTGGGCGAGCAGGTCGTAGCCGGTGTGTTCGAGGCCGTGGGCGAGATAGAAGCGGCCCGCGTGTTCGGCGATCAACGCCCGGTGCCACGGGCGCTGACGCTGGCCGGCTTCGCGCCGCGCCGCGTCGAAAGCGAGGGCGGCGGCTTGGAAGTCCCCGACAGCCCAGGATCGTTCGGCCTCGAGCAGCCGGAGCATGTGTAGGAAGTTTGCCGGCGCGTTTGTCGCGCGCGCTGCGAGCCACTGGGTCACTTCCTGCAGTTCGGACAGCAGCTCGCCGCGCTCTTCACCACCCTCGGTGATGCGGGCCTGCCCGGCCAGGGCCAGACCGCGCAGCAGGTGGGCCACACCGGTCACGTAGTGGCCCGACACGATGGGCAGCAGCGGCATTGCCGCCCCGGTGTGCCGCGCCAGATCGGCCGCATCACCTAAAAACTCGGCGGCGAGCGCGCGGGTGATGTGGGCGAAAAGGAGAGCCAGTGGGTTACTGATGTACGTGTCGATCGGTACGGGAATGCCCGTCCCTGCGCTTTCGCCACGCAGCATGCCAACCAGCCAACGGTAGCTGTCCAGCCACTGGGCGCTTTGCTCGCTGCCGGTACGGCGCGCGAACGCCAGCCCAGACTCCACCTCAGCCAGGAAGGTGTCGAGCGATAGCACGCAGTCCAGCAAGCCGGCCACGATCGACTGCCAGCAGTAGCCGGCGTTGGCCAGGTCGCCGCCCGCGATCAGTCCGTCGCGGGCCCGGCGGCCCTCATGCACACTGTTTTCGACCGGCTCGAACCAGCAACACAGGACCGAGAAGTAAAACCGCGCCTGTGAGGTGTCGGGCTCATAGCCGCGGGCTTCGCCCAGCGCCAGGATCCGGCGCGCCGCTCGGTAGCCGGCTGCGTAGTCGCCGCGCTGCGTGACGGTGGCGAAGGCGGCGGTGCTGGCCGGGCCGACCAAGGTGCGGCCCGGACCGCGCTCCCGCCAGATCCGCAGTGTTTCCAGGCACAACCAGGCGTTCGTGGCGTGGTCGGCGACAAAAAACGTTGGCGGCAGGATAGCGTTGATCACCCGAGTTGCCCCGATCAGCCCGGGCTCGGTGATGTCGGGCCGAGCAAGATCGTCCGCGGCTTCGGTGTGGTCCAGCCACCGATACAGGTGCTCGAACTGTTGGTCGAGCTCGGCGGGCAGGCGGTCGGCGGACGGAACGGTGATGCCCAGCTCGCGCAGCGAGTCCAGGCCAAAGCCGATCGCATCAGCAAGACGAGTCCGGTGGGTCAGGCTCAGCACTTGTACCACCGTCGCTTCCGCCCGCTCGGTCGCCGTGGTGCACAGCGTCTCGATCGTGCGGTATTCCTCGTCGGCCTCCTCCAGGCGGCCCATTCCGTACAGGGCGGCGTGTCGGCCGGTATGCACCTCGATGAGCGCGGCAGTATCGCCTGGTTCGATCAGCCACAGCGCGGCCGTTAGAAGCGCGTTCATCGGGGAATAGTCGCCGGTCAACGTGGCCTGCTCGGCGGCGCGGCGCAGCAGCCCTACCACCTGTCGCCGCTCCGCGGCATCAACGACCGCGTCGACCACCGCCAGGTACTGTTCCGCCGCGACCGCGAACAACTGCGGCACGGCGGCAAGCCGCCGCGCCATCGCCAGCTGCAGAGCGGCCTGCCGCTCGGGGCCCAGCGCGCCCATGATGACCTCGCGCGTGCGGTCGTGGCGAAACCGGACCGCCTGATGCGCACCGGGCTCCACCACTAGCAGGCCCTCGCTGAGGGCGGGCGCCAGCATCTGTTCGACCACGCTGGCCGGCTCGGCGAGGGCGGTCTGCAGCAGCCTGCGCTCGGCTCGGCCGCCGAGACACGCCATCGCCTCCACAATCGCTTGAGAGGTGGGCGGCATGGCCTCCACACTCGCCGCCAGCAATCCGCCCACCTCGGACCGGCCCAGGTGCGCCGGCACGGCCGCGTCGTCCCACCGCCACCCGCCGGCCGTTGCGGCCAGCACGCCGTCGCGGCGCAGCGCGTTGAGCAGCTCCACCGTCTCGTACGGGTTGCCTTGCGTGTAGGGGTTGATTGCATCAGCCAGCCCCGCCGCCGCGGCCGGCTCCACGTGCAACATCTCAGCAACCATCGTGACCGAGCCCGACGCCGGCAGGTTCTCCAACCGCAGCCGGTGTAGGCCCTCCTGCTGCCGCCAACGGGACACCATCGATGCCAGTGGATGCGCTGCGTCCACGTCGTCGTCTCGATAAGCACCGGCCAACAGCAGGCCCTCGACTCGCTCCTCGCTGAACACGAGGTCGACCACGCCCAGTGGCGTCCGCCCAGCCCACTGCAGATCATCGACAAACAACACCACCGGCCGCTGTGGCGTGGACACTGCCCGCAACAGCTCCACGATGGCTCGCTGCGTCCGCAGCTGGGCGGTCAGGGGATCGCCCGGATCGGCCGGCACGGCCAGCAGCGCCGCGAACTCCGGCACCGTCGCGGTCAACAGACCCGTGTTCGGGCCGACAGCCCGCACGATCCGCCCGCGAAGCTTGGCCAACTCGTCCTCCGGCTCGGCCAGCAACAGCCGGCCTAATGCGCGAACCGCCTGATGAACCGCGTCGAACTCCAGATGCCGCCGATACTGGTCGAACTTGCCCACCACGAACCAGCCGTCACTGCCCGTCACCACCGGTCGGAGCTCATCGACGAGCGCCGTTTTACCGACTCCGGCCGCCCCGCTGACCAGCACACCGCGGCACCGGCCCGACTTCGCGTCTGCGAACCCTGCCCGCAGCACGGCCATCTCGTCGTCGCGGCCGACGAGCCGCGACGGCGGCAGCAGCCGCACTGGGAAATCATGCTCGCCGACCCGCAGCGCCGTCGCTCCTGTGTGTGTCTGTGCGTCCTGCAATTGCTCCAGGTCATACATCAGCCCGTCGGCGGTCTGGTACCGGTTGTCCGGTTCCTTCTCCAGGAGATGCAAGATGATGTCCGACAGCGGCCCCGGTACAGCAGGGTTTACCTCGGCTGCCGGCACCGGTACCCGCGCCAGGTGATCATGGGTGAGCCGCAGCGGGTCGCCGGAGCCGAATGGCGGCTCACCGGTCGCGAGCTCATACAGCGTCGCTCCCAGCGCGTAGAGATCGGCACGCTGATCCACTGGCCGGCCGGTGCGGCCGGTCTGCTCGGGCGCCAGATAGGCCAGCGTTCCGAGGATTTCGGTGTGATGGGTGAAGTCCGGACGGATCTCGGCGACCGACGTTGCGAGCGCAAAGTCGATCACGCACAGATCACCACCGCGGGATATGACGATGTTGGCCGGGGTGATGTCGCGGTGCATGACTCCCCGGTTGTGCATTCCCGCGACCGCCCGCGCCAGCTGCACCGCCAGCCGAATGAGGTCGCCAGCAGCTAGCGGCTTCGCCAGACCCGCCAGACTCGTGCTACCTGCGTCGATCAGGGCGATGGACCCCGGCTGCCCCGGCGGGTCAGTCAGCTGCGCGACACCCGCGACGCCCCGCAGCCGCTCTAGCACCGCAACCTCATGCCGCAGCCGGCTTTCCCCGTCCGGTCCCAGCGGCTCCTTGCAGATGACCGCACGATCTGCAAAAGACAGCCGAGCGATACGCGTGCGCTCGCTCTCGTGCAGTATTTCGGCCCGGAGTGGCAGATCCCTGCCGGGCAGCACCTCGCCTACCCCATCCGACACCTCCCCGCACGTTCGTCACCCTCAACGGCGTCTACTGATCAGGACAAACGTAACCATTCACAGATATCAAGGCCAGCCCCTCATCCTCGGGATTGTCTGAGCAAGGATCCACTGTGATTGGCCCTCGGCCTGATGACGGGGATGGGCGCACCTGCCCGGGATTTATCTGAAGGTCCAGTTGTTCTGATCAAGATCCGGCGTTGACGCGTGTCGACGGCAGACGCGCTGGTTCGGGAAGGTACGCCCTTGCTCAGGTAGTCCACGACGCGGATGCGTCCTACCGGAACGCTGCGGCCGCCGCGTCGTTGCTCGCCGCGATCGTGCGTGATGGTGGTACACCCTCAGCATCGCCCCAACCATCCGACCATGAGCAATCATCCCGAATCGACCCGACTTTAAGGAACGGTGTCGACGGTCGAAAACCAGACTCCGGCGGTTGCTCCACGCAGACGTCCCGTGCTGGCCAAGCGATGCAGCCTGCTCGATGGGCCGACGCGCGGCCGGTAAAGCCCTGGCTGGTCCAGGTCGTCGCAGAGGTCGCGAATTCAGCCGCGGTCGGCCTCCGCTAAGCGCACCGCAGCTCGGCCCGCCGCCGCATCGATCCGATGCACAACATGCTGCAATCGAGTTCCGAGGCTCACAACCGGCCCAAGCCGATACTCACTTGCATCAACGAGATGATCGACGCGTGCCTCGAGGTTGAGGATGATGCCGGCCAGGTGATCCTTGTAGAACGGGAGGTGGACAAACGTTTCCGGATTGGGCTGGCCGAGAAATCTCTTTACCGGGGACATCGCCTCGTTCGCGGCGTCCAGTGCCTTCCTACACTCGGGCTCTACCACCACGATTCGGCCGAGGTCGAGCGCGCCGACCAAGTCACTAGCCGCGCGTCGCACGTCGTTCATCGGTGGTCCGATCCGGTTGGTATCGACTGTCCCCAACCCAGATGACCGAACCAAGCCGCCATCAACTAACTCAGCAAAAATCGCCTCGGCTGCTAGCGCACCGCGAGTGACTAGCTCATTTGTCGTCGCAACGATGTCCGCGACGGCTAGCCGCTGTGGTGCCCGGTACGCCTCGGCGGACCGCCGATGCTCGCGATACCACGTCAGCAGGAACGCCAGGAGTGCACCGACAACGCCTCCGCCGACAATGGAGAGCCACGATGCACTGCCTGAACTTGAACCTGGGCTTCCTGCAGCCACTAACCGCGCCGGCCAATCGATCACGCGCCGGATCGTAGCCCGGCGCCGGGCGCGGCGAAGGAGCGGGATCTTCGAGCCGGCGCCACGTCACGCTGGCAACGTCGGCGATCGCCCGCAGCGCATAAATCGTGTCGGGGTCCAGCGCAAACCGTCGGGCACCGGGTTGGTGCTGGATCGTTCGCATGTGGTCAGCAACCGCGTCGCTTTCCTATCGGTGCGATTGCAGAAATATCCGCGCCATGTCCGCCGGCCGCTCCAGTGCCGAGAAGTGGCTGGTATCGGGCAGGGTGATGACGTCGACATCGGTCAGCAACCGCGCGACCAGTTCCCGCTCCGCCACATGTGACCAGTCCCGCTCGCCGTAGACCAGAGTCACCGGCACGGGCACATCCGGATATCGACGCCGACCCTCGACGAACCCGTTGAGGCTGCGCAGTATCGCGCGTGCCACAGTCGGGTAGCCTCTCCGCTTGCCGCTGCGGCGAAGCTCGGAGAGAAACTCTTCGGGAAGCTTGCTTCGCTCGACGAAGCCGCCCCGCATCACCGCTCGCAGGATTGGACGGGTTTCCATCCTGGCGAATATCGGACCGGATCCCGGCAGCCGGATCGACGTGCCGATCAGGCGGGCGAACCAGTTGCCCCGTTCGAGGCCGCCGGGGTAGTCGTAGCTGTTGAAGGCGACGACGTGACTGACTTTGCCCTTCAGTTCGATCGATGCGGACAACGCGAGGGCTGCTCCGAGCGACTCACCCCCCAACACGACATCACGCAGGTTCAGTGTCGTGATGAACTCGACCACCGCGTCGCGCAGATCAGGCTCCTCATAGGTGGCCGCGGGCACGATGTCGGACCACCCCATACCCGGCAGATCGAGCGCGTAGACGGTGAACGCATCCCACAGCCGCGGGACGACTCGCTGGAAATAATCCAGCTGGGTGCGCACGGTGTGAAGCAGGACCAACGGCTCCCCGGTGCCGGCGGTGAAGTAGCGCAGTCGTGAACCATCAGAACGTGTGAAGAAGTTGACCTCGCCGCAGCCTGTGCTCCATGTCGATGTGTAGCTCGTGCCCAGAGCGCTTTCAGCTTCAATGACTCCAGTTCCGTTGTGACGCGACGCCGTTTGGCGTGCTCGGGCGGGGAGCAACCCCAGCCGTCGCGACTGCCGCGCCCGCCAAGATCGCCACCCCGGCCGCTGCTCAACCGGCCACGTGTCGAGCGCCTGTGGCCTTGACGAGAACTGATTTGTGCTCATGGTTTCTTTCGATTCGTTTGTGTCCGAGTTGGTTTCAGAGTCGTCAGGACACGTGCTTGGTGAACCGGCCACGGACGACCGTGAACGTGCCCGCCGCGAGGGCGCCGGCGAAGTTGGCGGTTCGGGCCCATCCGTCGTCGATGATCATGGGTATGCCCGGTCCCACCGGTGGACCGGCCCCGAAGGTCGTGTTGACCCACTTACTGACCCAGTCGGACTCGTCGGCCCAGTCGAGGCAGTCGAACCCCGCGCCGGTGATCGCGGCCAGGAGGTCGTCGGGCGCCACGATGTGGCTGTCGGTGCCGTCGATTGACCACGGCATCGGCCAGCGGATGGGTGCGTTGCTATTGGTGCTGCAGACATCCCAGATCCCGAACGCGCTGCCCTCGGCGAGACGATCGGCGATCGACCGGTACCAGTGTGCTTTGTCGGCGATGTTCATTTGGACGTGCATGCTCAACGCCGCCGTATACGGCTGAGCCGGGTGGTGGTCCTCGATGCCGGCGCACTCGAAGCTGACGAGATGTCCGAGCCCGCACCGCTGGGTGAGGTTGGTCGCCGTGTCGACGTAGTCGCGGGTGATATCGATGCCGTGCACTGTTGCACCGTGTTTCGCGGCGATTCGCCGGGCCGGCCCGCCGAACCCCGACCCGATGTCGAGGACCCGATCGTCTTGCGTCAGCGCCATCGCCGCCGTGATGTAGTCGACCGCGTCGAGACCGCCGATGTGGTACTGGTCCAGCAGATTGAGTTGCTCGGGCGTGATGGGGTCGGCCAGCCCGTGCTCGGCGAGCAGGCGGTCCACCGTTTTCTCGACACCCAGTTCGGTGTAGGTCATGGTCAAGTTCCCTATCGTGAAAGATGATGAGAGATCGGCGGATCGGTGCCTACCGCTCGTGGTGAGGCTTGTCGTTGTCGTTGCTCCTTAGAACCACACTGCGCTTCGGCCGATTACCCCGCGCCGCACACTGCGGGCCACCAACAGCGCCGCCAACCCGAGGCGATATCACCGAGGCCCGCGGGCAGGGCAAACACGGCGGGCAGCTTCCCCAGCGCCATCACCACCAAGAAGGCCATCCCGACCGGTCGCCATATCTGCGGCAGCGTCAGTTGCCGCAGCACACCCAGGTGAGCCAGGACGCGGCGAACCACGGGGATTCGGGTTTCCATGTCTGCTCCGTTTCGTCGAAGTCGCTGAACATCCTGTCTGTTTCAGAACGAGATGTTCGATTATGCTGACGCAATCGGGGCTCCGGTCAACAACCAATCCCGGGCCGGCGTTCAAAACCGAACGAGTTCTGGTGATTTGTCCGGGAAAAGGCCGAAAGAGTTGGAGGTGCGGCGTGGCAGAAGAGGATCGTCGGGTCCGGCGCACCCGCAAGCTGCTCGGCGAGGCATTCATTTCCCTTGTCCTGGAACAGGGTTACGACAAAACCACGGTTCAGGACATCCTGGATCGAGCCGACATCGGCCGGTCCACGTTCTATGTCCACTACAGAGACAAAGAAGCGCTGCTGACCGCCAGCTTCGACGAAATGCGCGAGCAGCTGCATCGCGAAATTAACGACGCGACGCCGCCGGCCGGCCCGATTGACGTGGCCCGGCCGGCGGCTCTCATCTTCGAGCACGCGTACCACCGTCGGCGCGTCTACCGCGCCTTGTGCGGCAAGCAAGGTGGGAATGTGGTGTACCGGTATCTGCACGCGCTCGTCAGCGACCTGTTGGGCGAGCAGCTGCGGCCATGGCTTGCCGAGACCGGTTCCGACCTGCCTGCTGACGTCGCGGCCGAGTTTTACACCGCTGCCGCGCTAGGCCTGCTGACCTGGTGGATCGACCACGATTTCTGTCGGGGTCCCGCCTGGTTGACCGCCATGTACCGGAAACTGGCCGTGACCGGACTGGGCGCCGACCGGAAATCCCCGGCTCCCGCATGAGTCGGGCCGCGTAGAAGGTCGGCCTGGCGGCCGGTGAGCCTCATTCTTCCCATCAGCGTCGAGAACCGAGGGCTGCCCGGAGGTCGTCAACGGCCGTGGCCAGGTTCCGATGACTTTTGGTGCGTACCGCCTCTATCTATGCAGGAGGTGTCGCAATGAGTAAAGCAACCGTGGTGCAGTACCAGGCACGACCAGAGGCCGTCGAGCACCATCAGCGATTGATCCAGCAGGTGTTCGAGGAGCTGAACACCCAAGACCCCGGCGGGTTCGGTTACACCGTGTTGCGTCTGGCCGATGGGTTTGGCTTCGTGCACGTGGCGGTGTTCGACGGCACGGCGAATCCGTTGGGGGAGTCGAGCGCATTCCAGACATTTCAGTGCGGCATCGAGACGCGCCTCACCGCGCCGCCGGTAGCCACCCCCGCCAGCGTCGTGGGCTCGTACCCCCATCGTTAGGAACCGATCATGAAACTTCCGAAAACCACGTCACGCCGGGAATGGCTGGCGGCTCGTCTGGAGCTGCTGGCGCAGGAGAAGGCGGCGAGCCGGCAGCAAGCGGCCCTGGCCGAGGCACGGCGAGCCTTACCCACGGTGCAGCTCGACAAGGACTACGTGTTCGAGGGACCGGCGGGCCGGCTACGGCTGGTCGACTTGTTCGAGGGACGCAGCCAGCTGATCGTCTACCACTTCATGTGGCGGCACGATATCGACGACGGCTGCCCGAGCTGTTCCTTCGCGCGACAACATGCCTGACCCGGTGCATCTGAACGACGGCGCCGACACCACGCTGGTTTTGGTGTCGCGGGCCCCGCTTGACCGCATCGACCAGTTCCGCAAACGGATGGGATGGACGCTGCCGTGGTACAGCTCGCACGGCAGCGACTTCAACTTCGACTTCCACGTCAGCAACGATGAGGCCGTCGCGCCGATCGAGTACAACTACAAGGACAAGGCGACCCTTGAGCGCGAGGGTCTGGGCTACGTGACCGCCAACGGCTCCGACGGGCAAGGCATCAGCGTGTTCGTGCGTGACGGTGCCCGGGTGCTGCATTCTTATTCGACCTAAGGCGTTGGCGCAGACGTCATGCTGAGCACCTACCGGTTCCTTGACCTCACCCCGCTGGGGCGGCCGCGGTATGTCAATCAGTGGCCATTGCACGACACCTACGGCGAATCGGCGGACAATGCAGCCCATCATCACTGACGAGAAACCCGACCGAGACGACTTCGCCCGACACGCCGAACCGCTGCGGCGGGAACTGCTCGCCTACTGCTATCGGATGCTCGGTTCGGTCGACGACGCCGAAGAGGTGGTTCAGGAGGTGTACCTGCACGCGTGGCGCGCCTACGACCGGTTCGAGGGCCGCTCGTCGCTGCGCACATGGCTGTACCGGATCGCAGCCAGGGCGTGCATGAAGGCCGCCGAGCGGGGCCGCCACCGACCGCTGCCGTCCAGTCTCGGGCGCGGCAGCGAGAACCCATACACCGCACTGGATTTGCGCTCGGCTGCGCTGCTCTGGCTGCAGCCGATCCCCGATGCGATGTTCGTCCCCGATGCCGGCGATCCGCGGTGGTGGTGGTGGCCCGGGCCAGCATGCGGCTGGCGCTCATCGCGGCGCTGCAACAACTTCCGCCGCGGCAGCGCGCGGTGTTGATCCTGCGCGATGTCCTGCAGTGGCGCGCAGCCGAGGTCGCGACGCTTCTGGACATGACCGTCGCGGCGGTCAACAGCGCGCTGCAGCGGGCCCGCACACAGGTTCCGGTGAGCCCGGAGATCCTGACGGAACCGACGGAGCCGCAGCGACGGCAGATGCTCGAAAGATATGTCGCCGCCTTCGAGACGGTGGACGTGGGCGGCCTGGTCGCGGTGCTGACCGACGACGCCAGCCTGGAAATGCCCCCGATCGCAACCTGGTTCACCGGCCGCGACGCCGTCGCCGCGTTCTTCGGTCCGCGCATGCGAGCATACGGGTCGACATTGCTGGTGGGGACCTCGGCCAACGGACAGCCCGCCTTGGGTCATTATGTCCGCGACGGGGACGGTGCCTACCGGCCCTACGCGCTGCATGTGCTCACCGTCGCCGCCACCGGCATCGCGCGGATCGTGCTGTTCCACCACGCCGGACCCGATCTGTTCGGCCGATTCGGGCTGGCCGGAAAGCGTTGAGCCATGGGCCCCGAGATGCCCGCCATGGGCACCATGCGGACACTGGGTGAGCTGCCCGGCTGGCTGAGGTTGGTCGGCGTCGTCGTGTTCGCCGTGCTGGCGGTGCTCCATCTGCGGCACAGCCGCGAGGCGCCCAGGCGGCAACGCTTCTGGCACGCCGGTCATGCCGGGATGGCCGCGGCCATGGTCGCGATGTACTGGCCCGTGGCCCGCCCGCTGATATCCCGCGGGGTGGGCGCGACCGTGTTCCTCACCGCCGCCGCCGTGTTCCTGGCACTGGCTGCCCGGGGCGCAACAGCCGGCACCACCCCTGGCAGGCGGCTCTTCGCGCTGTGGTGGGCAACCGCCGCGGTTGACATGGCGGCGATGGCCTACATGTACACGATGACTCCTCGGACACGGCTGATCACCGACGCGCTCGTGGTGTACTTCGTCATCCAGGCAGGTGCGTGGGCCCGCGCTCAACGGGCCGCCCGGGCACCGGCATCGCCTCTGCTGCAGCCGGCCGGCGCGCACGTCGACCGCGACCCGACGAAGTCGTGGTCGATCTGGGCGCCGAAACTGCGCGCCAGTCAAGCCGGCACGTCACTCGCGATGGCCGCCACCCTGCTGCTTATGTGATGGCCGTGCGCGCGGCGCGGTCGGTGTTGCGGTGGGGGCATCGGGTTGCGCCGCGCCGCATTTGCGCCCCATGGTTTCGTCGGCCACCACCCCGCGGCAGGGGGCCCACCGGGACCGACAACCTCGTGGAGATCATCAGCGGCACGCGCCCGATGACAGTCGAGCAGTACACCGCCGCCACGCGGACCTGGTATGAGTCCGACGGACAATACGCGTCGTGGGCATCGGTCGGCGACCATCACACCCGTTGACCTTGCCGCCGACGCCACGGTGAACGACCACCCGATCCTACACTGACCCATCGTGGGCATTCTGTTCGGATTTGCGCCGTGGATCGTCTATTGGGTGCTTGTCGGCAACGTTCCTTTCACCACTGCGGTGTTGGTTGCGCTGGCGATCGCCGTCATCGGGTTCGTGATCGGGCGTGTCAAGCGAGCCCCGGGCCGTACGCTCGAAATCGGCGCTGTAGCAACGTTTTTGGTGCTTACTGTCTTGTCATTTACGCTGAGCCAGTCGTTCATTCAGCGGTGGATGCAGCCGCTGAGCAATGCCGGCATCTTCCTCGTGGCGCTTACCGGTGTGCTGATCGGCAAGCCCTTCGTGCGTGAGTACGCCGCAGCGGACCAACCTGCCGAGGTGGTTAACAGCGAGCGGTTCGACCGGATCACCACGCTGCTGACCTGGATCTGGGTCGCCGTGTTCGCCGCCATGACGGTGTCGTCGTCGATCCCACCGATCGTGCAGGGCGATGCCACGATTCTCGACACGAGAACACCCCTGTCATTTGTCTGCTACTGGGTCGTCCCGTTCTCGCTGTTGGGGCTGGCGGCGCTCGCGTCGCGAATCCTGCCCGGCCGGATGACCGCCGGGGCCGATGACTCCATTCGTAAAAAACCACGTTCGTTGCGTACGGCGAAGCCACCATCGATGAGCTCTACTACCTGGCTCAGGAACACGCCAATCGCGAAGTCGGTGGCGGCAACGAGGCCTACGACGTCAAGGTCGGGGGTATGGGAGACCCGCTGACGGGAGACGATTCTCGAAAGTCGTGGCCCTCGACCTACAAAGTGTGCGAGCGGCGGCGCTAGAAGGAAGCTGCCCGGGCGGTATCCCGAAATCGGTTCGGTGTCCCTGCCGTTCAGGCCCGCACGTCAAATGCCGACGCCGAATTCGAGTTCCGGCACCAGTAGCGGGTAGTCACCGGGAACATCAGTGGTGTTGTTCGGGTTGGGGTTCGGCACGCAGTTATCCACCTCCACGCCGGATACTTCGTCACCGGAGCACACCGCCACGCGATCGGCCGAGTCGGTCCCCACGCTCGGTGCGCCGATCACCGCGAACACGGCGGCCGCGCCCACGCCGGCCATCGTCAGAAGCCGAGCGGTCCGTGACCGCGTCACGGGGGTAGTCACAACCATTTCCGCGCTCATCTACATCGGGTGTCATCAAACTACACCTGGCTGGGCCGCTTCGGCGGCCCACCCGCTGGCGATCCGCGCCGATGTCGTCGAGATTACCCGCAATCCCGAGTTCTGCCAGCACAATCCGCTGGTCGCCGGTGCGGCGGTAACCGAACCAAGCCCCTAAGCCGGTAGCAGCCCGGGTCGGCAACACGCCGGGCGGGTTGATCGGCTGCGGGCCGGGTGCGCGGCATGATGATGGCTCATGAGCTCGGTGAGGGTGGATTGTTCGAGGTAGCACTTGGACAGTGCGCAGACGCGCTTCTCGGGAGGCCGAAGCCGCCCGGTGGACAAGACGTTCCGCGTGTTCGACCTGGATCAGGGATCGTTGTTGGCGCCGTCGCGGGAGATTGGTCCCCGGCCGAGCACCTGGCCTGGTTCATTGCCGAATTGGTCGACGAGCACTTGGATCTTGTCCGCATTCGGGCCGCCTGCACCGGCAGGCGCGGCGCGCCACCCGGTGATCCGCGGTTGATGGTGCGAATCCTGTTGTACGGCTATGTCACCGGGGTGTGCTCGTCGCGGGTGATGGAACGCAAATGCGTCGATGATGTGGCCTTTCGGTGGCTGGCGGCTGGGTCGGCTCCGGACCGTCGGGCGATCGCCCGATTCCGTAGGCGGCACCTCGCTGAGCTCGGGCACCTGTTCGCGCAGGCGTTGGCGCTGTGCCAGAGCGCGGGCATTGTGCGGCTGGGCCGGGTCGCGCTGGACGGCACGAGGATGCGGGATGACGCGGCCATCCGCCGTAAGGCGATGAGCTGCCCGCGGATGAGTGAGAAGGAAAGGGTTCTCGCCGAGCAGGTCTGGGCCGTCCTGGCTGACGCCGAACGGATCGATAGGGCCGAGGACGCGAGGCTGGGCAAAAGCAGTCGCGGTGACAAGTCGCCAGAGCCGCTGCGGCGACGCGGAACTGGGCTTGCCAAGATCCGCAAGGGGGCGGCCGCCGCCGGGAAGGTCACCCCGACACCGAAGGCGCAGCGTGCGCTGCTCGGCGCGTTGTTGCTGGCGTTGATCTTCGCGGGCGGCTACGCCGTCGCGGTGCACAAGACCGTCACGCTCTCCGTTGATGGCTCACCGATGACGGTGTCGACGATGAAGTCGCGGGTGATCGACGTGGTGCGGGAAAACGGCTTCGCCGTTGGTGATCGCGACGATCTCGATCCGGGCGCCGATCAGCCGGTCCATCAGTCCGACACCATCGTGCTACGCCGCGGCCGGCCGCTGCAGGTGTCGGTGGACGGCCGGCAGAGCAAGCAGGTGTGGACGACGGCCCTGACCGTCGAGGAGGCCCTCAAGCAGTTGTCGATGAGCGATGCCGCTCCCGCCGCGGCGTCTCGTGCCAGCAGATTGCCGCTGGCCGGCATGGCGCTGCCGGTGGTCAGCGCGAAGAATGTGCACATCAACGACGGCGGTAGGGCCATCGAACGGCGCCTGGCGGCGCTCAGCGTGGGCCAGCTGCTGGCCGCGGCCGACGCGCCGCTGGAACAAGGCGACAAGGTGCTGCCCGCGGCGTCGACGCCGGTTAGCGAGGGCATGAAGATCGCGGTCACCCGCATCCGGACGCAGAACATCACCGCGCGTATGCCGCTGGCGGCGTCGACGCGACGCATCGAGGACCCGACCATGAACATGAGCCGCCACGTCGTGGTGGACCCCGGCAGTCCTGGAACCCAGGAGGCCACCTTCGCGGTGTCGATCGTCAACGGTGTCGTAACCGGCCGACGGCTTGTGGCCCACGACATCGTGACCCCCGCCCGGCCGACGGTGCTGCGGATCGGTGCAAAGCCGGGCACCCAGGTGCCGCCGGTGAGCAACGGCGCGACCTGGGACGCGCTGGCCGCCTGCGAGGCCAGCGGAAACTGGGCCATCAACACCGGCAACGGCTTCTACGGCGGCGTGCAGTTCGACCAGAACACCTGGGAGCGCCATGGCGGACTGCGCTACGCGCCGCGTGCCGACCTGGCCACCCGAGAAGAGCAGCTCGCGATCGCCGAGGTGACCCGGGCACAGCAGGGCTGGGGCGCCTGGCCGGTATGCAGCGTCAGAGTAATGGCGAACTGACCAGCGGCCAAGTCGCGTACGCAGCGACGCATATCCGCAGGACATGGGAGCCGCATCTGGTGTCCGGACCGCCTGCCTCACTAGCAGACACCACGCCGGGCCCACACACATCCCACCTCACCTCAGCAGGGAGATCTAACCTGCAAGAACGAGGAAGGAAAACCGCATCGTGGGCAAATGGGAACGCGGGTTCTACATCTTTTGGGCCGTCGGAACCGCGATCACCATCATCACCGCCGCCGTCACCGACGATCCCGAATGGGAGTTCGAAGACCGCCGCTAAGCGCACGCTGCGATGAAGAACGGTTAGGCGTCAGACGTCGGGTGTGCGGTGGGCCCAGGGGTTCGCCTGTTCGAGCTGGCTGGCGATGCGGAACAGGACGTCTTCACGACCGTAGGCGGCGACGAGCTGCGCGCCGACCGGCAAGCCCTCGGCCGTCCACTGCAGCGGGAGGCTGATGGCTGGTTGGCCGCTGGTGTTGAACGGGGGAGTGAACGGCACGAACTGGCCGGCGCGCCGCATCGCCGACATCGGATGATCGGGGTTGTTGACGATGGTGCCGAGCTTGATCGGCACCTCGGCGAGTGTCGGCGTGAGCAGCAGATCCCAGCCGTCGTGCCACCACGACTGCAGCGCCCGCCGGTACTGGGCGACGGCTGACAGTGCGAGCGCATAGTCGATGGAGGTGAAGTGCCTGGCGAAGTCGGCCTGGACCCGGTTCATCGGCTCCAGTTCGTGATCGGCCAACGGACGGCCGAGCTGATCTTCGAAGCGGCGCTGCGACAGTCCCATGTTGGCGCTCCACAGCGCGCCGAACTTCGAGCCGAACGTGTCGTCCTGCAATGCCGTCGGCCACGCCGCCTCGACATGGTGGCCCAACGATTCGAGCAGCTTGCCGACGGCCTGCGTGGCATCGCTGACGTCAGCCTCGACAAGGCCGCCCTGCGGGTGATGGTCGAGGATCCCGATGCGCAGCCGGCCCGGGTCCGCGCCGAGCTCGTCGACGTACGGACGTGTGGGCGGTGGCGCCATCACGGTGTCGCCGATGCCGGGCCCGCGGGTCGCGTCGAGCAACGCGGCGCTGTCGCGAACGGTGCGGCTGAGGCAGTGCTCGACCGACAGTCCGCTCTCGTCGCGGACCGGGCCGAGCGTGATGCGGCCCTGGCTCGGTTTGAGCCCGACGAGCCCGCAGCACGACGCCGGGATGCGGATCGACCCGCCGCCGTCGCTGGCGTGGGCGAACGGCACCATCCCCGCCGCGACGGCTGCGGCCGCACCACCGCTTGATCCACCGGGCGTGCGCGTGATGTCCCATGGGTTGCGGGTCGGTCCCCACGCGACCGGCTCGGTGGTCGGCACGCTGCCCAGCTCCGGGCTGTTCGTGCGGCCGGCGATCACCAGCCCCGCCGCGCGGTAGCGGCTGACCAGGGTCGTGTCGGCATCGGAGATGACGCGCGCTTCCTTGAACGCGACGTTGCCGTTGCTGATCGGCTGCCCCGCGTACCCGGCGAAGAGGTCCTTGATGAGGAACGGCACGCCGCGGAACGGGCCGTTGGGCAGATCGGCGCTTGCGGCGGTCTCGCGCGCGTGGTCGAACCAGCGGATCACGACCGCGTTGAGGACCGGATCGATGCGTTCGATGCGCTCGATCGCTGCCTCCAGCAGCTCGCTCGGCGACACCTCGCCCGACGCGACCAGGGCCACCTGATCGGTCGCATCCATCCAACGGGTCTGATCGGCAAGCGCGCTCACGCCAGCCTGTGTAGCACGAAATGCTCACGCCGTGAACGGGTCATCCGCCCGCGACGCATCGTGCCGGACTTTCGGCTGGCGGAAGTCATCTGACCAGCGCAAACGAACTGCTCGTCAGTCTTCGAAGTGACGGTCGTAGTCCCACCGCTCAATCCGCGACTGTAAGACGTGCATCCCGATGGTGGCTCCCAGGCCGATCAGCACAATCAACACCACAGCCAACATCGTCACGCCTCCTCGGCGTCGCGCGGTAGCGATGCCACTGAGATGACGGTGACCGTGCCGGCCCAATAGTCCGCGACATAGAGCCGCTCACCGTCAGCGCTGAGCGCCACCGCCTCCGGATCGCCACCGACGTCGATCGTGTCGAGGACCGCGTTGCTGATCGTGTCGATCACCGACACGGCATGGTGGCCGAAATCCGTTATGTAAGCCCGCTTCCCGTCGCCACTGAACTGCAGCCGACGCGGCAGATCACCGGCACGGACAGATTCCGCGAGATTGGTCACCGTGTCAACGACGACCAGCGCGTCCAGGCATGTGACGTACAACTGCGTGCCGTCCGGTCGCACCGCTGCTGACAGCGGGGCGTCCACAGGGGAGACCGAGGTCGCGCATTGACGGGCCA
This sequence comes from Mycobacterium sp., assembly GCA_025965895.1. Lineage (GTDB taxonomy): Bacteria > Actinomycetota > Actinomycetes > Mycobacteriales > Mycobacteriaceae > Mycobacterium. Next base: position 19,153 of record JAOPWC010000127.1, read on the forward strand.
GGTCGATCGACGAGACCGCGTTGGTGTCGTAGTGGGTGACGTAAAGCCCTGAACCGTCGGGGCTGACGGTGACGGTGCTCGGCGACACCGGCACCTCAATAGTGTCGACGACGGTGTGAGCGTCGGTGTCGATTACCGAAACCGAACCGGAGCAGTACTGGTAGTAGGAGCTGCGCTCGCGTGTCACGACGTACAGGCGGCTGCCGTCGGGACTCACATCCAAGTCTGCCGCGTAGCTGTCCACCGGCACCATGGCCACCTTCGTGCCGTCGGCATCGATGACGGAGATCCAACTACTGTCACCCTCGCCGAGCATCGGGTGATGCGCCGAATAGATGTACTTGCCGTCCGGGCTGACGACCTCAGCGGTGCTCGGACTGTTGACGACACTGCTCGCCGTGTTGTCGGCGGTGTTGATGATCGTGAGCGAACCGTCGTAGTCGGTGACGTAGAGAATTCTTCCGTCACCGCTCATACTCAGCCGTTTGACGTCGTGGCCGGTGGGAATGGTGGCGACGACGTGGTGGAAAGCACTGATCGCCATGACCGAGTCAGTGGTGGCGATGTACAGCTGATCATTGCCGGGGCTGACCGCGATGTCGCACACCCGGACGCCAAGCGGGATCGTCGTGACGACGGGCTCGCGTGTCCGCTCGCCGGCATCCGGAATCGAGGTGGCGTGCCGATCGGCCTTCGTGTCAACTGTCCATAGATGAGTACATGCCGGGCATTGCAGTAAAAGGCGCGTGCCTTCGTTCCGCAGCAAGTATTGCCAGTGGGTATCGCAATTGCGACGGCTTTCGCACTCAGCGCAGCCGTCGCCCTGATTGCAGTTGGGACAGGTAAGCCATGCCCGCCTGCTGCCGTCAGCGTCGGGGTCGATAGGCAACATGGTCAGTCCTTTAGATACTGTTATCTGTCCAGATCGCGCCGTCGCCGTCGAAAGCCAGATCGAATGCAAACGCAGCCGAAATATCCTGTGGCTCAACAGCTCGCCGGCTGCTATGAATAAGACAATCCCAGTTGTGAAACCAATTGTCGCCACTGCTGGCAGCCATTTGCCATACTTGCCAGCTGCAATTTCGCGGTGCTTGCCAGCTCCACCAGCGGCGATCGTGCCAGGGGCTCGACGCCCGTACAGCCCCTCAGCCGGCCCGGCGGTCCGCCACGAGTTCCTGGTGAGCGGCCTCGGTGAGCAGTTTGCGCAGTCGCTGTCGCCCCCGGTGGAGTCGCGACATGACGGTGCCTTTGGGGGTGCCCATGATCTCGGCGATCTCCCTGTACCGGAACCCCTGCACATCGGCGTAATACAGCACAGTCCGGAACTCCTCCGGCAAAGTCTCCATCGCCGCCTTGATCGGGCTGTCAGGCAGCGCATCGAGCGCCTGGTCTTCGGCGGAACGCGTTGCCGCCCAGCCCGGAAGGGTATCGGTCCGGAGTTGCTGGTCTGTTGAGTCATCGAACGGGAACGCGGTCGGGCGGCGCTTGTTCTTGCGATAGCCGGTGATGTAGGTGTTGGTCATGATCCGGTGCAACCACGCGGTGGCGTCGGTTCCGGTCCGAAACGACCCAAAGCCGGCGTATGCCCTCAGCATCGTCTCCTGGAGCAGATCCTCGGCATCCGCGTGATTGCGTGTCGTGCGCAGGGCGTGGTGGTAGAGCCGGGCCGCGACGGGCAGGGCAGCGGATTCGAAACGCGCACGATAGTCGTCCTGAGCCGAATCCTCTTCCGCTTGACCGCCATTTGCCGCCTCGACGCCCAAAGGCGGTTGCGGGGCAAGCGATGTCATGGGTCAAGGATTGCGGTATCGACACCACATGTCGTCAACGCTGGCGCCCATTGTTCTTTACTGCCAGCCGGAAAAGCCTGACAACGCCGCGCGTCGCCGCCGCGCCGCGGACTAAGCCTGGCCGTCGATCAGTAGCCCATGAATTGCAGACGCGGACAGCGCCGCCTTCGGCACGAATCCCAGCGCGGGGCTGTCCTCTATCAGTTCCGCGAAGTCCTGTTGGGAGTGGGTCGAGGTCAAGATCACCGCGGGCGAACCCGCGCCTTCCCCCCGGTGCAGCCTCTGAGCCAAGTCGAATCCGTCCTCGCCGCCCAGGTCGACGTCGACGAGCATGACGTCGGGACCTAGCTGGGCGGCAGAATGCAACGCCTCGGCGATGGTCGATGCCACACCGACCACTGCGATGCCACCGCTCTCGAGGACGCTCGTTGCGGTTTCCAGAAACTCGCGGTTGTCATCAACGATGAGGCAACGCACGGACTTCTGCGACACCATCAGACCACTCTCTCGATCGAAGGGACATTTGCGCATCCCGGCTAGCGGGAACCTGCAGCGCATGCCGCCAGGATGTTACCGCGCGATTACCTGTGCCGGTTGTCAACAGGCTTGGCGTAGTTGCTCCGCCCACCGTGTTCGGGAACGCGGCCAAACCCAGACTTGGGTGGTGGCTCCCAGCCGGGCCCTGACTCCCAGGATGTGTACCTCGATTTCACGATCCCGCAGCAGCGCTCTGGGTGAGAGTCGTGACGGTGTTGTGCGCATGAGGTCGATCCTTCTCACCGACGTGCTTTTTCCGCTGCGGTGACGGCTGCGGCGACGTCGTCGTCGCCGTGTCCGTCTGCGATTGCTCGCCGCCACCGCTCGAGCAGCGCGGTCGTAAGGGCAAGTTGGACTCCGTGGTCGCTCGCCGCGTCTACTGCCAGGGTGGCGTCTTTCGCCGCATGTCGCAGCGGGAACCCGGGGGCGAAGTCGCCGCTCAGCATTGCGCCGGCTTTGTCCATGGCATAGCGCGCCGCCAATGCGCCGCCGTCGATGGTAGTCAAAAACAGCCGCGGATCCAGGCCCAGCCCCTCACTGAGCGCGAGCGATTCGGCAATTCCTTCGACAAGGATCGCCAGCCAGTTGTTGAGTACCAGCTTGAGCCGGCTACCGTCGCCCACCTCCGTCAGCCACACCGTACGGGACCCTAAGGTGCCGAAGATCGGCTCGAGCCGGGCCCGATGTGGCCGGCCTCCTGAAGCCAGGATGACCAGCTGTCGATGCCTGGCCGCCTCGGCGCTCCCGGACACCGGAGCGTCAACGAACGCAACTCCCTGCTGAGCGCCCAACTGCGCCAAGCGATCACACCACTTGACACCGACGGTGCTCATCTGCACCCATATTGCGCCCGGCTTGACCGCGTGCAGTGCCCCGTCGGGACCCGTCATCACGGCATCCACGGTGGCGCCGTCGCTGAGCATGGTGATCAGCACGTCTGCTCCGTGGGCCGCGAGGGCGGGGGAGGCCCGGTACGCGGCACCCGCTTGGATCAGCGCTTCGGTCTTGGCCCGCGAGCGGTTCCAGATTTGCACCTCGAACCCGGCGGTCAGCAGGTTGCGGACGAACTCCGAGCCCATGATGCCCGTGCCGAGCACCGCGATTCGCTGCACCTCAACGCGCGGTTGCGGCCCACCCGCGGTGTCGTCGCTCATGCTTTCAGGATCGCCTGCGCGGGGGCTTGGTGTCGTCAACGCTGACGCCCATCCGAGATTCCGGTCAGCTGCAATCGGCGCCGCCGGCCAGGTGCCGACAGCCGTTTCGCCCGACCGTTTCGCCCGACTCGCCATGCCAAGTGGTGTGCTCGGTGCAAGATGGTCTCGCAAGCTAGTCGCACCGCTTCGGAAGGACACCCGTTGCCCGACACGTCCAGCGCTCACGCCGGCCGGCCCGACGACGCCGATTCAGCGGCTGTCCCGTTGCGTGCGGTGGTCGCCGAAGACGAAACCCTGCTCCGCGAGGGTTTGGCCAGCCTGCTGGACCGCTCCGGATTTGCGGTCGTCGGTCAGGCCGGTAATGCCGTCGAATTGCTCGCGATCGTGCGCGATCAGTCGCCCGACGTGGTGGTGGTCGACATCCGGATGCCGCCCACTCATACCACTGAGGGCCTGGACGCCGCCCGGGTGATCCGCCAGGAACTGCCTGACACCGGGATCATGGTGTTGTCCGCCCACATCGATGTCGAGCACGCGATGGAGTTGCTGGCCAGCGGCCACGGGATCGGGTATCTCCTCAAGAGCCGGGTCACTGATGTCGCCGATTTCGTCGACAGCTTGCAGCGGATCGCAAAAGGCGCCTCGGTGGTGGACCCGGCACTGGTGCAGGAACTGGTGTCGGGACGTCGCCGTGACGACCCGCTGGCGGTGCTTTCCCCGCGCGAAGTCGAGGTGCTGGCGTTGATGGCCGAGGGCCGCTCCAACGCCGGCATCGCCCGTCGGCTATGGGTGACCGAGGGCACCGTCGAGAAGCACGTCCGCAGCATTCTGACCAAACTGAACCTGCCCGAGGCAGACGACGACCATCGCCGGGTGCGTGCCGTGATCACGTTCCTTGACGCCAGGTGACGCGGCGCGGTTACCACTAACGGGTGGTCGGCTCTGGCGGCTGGCCGGAAGTCTCGATGGATGTCAGCGTCAACGACACCTCCTCAGATGTCGGCCAGAGTGGTCGTGCGGAGCCTGTGCGGGCGTTCATCCAGGGAGAGACACCATCGACATGAAAACCACAACACTCGGCAAGAGCGGGCTCCACGTTTCGCGGATAGCGTTCGGGACGTGGCAGCTCGGCGGAGATTGGGGCAGCTTCGACGAGGATGCCGCGATCGCGACGATCCGCCGGGCAAATGACGTCGGGGTCAACTTCTTCGATACCGCCCAGGGCTACGGATTCGGCGCTTCTGAGCGCATCCTCGGCAAGGCCCTTCGTCCTGAGCTGATCCGCGAACGGGATCAGATTGTGATCGCGACGAAAGGCGGTCTGCGGCCCACGGAGTCGGGACTGGTGCGCGATGCCAGCCCGGAATGGCTGCGCCGCGGCGTCGACGCCAGTCTGACCGCGCTTGGTGTCGAGCAGATCGACCTCTACCAGGTTCACTGGCCCGATCCCAAGGTTCCTGCGTCTGAGACGGCTGGTGCGCTCGCCGATCTCATCGCCGAGGGCAAGATCGCCCACGTCGGAGTGTCGAATTACGACACCGCCCAGATGGACCAGTTCTCAGCGACGCTTCCGGTGGAAACAGTGCAACCGCCCTATCATTTGTTCCGCCGCGACATCGAGGCCGAGCTGCTGCCGTATTGCCGCGTGCACGACATCGGCGTGTTGGTATACGGACCGTTGGCGCACGGTTTGCTCACTGGAACACTCCAGCCCGACAGCCGGTTCGCCGACGACGACTGGCGCAGCAAGAGCGCAGTTTTCAGCGGCGAGACCTACCGGCGCAATCTCGAAGTCGTCGACGATCTGAAGCGCTTCGCCGGCCAACTCGACGTCACGGTCAGCCAATTGGCCATCTCCTGGGTTCTTTCTCAGCCCGGCGTGCACGTCGCCATCGTCGGTGCGCGACGTATCAGCCACCTTGACGACAGCCTCGGCGCGGCCGACATCACCCTGACCGATGACGACCTTGCTCACATCGACAAGATCATGGGTTCGGCAACTCCGGTCGACGGCCCGTCTCCCGAAAGCGTGTGACGCCAACCGCTCACTGATGCACTGCCATCACTCGCCGCCGCGACAAATCCACCAGCGCCAGCGTGCCGGTGTCGTTCCGTGCGACCGTCACAGCGCCCGGTTGAACCGCGGTCACCCGTCCGTAGAACCCGCCTGGGCTTGCGTCCGACACGTGAACGTGCAAACCGGTGGCCGGCTGGCCGCCGGGCCCGCTGCCCCAAACGATCGTTGCGCTCATGACGGCACCACCTTGATCTCGACGAATCTCGAAGATAAGCATCAGTTCTGTGGTGACAGATGTCGTCAACGCTGCCGGCCATCTCCGCATGGGGCAGCCGTCAGTTAAGACATACCTGCCAGCCGCCATCGACCGGCAGACAAGACAAGGAGCCGGCAGACAGGGCAGACAAGGAGAGGGCCTGCCGTCGAAAGCTAAAGTGCGTACAGGGCCGGGAGATTGACGACGATCGCCTCTTGTGTGGTACGCGCGACCACGATCACGGCAGCCTCGTCGGGGTTCGGGTTCTCTTCGCGGTGCGGCAGGTAGGGCGGAACGAAGATGTAGTCGCCCGGATTCGTGGATACCCGGACTTCGCGTTCACCATCGTGAAAGACGAACTCCGGATGGCCACTGCGGACAAAGATGGCTGTTTCAGATTCGCCATGGTGATGGTTGCCGGACGCCACCTGCGGTCCGACGTGCGTCTCGCCCATCCACAGCTTCTCCGAACCGGCACTTCGTCCACTGATCGCGGCGAACCGGCGCATACCCTCTGTTTGTGCGGTTTCCGCATCGATCTCGGATGCCCTGACGTGATACACGCGGTTGGGCGGCCGCTCGCCGCTCGCAGTCGGAAGGTCGGGATGGAAGGCGTCGTGCGCCACTGTTGGTGCTCCTTTTTCGTAAGCCGGTTCATTGCCACAGCGAACCCGATTGAAGAATTCCACTGTGGCGTGCGGAAGTCGTCACCGTTGGCCTACATCGACGGTGGGTGCCAGCGGGAATCGGCGGTTTTTGGTCGCGGTGACGTCGCCTGGCGTCATACGGCCGCGGGGCTGTCTCGTGCTGTCGGATACGCCAACTCGAGCTCACCGAGGTTGGCTGCGACCGCGACGAGCGGGAGCGCGGCATCGACGGCCGTGCGGTCGTCGGTCGCCTCGGCGCGCAGTGCCCGCACAAAGTCGTCGCTGATCGCAGGCTGGGCCGCGTTGCCGCTGTCGGCAAGTCGCCCGCAGACAGATTCTTCGTGCGTCTCCAACACCGTGCGGGCAGCGGGGTAGGTCGATGACGGCGGCAGCGTTGTGATGTCGGCGATCACGTCCGCTGCGACGCGAATCAGCGTAGCTCGGTTGGCCGCACTCACCACCGGCGTCCGAAGGTTTGCCCCACTGCCAGTCTCCGAAAGATAATGGCGTACCGCATCATCAACTGTTCGACTGGCAACCAGCGCGTCGCGGCTCAGTGCCTTCACCGTGGCATCGATATCGGCGGAGGGTCCACGCGTGACGCGCAGCACGGCCGTGTGGAGATAGCGCGAAGACACCTCGAATGCGGCATCGATGACTGCGGACACGGCTGCGGAGGCCCCCCGCGGCCACAGCAGCACCGACACGAGGACTCCGACCGCGGCACCGATCGCCACATCTTCGATGCGTACCAAACCGATTCGCCATCCGGTGGGGGCGACGAGGTTCAGGATGATCAGAACAGTGGCCGCGATCATGGCCTGACCGGCAATGAAGGAGAACACCCGGGGCACGTAGGCCGATCCGAACACCGCGATGGGCAGCAGTGACCACAGCACAGCCGGTTCGACACCGAAAGCCGCGATGAGCAATCCGCCGACGATCACCCCGATTGCAGTGCCGATCACCGCCCGCACCATGTTGGTTCCCGTGCTCAACGTGCTGCTTCCCAGCACGACGATTGTTCCCAGCACCACCCAGAAGCTGTGCTGGACAGGGAAAAGGTGAGTGATCGCTACCGCGAGGGCCAGCCCGACTCCGGTTCGCAAACTGTTACGTGCCGCGACCGACCTCGTGGCCAGAAAGCCGGTGGGGATGGTCGCGACAGCCACCGTTTCCGGCAACAATCGGTCAGCGATGCCGGTGGAGGGTAGTCGTAGCCCGAGGGCGCGCGCCCATACCGGCCGGGCGTCGGCGGTCGCCGCGGTGGCGATGACCCGTCCCGTCAGGGCGATCGTCGTTGCGATCGTGCGGCGCTTCAGCAGCGAGCGGCCGACTGCTGCGGCCCCGGCGTCGTCGGGCTCGCCGAGGATCTGTGTGACATCGTCGCGATAGCGGCCACGCGCCACCGTCCGCAACGTGCTGAGCGCGAGCTCGAGTTCGGCACGATCAGCAGCGCGATGAGCAAGCCGCGATTCGTCGAGCACTCTTGCGCAGCAACGCAGGACACGGATGGCGGGCTGCTGCATTGATCCCAGGGCGTCCTGGTTGTGGTCATCGACGCGGGCGCTGACCAACTCCAGGTTGTCAACCACGCGGACAAGACCCCGACTTCCGGCGCTGAGCCCCACCGGGCGGAAGTTAGCGGCAAAAAAGTTGGCCCTCAGTGCGTCCATGGCTGTCGTCACTTCGGCGACCGAGCCGGTTCCCTCGAGCCGGTCGGCCAGCGCGTCGCACACCTGTGCCGCGTGACGGCGCAGCTCCCCGTGATGGCGTGGCGGAAACAGAAACAACGCGGCGGGCACACACAACGCCAGTGCGACCAGCCAGCCCAGCAGGCGCTCACCGATCGGCCCCACCGGTGTGCATACCGGCCATACATACAGCAACAACGTCGCGCGTTGACCGGCGGAGACGGTCTCGCTGAGCACCCCGGCCAAGGTGACCGCCACACCCAGCACGAACATCACGGTCACCGCAAGCCACGGAATGGGAGCAACCAGGGTGCCGAGCGTGATCAGAACGATCCCGTTGAAACCCAGCCCCAGGTAGCCGACGGCGCGGCTTTGCCGATTACCGGGAAAATCGGCGAGCACCATCAACCAGAACGCGCCCAGCATTGTGAACAGCGGAGCCTGTGTGCCGCCGATGACGGCGAGGCTGAATCCGGCCGCAAGCGGAACCGTGATCGCGGCACGGATGCCGCGACGCAGCGCATCGCACTCCGGGTCCTGTGCGCGCAGCCTCTCTAGTGTCCGCCGAAACAGCGCAGCCGGGGTCAGCATTACTGGATAGTAGGGCGGCTGCTTGATGCTGTGTAGCTTGTCGACGGCAAGACTGCAGCTGACGCCTAGGGAATCTCCGGGTAACGGGAATGTATGGGGGTCACCGGCTCGGTCACACTCGCGGGCGGGTCTCCCTGACTGACCGGTGCAACCTGCGGTGCGGCTGCTGAGAACAACTGCCCGACTGCGAGAAGTGGATAAGGATCGATGGCGACGTTGCGGGTAGCGATCGTCGGCGGTGGTATCGGCGGTCTTTCGGCAGCGGTGGCGCTGCGCGACTGCCAGTCTGAGCTATCCGTGGGTGCAGGACTACGACGTGGAGCTCGAGGCCCGCGCCGTCTGGTGAGTCAGCGCGAGGCGTCGTCCCCGAACGGCGAGTTCGGCTCGGCAGCGATGCCCAGCGCCCGCAGCGTGCTCGTGTGATGAATCCTCACCGCTTCCAGGGCCTCGCGGACATCACCGTCTCGCACAGCTTGGGCGATACTGCGGTGCTCGTTGACGATGGTGGTGATGCGCTTCGGGTCACGGATGGCCGATTCGCCGATCATCCGCATCTGGCGGTCTCTCAGCGAGGTGTAGAAACCGGTGAGAATGGCGTTGTCGGCGTGTTCGATGGTGACGGAGTGGAATGCCCGGTCTGATTCGAGGAAATCACGCAGATCGCCGGCATTGCCGACTCGGCGCTGTCGTTTCAGCTCCGCCGACAGCCGCTCGTACACCGCTTTGCGTTCCGTGGGGCCGCGCCGGATCACCTTGTCGGCCGCGAACTGTTCCAAAATCAGCCGGGCCTCCATGACCGCACGGACCTCGTCGGCTGAGACGGGGACGACCAGCGCCCCACGCTTCGGATAAAGCCGTAGCAGCCCTTCCGCCTCCATCCGCAGAAAGGCTTCCCGTACCGGGGTGCGGGACATGCCGAGCGCGGTGGCGACCTCGCCTTCGCTGATCAGTTCCCCACCGGCGAATTCGCCTGTGAGCACCCGGGTTTTGACGTAGTCAAGAGCGCGGTCGCTCGCGGCGACGCGGTCGGCGCCGGTTGTGGCCACAGCAGCCCCCTTGTGCCCAGCATCACGCAAACATAGATACAAGATAAATACAAGATAGATACTATAGAGGTGTAACCACAAAGTTCATAGATTTAGAGGTGATTGACGATGTCCATCGCGAATACGGAAACGCCGGCCGTGGCCCCGACCGACCTTGACCCGACCGACCTTGACCCGACCGTCCCGGCGCCGATGACCAATGTGGCGGAATATGGATTCGAGGGCCGCTTTGCGGACTGGGCCGACGACGCGCGCTACTTCGAGTATTCCAAGGCGGCCAATCCGATTGGGTCCGGGTTCACCCCGAAGATTCCGGTCGTGCGGTTCAGCCCGGGGGTCTACCTGGATGAGCCCACCGGGGTGGTGCCGCTGGATCTGTCCACACAGCTGGGCATCGCGTCCGGCGAGGCGACGAGCCCCGGGTTGTTGGCGAACTTCGTGCGCATTCGCGCCGGGGAGCACATCGACACCAGCGCCAATGCCACCTCGCAGTTGTACTACGCCCTTTACGGACGCGGTTTCGCCGCAGTCGACGGCCGGCTGGTTCGGTGGGAGAAGGGTGACTTTCTGACCCTGCCCGCCGGTGCGCGCTCGGTGTTTTACGCCGACGCTGACGCGGCTCTTTACTGGGTGCACGACGAGCCGCTGCTGCGCTATCTGGGCGCGCAGGCGACCGAACCGAGGTTCCGGCCCACCAAGTTTCGCCGCGCCGATGCGGTGGCCACCCTGCAGGGCATCGCCTCACGCCCGGGTGCGAACGACAAGAGCAGGGTCAGCGTGTTGTTGGCCAACGCCGAAGAGGAGCAGACGCTGACCATCACCCATGTGCTGTGGGCCATGTTCGGTTTGCTGCCTGCCGATCAAGAGCAGCTGCCACACCGGCACCAGTCGGTCGCCCTGGATCTGATTCTGGACGCCGAGCCGGGCTGCTACACGCTGCTGGGCACCCGGCTGAACGATCGTGGCGAGATCGTCGACCCGATCCGGGTGGACTGGGAGGCCGGCGGCGCGTTCGTGACTCCGCCGGGCATGTGGCACGCGCACTTCAACGAATCGGGTTCCCCGGCACACCTGATCCCCATCCAAGACGCCGGGCTGCAGACCTATCTGCGCAGCCTCGACATCCGTTTCACCCAGCGCCGGTAACGCCTGTCAACCGCTGCGCCTCAGGAGAATCCACCGAGCGGCGGCTGCCGGTTGGCGGGAACCGAAGATTCCGGGTAACCGGGCCGACTGATGGGCGACAGCAGCGATGAACTCGACTGCTCTGCGGCAGATTCTGGATGATGTAAGGAAGCGGAAAAGGCGAGATGATCGATCAGAAAAGGAGCATCACCATGACTTTTGGACTGAAGCGCATTGCACCGGCGTTGGCGGTGGGCGCCGCCGCGCTGGCCATTGCCGGGGCACCCACGGCCATGGCCCAGACTGCGACGGCTCAACCCGCGACAGCCGCCAGCGCGCCTGCGGTCGTGGCCGCAGGATGGCACGGCGGCCATGGCGGTTGGCATGGCGGCGGCTATGGCGGCGGCTGGGGCCACCGCGGCTGGGGCTGGGGCTGGTAAAGCCGAGCTGACGCCACACGGGCGCCGGGGTGCGGTTGTCCTCACCCCGACGCCCGTGTCGCGCGTCGTGCGGCCGGTCAGCTCACTTTCAACGCGATACGGGCCCAGGCATTGTTTGCGTATCCTCTCGGATTCCACAGCGATGCAGGGCATTCGGGCTGGGTGACCCCGGTGTCGTCCCAGGCGCGGGCGGTGACGCTCAACGGCCCGGGTTGGGCCTCGACGGTGACCGACCAGAATCGCCATGCCCACCGGCTTTCGACGGGTTCAAGATCAGCTTGCCGCCAGCTGCGACCATTGTCGAGGGAAACATCGACACGGGCGATTCCGTGACCATCACCGACCACGGCGTATCCGCGGATCGTCAGCGCGCCGGCAGGGACGTGGGCGTCCTCTTCGGGAACCAGAATGTCGGCGTTGAGCGCCAGCAACGACAACGAAATGCCCTCCCCCGATGTCACCGTGTCGGGGTCGGCGTCCTCGGGCAGAATGCGGTAGTCGAGGGCCTGAAAGTAGTTCTCCGACGGGACCGGTTGCACAGTCACGCCGGTGACCCACTTCACGCTGCGCGCGCCGATATAGCCCGGCACCACGACGCGCACCGGGCCACCGTGAAGGCGCGGAAGCGGTTGGCCGTTCATCTTCCACGCCAGCAGAACTTCTTCGGACAGAGCTTTGGTCAGCGGGATGGAACTCCCGTAGGGCTGCACGGGGCGTGCCTCCTGGGCCACGTCCGGGGCGGCGAAGGCAACATGGAATCCTTCACCGGGACGCACCCCGGCCGCCTCGAGCACATCTGCCAACCTGGCGCCGCGCCATTCTGCGGTCGAGATCGCCCCGTGCGACCACGGCTCCTTGCCGGGTATCGGGCGCACCTTGAGTAGTTCAGCGCGGCGATTGCCGGCGCACGCCAGTGTGGCCACCACCGAATGGGAGGCGAACCGGGTGGTCAGTTGGTCATACGTCAGGACGAGCGGCTTGTCGACCATGCCATCGACTGTCAGGCGCCACTCCTCGGGCACAACATCGGGAATCGGGCCGTGATTTCGACAGTAGAACGCGTCCAGCGGCGTGAGGTCACCATCGGCCAACGCCGACGCATGGGGCTCCGCATTGAACGGTGACTGGTTGTGAACAATCATGCCCTCACGCTTAACCGACACCGTGTGCGCCGCTCTTGCCATCACCGGCCTCCCGATGGTCGCCAACCCGGCTTCCGGCCTGTGGCGAGGATCACTGCCCGTTGACCGCAACGATGACAGTTCGTTCATCCGATGTCGCTACCGCTGGCACCCATCTGGCATACCGGCTGGCCGTAAGCTAGGACGCTAATAGTTAGGGTACTAGCTATACCGGCGTACGCTGAAAGCATGACCAGAGCAGTCGCGCAGGGAGCCGATCCGCTCGCACTGGAACGGCAGGTGTGTTTCGCGCTTGCCATCACCAACCGTGCGGTGCTTGCGGTGTACCGGCCATTACTCGAGCCGCTCGGGCTGACCCATCCGCAGTATCTGGTGTTGCTGACGCTGTGGGACAACGCCAAATCCGGCGGAGAAGCTTTGTCGGTCAAAGAGATCGCGGGGCTGCTGCAGATGGATTCGGCCACCCTGTCGCCGATGCTCAAAAGGTTGCAGGCGCAGGGCTTGATCACCCGGTCGCGCAGTGCGACCGACGAGCGCACCACCCGGGTCCAGCTGACACCCAAAGGGCGCAACCTGCGCCGCCGGGCGCTCGACATTCCCCCTGCGGTGGTCGACCGGCTCGGTGTCGAACTCGCTGAGCTGGAGCATCTCCATGAGGCGCTCACCAGAATCAATGCTGCCGCCCTCGCCGCCGGGGCCATTGACGCGGAGGCGAATTGATGAAGCGACGCGAAAACCCGCCGCGGCTCGTTTCGGGACGGGCAGCCACCGACGACCGACGACGTCGACCCGATCCGGCCCGCTGGATCTGGTACACGTTCGGTGGTTCGCTTCGTGCGCGGTATCGAGGCTGGGTGTTGCACGACCTCACGTCCCGCTCCCGCTGGTTGCGCCAGGCGGCGCGGGCGATGGTGCAGGTGGCACCGCTCGAAGTGGTGTTGTTACTCGTGCTGGGGTTCGGCTGGATCACCTACGTGGCGTTGGTCGGCGGCCTGGTGATGGCTCTGATCTACTCCCTCGCCTACTTCGATCAGTCGACAGACAACCGCCTCGTCAAGCACGGGTATCCGCCGGGCACCGCGGGCCAGATCCGACGTGAGCGCGAACGGGCGAAGGACCCCGATGCGATGCGCCGCTACCTGCAGACCTACCGCGGCAACGCGAACTAGCCGAACAGCCTCGAGATCAGGGGGTGTGCGCCGGGATCGTGATGCCCAGCGACGTTCCGGACCCCTGCGGGCTCACCACTTCGATGTGTCCGCCGAGCGCTTCAATGCGGTCCTTGAGCCCGATGAGTCCAGACCCTTTGCGCGCGTCCGCTCCTCCTACACCGTCGTCGCGAATCGACAGGTAGAGATTGTCGTCATCGGTGCGGGCGGACACGGATACCTCCGAGGCCTGAGCATGCTTGGCAGCGTTGGTGAGGGCTTCGGCGACCACGTAGTAGGTGGCCACCTCGACAGGATCGGCGAACCGTCGATCGATGGTGAGGTCGAGGTTGACCGGGACCGCGCAGCGACGGGCGAGCGTCTTCAGCGCCGGGCTGAGGCCGCCCTTGGAGAGGATCGCCGGATGGATTCCGCGCGATATCTCCTGGAGATCCCTTGAGACGGCGGCCACTCCGGACAGGATCTCCGACAGCTGCCGTCTGTGGTCCTGCAGTTCGGGCGGCATTGAATCCTCCGCCATGCGTAGTTGCAAGCCCAGCGAAACCAGTCGTTGTTGAGCCCCGTCGTGCAGGTCGCGTTCCAGACGGCGTCGTGCCTCGTCGGCGGCGGCGACGATGCGGGCGCGTGAGGCGATCAACTCTGCGCCCGTGGCGGCGTTCGCGATCGCCGTGGCGACGAGATCAGCGAAGTCGGCGATGCGCACCTCGGTGTCCGGCGACAACGGCTCCGGCCGCAACGAGCCGACGACAGCGGCACCCCACACGCGCCCGTCGATGACGATGGGGACTCCCACCGCCGAATGAATGCCCAGTCCGCGAATGCGTCCGGCGTGGGGGCCGGGAGCATCGTCATGTCTGTCGATCCGTGCGGTCCGGCCGGTACGTAACACAGTCGCCGCGACATTGTCGGCCGCTAACGTGAGGCGTAGGCCTTTGGGCAGCTTCTGCCCGCCGTGGTGATAGATGGCAAGGGGGACGAGCGTGTCGTCGGCGTCGTAGCGGTACACCGCGGCGTGGCCCACATCAAGAAACCGCGCCATCTCGTCGGCGACTGTGGAGAACACCTCGGACGGGCTGACACCGCGCGCAACGAGGGTGGCGACGCGCCGCAGCGCGGCCTGCTGGTCGGCCAGGGCAGCAAGCTCGTCTCGGCTGGCCTGCAGTTCGGCGCGAGTGGCGGCGTTGGCGATTGCGGTAGCCACCAGGTCGGCGAAATCGCCGATACGGCCTTCGGTGTCGAGCGGCAGCGGCTCCGGTTGCGACGTACCGACGACCGCCGTTCCCCATACCCGTCCGTCCACGACGATCGGAGCGCCCACCCTGCACTGCACGCCCATCACACGCAGCCGTTCGGCGAGGGAGCCCGTGGCTGTCGCGTAGTCGTCCATCCGCGCGGCGCCGCTCGTACGTAATACCCTCGCGGCGACGTTGTCGCCCTCCAGCGTGACCAGCTCACCGACTGAAAGGTGTGGCTCTCCCGCTTCGGCGTAAGAGGCGAGGACGACCGCTGCGCCGTCGTCCTCGTAGCAGAACACCTCAGCGTTATCGACGTTCAGGCACCGGGCCATCTCCTCGGCCACCGCGGAAAACAGCTCCGACGGACTGACGCCGCGCGCGACGAGTGTCGCCACCGCACGCAACGCGGACTGCTGCGTCACGAGCACGCTGAGACTGTCGCGGCTGGCCTGCAAGTCGGTTCGGGCGGCGGCATTGGCGACGGCGGTAGCGACGAGATCGGCGAAATCGGCGATGCGCAGCTCGGTGTCCGGCGGCAGCGGCTCGGGGCCCTGGGAGCCGAGAGCGACCATGCCCCAGACCCGGCCGTTCACAACGATCGGGGCTCCCACCGTGCCGCGAAGCCCCATCGCGCGGATCTGTGCCGAGACGGGGCCAGGTGCGTTCTCGTGGCTGTCCATCCGCGCGGCGTGACCGCTGTCCAACACCCTCACAGCGAGGTTGTCGCCTTCCATCGAAAGCCGCTGCCCTATCAACGGTATGTTCTTCAGCCTGGGATCGAGGCGGCCGAGGGCCAGGATGACCAGCGTGCCGTCGTCGTCGAATCGGGTGACCGTGGCGTTAGCCGAATGCAGCCAGCCCGCCAATTCATCGGCCACCGCCGAAAACACCTCTGAGGGCATGGCTCCGCGCGCAACCAGCGTGGCGACCCGTCGCAGGGCGGCCTGCTGCTCGGCGAGCACGGCAAGTTCGTCACGGCTGTCCTGCAGTTCGGAGCGCGTCGCCGCGTTGGCGATCGCGGTGGCGACCAGGTCGGCGAAGTCGCAGATCCGTTCCTCGGTGTCCGGCGGCATCGGGTCCGGGCCGACCGAGCCGACGATCGCCGCCCCCCACAGCCTGCCGGTGACGACGACCGGCACCCCCACGATCGAACCGATGGCCGCCGCGCGGATGCGGGCGGCCTCCGGCCCGCTGACCTTGGCGTGGTTGTCGATTCTCGCGGGCAGGCCCGTGTGCAGGACCCGCGCTCCGACGTCGTCGCCGACCAGCGGGATGCGCTCGCCGGTGGCCGGCATCTTGGCGATCCCCGGCTCGTACTGGACCGCCACCACCAACCCGGTGTCGTCGGGTTCGTAGCGCAGCAGCCCGGCGTTCACCACATGAAGGACTCGGGCCAGCTCGTCGGTAACGGCGGAGAACACCTCCGACGGACTGGCCCCACGCGCCACCAGAGTGGCGACCCGCCGCAACGCGGCCTGCTGCTCGGCTAACACACTCAACCGGTCACGACTCGCTTCGACCGCGGCCTGGGCGCGGCGCAGCTGCGCCTGCTCGCCGCGCCGTTCGGTCACATCGCGGCCCACCGCATAAGACAGGCCGCGACGCCACACGACACTCCATTCGATCCACCGACGCGAGCCGTCGCTGCAGATGACCCGGTTCTCGACACTGACAGGGTCAGCGCTGATGGGCAGGCGCTCCAGCGTCTCGCGCGCCCGGTCCCGATCCTCGGGCACGACCAACTCGAGATATGGTCGCGACACCAGCTGGTCGAGTGAGTAGCCGAGGAGCTGCTGTAACGCGGGATTGACGCGGATCACGTGCTGCGGGTCGCTGATGCACAGCAGGTCGGAGGACAGTTGGAAGAAGCGCGCCAGTTCCTCGCGACTTGCCTCGAGGTCGCTGTTGATCGCCTCACGCTCGAGCCCCTCCCGAAGCATTTCCTCAAGCGGTGGCGCGACCCGCGCCCGGATGCGGCGCAGGCTCGGGTCCGGCAGATCAGCCGGAACCAGCAGCGTGCCGAGCCGGTTCGCGCCGTCGCACAGGGGTAGCGCCGTGCGGTTGGTGTCCGACGCCACCGCCCCGAGCTCCAGCGCCGCGAACCGCAGCCCGAGGGCGCGGGCCAGGTGGTCGGCGGCGGTGTCGAGTGCGCCGCGCAGGTCGGCGGCGCCCAGGATGACACGGGCCAACTCCGCGGCGAGGTGCGATTCCCGGCGACGCTGATCTGCTTCGGTCGCGTGGGCGCGAGCCAGGCCGGCGACGAAATTCGTGCACAGCGCCACCACCAGGAAGACGGCCGCGGCCACGCCGTTCTGCAGGCTGAACAGTGCGAACCCACCGGCGGGCCAGTTACGGAAGTAGGCAAAGGCCAGTGTGCTGGCCACCGACACGGCAACCGAGAGGCCCAGCCCCCACAGCGATGAAACCACCAAGACGCCGAGGAGATAGATCGTGCCGAACGACTGCGCCCCGTCGATCTGCTTCAGCAGCACCACCAGAAGTGTTTCCAGGGCAATGGCTACGGCGCCCACCACGATGCCGACCGCAAGCGGAGGAGCCGTCGGCCTGAGCAACAACTTCAGCACGAGTGCGCGGGCGCCGCCGCCAACCGCCGAACGTCCGATCGATGTCCAGCCAGCCAGGGGTGACCCGCGCTTGGTCACCAGAAAAGCTCACATCAACCGTCGACCACATGCAACCCGTTTCCGCTCTGGATCAGCCCGAGATGACGCAGGTCGCTGACGTATTTGTCGATCAGTTCGGCAGACAGGTGCGGGATGTCTTTATCCGGACCCACTTTGGCGGCCCGCACCGCGCCGTGAAACACCTCGGTCGGGGCGGCGGCGCCCCGGATCGGCTTCTCGGGTCTGGCGTACGCCTGGAGCAGGGGCAGGACCGATTCCTGGCGCTGCTTGTCCGGTAGCGCCCTCAGCACGGTTTCGAAACGCTCGAGCCAGCGCCGGTAGTCGTCGATCCTCTGAATCGCCTGGCCGCCCTCGACGAGCCAGTCCACGAAGGTGTCCAGTGAGATGCCGTCGTCGTAGGGGTTCATCACGTCGAACGAGCGGAACCCTTCGGTGCTCTGTGCGCCCAGCGTGGTGATCGCCTCGGCGACGAAATCGACGGGTAGCCCGTCGTAGTGTGCCCGGGGCCGCTCGCCCGACCCGCCGGTGTCGTAGAACGAGCTCGGCGCGATGCCGGTGGCCAGCAGGCTGAATATCAGCCTGGTGAACGCGTCGGGAACATTCAGCTGCCCGGCGTAGGTGCTGTGGGCGAGGATCATGTCGGAGCGGAACACCGCAACCGGCATGCCGCACAGGTCGTATGCCTCCCGCAACAGCACCTCGCCTGCCCACTTGCTGTTCGCGTAGCCGTTGGCGTAGGTGTCGTCGATCGGGCGGACCGGACTGATCGCGCGGATATCGCCGTTCTCTGAAAAGTCATCGGGGGGGACTGTCATTGCGACCGCGACGCTGGAGAGGTAGCTGACCGGCTTGATTCTGGCGGTGATCGCCAGGCGGATCAGCTCCGCCGTCCCGACGACGTTGGGACCGAACAGTTGGTCGTACGGAAGCACGTGGTTGACCAGCGCAGCGGGGTGAACGATCAGATCGACGTCGCGGGCCAGCCGCTTCCATGCCGCCGCGTCCAGGCCGAGGCTCGGCTCACCGATGTCCCCGGCGAGAACCTCGAGGTGATCGACGGCCAATTCCTTGAAGCGTCGCAGCAATGCGGGGTCACCGCTGTCGAAGGCGCGCTCGAGCCGTCCCGTGGCCTGTGCCGCGTCGCCCCCTCGGACAATGGCGATCAGCGTCCCGCCCGTCTGTGACAACCGCTCCAGCCATTCCAGCGCCAGGAAGCGCCCGAGCCAGCCGTTCGCGCCGGTGAGCAGAACGGTGTGCGGTTCGGCGACGCCACGCGGCAGCGATTTGGCGTCAGCCAGTGTCTTGGCGTCGATGAACTTCTCCAGCGTCAATTCGCCCGCGTGGACCTCGGTGCTGCCGCGCCCGTGCACTGTCGCGAAGGTTGGCCGCGTGACCTGTGACCCCCCGCGGTGTCCTTCGACGTAATCCGCGAGTTTCTGAAGGGTGCTTGCCGGGCCGATGATGACCCCCACCGGCACCTCGACGCCGAACATGTCCTGCAGCAGATTGGAGAACGTCAGCGCCGAGAGCGAGTCGCCGCCGAGATCGGTGAAGTGCGCGTCGACGTCGATGTCGAGATCCGCCGATCCCAGCACCGCCCGTGCGGCACCGACGACCGTGCCGATCACCGGGCGTTCTGCGGCCGTCTCGCGCAGCACGCGCACCTCGTCCACCCGTGCGGCGGCAAGATCGGCGTACATCTGCTCCAGCCGCTCGCCGTAGTGGTCCTTGAGCTTGGGCCGCAGTATTTTGCCCACGCCCGAGAGCAAGCCGTTGGCCGTGCTGAATGGATCGGTCTCGATCAGGAAGTCGGCAGGCACTTCATAGGACTGAAGCTCGGCCAGCCCGGCCGTTTCGCGAAGCGATTCAGCCAGCGCCGTCTTCAGCGCAGCGGTGTCGTCGCCGAACTTCTCCAGCGCATCCGGGGTGGGAACGATGACCGCGAGGAGGTAGGACCGTTCGCTGTTGCCGTATACGAATATCTGGCGGACGAGCGGCGCCGCCGCGAGCACCGCCTCGAGGTTGGCGACAGCGACGAACTCGCCCTGCGCGAGCTTCAAGACGTTCTTGCTCCGGTCGACGTAGACGAGGTGATCCGGTGCGATCTCGGCCATCACGTCGCCGGTGTGATAGTAGCCGTCGGCGTCGAACACCTCGGCGGTCACTTGGGGCCGTTTGTAGTAGCCCGGTGACACCGTTTCGGACTTGACGAGCAACTCGCCCCGCGGGTGGGGCTGGTCGGTGAGGAAGTAGCCCAGCTCCGGAACGTCGACGAGCTTGTAGTCGATCACCGGCGGACGGGTGATGACGCCGTCCCGGTAAACCGCCCCGACCTCCGTCGCGCCGTAGCCATCGGCCACATGCACATCCAGGCACGAATCGATGAACCCCTTCATCTCGTCGGCCAGGGGTGCGGTTCCGACGAACCCGTCGAGCACGCGGCCACCCAGGACATGCTCCCGCAGCTCGTTCTCCGCCTCGCGGCGCGCGACAGCCGCGTCGGCACCCATGCTCACGCGGCGGTCCACCGCGCTGCGATAGCGCTGGAACAGCATATCGACGACGCGCGGCACGAGCCCCATTTCCGTGGGACGCACCAGCGCCCAGTCCTCGAACAGCGTCGACAGATCGGATTCGGGAACGAAATAACTTGTGCCGCCCGCACGGAACGACGACACCAGCGGCAACCGGCCGCCCAGGTGGTTCATCGGCATGAAATTCACATTGAATACCGGTATCCCGGATTCACGCGTGAACGCCGAGGCGGTCCAGAGCTTGGCGACGATCCGCTCGGTGTACATGGCGCCCTTCGGCGTCCCGGTGCTTCCGGAGGTGTACATGATCATCGCCAGCCGCTCGTCGGTGCCTGCGGTGTAAACGGGTTCGGCCGGCAGCGCTTCGCCGCGCTCGACGACGTCGGAGAGTGTGTCGATGACCACCGCCATGCCGGCATCCTGCAGACGGGTGCGTGCCCGCTCCAGGTTCTCGCGGTGGTCATCGACCCCGGGCTGGTAGTCGAAGACGAGCAGATGGCGCAGCGACCCGCTGCCGAGAGCGGCTTCGACGGCAAGATCCAGGTACGGGGCGCTCACCGCGATGACCCGCGGCTCGGCCTCGTCGATGATCGGCTTCAACTGCGACACGGGCGCGTTGTGCTGCAGCGGCACCGAGACCAGGCCCAGGTGGGCACACGCCAGATCGACGGTCAGGTAGTCAGGACTGGCAAAACCGATCGTGGCCACGAAATCGCCCGCATTGAGCGGTTGAGTCGGATGGTGCCGCCAGGCGGAAGCGATCGCGGTCACGCGCTGCCCCAGCTCCCGGTAGGTGATTGTCTCGAACCGCGGCAGCAGCTGCGCCGATGTGCGTCCGGTCGCCGGATCTGTCGTCAACACTCGGGAGCGCTGCCCGAGCGCCGGCCGGTCTGCGTATCCGTCCATGAACGTCTGCAGGATCTGCGCGAGCCGCAGGCCGGGCTGGCGCGCCGCCGCGATCACCTCGGGATCGGGCCTGGCGGCGGCAAACTGCGGGTCGGTCGCATACAGGTCGTCGGCGCGGCGCGCAAGTCGCTCGGCTCGATTGCGGCTCACATCGTCGGGGGTACCGACACCAGCCTGTACATGGGTCGTCATGGGGCAGCCTTTCGGTCAACGCGTCTCCTTCTCAAACCCCCGCCGCGCCTTGTCGTTTCCGCCTGGCGGGTGTGAGTGTCGACACACAGGGTCCGCACAGGGGTGCCCGCCCGGTGCTACCGGTAGCGATGTGCGCACGACGTGCAGTCAAGAACGCCAGGTAGCAGGGGTAAACGTTGGGCGCCAGCGGCAGCGACGGCAGTTTGCCCGCACGAGATTCTTGGAGATGAGACCGCAAGATCAGGAGGACGTGATGAGGCAGCGGAGCGACCCGGATCAACTGGTGTTCGTGTTCGACGTGACCTCCGACGAGATGCGTCGGCGCAGCGCCATATTCCACGCGATCGGAGACGACTGGAATCCGGCCGAGGCGCTGGCGCAGGAGGACCGGGCCTACGAAATGCTGTACTCCGGCCTCGACGCCGAACAACGGCGGATCCATGACGAGTTGGTGAGGGCGGGGGTCCTCCCCCCAAGGGCGGATCGCTAACTGGCTGCCGCCGTAGCCATTCGGACAATCAGGCGCAACATTTCGGAAACATCGCATCTCTAGCTTGGCCATTAGGCGGCAGTGCTGATGGGGGTGTCATGGAGCGTAGGGGCAAATCGGGCCCCCGGGGGCTGCGCTGCGCCTTCGCCGGGTAGCGGTCTTCATGAGTTCATCACCGGTCAAGACGCATTGTCCGTACTGCTCACTGCAATGCGGGATCACCCTCGACGTGTCCACCGATCCCGTCACGCTTGCCCCGCAGGACGACTTCCCGACCAATCGGGGCGGCTTGTGTGCGAAGGGGTGGACGGCGGCCGAGCTCTTAGGCCACCCCGAGCGGTTGACTCGGCCGCTGGTGCGCGACAGCCGCACATCTGCGTTGCGTCCGGCGGCATGGGATGAGGCGCTGGAGCGGATCGTCGACGCGTTCCAGGTCGCTCAGCGGGTGTCCGGACGTCACGCGGTGGGCTGCTTCGGCGGCGGCGGCCTGACGAATGAGAAGGCTTATCAGTTAGGAAAATTCGCCCGTGTAGCGTTACGAACCTCGGCCATCGACTACAATGGCCGGTTCTGCATGTCGTCGGCGGCGGCAGCGTCGATCCGCTCGTTCGGAATCGACCGCGGCATGCCCTTCCCGCTGACCGACATCGCGCACGCCGACGTGATACTTCTCGTCGGCGGCAACCCCGCCGACACACTGCCGCCGGCGATGCAGTTCTTCGAGAAAGGCCGCGCGCGGGGGGCTGTGCACATCGTCGTCGACCCCAGGCGCACCGCGACCGCCCGCACCGCGGATCTGCACCTGCAACCGGTGCCCGGCACGGACCTGGCGCTGGCCAACGGCATACTCAACGTCGCCATCCGCGAACACCTCATCGATGACACGTACATTGCGGAGCGGACAACCGGATTCGAGGCGGTCCGCCGGGCCGTGCGGCTGTACTGGCCGGATCGGGTCGAGCGGATCAGCGGGGTGGCCGAAACTGACATCGTCGCCGCGGCCCGGCTCCTGGCCGGCGCGCAGCGGGCGATGGTCCTGACGGCCCGTGGCGCGGAGCAGCACAGCTCCGGGACCGACACCGTCCAGGCGTTCATCAACCTGGCCCTGGCGCTGGGGCTGCCCGGCAGCCGGTATTCGGGTTTTGCCACGATCACCGGCCAGGGCAACGGCCAGGGCGGTCGCGAGCACGGCCAGAAGGCAGATCAGTTGCCGGGGTATCGGAAACTCGACGACCCCGTCGCGCGTGCCCATGTCGCGGCGATCTGGGGCGTCGATCCCGGCGATCTGCCGTTACCGGGGCGGTCAGCCTACGAAATGCTCGACGGCATCGGCACTCCGGCAGGTGTGCGCGCGCTGTGGGTGATGGCGTCCAATATCGCTGTCTCGGCACCGCGCTCGCGGCACATTGCCGACAAATTGGGGCAGCTCGACTTCCTGGTCGTTTCCGACATCTTCCTTTCAGAAACGGCGGCCATGGCCGACGTCGTGTTGCCGACCGCCCAGTGGGCCGAGGAGTCGGGCACGATGACCAATCTGGAGGGCCGCGTGATTCTGCGGCGGCAGGCGACATCACCTCCCGGGGAGGTGCGTACCGACCTCGACGTGATGGCCGACCTTGCTAAAAGACTTGGTGCTCAGGGTTTCTCGGCTGACGCGGACGAAGTGTTCGACGAGTTGACGCGAGCGAGCCGGGGCGGCAGCGCCGACTACGCCGGCATCACATACGAACGGATCGCCGCCGGGAGCGGCGTGTTCTGGCCGTGCCCGTCGCCTCGGCATCCGGGCACGCCCCGGCCTTTCACCGAGGACTTTCCGACGCCTGATCGACGAGCACATTTTCATGCCGTCGAGCAGCGTGGTGCCGCAGAGCAGCCCGACGAGCAGTTCCCCTACTACCTGACGACGGGGCGACTGCTCCGGCAGTACCAGTCGGGCACCCAGACACGCCGGGTGGGATCGCTGTTGGAGGCGGAACCGGAGCCGGTGGCTCAGATCCATGCCGACCTGGCCCGCCGCATCGGGGTCGCGGATGGCGACACGGTGCGACTGGCGACTCGGCGCGGCGAAGCGGTCATGGCGGTACGCATCGTCCCCGGCATCCGGCCCGATACCGTGTTCGCGCCGTTTCACTGGGGTGGATCGGGAAATGTCAACCAGCTGACCAATCCCGTGCTCGACGAGCACTCCCGAATGCCCGAGTTCAAAGTGTGCGCGGTCGCCGTCGCCCGCGTCGACGTACCCGGTTCGACCGAGGAAGGTGCCACCGCATGAATGACAGCAGCGTGCCCCAGTTCCTGCAGGGATTCTTCACGTTCGAGGGCAAGGGTTTCGACGCACCGTTGCTGCTCGACCCGGCACTGCGCTACGTCGTCCCCGCGGGGGCGACCACCCAGCCCGTCTACTTTCGCGGCGGCAACAGCTCCACCGAGATGATCACCGTCGTCCTGATGCGCGACGGCGTCCCGATGCGCTACTTCCCGATCGCGGCGAAAGGGTCGGTGCATGTGTCGCTTCGGGTTGTCGAGGACCTACTCGCCGACACGGTTCTCGAAGTCTTCATCGCCGCCCCGGCCGAGGCCATCGGCACCGTCGTCGTCGATCTTGGCCTGATTGAAATCTGAGCTTTCTCACTGCAAAGGACATCTCTCACTGCGAAGGACATTGCATGACACAGCTTTCCGAGACATCGACAAACGGGCGCGACAACGGCCGGCGTTCGCCGGCGCCCACCCTGGTGGTGGTGGGCAACGGGATGGCAGGTGTCCGCGCTGTGGAAGAGATCCTGGGCCGCTCCGGCGGCGAGCGCTTCGACATCACGGTCTTCGGCGACGAGCCGTACGGAAACTACAACCGCATT
Organism: Mycobacterium sp.; assembly: GCA_025965895.1. Taxonomy (GTDB): domain Bacteria; phylum Actinomycetota; class Actinomycetes; order Mycobacteriales; family Mycobacteriaceae; genus Mycobacterium. The sequence goes on from JAOPWC010000127.1 coordinate 43,621, forward strand.
CTGTTGTCCAACGTGCTCGCCGGGTCCGACGACACGTCCGAGATCTACCTCAACCCGATGGACTGGTACGCCGACAACAACGTCGACCTGCGTGCCGGAGTGCGGGTGGTGCGGCTCGACCGGTTCGCCCACCTGGTCCACGCCGACGACGGAACCACCATTCGCTACGACAAACTGGTCCTCGCCACCGGCAGCCGGTCGTTCTTCCCGCCCATGGACGGCATGTGGCGCGACAACAAGAACCTGATCCGCGGGGTGTTCGGGTTCCGCAGCCTCGACGACTGCGAGTCGATGGTCGAGTTCTCCAACGGCCGTTCCAAAGCCGTCGTGATCGGTGGCGGCCTGCTCGGCCTGGAAGCCGCGCGCGGACTGCAGAACCGGGGTTTGCAGGTCGACGTGGTGCACGCGTCCGACACGTTGATGAACGCCCAACTCGACGACAACGGCGGTGCCATCCTGCGACGCTCCGTCGAAGGGCTGGGCATCAGTGTGCACACCGCGAAACGAACCACCAGGGTCCTCGCCGGCGACGGCGCGATCGTCGGGATCGAGTTCTCCGACGGCACCCGACTGGAGTGCGACATGTTGGTGGTGGCGGCCGGAATCCGGCCCAATGTGGGGTTGGCGCAGCGCGCCGGATTGACGGTGGAGCGCGCGATCGTCGTCGACGATCACATGCGTTCCATCGATGACGACGACATTTACGTGGTCGGTGAATGCGCCCAGCACCGCGGCCAGGTGTACGGACTTGTCGCGCCGCTGTGGGAGCAGGCGACGGTGCTGGCGGGTCATCTGACCGGCGCCGATCCCGCGGCGGCCTATCACGGGTCGCGGACAGCGACCAAGCTGAAAGTCGCAGGAGTGGACGTGGCCGCCATGGGACTGAAAGCACCCGAGCGCGACGACGACGAGTTCGTGCAGTACTCCGAGCCGAAACACGGCGTGTACAAGACCGTCGTGGTGCGCAACGACAAACTCGTCGGCGCCACGCTGGTCGGTGATGTCAGCAAGGTTGCGTTTTTGATGCAGGCCTTCGACCGCGGGCTTCCGCTTCCGGCCGAACGCATTTCGCTGATGTTCGATATCGGCACCCCCGACGTGGCGGTCGGCGCCGCCGAGCTGGCCGACGACGCCCAGGTGTGCAACTGCAACGGGGTGAACAAGGCGACGATCGTCGACCGCGTGAAGGGCGGCGAGAAATCCGTCAGCGGGGTGATGGCCGCCACCCGGGCAGGAAAAGGTTGTGGATCGTGCAAGGGCCTCGTGGCGCAGATCGTGGAGTGGGCCGCCGGTGGGGCGGTGTCCGAGGATCCGTCCGCAAACTGGTACGTACCCGGAGTCCCCTACGAGAAGCCGGAATTGATGCGCCTGATCCGTGAGCTGAACCTGCGTTCGGTGTCGTCGGTGTTCGCGTCGCTGGCGCCGGACGGCCGTGAGGACGCCGGCTCGAAGATGGCATTGTCTTCGTTGCTACACATGATGTGGGGCGACGAGTTCGTCGACGAACGTGACGGCCGATTCATCAACGACCGCGTACACGCCAACATTCAGCGGGATGGCACGTTCTCGGTGGTGCCGCAGATGAAGGGCGGGGTGACCAACCCGGATCAGTTGCGCAAGATCGCCGACGTCGCCGACAAGTACCAGATCCCGATGATCAAACTGACCGGGGGCCAACGCATCGATCTGCTCGGCGTGCGCAAGGAAGACCTTCCCGCGGTCTGGGCCGACCTCGGGATGCCGTCGGGATATGCCTACGGCAAAAGCTTCCGAACCGTGAAAACCTGTGTGGGAAGCGACTTCTGCCGCTACGGGGTCGGCGACTCGACTGCGCTGGGCATCGCTATCGAAGAACGATTCCAGGGCATACCCAGCCCGGGCAAGATGAAGCTGGCGGTGACCGGGTGTCCGCGCAACTGCGCCGAGGCGCTGTGCAAAGACCTCGGCGTCGTCGCGATCGAAGGCGGCCGCTGGGAAATCTACGTCGGAGGCGCCGCCGGCTCACACGTCCGCAAGGGTGACCTGCTTACCACCGTGGACTCCGCCGAGGAGGTCGTCACACTCACCGGCCGCTTCCTGCAGTACTACCGGGAGAACGCGAACTGGCTCGAGCGCACGTACGCGTTCGTGCCGCGGGTCGGCATCGAGAAGATCCGTGCCGTCGTGGTGGACGACAGCGAAGGTGTCGCCGCCGAACTGGAGGCCCGGATGCAACGGTCGGTCGATTCCTACCGCGACCCGTGGCAAGACGGTCAATCCCCCGCCACGGCCGGGCAGTTCCGTACCTCGCTGCCGCTGATCCCGCTACCGCAGGTGCCTGTGCGATGAGCGAGGTCACGTTGGGTCGGGCAGACGACATCCCGGTGGGGGAGGGCCGCGCGTACGCGCTCGGGGGCCGGCAGATCGCCGTGTTCCGGCTGCGGGACGGATCGTTTCGCGCGCTCGATGCCGTCTGCCCGCACCGCGGCGGACCGCTGGCCGACGGCCTCGCCGACGACCGCGTGGTGATCTGCCCGCTGCACAACTACACCTACGACCTCGTCACCGGATGCGAGGTGGCCAACGGCGGCGCCGCCGTGGCCGCCTACCGGGCACACGTCGACGCCGCCGGAGCGCTGCGGCTCCGCGTCGACGCTGACGTCCATGCCTGAGCACCATTAGCGCAACGGCGCGCTTCGCTGTCCCTCCGAAGACCGACCACCCCCAGGAGGCCGCCATGACGGCTCAACCCGTAACCACCGTCACCACAGCACCGCCGGCGTCGCGGCTGCGTCGGCGCGGCCATCGCATCTCCGGGTGGGACCCCGAGGATGTCACCGCGTGGAAAGCCGGCGGTGCGAAAGTTGCCCGGCGCAACCTCATCTGGTCGATTTTCGCTGAACACATCGGCTTTTCGGTGTGGTCGATCTGGTCGGTGATGGTGCTGTTCATGCCGCAGAACGTCTACCACATCGACGCCGCGGGCAAGTTCTTCCTGGTGGCCATGCCGACTTTGGTCGGAGCAGTGTTGCGGTTGCCGTACACCACCGCAGTCGCCCGATTCGGCGGTCGAAACTGGACGATCGTCAGCGCACTGTTGCTGCTGCTGCCGCTGATCTTGACGTGGTATTTCATGCTGCGGCCGCCTACGTCGTACACCACCTTCATGATCCTTGCCGCGTTGGCGGGGTTCGGCGGGGGCAACTTCGCCTCGTCGATGACCAACATCAACGCGTTCTACCCTCAGCGGCTCAAGGGCTGGGCGCTCGGCCTCAACGCCGGCGGCGGCAACATCGGCGTGCCGGTGATCCAGCTTGTCGGGCTGCTGGTGATCGCCACCGCCGGTGTTCGTCGGCCCGAGCTGGTGTGCATTGCCTATCTGGTCCTGGTCGTGATCGCAGCGCTGGGTGCGGCGTTGTTCATGGACAACCTCGACAACCAAACCTCCAACGGTGCAGCCATGCTGGGGGTGCTGCGGTTCTCCGACTCCTGGGTGATTGCGTTCCTCTACATCGGTACGTTCGGGTCATTCATCGGCTACAGCTTCGCGTTCGGGCAGGTGCTGCAGATCAACTTCCTGACCACACCGGGCACCACTGCGGCCGCAGCGTCACTGCACGCCGCCCAAATAGCTTTTCTCGGTCCACTTCTCGGTTCGCTGAGCCGGCCGCTGGGAGGGCTGCTGGCCGACCGGATCGGCGGTGCGAAGATCACGATGTGGTGCTTTGTCGCGATGGCGCTTGCCGCGGGGGTGCTCGTCGCAGCCGGCACCCGTCAAGATGCCCACAGCGGCAAGATCAGCACCGGCATCATGGTGACCTACGTCGTCGGGTTCATCGCACTGTTCGTCATCTCCGGAATCGGCAACGGCTCCGTGTACAAGATGATCCCGTTGACGTTCGCAACGAAGTCGCTTGACCTGAAGGACGTTTCATCGGTCGAGGCTGCGAATTGGGCGCGCTCGAGGTCGGGGGCGTTGATCGGCATCGCCGGCGCGATCGGGGCCCTCGGCGGGGTCGGGATCAACATCGTCTTGCGCGCCTCCTATGCGGGAGCCGACAAGTCGGCCACGATGGCGTTATGGGTCTTCCTGGCGTTCTATCTGGTGTGTCTTGCGGTCACCTGGAGCGTCTTTGTGCGACGCATGGTGCCTACCGGCGCCCGACTCGCTTCTGATGCCACCGCAGGCGGAGCAACAGAAGCCGACGGTGTGCCTCGAAGCCAAGGATGAAAGGGTCGTACCGCGGCCGTAGGCCGCGCCTGGCTTCAGACCTCATGATCATGATAGTTCTACTGTCGCACGCCCGTTCGCTATTGCCACGCGACGCGCCGGGTTCGACGGCAGATGCCGCTACGGTGAGCGCTGCGCCACCGCTGCTTCGAGCTGTTCTTCGTAGGCGCCTTCTTCCCGACCAAGTGCGATCGCGGCTGCCGCCATCCCGACGACAGCGATGAGCAGCGCCACGGCGGCGACGCCGGACACGGCAAGGTGCTCCCCGAGAACGAACGTGCCGAGGGCAACGGCAACCAACGGCTCGAGCACCAGCATCGTCGGTACCGACACCTGCAGCGCACCGGCATGAAACGCGGACTGCTGCAACATCGTCGCCAGCACCGCGAGCACGACGAGCAGGTACGGCGCGGGGATCTTCAGCGTCGCGAACAGACCCTCGTCGGCCAGCTTGTGCATGGTGATCTTGGTCAACACCGCAACGACGCCGAACAGCACGGCCACGGCGGCGGCGAGTAGGACCGCTCGCTGCCGCCCCGAAGTGCGCACGGCGAAAGCCACGCACAGCACGACCAGCGGTGCTATCACCACTGTCGCGGCACTCCATGCCGCGAGCTGCGAGTGCGGGTGACCGGGGCGTGCCTGTGCCACCACCACGAACACCGCCAACGCGATGGTCAGCATCAGCGCCCACGCCCATTCCCTGGCGGTGACCCGTCGGTGCGCCAACCAGGCGCTGAGCGGCAATGCGAACAACAGCGACGAAACCAGCAAGGGCTGCACCAACAGCAGCGAGCCGTGTGTCAACGCCAGTGCCTGGCACGCGTACCCGGCGATACTCGCGGCGGTGCCGGCCCACCACAGTCGGTTGCGCACGAGCGTCGCCAGCATCGCGGTACTCACACCCTGCTCGTGCGGCACTTCGACGGTGGCCCGCTGCCTGACCACTATGCCGATCGCCGAACACACCGCGGCGAGCAGCGCCAGCAGCACGACCAGACCCTGCGGCATCACACCACCGTACGGATCTCCGGTACCCAAGCTGCCCGCTCCAAGGTAAGCCAGGTAACCCCTATCGTTGAGCTGTGAGCGCGGATGCGCGGGCGGACTTGGTGTGTGAAGGCGGCGGTGTCCGGGGGATCGGTCTGGTCGGTGCGATTCACGCGCTCGCGGCCGCCGGCTACGAATTCCCGCGGGTTGCGGGATCCAGCGCCGGTGCGGTCATCGCATCCATGGTAGCGGCGCTGCAGGTCGCGGGCGAGCCGCTGAGCCGCCTGGACGAACTGGCGCGCAGGCTCGTTTACCGCAAGTTCGCCGACCCCGGCTTCTTGGCACGCATCCCGGTAGTCGGCGGGGCGTTGTCGCTGCTCACGACCAACGGGATCTACCAGGGCAACTATCTGGAGAAGCTGCTGACCGGCCTGCTCGGCGACCTGGGCGTGCGCACGTTCGGTGATCTGCGCACCAGCGATCGGCAACAGCAGTACGCGTGGTCGCTGGTGGTCACCGCGAGCGATTTGTCACGACGCCGTTTGGTGCGCATCCCGTGGGACCTCGGCTCCTACGGGATCGACCCCAACGAGTTCCCGGTAGCCCGTGCGGTCCGGGCGTCCGCCGCCGTGCCGTACGTGTTCGCACCGGTTCACGTCGGCGGTTCGACCTGGGTTGACGGCGGTCTGCTGTCCAACTTCCCGGTGCAGCTGTTCGACCGCCGCGACGGGATGCGCCCCCGCTGGCCGACGTTCGGCATCCGGCTCAGCGTCCGCCCCGGCATCCCCCCGACCCACCCGGTGCACGGTCCGGTGTCGCTCGGCATCGCGGCGGTCGAGACGTTGCTGAGCGCTCAGGACGCGGCCTACATCGACGATCCGTGCACAGTGCATCGCACGGTCTTCGTGCCCGCACTGGACGTCAGTCCGCTCGACTTCAACATCTCGCCGACGGAGCAACAGGCGCTCTACGGCCGCGGAGTCCAGGCCGGGGAGAAGTTCCTCTCGTCGTGGAGTTTTCCCGACTACATGGCGCAGTGCGGCGATCCGGCGGCGCGCGGGACCTAGCTCGCGGTCGGGTTCGCTTTGTCGACGAGGTCCTGCGCGAGCTGGATCAGCCGGACGTTGGAATCTTGCGACAGCTTCTTGAGCATCTCGAACGCCTGGACCGCGCCGATCGCGTACCGCTCCATGATCATGCCTTTGGCCTGGCCGATCGTGTCCCGGCTGGCCAGTGCCTGGCGGAACTGTTCGTCGCGGCGCGCCGAATTCCATGCCACCGCCGAGTGAGTCGCGAAGATCAGCCCGATTTCTTCGCTCTCCTTGTCGAAGGCATTCGGTTCCTCGGCGTACACGTTCAGTGCGCCCATTGACTCGTCAGCGATGAACAGTTGAAACGCCATGATCGCGCGGACCGGCGTCTCGGCGAGCGCGTCGCGCCGATACCCCGGCCATCGGAAATCCTTCGTCAGATCGGCGATGTAAATCGTGTTGTGCTCCCAGGCCGACGCCAGGCACGGCCCCTGCTGGTGGCGCTGCTGAATAACGTCCAGCATGATCGCGTACCTGTGGGTCGCGGCGGGAGTGTCAACGGTCTTGTTGTTGGTCGTGACGGTCACGCCCGCGTACTGCGCCGCGGGAATCTCCACCACCGCGTATTCGGCCAACTCGGCGATGACGGTGTCGGAGTCGATCGCCGGGCGGTCGTGCAGCGACCGGACGATATCCGCGATGCGGCGATGGGAGGCGCGCGTGTCCACCTGATCGCTCACCTGCATCATCCTGTCTCGAACCGACACGTTGCCCGTTGACGCTACGCGGTGAACCGGCACGCCGCCGGTTATTGGCTTCGCCGACGATGGTCAGCCCCTGATCCGATCTGCAACGCCGGCGCTGATCTTCACGCTCCGTGGGGACCAGGAAACGCTCGCTTAGACCGCAGACAAGTACCGCCTCGTGACGACGCGCTGCACCAACGACGTCAGAGGCGCCGCGGCCTTGCTCCACCATGTCGCGTGCCGGGAGAACGCCGTCACCTCCGCACGGACCTCGTCGCTGACGGGGTCGTAGCGCACCGCGAATTTCTCCTCGCCGGACTCGGCGTGCCCGCGCAGCGTGCCGTAGGCGAATCCGCGCTCGTTGTCGTCGTCGATGACGTAGACCACCCGCGACGGCGCGGAAACCGGGCCCAGCCGGACAACGACCACCGAACCGACGTCGGCGACCTCTGTGCTGGCCGTCACACCGAGGCCGGCGCCCCGCAGCATGCCCCACCGCATGACCTTCGCGGCCGCCGACTCGAACCGGTCGCGACCCCGCCCGATGACAGCTGACTCGCGGACGTGGTGATACCCGCCCGGCAGCTCGTGTGCGGTCGCGCCGACCTCTGCGTAGGTGAAAGCCATGTCGGCGAGACCGGCCAGGTCCATCAGCGTGCCTCCAGGTTGTGGTCGGCGTACGGTCATCAAAATGACCACACCAGGTGTCGCTCAAGCATCAGGCACACTCACTCTTGGCGGCGACCTCACCGTCAACCGGCTCGGATTCGGTGCTATGCGGTTGACCGGCAAGGGTGTTTGGGGCCCGCCCGACGACCACGACGAGTGCATCCGCGTGCTGCGGCGCGCGGTCGAACTCGGGGTCAACTTCATCGACACCGCCGACTCCTACGGCCCGTACGTCTCCGAGGAATTGATCCACGAGGCGTTGCACCCGTATCCGGACGGCCTTGTCATCGCCACCAAAGCCGGCTTCGTGCGTACCGGGCCGGATGAGTGGTCCCCGCTCGGCTTTCCGCCCTATCTGCGCCAGGAGTGCGAGATGAGCCTTCGCCGGCTGGGCGTCGAGCGCATCGATCTGTTTCAGCTGCACCGCATCGACTCGAAGTTCCCCGCGGAGGATCAGATCGGCGAGCTGGTCGCGCTTCAGCAGGAGGGCAAGATCCGCCACATCGGGCTCTCGGAAGTCAACGTCGACCAGCTCGAAGCCGCACAGAAGAGTGCGCGGATCGTCTCGGTACAGAATATGTACAACGTGACGGCCCGCGGTGCGGAACCCGTGCTCGAGGCGTGCGAAGCCCAGGGCATCGGATTCATCCCCTGGTTCCCGCTGGCGGCCGGGCCGCTGGCCGCGCCGGGCGGGCTGCTGCAGCGCCTCGCCGAGAAGCATCACGCCACCCCGGCGCAGCTGGCGTTGGCGTGGCTGCTCAAGCGTTCGCCGGTGATGCTGCCGATCCCCGGCACGTCCAAAGTCGCCCACCTCGAGGAGAACGTGGCGGCCGTCGAGATCGAGCTGACCGACGAGGAGTTCGAGGAGTTGAGTAAAGCCGGATCTGCCGGCTGACCCCCGGGGCCATACGGTGACCGGGTGGCCAGCCAACAACCCGTCGACAAACATCGTGGCGGCGGATTCAATCCGCCCGAGCCAACCACCGGTGGTGGACCGGACTACGGCAGGTTCGTCGAAGCGGTCCGCACTCTGCAGGACCACACCCGTGCGGTGGACGCACCGGACGAGGTGATCACCGAAGCCGCGGACATCCTCGAGAGGGTGTCGAAGCTCCTGGCGCCCTATGACGCCGACGAGTGGGCGTCCCCGTCCGGGCGGCGAATGGACCTGCCCAATCGCGGCAACGTCCTGCAGGTGCCGGTGCGGCTGGCCAGGACCGACGACGGCAGGATCGGGGGTGTCGCGCGCTTCCGCCGTTTTCATCTGGGCCGCAACGGCGCCGCGCATGGCGGCTCGATCTCGATGCTGTTCGACTCCATGCTGGGCTACACCGCCGCCAAACTCACTCGAAGCCTCTACCAGCGCACTGCGTACCTGCGCGTCAACTACCGCCGCATTGTGCCGATAGAAAAGGAGCTGCAGATCGACGCCGGAGTCGACCGTGTCGAGGGCCGCAAGATCTTCGTCGCGGGCCGGTTGCTGGACGGGGAAACGCTGCTGGCCGACGGGGAAGCGTTGTTCGTCAAGCTTCGCCCCGGTCAGCCATGAGGTGGGGTCGTGAGCCGCCGCCCCGATAGCATGGTCCGCGATTGTCCACACCCGTCAGCTTGGAGAGCCGTCGATGAGCCCCGCCGGAAGTCCCGCCCCCGCAGCCCCGATCCGGGTCGCTGCCGGGACCACCGCGGGCGCGGCCGTCCGTGAGGCGGGGCTACCCGCTCGGGGCTCGTCCGACGCAATCGTCGTGGTCCGTGACGCCGGCGGACACCTGCGCGACCTGAGCTGGACGCCGGACACGGACGCCGAGGTGACGCCCGTCGCGGCGAGCACCGAGGATGGCCGCAGCGTGATCCGGCACTCGACGGCCCACGTGCTGGCGCAGGCCGTCCAAGACCTGTTCCCGCACGCCAAGCTCGGCATCGGGCCGCCGATCACCGACGGCTTCTACTACGACTTCGACGTTCCGGAGGCTTTCACGCCCGAGGATCTCAACGCGCTCGAGAAGCGGATGCGCCAGATCGTCAAGGAAGGTCAGCTCTTTTCGCGCCGGGTCTACCAGTCCAAAGACCAGGCCCGCGAAGAGCTGGCCGACGAGCCGTACAAGCTCGAGCTCGTCGACGACAAGTCCGGCGATCCCGAGGTGATGGAGGTCGGCGGCGACGAGCTGACCGCCTACGACAACCTCAATCCCCGTACCCGCGAACGCGAATGGGCCGACCTGTGCCGAGGCCCGCACATCCCGACAACCCGCTACATCCCGGCGTTCAGGCTCACCCGCAGCTCGGCCGCGTACTGGCGCGGCGACCAGGACAACCCCAGCCTGCAACGCATCTACGGCACCGCATGGGAATCGCAGGAGGCGCTCGACCACCACCTCGAACTCATCGAGGAGGCGCAGCGCCGCGACCACCGCAAGCTGGGCGCCGAGCTGGACCTGTTCAGCTTTCCCGACGAAATCGGTTCTGGTCTGGCGGTTTTCCACCCGAAGGGTGGCATCGTTCGCCTCGAGATGGAACAGTACTCCCGTCAGAAACACCTTGAGGCCGGCTACGAGTTTGTCAACACGCCGCACATCACCAAGGCGCAGCTGTTCCACACCTCCGGTCACCTGGACTGGTACGCCGACGCCATGTTTCCCCCGATGCACGTCGACGCCGAGTACAACGAGGACGGCACCGTGCGCAAGCCGGGCCAGGACTACTACCTCAAGCCGATGAACTGCCCGATGCACTGCCTGATCTACCGCGCACGTGGCCGCTCCTACCGGGAACTTCCGTTGCGGCTCTTCGAGTTCGGCACCGTGTACCGCTACGAGAAGTCCGGCGTGATCCACGGACTGACGCGGGCGCGCGGCTTCACGATGGACGACTCGCACATCTACACGACTCGTGAGCAGATGCGCGACGAGCTCACCTCACTGCTGCGGTTCGTGCTGGACCTGCTCGGCGACTACGGGCTGACGGATTTCTACCTCGAGCTCTCAACCAAGGATCCCGACAAGTTCGTCGGATCGGACGAAGCGTGGGAGGAGGCCACCGACACGCTGGCGGAGGTCGCCGCGCAGTCGGGGCTGGAGCTTGTGCCCGACCCGGGCGGGGCCGCGTTCTATGGCCCGAAGATCTCGGTGCAGGCCAGAGACGCGCTCGGCCGCACCTGGCAGATGTCGACGATCCAGCTCGACTTCAACTTCCCGGAGCGCTTCGACCTGGAGTACACCGCAGCCGACGGCACCAGGCAGCGGCCGGTGATGATCCACCGTGCGTTGTTCGGATCGATCGAGCGGTTTTTCGGCATCCTCACCGAGCACTACGCCGGCGCGTTCCCGGCGTGGCTGGCACCGGTGCAGGTGGTCGGCATCCCGATCGCCGACGATCACGTGCCCTATCTGGAAAGCATTGCTGCAGAGCTTAAGTCGCGAGGCATCCGGGTGGAGATCGACGCGAGCGACGATCGGATGGCCAAGAAGATCGTCAACCACACCAACCAGAAGGTGCCGTTCATGCTGCTGGCCGGCGACCGCGACGTCGAAGCCGACGCGGTGAGCTTCCGGTTCCGGGACCGCAGCCAGCTCAACGGCGTCCCCCGGCGGGACGCGGTCGAGGCGATCGTGACCTGGGTCCGCGATCGCGAAAATGCTTCGCCGACAGCTGAATTGTTCAATCCGGGTGGCGCGAGGTGAGCGAAGAGCCAACCGCTGCACAGAATGGCGACGACCGCACTATCGCCGACCGCGGCGTGGGCGAGCCCGACCACCTGCAGCGGCTGTGGACCCCGTACCGGATGAACTACATCACCGAGGCGCCGATGATGCGCGACCCGTCGTCGCCGTCGCAGCCGTTCACCGACATCCCGACACTGTCGGACGAGGACGGCCTCGTCGTCGCCCGCGGCGAACACGTCTACGTCGTGCTCAACCTCTATCCCTACAACCCGGGCCACCTGATGGTCGTGCCGTATCGCCGGGTAGCGGAGTTGGAGGATCTCAGCGAGGGCGAAAGTGCTGAGTTGATGAGATTCATGCAGAAGGCGATCCGCGTGATCAAGGCGGTGTCGCGGCCGATGGGCTTCAATGTCGGAGTGAATCTGGGCAAGGTGTCCGGCGGGTCGCTGGCCGAACACCTGCACATGCACGTGGTGCCGCGCTGGATCGGCGACGCGAACTTCATCACGATCATTGGCGGCTCGAAAATCATCCCGCAGTTGCTGCGCGAGACCCGGCATTTGCTCGCGACGGAATGGGCCAGGCAGCCGTGAGCAACTTCTACCTGCTGTCTCGTGCCGCGTACGTCAAGCTCAGCACGCCGGCCGCCAAGGCGGCGCTACGGGCGGGACTTACGCCGGACAGCGTCACGATCATCGGCACCGCCGCCGCGGTGATCGGTGCGCTGACGCTGTTCCCCATCGGCCGGCTGTTCTGGGGCACGCTGGTGGTCTCGTTCTTCGTGCTGGCCGACATGCTCGACGGCGCGATGGCACGCGTCAAAGGTGGCGGCACCAGGTTCGGCACCGTGCTCGACGCGACGTGCGACCGGATCAGCGACGGCGCGGTGTTCGCCGGGCTGCTGTGGTGGGCGGGTTTCGGTCTCCAGAGTGCCGAGCTGGTGGTCGCTACGCTGATCTGCCTGGTCACCTCGCAGGTGATTTCCTACATAAAGGCACGGGCGGAGGCCAGCGGCCTGCGCGGCGGTGGTGGGATCATCGAGCGCCCGGAGCGACTCGTCATCGTGCTGGTCGGCGCGGGACTGTCCGACCTGCCGTTTTTCCCGCTGCCCTGGGCGCTGCACATCGCGATGTGGTTGCTGGCGGTGCTGAGCCTCGTCACCCTGGGGCAGCGGTTGCACACCGTCCGGACGTCGCCGGGTGCGATGGAGAAAATGGAGCAGCCCGAGAAGCCGGAGACGAGCCAGCCGTGATCAATGCCTCCGCGTCGCCCCGGCGGCCCCGCAGCAGCCGCGCCGCGCTTGGACAGCATCTCACGGACTGGGGCTTCGCAGCAGGCTGGCTGATGGTGCGTGCGATGCCCGATGTACTGGCACGCAACGCTTTCGATGTCGGCGCACGCTTTGCCGCGCGTGACGGGGGACCAGGACAATTACGCAAGAACCTGGCCCGCGTCGTGGGCGTCGCACCCGAGCACGTGCCCGACGCGTTGATGCGCGCGTCGTTGGCGTCCTACGCCCGCTACTGGCGCGAGGCGTTCCGGCTCCCGTCAATGGACCAGACGCAGCTCAGGGTGCGCCTCAAAGACTGCCTGCGGGGCCGCGAGCACATCGACGCCGCCCTGGCGGCCGGCCGCGGTGCGGTGCTGGCGCTGCCGCACAGCGGCAACTGGGACATGGCCGGGGTGTCGCTGGTCCAGCATTACGGCAGGTTCACCACCGTGGCCGAACGGCTCGAGCCTGAGTCGCTGTACCGTCGCTTTCTCGACTACCGGGAAACCCTGGGATTTGAGGTATTGCCGTTGTCGAAAGGAGCGCGCCCGGCATACGAGGTGCTGGCCGAGCGGTTGCGGGCCAATCGGCTGGTCTGCCTGATGGCCGAGCGCGACCTCACCCGCAGCGGGGTGCAGGTTCAGTTTTTCGGGGAACCCACACGGATGCCTGCCGGATCCGCGCGCCTGGCCATCGACACAGGCGCCGCGCTGCTGCCTTCGCACTGCTGGAACCAGCCCGATGACTGGGTGGTCGACATCCGCCCGCCGCTGGACACCAGCTCAGGTGACGTCGGCATCGTCACCCAGGCGCTGGCCGACCAGTTCGCGCACGATATCGCCGCCCACCCCGCTGACTGGCACATGCTGCAGCCGCAGTGGCTCGCCGATCTGTCCGCCGAACGCCGGGCCCGCCTTGCCCCGGGGGTGGTCGGGGAGCGACCGGCGGCCAGTCCGGGAGACAATCCCTAAATGCGCATCGGGATGGTGTGCCCCTACTCGTTCGACGTACCCGGTGGCGTCCAGTCACACGTGCTGCAGTTGGCGGAGGTGATGCGCGGGCGCCACCACGACGTCAGCGTGCTGGCACCGTCGTCGCCGCACGTCGACCTGCCGGACTACGTCGTCTCCGGGGGTAAGGCCGTGCCGATCCCGTACAACGGGTCCGTCGCGCGGCTGCGGTTCGGCCCGGCCACGCACCGCAAGGTCAAGCGCTGGCTGGCGGACGGCAACTTCGACGTGCTGCATCTGCACGAGCCCAACGCGCCCAGCTTGTCGATGCTCGCGCTGATGATCGCCGAGGGCCCGATCGTCGCGACGTTTCACACCTCGACCACCAAGTCGCTGACGCTGTCGGTGTTCCAGGGCATTCTTCGGCCCTGGCACGAGAAGATCGTCGGGCGCATCGCGGTGTCGGACCTGGCCCGGCGCTGGCAGATGGAGGCCCTGGGGTCGGATGCGGTCGAGATCCCCAACGGCGTCGGCGTCGCGTCGTTTGCGCACGCGCCGCTGCTGGATGGCTATCCGCGGTCCGGCAAGACCGTGCTGTTCCTCGGCCGGTTCGGCGAACCCCGCAAAGGCATGGCGGTGCTGCTGCGGGCGCTGCCCGCGCTGGTCGAGCGGTTCCCGGACCTGCAGCTGCTGATCGTGGGCCGTGGTGACGCCGACGAGTTGCGCGAAGAGGCCGGGGCGCTGGCCGCTCACCTGCGTTTCCTCGGCCAGGTCGACGACGCGGAGAAAGCGTCGGCGTTGCGCAGCGCCGACGTGTACTGCGCGCCCAACACCGGCGGTGAGAGCTTCGGCATCGTCCTCGTCGAGGCGATGGCCGCCTGCACGCCGGTCGTGGCCGGCGACCTCGACGCGTTCCGCCGCGTCCTGCTCGACGGTGAGGCCGGCCGCCTGGTGGCGGTCGATAACGCTCAAGCGTTCGCCGAGGGGATCACCGAGGTGCTCGAGGACGACGAGTTGAGGTCGCGCTACGTCCGGGCAGCCAATGCCGCAGTGCGCCGGTACGACTGGTCGGTGGTGGCCCAGCAGATCATGCGGGTGTACGAGACGGTCGCAGGCACGGGCGCGAAGGTGCAGGTGGCCAGTTGATCACCTGGGCGGCGATCCTCCTTGCGGTGGTCGTCGTCGCGCTCGTCGCGATCGCGGCGTGGGCCTACCAGACGGCCACCAGGCTGGACCGGCTGCACGTCCGCTACGACTTGTCCTGGCAGGCGCTGGACGCCGCACTGGCCCGTCGCGCGGTGGTCACCCGCACGGTGGCCGCCGACGCCAACGGCGACACCACGAAGTCCAAGCGACTGGTGGCATTGGCCGACGCCGCCGAGCGGGCGCCGCGGACCTCCCGCGAAACCGTCGAGAACGAACTGTCGGCCGAACTCGCGACGGTCGACACTACTGCGCTTCGCCCCGCGCTGATCGCCGAGCTGGCCGATGCCGAGGCGCGGGTGCTGCTGGCACGCCGCTTTCACAACGACGCGGTCCGCGACACGCTCGCGCTGCGGGAGCGGCGTCCGGTGCGTTGGCTGCGGCTGGGCGGCACCGCCCCGCTGCCAACCTATTTCGAGATCGCGGAGCGGGCCGAGTCGGCCCTTGCCACCGATTCGGGGGTGGTGAACGTCCGCACCTCGGCGCGCATCGTGTTGCTGGACGACGACGGCTGCGTGTTGCTGTTCTGCGGCTCGGATCCGGCGGTCGTCAACGGCGACGCGCCGAAGTGGTGGTTCACCGTTGGCGGTCAGGCCCGCGACGGGGAGACGCTCGCCGAGGCGGCCGCCCGTGAACTCCTCGAGGAGACCGGCTTACGGGCCGGGCCCGGGGCGATGATCGGGCCGGTCTGGCAACGCGACGCGATCATCGACTTCAACAACTCGGTGATCCGCAGCCGCGAACTCTTCTTCGTGTACCGCACCCGTCGCTTCGAGCCGTCGACCGCCGGCCACACCGCGCTGGAGCGCCGTTACCTCCATGGCCACCGGTGGTGCGACGCCGACGACATCGCCGCGCTCGTCGCCGCCGGCGAGGCGGTCTACCCGCTGCAGCTGGCCGAGTTGCTGGCCGAAGCCAACGCGCTGGCCGACGCTGCGGTCAAAATGCCACGAGAACCCCAGCCCATCCGCTGAATCACGACCAAAACCCGCTTGGTAGCCACCACTAGACTAAAGCGGTACCGGGCGTTACCTAGGAAAGAGGCAACTGTGGACACCGCGGCTCATTCGAACGGGTCGGGGCAGACCGGAACCGCGCGGGTCAAGCGCGGAATGGCCGAGATGCTCAAGGGCGGCGTGATCATGGACGTCGTCACGCCCGAGCAGGCCCGCATCGCCGAGGGCGCGGGCGCCGTCGCGGTGATGGCGCTCGAACGGGTGCCCGCCGACATCCGGGCCCAGGGCGGCGTCTCGCGCATGAGCGATCCCGACGTGATCGAGGGCATCATTTCCGCGGTCACCATCCCGGTGATGGCTAAGGCGCGGATCGGGCACTTCGTCGAGGCGCAGATCTTGCAGAGCCTCGGCGTGGACTACGTCGACGAATCTGAGGTCCTGACGCCCGCGGACTACGCCCACCACATCGACAAGTGGAAGTTCACCGTGCCGTTCGTGTGTGGGGCCACGAATCTCGGCGAGGCGCTGCGCCGCATCAGCGAGGGCGCGGCGATGATCCGGTCCAAAGGCGAAGCCGGCACCGGTGACGTGTCCAACGCCACCACGCACATGCGGGCGATCGGCGGCGAGATCCGGCGCCTGACCTCGTTGCGCGACGACGAACTTTTCGTCGCCGCCAAGGAGCTGCAGGCGCCTCATGAACTGGTGGGGGAGGTGGCGCGGGCCGGCAAGCTGCCCGTGACGCTGTTCACCGCCGGCGGCATCGCGACCCCGGCCGACGCCGCGATGATGATGCAGCTCGGCGCCGAGGGCGTGTTCGTCGGATCCGGCATCTTCAAGTCGGGGGACCCGGCTCAGCGGGCTGCGGCGATCGTCAAGGCGACGACGTTCTACGACGATCCCGACGTGCTGGCGCGGGTGTCCCGCGGGCTGGGCGAGCCGATGGTGGGGATCAACGTGGAGGAGATCGCGGCCCCACACCGGCTGGCCGAACGCGGCTGGTAGATATTCCGGATGGCAATCGAGGAGATCCTTGATCTCGAACAGCTCGAGATCAACATCTTTCGCGGCAGCGTCGCCAGCACCGGACCGGGTATCCGCAACCGGACGTTCGGCGGCCACGTCGCCGGCCAGTCGCTGGTGTCGGCGGTGCGGACCGTTGACGACCGCTACCAGGTGCACTCGCTGCATGGCTATTTCCTGCGGCCCGGCGACCCGCAGAAGCGCACGGTCTTTCTCGTCGAGCACGTGCGGGACGGCAGCTCGTTCTGCACCCGGCGGGTCAACGCGATCCAGCGCGGCGAGACGATCTTTTCGATGTCGGCGTCGTTCCAGACTGAGCAGCGCGGCATCGAGCATCAGGACGAGATGCCGGCGGCTCCCACACCCGAGGAACTGCCCGAAGTTCGGTCCACGCACTATCTCGACAGCGACGTATTCCGCCAGTTCCAGGAATGGGATCTGCGGATCGTTCCCCGTGACCGGTTGGAGCTGACCCCGGGAACGGCCTCGCAGCAGCGGGTGTGGTTCCGGCACCGCGATCCGTTGCCCGACGACAGGGTCCTGCACATCTGCGCGCTGGCCTACATGAGTGACCTGACCCTGCTGGGCTCGGCGCAGGTGATTCACAAAACCGTCCGTGAGCACCTGCAGGTGGCGTCGCTGGATCACGCGTTGTGGTTCCTGCGGCCGTTCCGCGCCGACCAGTGGCTGCTCTACGACCAGTCCTCGCCGTCGGCAAGCGGCGGACGAGCGCTCACGCAGGGCAAGATCTTCGACCGCAACGGGCGCATGGTCGCCGCGGTCGTCCAGGAAGGGCTGACCCGCTACCCGGGCGATTACACACCGCCGGCCGCCGGGTGAGCGCGCCGCGGGTCGGCGTACTGGCCCTGCAGGGCGACACCCGCGAACACCTGGCGGCGTTGCGCGAGGCCGGGGCCGAGGCGACGACAGTGCGCCGCCGGGGCGAGCTGGACGCGATCGATGCGCTCGTGATTCCCGGCGGGGAGTCGACGACGATGAGCCACCTTCTGCGTGAGTTCGAGGTACTCGAGCCGCTCCGGGCGCGGGTGTCCGAAGGGCTGCCGGTCTACGGTTCGTGCGCGGGGATGATTCTGCTGGCCACCGACATCGTCGACGCCGGCGCCGAGGGACGCCAGGCACTGCCGTTGCGGGGCATCGATATGACCGTGCGCCGCAATGCATTCGGGCGCCAGGTGGATTCGTTTGAAGGTGACATCGCGTTCGAGGGCCTGGACTCACCCGTGCATGCGGTGTTCATCAGGGCACCGTGGGTCGAACGTGTGGGGGAGGGCGTGCAGGTGCTCGCGCGGGCGGCGGACCATGTGGTGGCCGTGCGGCAGGGTCCGATGCTGGCCACCGCGTTTCACCCGGAGATCACCGGCGATCGCCGGGTGCATCGGCTGTTCGTGGACATCGTCAGGGGCCGGGCCTGAATGATGGCGGGGTCACCTCCGGATTTGGGCGAAGTAATCCGCGACGCGGGTCGGGTCATCGAGTTCTGGACCGGCTGGTGCGCAGCGGGCTGATCGCCTCGCAGTTGATGGGTTTGGCGATGATGCGCCACCTCTAAAAGATTGAGCCGGTCGCGTCGATGAGCACGACGAGGTGTTCGCCGCGATCTCGCCGTCCGTGCAGCGCTACATCGGCACGTAGACTCGTCAGGTTGAGACTTGAGGTTGAAAAGAGGTAGCGCCTGATGAGCGGCCATTCCAAGTGGGCCACCACCAAGCACAAGAAGGCCGTCGTCGACGCCCGCCGCGGCAAGATGTTCGCCCGGCTGATCAAGAACATCGAGGTGGCCGCGCGCGTGGGGGGCGGCGACCCGGCCGGCAATCCCACCCTGTACGACGCCATCCAGAAAGCCAAGAAGAGCTCGGTGCCCAACGAGAACATCGAGCGGGCCCGCAAACGCGGCGCAGGTGAGGAGGCCGGCGGCGCCGACTGGCAGACCATCACCTACGAGGGCTACGGCCCCAGCGGCGTGGCGGTCCTCGTCGAGTGCCTCACCGACAACCGCAACCGGGCCGCCGGCGAGGTTCGGGTGGCGATGACCCGCAACGGCGCCAGCATGGCCGATCCCGGCTCGGTGGCGTACCTGTTCTCGCGTAAGGGCGTGGTCACCTTGGAGAAGGACGGACTCACCGAGGATGACGTGCTCGCCGCGGTCCTCGACGCCGGCGCCGAAGACGTCAACGACCTCGGCGACAGCTTCGAGGTCATCTCGGAGCCCTCCGATTTGATCGCCGTACGCAGCGCTCTGCAGGACGCCGGCATCGACTACGAATCGGCTGAAGCCGGTTTCCAGCCGTCGGTGATGGTGCCGGTGGCCGCGGACGCCGCCCGCAAGGTGCTCAGGCTCGTCGACGCGCTCGAGGACAGCGACGACGTGCAGGACGTCTACACCAACGCCGACATCCCCGACGAGGTGCTGGCCGAACTCGACCACGAGTAGGTTCCGCGCAGTCGTGCCGTCGCAGCGTGTCCTGCCCGTTGATGTCGCGGAAGGCAGCTAGGCTCTCGAACGATTGTTCGGGAAGGGGCTGGCGTGCGGGTGATGGGAGTCGACCCCGGCCTGACTCGCTGCGGATTGTCCGTGATCGAGAGCGGGCGCGGCCGGCAGGTGATCGCGCTCGACGTCGACGTGGTCCGCACGCCCAGCGATCAACCGCTGCACCGGCGGCTGCTGGCGATCAGCGACGCCGTCGAATACTGGATGGACACCCACCGGCCCGACGTCATCGCGATCGAGCGGGTGTTCTCCCAGCAGAACGTGTCGACGGTGATGGGCACCGCGCAGGCCGGTGGAGTGATCGCGCTCGCGGCCGCACGCCGCGACATCGACGTGCACTTCCACACGCCGAGCGAGGTGAAGGCCGCCGTCACCGGCAGCGGCGGCGCGAACAAAGCCCAAGTTACCGCGATGGTCACCAGAATACTTGCGCTGCAGGCCAAGCCGACGCCCGCAGATGCCGCTGATGCGCTCGCCCTGGCGATCTGCCACTGCTGGCGGGCGCCTATGCTGGCCCGGATGGCCGAAGCCGAGGCAATGGGCGCCGCGCAGCGCCGCAAGTTCGCCGCCCGGATATCGGCCGCCGGCAAGGCCGCCAGATGATCGCCTCCGTGCACGGCGAGGTGCTCGACGTCGCCCTCGACCACGTCGTGATCGAGGCGGCCGGTGTCGGATACCGGGTCAACGCCACCCCCTCGACGCTGGCCGCGCTGCGCCGCGGCGAACAGGCCCGGCTCATCACGGCGATGGTGGTGCGGGAAGACTCGATGACGTTGTACGGCTTCGCCGACGCCGACGCGCGCGACCTGTTTCAGGTGCTGCTGACGGTGTCGGGTGTGGGACCGCGCACCGCGATGGCGACGCTGGCCGTCCACGACGCGTCGGCCCTGCGACAGGTGCTCGCCGACGGCGATGTGACCGCGCTGACTCGGGTGCCGGGCATTGGCAAGAGGGGCGCCGAGCGGCTGGTGCTGGAACTGCGCGACAAGGTCGGGGCAGCCGCGCCGTCAGCCGTGGGAGTGGCGCTGGGCACCCACGCAGTGCGCGCCCCGGTAGTGGAAGCGCTTGTGGGGCTTGGCTTTCCGGTCAAACATGCCGAGGAGGCCACCGACAAGGTGCTGGCCGGCGATCAATCGGCGACAACCAGCGGCGCGTTGCGGGCGGCGCTGTCTGTGCTGGGGAACTCGAAATGAGCAGATTCGAACCCGAAGATCCCGAGGAGCGGGAGGTATCGGCGGCGCTGACCGTCGGCGAGGGCGACGTCGACGCCAGCCTGCGGCCCCGTTCGCTGCACGAGTTCATCGGCCAGCCGCGGGTGCGGGAGCAGCTGCAACTGGTGATCGAGGGTGCCAAGAACCGGGGCAGCACGCCGGATCACATTCTGTTGTCGGGCCCACCGGGCCTGGGCAAGACGTCGCTGGCGATGATCATCGCCGCCGAACTCGGCAGCGCACTGCGGGTCACGTCCGGACCGGCGCTGGAACGGGCCGGGGACCTGGCCGCGATGCTCTCCAACCTCGTCGAGCACGACGTGCTGTTCATCGACGAGATCCACCGCATCGCGCGGCCGGCCGAGGAAATGCTGTATCTGGCGATGGAAGACTTCCGCGTCGACGTCGTCGTCGGGAAAGGCCCTGGCGCCACGTCGATTCCGCTCGAGGTGGCGCCCTTCACGCTCGTCGGGGCCACCACCCGCTCTGGCGCGCTGACCGGTCCGCTGCGTGACCGGTTCGGCTTCACCGCGCACATGGACTTCTACGAGCCGGCCGAACTGGAGCGGGTGCTGGTCCGGTCGGCGGGAATCCTCGGCCTCGAGCTCGGAGCCGAAGCCGGCGCCGAAATCGCGCGCCGCTCCCGTGGCACACCGCGGATCGCGAACCGGCTGCTCCGGCGCGTCCGTGACTACGCCGAGGTGCGCGCCGACGGCGTGATCACCCGCGATGTCGCCAAGGCCGCACTCGCGGTCTACGACGTCGACGAACTCGGCCTCGACCGGCTGGATCGGGCGGTTCTGACGGCGCTGACCCGCAGCTTCGGCGGCGGCCCGGTCGGCGTGTCGACGCTGGCCGTCGCGGTCGGGGAGGAGGCCGCCACCGTCGAGGAGGTGTGCGAGCCGTTTTTGGTCCGCGCCGGGATGATTGCCCGCACGCCGCGAGGTCGGGTGGCCACCCCGCTGGCGTGGACCCACCTCGGGATGACGCCGCCGGCCGGTGCCGGTGGATTCGGCCAACCGGGGCTTTTCGAATAGCGCCGTCGTTCGTCGCCGCCATGATTCTCGCGGCATCCGTGTTGATCTGGCGTACCGGCGCACTGCCCAGGTGGACCAGCTTGGGCGCCGTTCTGGGGGTGCTGCCGCTGGCGCACACCCGGATAGGGTTGCCGGGGCGGTGGGGTTGGTGATGATGATTACGCCCGGCGGGCCCGCCCCGGCGGAGCAGAGCAGCGTCGACACCGATGGCGCTCCGGGAATCCTGAAGGGACAACGATGATCGTCGCGGGTTTGATCGCTGCCGGCCTCGCCGCCGTCGTGCACCTCTACATCTTCGTCCTGGAGTCGTTGCGATGGACCGCCCCGCGTACCCGGGCGATCTTCGGAACCAGCGAGCAGGAGGCGGCCACCACCAAGTTGCTCGCGTTCAACCAGGGCTTCTACAACCTCTTTTTGGCCATCATCACTGCGGTCGGCATCATCGCCGTCGCGATCGGCTGGACGGCCGTCGGCGCCGCGCTGGTCTTCGCCGGCACCGGGGCCATGGCGCTGGCGGCATTGGTGTTGGTGTTGTCCTCGCTGGACAAGGCCCGCGCGGCTGCCACCCAGGGCACGTTTCCGCTGCTCGCGGTGGTGTTGCTCGCGATCGGGCTTGCGCTGTAGCGCGGCGTTGCCGCAGGTTTATCGCTTCGCAGAACCCGGGTACTCGTCCACGTCACTAAGGAGGCGTCATGAACGACTTAGACACCGGAGTTCGCTCGCGGGGCAGGCTGGATATGCCGCGCAGCCGGGGTGCGGCGAGCGGATTTCTGCTGATTCTGCTGGGGGCGTGGGGGGCGCTGATCCCCTTCATCGGGCCCTACTTCAACTTCGCGTACACGCCGGATCAGGAATGGACCTGGACGTCTGCGCGAGGCTGGCTCGAGGTGTTGCCGGGAGCAGCCACCGCGGTTGGCGGGCTGCTGCTTCTCGGCTCCCGCAACCGCGCGACCGCGATGCTTGGCGGCTGGCTCACCGTTGTCGCGGGCGCGTGGTTCATCGTCGGCCCGGTCCTCGCCGGTCCGCTGGGCATCGGTGATCCCGGCAGCCCCGTCGCATCGACAGACGCGAAGCGGGTGGCGCTGGAGCTCACCTACTTCTCAGGGCTCGGTGCGCTGATCGTGTTCCTCGGCGCCGTGGCGTTGGGCCGGTTGTCGATTCGCAGCCTGCGCGACATCCGTTATGCGCAGCGCCCGGTCGGCGCGGCCGCGGTGCCGCCGGAGCGGACGGCAGAGCCGGGCCGCCCCGACGCGCCGCCACCGGGCGAGGCCGGTGAACCGGTGACCGAGCGGGTGGACGCACCGGGAGGCGAGGTGCCCGCAACCGAGCCGCGGCGCCGTGGGCTGGGCGGCATGTTCGGCCGTCGCCACCCGACCACCGCAGACCGCTAGCGTTCAGGTGATCTTGGCCATCACGTGCTTGACGCGGGTGTAGTCCTCGAACCCGTACATCGACAGATCCTTGCCGTGGCCCGAGGACTTGAAACCGCCATGCGGCATCTCGGCGACCACCGGGATGTGGGTGTTGATCCACACACATCCGAAATCCAGCGCGGCCGACACCCGCAGCGCCACGGACACATCCCTGGTCCAGACCGACGACGCCAAGCCATACTCGACGCCGTTGGCAAGCCGGATCGCCTCGTCCTCGTCGGCGAACGACTGCACCGTGATCACCGGCCCGAAGATCTCGTGCTGCGTGAGCCGGTCGTCCTGGGTCAGCCCCCCGATCACCGTCGGTTCGACGTAATAGCCCGCTTCGCCCTGTCGACGGCCGCCGGCCGCAACCGAAGCATGGTCGGGCACCTCGTTCAGGAAGCCGAGCACACGGTCGAACTGGTTGACGTTGTTGATTGGCGGCACCCAGGCGTCCTCGGCGTCGGCCGGCTTGCCGAATGTCGTTGTCGCCGCGGCAGCCTGCTCGGCCAGCGCGGCGGTCAGGTCGGCGGCCACCGAGGCATGCCCCAACACCCTGGTGGCCGCGGTGCAGTCCTGACCGGCGTTGAAATAGCCCGCCACCGCGATGTCTTCGGCGGCTTTGGCGATGTCGCTGTCCGGGAACACGATCACCGGGGCCTTGCCGCCGAGCTCCAGATGTGTGCGCTTGAGGTTGCCGCCGGCTGACGCCGCGACGGCACGCCCGGCGGCAACCGAACCGGTGATCGAAACCATCTGCGGTGTGGGATGTGCCACCAGCGCCGCACCGGTCCCGCGGTCACCCGTCACAACGTTCAGCACACCGGGGGGCAGATGCCTGGATGCCAACTCCGCCAGCATCACCGTGGTGACCGGCGTGGTGTCGCTGGGTTTGATCACGACCGTGTTGCCGGCCGCGATAGCGGGGACGAACTTCCAGATCGCCATCATCATCGGGTAGTTCCACGGCGTCACCTGCCCGATGACGCCAATCGGTTCGCGACGGATCCAGGAGGTGTGGCCCGCCATGTACTCACCGGCCGACTTGCCCTCGAGAATTCTTGCGGCACCGGCGAAGAAGCGGATCTGATCGATCATCGGCGGAATCTCTTCGGCCATCGTCACGTGACGCGGCTTGCCGGTGTTGCGGCCTTCGGCCTCAACCAGCCCCTCGGCGGCGTTCTGAACCTCGTCGGCGAAATCGAGCAGCGCCTTCTGCCGGTGCGCCGGAGTGGTGCGCTTCCACTCGGAAAAGGCGCGCGCCGCGGCGGCGCAGGCATTGTCGACGTCCTCCTCGTTGGACACCTGGGCGCTGCCGTACCGCTCACCCGTACTGGGGTCGACGAGCGGCATCATCGCACCGCCGCCGGAGTCCACCAGCTTGCCGTCGATGAAATTCTGGACCGTTGTCATCGTTGGTGCTCCTCTTCGTTAGAGGTCCGCGAGGATCAGAGCGAGAACATCAAGGCCTTCGGTGAGCAGCTCGTCGCTGATCGGCAACGGCGGCAGGAAGCGCAGCACGTTGTTGAACGTGCCGCAGGTGAGGACGATGACGCCTGCGGCGTGCACTCGCGAGGCCAACTCCCGGGTCAGATCGGGGTCGGGGTCCGCGGTGCCCGAGCGCACCAGCTCCATGGCGATCATCGCGCCGCGCCCGCGCACGTCGCCGATGCGGTCGTCCTCGGCCTGCATCCGCCCCAGCCGGTCCTTCATCAGCTGCTCGATACAGGCAGCGCGGCCGAGCAGGCCCTCAGCCTCGATCGTCTCGATGGAGGCCAGTGCCGCTGCGCACGCGACGGGGTTGCCGCCATAGGTGCCGCCGAGACCGCTGACGTGGGGGGCGTCCATGATTTCGGCACGGCCCGTGACCGCCGACAGCGGCAGCCCGTCGGCGATCCCCTTGGCGGTGACGATGAGGTCCGGCTCGATGCCCTCGTGTTCACAGGCGAACCACCGGCCGGTCCGCGCGAAGCCGGTCTGCACCTCGTCGGCGACGAACACCACGTCGTTGCGGCGGCACCAGTCCAGCAACGCGGGGAGGAAGCCGTCGGCCGGCACGATGAAGCCGCCCTCACCCTGGATCGGCTCGATGACGATGGCGGCCAAGTTGTCGGCGCCGATTGTCTTCTCGATTACCGAAATCGCTCTACGGGCCGCCAATTCGCCGTCAGTGGCCAGCTCCTTGTTCAGCTGCGCGTCCCGGTAGGGGTACGACAGCGGCGCACGGTAGACCTCTGGCGCGAACGGCCCGAAACCGCTCTTGTACGGCATCGACTTGGCGGTCAGCGCCATCGTCAGGTTGGTGCGGCCGTGATACGCGTGGTCGAACGCCACCACCGCGCTCTTGTGGGTGTAGGCGCGAGCGACCTTGACCGCGTTCTCGACGGCCTCGGCGCCGGAGTTGAACAGCGCGGACCGTTTCTCGCCCGCGACCGGGGTAAGCCGGTTGAGTTCCTCGGCGACCGCGACGTAACCCTCGTACGGCGTGATCATGAAGCAGGTGTGCGTGAAGCGTGCGGCTTGTGCGCTCACCGCCTCGACGACGCGCGGCGCGGCGTTTCCGACTGTGGTCACCGCGATGCCCGAGCCCAGGTCGATCAGCCGGTTGCCGTCGACGTCCTCCACGATCCCGCCGCCCGCCCGCGCGGCATAGACGGGCATCGTGGTGCCGACTCCGCGCGCCACCGCGGCCGACTTGCGGTTGATCAGCTCCAGGGAACGGGGACCGGGAATCTCGGTGACGAGCCTGCGGCTCTGTTCCAGGATGCTCACGGTTCTCCTTGCGGGGCCTGCGCAGAGTGTCGAGCGGTCCCCGCGCGCAGATCGAGCCTAGTCGGAAGGCACGTCAAGAGTCGGTCCGTCGACCCGGTCGACGGCCGTGACCGGTGACCGGTGACCGGCGACGCGATTGTGCTCAAACCGGCGGTGTCGTCTGAAATCCGGGACCAGCCTCCGGCGTCACATTCCGGGCGGTGATCTCTTCGCCACAACGCCCGCACGTGAGTTGCGGTTCGGCGATCTCACCGCAGCTCTCGTGACGCAGCACGATCGGCGGCCCACTGGGGTGGGGCAGATGCTCGTCACCCCACCGCATCAGCGTCACGATCGATGCGAACAGGTCACCTCCGGCGTCCGTGAGCCGGTACTCGTGGCGCTCGGGATCACGCGAATACGGCACACGCTCGAGCAGGCCGGCGTCGACGAGCGTCCGCAGGCGTGCGGACAGCGTCGGGCGTGGGATGTTCAGGTTGCGCGTGAATTGACCGAACCGCCGCACCCCGAAGAAGGCTTCGCGCAAGATGAGCAGCGTCCAGCGCTCGCCCACCAGATCAAGGGCGCGCGCAACCGACTCGGCCTCGAACCGGTGGGAGAGGTCAGACGGTACCGCCATGGTTCAAGTATTGCACTGGTTCAGGAATTGAACCAGCAGTGGTAACGTGATTGAACCAGTGCACGCGCCATCGACCACCGAGGCTTTTCATGAACCACACCGATACCCTGACCGCGGCGCGAACGCCAGCGGCCACCGAGATCGCGACGGTCGCAACGCAGATCGCCGAGGCGGCCCGGGAAGTGTCCGGCCAGATCGACGAAAGCCGGACTATTCCAACCGAACTCCTGACACGACTGCGCGACGCCGGCCTGTTGCGCGCCGGCGCACCCGTTGAGGTCAAAGCGCTCGAGCTACCGCCCGGCGTTGCGCTCGGCTGCGCGGAGGCCTTGGCTCGCGGGAACGCGTCGGTGGGGTGGTGTGTGTCGATCGCGATCACCAGCAGCCTTTTGGTCGGCTACCTGCCGACTACCAGCCGCGACGAGTTGTTCGGCGACGGCCGTGGCGTCGCCGCCGGCGTGTGGGCACCGCGCGGCAAGGCACGGTCGGTCGACGGCGGAGTCGTGGTGTCGGGTCGGTGGGCGTTCTGCAGCGGGATAACACACGCCGACGTGATGTTCGCCGGCTGCCTGCTCGACGACCTACCCCGGCCGTATGTGGTGGCGCTCCCCAAAGCCGACCTCGCGGTGCTTGACACCTGGCACACGCTGGGTCTGCGCGGCACCGGCAGCCACGACACCGTCGCCGACGAAGTCTTCGTTCCCAGCGACCGGGTGCTGTCGATTTTCGACGGGCCGGCCGTGGACCGCCCGCTCTACCGCTTCCCGGTGTTCGGCTTCTTTGCCCTCTCGATCGGGGCGGCCGCGCTGGGCAACGCGCAAGCGGCCATCGACGACTTGATCGACCTGGCGGGCGGCAAGAAGGGGTTGGGATCCACGCGGACCCTCGCCGAACGGCCGGCCACCCGAGCGGCAGTCGCCTCGGCCCAGTCGGCCCTGGACGCCGCCCGCGCGCTGTACTACCAGGCAATCGATGCGGCGTGGCGCGCCGGTCAGCACACCGAACCGGTGTCTGTCGCGTTGCGCAACCGGCTGCGGTTGGCGGCTACACACGCTGTGCGCACTTCGGCTGATGTCGTGCGGGCGATGTATGAACTCGGCGGCGGCAGCGCCATCTACGACACTTCCCGGCTGCAACGACGATTCCGCGACGCTTTCACCGCCACGGCCCACTTCCAGGTCAACGACGCCTCCCGGGAACTGCCGGGGCGGGTCCTGCTCGGCCAGGCCGCCGACACGTCGATGTTGTGACGCCGCCATGCCCCCACTGGACAGGAGAACGATCGTGAGCGCTGTCAATCGTCAATGCCGGTTGGCTGCCAGGCCGAGCGGCCTGCCCAGGCCCGACGACTGGCAGCTGGTCGACGAGCCGCTCGACGATCCTGACGACGGCCAGTTTGTGGTACGCGTCGAACACCTTTCGATCGACCCGGCGATGCGGTCGTGGATGAACGCCGGCCGCTCGTACGTCCCGCCGGTCGAGATCGGCGAGATCATGCGGGCCGCCGGCATCGGACGCGTCGTCGAGTCCCGTCATCCCGAATTCAGCGTCGGCGACCAGGTGTACGGCGTCTTCGGGGTGCAGCGCTACGCGGTGTCTGACGGGTCCGGTGTAACCAGGGTGGACACCACGCTGGCGCCGGCCCCGCTGCATTTGAGCGCTCTCGGGATCAGCGGTCTGACAGCATATTTCGGGCTTCTTGAGATAGGGCGACCGCAAGCGGGGGAGACGGTTGTCGTGTCGGGCGCCGCGGGCTCGGTCGGGAGCATCGCCGGTCAGATCGCACGGATCATGGGTTGCCGGGTCATCGGGATAGCCGGCGGGCAGGAGAAGTGCCGGTGGTTGGTCGACGAGCTCGGGTTCGACGCTGCCGTCGACTACACCACCGGTGACCTGCGGGCGCAGCTCAAGTCTCAGGCGCGCGAGGGCGTCGACGTGTTCTTCGACAACGTCGGGGGAGAAGCATTGGAGGCAGCGCTGGCTCGGCTGGCGCGGGGTGCCCGGGTCATCCTGTGCGGCGCTGTGTCGCAGTACAACGCCACTGAGGCGCCCCGCGGACCGGCCAATTACATGCAGTTGTTGGTCGCGCGGGCATCGATGACCGGGTTTGTGATCTTTGACTACGCGGACCGCTACCGGCAAGGTGTTGCGCAGCTCGCGACGTGGTGGCGCAGCGGCGAGCTGCGCTCGCGCGAGGACATCGTCGAAGGTGACGTCAACGACTTCCCCGACACCCTCCTGAAGCTCTTCCGTGGCCACAACACGGGCAAGCTGATTCTGTCGCTCAACGAATCCTCGCGCAGAAGTGGGTGTTGACCGGAGGGCACGCCGGGAGGACGCTGATCGTGTGCCCGACATCAGTGAGCGGACATCGATCGACGAGGTCGAGCGTCGCCTCATCCAGCGGTACGCGACGTTACCGCCTGCTCAGGTCTCAACCGCCGTCCGGCAGGCCCATGCGCGATTCGAGCAGAGCCGAATATGGGATTTCGTTCCCTTGTTGGTGGAACGTCGCGCCGGCCACGAACTGGCCCACGTCACCGGGTTGTGAGCCGGCTCACCGTCAATAGCGAGCGGCCCCCCGGGTCGATTGTCTGCGCCGAGCTCGCCGGACGGGTGGTCCTGGAGATCGGTCCATCCAGGGAGAAGCGCGAATCGAGTTCTTCGATCAGGCGTTTCACCGTTTCGCGTTCACGTTCCTCATCACGGATGATCCGCCGCATCCGCCTGGCTTCCGACGATTCGTCGCGATTCTGATACCTGGTCAGCAGCCTCTGGTGGCCGGCGATCTTGTCACCGAGTTGCGTGTAGCGCTCGTGCAGCAGGCGCCGGAAGTACTCGGCCTGGCGTCGGTCGGCGGCGTGAGCCTCAGTGGCGGCATCCTCGGGAGCATCAGCCACAGGTGCTTTCATCCGTGCAAACTAACCCACGTCCACTGCTCTGCACGTGAGATCAACAAAAGCTAGCGCCTCATCTCGTCCTGCCCCGGTGTCTGTACATGTGACCACCAAGACCTTCTCCCACATCGTCAAACTGACCTACGAGCCGCGCTACCAATAATTTCGCTACCCGACGCAAAGTCGGCGAAGCGCCGCAGCCCGAGCGCCCAGCCATCGGGCGAGCCAACCGCATCGGCCATCCCCTGGCCGCCGTCACCCAGTCGCCAGAACTCGCTGTGGACCAGAACCATCCTCGGTTGTGCTGTTGGCGAAATCTGCGAACGACCCCAAGGCGTCGCGCCACATGACGTCGAGCCACTGGCGGAGCACCTCGAAGCCGTCGGTTGTCACGGTGTACACGCGTCGGGTGCCGACGGGCTCCGCCGAGACGATGCCCGCGTCCTTGAGAATTTTCAGGTGCTGTGACACCGCAGGCCTGCTTATCGGAAGTTGATCGGCCAGTTCCTGCACCGACGACGGGCGGCCGCGCACCAGGTCGAGGATCTGGCGGCGCATCGGGTCGGCCAGCGAGTCCAGGACCTTTCCGTAAGTCACCACTTACCGTTCATATCAGCTTACGGACAGGCGGTCAAGCTCCGGCGAGACGACGCGCTGCGCCGCGACCTGTGAAAGAAGTGGCACACTGGTCAGTTGCGAGGCCCCTCAACTGACATGCCGGGGCCTGACATGCCTGAACTAGAAAGACACTTGCTGCCATGGACGTATTCGTCTTTTTGCCGCTCCTGATCGTCTTGGGGGCCTTCATGTACTTCGCGTCGCGGCGCCAGAAGCGCGCGATGAAGGCCACCATCGACCTGCAGGAATCGCTACAGGTCGGAGACCGGGTGCACACCACCTCCGGAATGGAGGCCACCATCGCCGGGATCGGGGACGACACCGTCGACCTCGAGATCGCGCCCGCCGTGATCACCACCTGGATGAAGCTGGCGGTCCGTGACCGTATCGAGCCGGACACCGACGACGACGACGAGGATGCCGTCGACGACGCCCCGGCCACGGCCGAATTGACCGACAGCGACGCGACCGGCGAACCGGGCCGCCTGACCAAGGACTGAGCCGCCTCTGGCGGCACGTAGGCTCTGCCGCTGTAGACGAACCGAACTCGAGGAGACCCTAAGAACGTGGCATCGTCTTCGCCGCCGGTGCACCCTGCCCGCTATCTGACTCTTTTCCTGGTACTGCTCGTCGGCGTGTACCTGCTGGTGTTCCTCACCGGGAACAAGCAGGCCAAGCCAAAGCTGGGCATCGACCTCCAGGGCGGGACGCGCGTGACGCTCACCGCTCGTACGCCCGACGGCTCGGCGCCCACCCGCGAAGCGCTGGCCCAGGCACAGCAGATCATCAGCGCGCGCGTCAACGGGCTCGGTGTATCCGGATCAGAGGTCGTCGTCGACGGCGAAAACCTCATCATCACCGTGCCGGGCAGCGACGGGAACGAGGCGCGAAACCTCGGTCAGACGGCACGCCTCTACATCCGCCCGGTGATCCACGCGATACCGGCACAGTCACCACAACCGGCCCCGCCTGCCGGGCAACCCCCTGCCGGGCAACCCCCTGCCGGGCAACCCCCCGCTGGTCAGGGGCAGCCGCCCGCGGCGCCCGCCCCCGCCGGGCAACCCGTTCCCACCGGCGAACCTGCGCCGACAACCGAGCCGGCGCCCCCGGCCGCCCAGCCGCGCCCGTATCCGCAGCAGCCTGCGCCGACCCCGGAGCCGACCACTCCACCCGCGCCCGGCGCGCCGCCGGCCACACCCGCTCCGGCGCCCGCGCCTGCGCCGGCTCCCGGCACCCGCGAGGCGCTCGCGCAGCGGATCTCCGCGGAGAAGGAGTTGCGTCAAAGCACCGACCAGACCATGCAGATTCTCGCGCTGCAGTACGAGAGCACCCGCTGCAACCAGGACGACCTGCTGGCGGGCAACGACGACCCGAACCTGCCCCTGGTCACCTGCTCGACAGACCACAAGCAGGTGTACCTGCTGGACAAATCGATCATCAGCGGTGAGGAGATCGACAGCGCCAGTTCGGGTTTCAACCAACAGACCGCCCAGAACGTGGTGGATGTCAAGTTCAAGGGCGCCGCGGGCGCGACCTGGGCTGACTTCACTGCTTCGCACGTGGGCACCCAGACCGCCTTCGTACTCGACTCGCAGGTGGTCAGCGCGCCGGAGATCCAGGAGGCCATCCCGGGCGGCCGCACGCAGATCACCGGAAACTTCACCTCAGCGCAGGCCCGCGATCTGGCCAACGTGCTGAAGTACGGCTCGCTGCCACTGTCGTTCGAGTCGTCGCAGGCCGAAACCGTCTCAGCGACTCTGGGACTCACTTCACTGCGGGCGGGCCTGATCGCCGGCGCGATCGGCCTGGCGCTGGTCCTGGCTTATGCGCTGATCTATTACCGACTGCTGGGCCTGCTGACCGCCCTGTCCCTCGTCGCCTCCGGCGCAATGGTCTTCGCGATCCTGGTGCTGTTGGGCCGCTACATCAACTACACACTCGACCTCGCCGGCATCGCAGGTCTGATCATCGGCATCGGAACCACCGCAGACTCGTTCGTGGTGTTCTTTGAACGCATCAAAGACGAGATACGCGAGGGCCGTTCATTCCGGTCCGCCGTACCGCGCGGATGGGTACGGGCGCGGAAGACGATTCTGTCGGGCAACGCGGTCAGCTTCCTGGCCGCTGCTGTGCTGTACTTCCTGGCCATCGGCCAGGTGAAGGGCTTCGCGTTCACACTGGGCCTGACCACGATCCTCGACACGGTGGTGGTGTTCCTGGTGACCTGGCCGCTGGTGTACTTGGCGTCCAAGTCGACACTGCTGGCCAAACCGGCGTTCAACGGGCTGGGCGCGGTCCAGCAGATCGCGCGGGAACGGCGGGCCGCACATGCGATCGGGCAGGGGTAGGGCAATGGCTTCGTCAGGGGCTTCAGGGGCTTCAGGAAAGATGTCCGAAACCACCGGCAGGCACTCGCACGACGTAGCGGCCACCGCCGGGACGCCACAATCCTCGGCAGCGGAAGAGACCGGCGACTCGTCGGCGCTCCCGCGCCACGGGTTCTTCACCCGGCTCTACACGGGAACCGGGGCGTTCGACGTCATCGGGCGGCGGCGACTCTGGTTCACCGTCAGCGGAATCATCATCGTGATCGCGATCGCCAGCATCGCGATCCGTGGGTTCACGTTCGGCATCGACTTCAAGGGCGGCACAACGGTGTCGTTCCCCCGCGGCAGCGCCAGCGTCCAGCAAGTCGACGACGTGTACCGCCAGGCGCTCGGCCACGATCCCGAGTCGGTGGTGATGGTCGGCAACGGAAACTCCGCCACCGTGCAGCTCCGGTCCGTGACGCTGTCGAACGACCAGACCGCCAAGCTGCGCGACGCGCTGTTCAGGGAATTCCAGCCCAGGGGCCCGGACGGCAAACCGAGCGCGCAGGCGATCAGCGACTCGGCGGTGTCGTCGACGTGGGGCGGCCAGATCACCAAGAAGGCCGTGACCGCGCTGGTGGTGTTCCTCGTCCTCGTCGGGCTCTACATCATGGTGCGCTACGAGCGGTACATGGCCATCTCAGCGCTGGCCGCGCTGGTGTTCGACCTGCTCACGACCGCCGGGGTGTATTCGC
This sequence comes from Mycobacterium sp., assembly GCA_025965895.1. GTDB lineage: Bacteria > Actinomycetota > Actinomycetes > Mycobacteriales > Mycobacteriaceae > Mycobacterium. The sequence continues at coordinate 76,470 of JAOPWC010000127.1, forward strand.
TGGTCGGCTTCGAGGTGAGCCCTGCCACCGTCATCGGTCTGCTGACCATCCTCGGGTTCTCGCTGTACGACACGGTGATCGTGTTCGACAAGGTGGAGGAGAACACCCACGGGTTCCAGCACACCGCCCGGCGCACCTTCGCCGAACAGGCGAATCTCGCGATCAACCAGACGTTCATGCGGTCGATCAACACCAGCCTCATCTCGGTGATCCCGGTTATATCGCTGATGATCGTCGCGGTGTGGCTGCTCGGCGTCGGCACACTGAAGGACCTGGCACTGGTGATGCTGGTCGGCATCTTGACCGGCACCTATTCCTCGATCTTCTTCGCCACGCCGCTGCTGGTGACGCTGCGCGAGCGCACCGACATGGTCCGCACCCACACCCGACGGGTGATGCGACGCCGCAAACCCGCTGACGCCGCCGCGGCGGCGGACGACGACATCGTGGCCGCCGACGAAGAAGACCACCGCGCGGAGCCGGTCGCCGCGCTTGCCGGCAAGCCCGCGCCGGGCGCACGTCCGGTCCGGCCGTCGAGCAGCCGCGCGGGACGACCGTCGGGCAAGCGAAGCACCCGGCGGCGCTAGGTCGATGTTCCTTCGGCGCCGGCCCGCAGTCGTTTTCGCGGCAGCCGCGGCACTGCTGGTCGCGCCGTTGGGGGCGACGTCGTGTTCCGGCAGCGCAGCTGATGAGATCAACTACGCGGTCGACGGGACGCTGACCACCTACAACGCCAACACGGTCGCAGGCGCGGCGTCGTCGGCACCACAGGCGTTCGGCCGGGTGCTCACTGGGTTCGGCTATCACGGCCCGGACGGTCAGATCGTCGGTGATCACGATTTCGGCACCGTCTCGGTGGTCGGTCGCGAACCCCTGCTGCTCGATTACCAGATCGCCGACAACGCCGTCTACTCCGACGGCAAGCCCATCACCTGTGACGACATGGTGCTGGCCTGGGCCGCGCAATCCGGGCGTCTGCCCGGCTTCGACGCCGCCAGCCGCGCCGGCTACAGCGACATCGCCGCGGTCGACTGCCAGCCGGGACAGAAGACGGCCCGCGCGACATTCTCCCCGGACCGGCCGTTCGCCGATTTCGCGCAGCTGTTCACTGCCGATTCGATGATGCCGTCCCACGTCATCGGCGACGAGCTCGGCGTCGACGTCACGGGCGCATTGCAGAACAACGACGCGGCGACGGTGGCGCGCATCGCCCAGCTCTGGAACACCACATGGGACCTCAAGCCGGGCGTCGATGTGAAGCACTTCCCGTCATCCGGGCCGTACAAGCTCGACTCGGTGCGCTCCGACGGCTCGGTGCTGCTGGTCGCCAACGACCGCTGGTGGGGGGCCAAGCCGGTGACCAAGCGGGTCACCGTGTGGCCGCGGGGGGTCGACATACAAGACCGGGTCAGCAAAGGAGCTTTCCACGTCGTCGACATCGCGGCCGGGTCGTCGGGAACGTTGAACCTGCCCGACAGCTACCAGCGCAGCGATGCGCCCTCGGCGGGCATCGAGCAGCTGATCTTCTCGGGACAGGGCCCGTTGGCAGCGCCCCCGGCACGCCACGCGCTGGCGCTGTGCACGCCCCGCGACCTGATTGCCACCAGTGCGGGCGTGCCGATCTCGAACTCGCGGCTCAATCCCGCCAACGACGACGCGTTCGGGGCCGCCGAGAGCGCCGCCGAAAGTGGCCAGTTCAGCAAGTCCAACCCCGACGCCGCCCGCGCCGCACTCAACGGCAAGCCGCTTGCCGTGCGGATCGGTTACCAGGCGCCGAACGCGCGTCTGGCGGCGGCGGTCGGCACCATCGCACGGGCCTGCGTAGCCGCCGGGATCACCGTGCAGGACGTCTCCGGCGAGACCACCGGGCCGCGATCGCTGATCGGTGGCCAGATCGACGCGCTGCTGGCCGGCACCGGCGGCGCGGCAGGCAGCGGGTCCAGCGGGTCGTCGGCGATCGACGCCTATGACCTGCATACCGGTAACGGCAACAACCTGTCCGGCTACTCCAGCCCGCAGGTCGACAACGTGATCAACACCCTGGCCATCACGAGTGACCTGAAACAGTTCGGCAAGCTGCTGTCCGACGGCGCCGCGGTGCTGTGGGCCGACATGCCGACATTGCCGCTGTACCGCCAGCAGCGGACGCTGGTCACATCGAAGAAGATCTATGCCGTGAGCGCCAACCCGACCCGCTGGGGGGCCGGGTGGAACATGGACAGATGGGTGCTGAGCCAGTGACGCGTGACGTCGCCGACGTGATCGCGTCGCTGACCCGCGAAGTACCGGATTTTCCGTCACCGGGCATCCAGTTCAAGGATCTGACGCCGCTGCTCGCCGACCCGGACGGGTTGGCTGCGGTGACCGGCGCGCTGGCTGAGATCGCGTCGGGCGCCGAACTGGTGGCCGGCATCGACGCCCGAGGTTTCCTGCTCGGCGCTGCGGTCGCCATCCGGTTGGGCACCGGCGTGCTGGCCGTCCGCAAGGGGGGCAAACTGCCGCCGCCGGTCCGCAGCGAGACCTACACCCTCGAGTACGGCACCGCGACGCTGGAAATTCCGGCCGAGGGTATCGACCTGGCCGGCCGCAACGTCGTGATCATCGACGACGTGCTCGCGACGGGCGGAACGTTGGCGGCCACCGCACGGCTGTTGGACGACGCCGGGGCGGCGGTCAGCGGGGCGGCCGTGGTCCTGGAACTCGCCGCGCTGCGCGGCCGCGAAGCGGTGGCTCCGCTGCCGGTCAGCAGCTTGCTCACAGTGTGAGGGATATCCTCGTTGTGGGCGTTGAGGAGGTGTGGCGATGGCTGACGACCCCGGCTTGACGCAGGCTGTGAAAGCGCCTCCGACACCGGAGATGCCGTCGCCCGAGGTACCCAAGCCGGCGTCGAGCGCATCGCGGCGGGTGCGGGCACGGCTGGCGCGCCGGATGACCGCGCAGCGCAGCGCCGTCAATCCGGTGCTCGAGCCGCTGGTCGCGGTGCACCGCGAGATCTACCCCAAGGCCGACTTGACGATGCTGCAGCGCGCCTACGAGGTCGCCGACCAGCGCCACGCCGAGCAGTTCCGTCGCTCCGGGGATCCGTACATCACTCACCCGCTGGCGGTCGCCAACATCCTGGCCGAGCTCGGCATGGACACCACGACGCTGGTCGCGGCGCTGCTGCATGACACCGTGGAGGACACCGGCTACACGCTGAATTCGCTGACCGGCGACTTCGGCGACGAGGTCGGGCATCTGGTCGACGGCGTGACCAAGCTCGACAAGGTGGTGCTGGGCAGTGCCGCCGAGGGCGAGACCATCCGCAAGATGATCATCGCCATGGCTCGCGACCCGCGGGTGCTGGTGATCAAGGTCGCCGACCGGCTGCACAACATGCGCACGATGCGGTTCCTGCCGCCGGAGAAGCAGGCCCGCAAGGCCCGCGAGACGTTGGAAGTGATTGCGCCGCTTGCTCACCGGCTGGGCATGGCCACCGTCAAGTGGGAGCTCGAGGACCTGTCCTTTGCGATCCTGCACCCGAAGAAGTACGAGGAGATCGTGCGGCTGGTGGCCGACCGGGCGCCGTCGCGCGACACGTACCTCGCCAAGGTGCGCGCCGAGGTCATCGCGACGCTCAACGCGTCGAAGATCAACGCGGTGGTCGAGGGCAGGCCCAAGCACTACTGGTCGATCTACCAGAAGATGATCGTCAAGGGCCGCGACTTCGACGACATCCACGACCTCGTGGCCGTGCGGATCCTGTGCGACGAGATCCGGGACTGTTACGCCGCTGTCGGGGTGGTGCATTCGCTGTGGCAGCCGATGGCCGGCCGGTTCAAGGACTACATCGCCCAGCCGCGGTACGGCGTCTACCAGTCGCTGCACACCACCGTCGTCGGACCCGAGGGCAAGCCGCTCGAGGTGCAGATCCGCACCCGCGACATGCACCGCACCGCCGAGTACGGCATCGCCTCGCACTGGCGGTACAAGGAGGCCAAGGGCCGCAACGGTGTTTTGCACCCGCACGCCGCGGCCGAGATCGACGACATGGCATGGATGCGCCAGCTGCTGGACTGGCAGCGGGAGGCGGCCGACCCCGGCGAGTTCCTGGAGTCGCTGCGTTACGACCTCGCGGTGCAGGAGATCTTCGTGTTCACCCCCAAGGGAGACGTGATCACGCTGCCGACGGGTTCGACGCCGGTCGACTTCGCCTACGCCGTGCACACCGAGGTCGGCCACCGGTGCATCGGCGCCCGGGTCAACGGGCGACTCGTCGCGCTGGAACGCAAGCTCGAAAACGGCGAAGTAGTGGAGATTTTCACATCGAAGGCGCCGAACGCCGGGCCGTCACGGGACTGGCAGATGTTCGTGGTGTCACCGCGGGCCAAGGCGAAGATCCGGCAGTGGTTCGCCAAAGAGCGCCGCGAGGAGGCGCTTGAGGCCGGCAAGGACGCGATTGCCCGTGAGGTGCGCCGCGGCGGGCTGCCGTTGCAGCGGCTGATGAACGGTGAGTCGATGTCCGCGCTGGCCCGCGAACTGCGCTACACCGATGTGTCGGCCCTCTACACGGCGGTGGGCGAGGGCCACGTGTCCGCGCGGCACGTCGTACAGCGGCTGGTGGCCCAGCTCGGCGGCGACGACGAGGCCGCCGACGAGTTGGCCGAGCGGTCGACGCCCGCCACGATGCCGGTACGTCAGCGCAATACCGAGGACACCGGCGTCGCGGTGCCCGGCGCGCCCGGCGTGCTGACGAAGCTGGCCAAGTGCTGCACACCGGTGCCCGGCGACAAGATCATGGGTTTCGTCACCCGGGGCGGCGGAGTCAGCGTGCACCGCACCGACTGCACCAACGCCGCCTCGCTACAGCAGCAGTCCGAACGCATCATCGAGGTCGAGTGGGCGCCATCGCCGTCGTCGGTTTTCCTGGTGGCAATCCAGGTCGAGGCTCTGGATCGTCACCGGCTGCTGTCGGACGTCACCCGCGTGCTCGCCGACGAAAAAGTGAACATTCTGTCGGCCTCGGTGACCACGTCCGGGGACCGGGTGGCGATAAGCCGGTTCACATTCGAGATGGGCGACCCGAAGCACCTCGGTCACGTCCTCAACGTCGTGCGCAACGTCGAGGGTGTCTACGACGTCTACCGCGTGACATCGGCCGCCTAGGTTCCTCGCGCCGAGAACCGGATGTTTGGTTCGCGGTACCGCGGGTACCGGATGCACGTGGGGTTTGACCTATCGCCGACTGCGGCGCAACATGACCTGGCCAATCGAGCACACAAGTTCGCCGAGGACTGCATCCGACCCGTGGCGTCCGAATGCGACAAACGCCAGGAATTTCCGTGGGCGGTGCTCGAGGAGGCGGCCAAGCGAGGCTTTTACAGCCCGCTGTTCTACCGGGACCTGATCGGCGACCCGACCGGTCTCTCGCTGCCGATGTTCATGGAGGAGCTGTTCTGGGGCTGTGCCGGCATCGGGTTGGCCATCGTGATGCCCGCGTTGGCGCTTTCGGCGATCGGACAGGCTGCCTCGCCGCAGCAGATGCTGCAGTGGGCGCCCGAATGTTTCGGCACCGCAGGCGATCTCAAGCTCGCCGCGCTGGCGATCTCGGAGCCCGAGGGCGGCAGCGACGTACGCAACCTGCGCACCCGGGCCACCCGCGACGGCGGGGACTGGATCATCGATGGCCACAAGATGTGGATCGGCAACGGCGGCATCGCCAATGTTCATGTCGTCAACGCCGTTGTCGACCGGGAACTCGGGCACCGCGGGCAGGCGCTGTTCATCGTGCCGAGCGGCACGCCGGGCCTGGAAATGGTGCGCAAACTCGACAAACTGGGCTGCCGCGCGTCACACACCGCCGAGTTGAGGTTCAACGGCGCCCGGATTCCCGGTGAGAACCTGCTCGGCGGCGAAGAAAAGCTCGAACACAAACTCGCCAAGGCCCGCGAAGCGGTCGAAGGCGGCCGGCGCTCCGGCTCGGCCACGCTGGGCACCTTCGAGCAGACCCGCCCGATGGTGGCCGCCCAGGCACTCGGAATCGCGCGCGCCGCAGTCGAATACGCCACCTCATACGCCAACCGCCGAGAGGCGTTCGGCGCGCCGATCATTGACAACCAGGGCATCGGGTTCCCGCTGGCCGACCTGGCCACCCAGATCGACACCGCCCGGCTGCTGACGTGGCGGGCTTCGTGGATGGCGGCCAACGGAATTCCGTTCGAGCGCGGTGAGGGCTCCATGTCAAAGCTGGCCGCCAGCGAGGTCGCGATCAAGGCCACCGAGCGGGCCATCCAGACAATGGGTGGGTGGGGCTACATCAGCGACCACCCCGTCGAGAAGTGGTACCGCGACGCCAAGCTGTACACGATCTTCGAGGGCACCAGCGAGATCCAGCGCATCGTGATCTCCAATGCGCTCGGCGCCGTCGACGGGGCTTCTCCGCTGCACTTCGACCTCGAACCGTCCGGCGGTCCGATGAACCGGATGTTCGGTCATGGCACAGAGGCCCGCACACGCGCGTCGAACGCCGCGCTCGCGATGAAGGACCGGCTGCCGGAGCCCATCATGCGCGCGGCGATGAAGGTGCTTCGCCCGCCGCGGAAGTGATGCGCGCGCAGGTCAGTCCAGCTGTACCGACGTGATCGTCACCGGCGTCGCCGGCTTGCCGTCCGCGCCGCCGCCGGCCACCCCTGCCGCCGCGATCTTGTCCAATGTGGCCAGCCCGGTCTGGTCAATGGTGCCGAACGCGGTGTAGTTCGGCGGCAGCTGCGAGTCCTTGTACACCAGGAAGAATTGGCTGCCGTTGGTGTCCGGCCCGGCGTTGGCCATGGCCAACGTGCCGCGCGGATACACGATCGGCTGCTGCAGCGCCGGGTCTCCCGGCGGGTACTGGTTGGTCGGGTATTCGTTGGCGAACTGGTAACCGGGGCCGCCGGTGCCCTGGCCGGTCGGATCGCCGCACTGCAGTACCGCCAGGCTGGGCGAGGTGGTCAGCCGATGGCACGGGGTGTCGTTGAAGAAGCCCTGCTGGGCCAGGCTCGCGAAGCTGTTGACCGTGCACGGGGCCTTCGCGTTGTCCAGCTGGAGGCCGACCCGCCCCTGATCGGTGACCATGCTGACGCTGACCTGCGCGGGAACGGTGGGTACCTTGCCGGTCCGCGGCGGGTTGACCTTCTTGGAGGCCGGCTGCTGGCTGGCCGGATATTGGCAGTTGTCGGCGAGGCCGGCCGGCGGGTTGAACGGCGGCAGCAAGCCCGAGGCCGTGGGCGCGGGGCTGGGCGCGGTGGCCGATGTGCTGGGGGCGGCTGTCTTGTGCCCGGAGTTCTTGCCTGTAACGAAGTACGTGATCGCCGCGGCGACAACCGCCACGGCGAGCACCGACACGGCGGTGATGATCCAGATCCTGCGCCGACGGGCCTGCTGCGCGCGCCGCTCGAGCTGTCGTTGCAGTTTCCGCTTCGCTGTCGCACGCCGCTGTTCGTTTGTCGGCACCGCCGTCGTCCTCCTGATCACATTTGACGCGTTTGCGCCACCGAGTGTGCCATGCACCCGCAAACCCGCTCGTTGGCAGTGGAAAACTGGAGATCGTGTTGATCACCGGATTCCCCGCAGGCGTGCTGGCGTGCAACTGCTATGTGGTGGCGCGGCAGCCTGGCGGCGAGGCGTTCGTCGTCGATCCCGGCCAGAGCGCCGTGCCCAGGCTGCGACGGGTGCTCGACGAGCACGGCCTCACGCCGACGGCTGTGCTGCTCACCCATGGACACATCGACCACATCTGGTCCGCACGCCAGGTCTGCGACAGCTTCAAGATCCCCGCGCACATCCACCCGGAAGACCGCTCGATGCTGACCGACCCCATCAGGGGATTCGGCCCGCGGCTCGGCCAGCTTCTGATCGGTGCGCTGTTCCGTGAGCCGAAGCGGCTCGTCGACCTCGGCGACGGTGACAAGCTGGACATCGCCGGCATCACCGTCACCGTCGACCACACCCCAGGGCACACCCGCGGATCGGTGACGTTGCGGATCACCGCAGAAACCGGCGTCGCTGATCAAAGCGGCCCGGTCGACGTCGTGTTCAGCGGCGACACGCTCTTCCAGGGCTCAGTGGGACGCACCGACCTGCCCGGCGGCAGCGGGCGCGACCTGCTCGGCTCGATCGTGACCAAGCTGTTGGTGCTGGACGACGACACCGTGGTCCTGCCCGGTCACGGGAGCTCCACGACCATCGGCGTCGAGCGTCGCACCAACCCCTTCCTCGAAGGCCTGAGTTCGTGACCGATTTCCACGCACCCAAGGGCGTCCCCGATTATCTGCCGCCCGAGTCGGCGCAGTTCGTCGCCGTGCGCGACGGATTGCTCGACGCCGCACGCCGCGCCGGCTACGGCGACATCGAGCTGCCGATCTTCGAAGACACCGCGCTGTTCGCCCGTGGCGTCGGGGAGTCCACCGACGTGGTGTCCAAGGAGATGTACACCTTCGCCGACCGCGGCGGGCGCTCGGTGACGCTGCGGCCGGAGGGCACCGCCGGGGTGGTGCGCGCCGTCATCGAGCACGGGCTCGACCGCGCACAGCTGCCGGTCAAGCTGTGCTACGCCGGGCCGTTCTTCCGCTACGAGCGTCCCCAGGCCGGACGCTACCGGCAGCTGCAGCAGGTGGGCGTCGAGGCGATCGGGGTCGAGGACCCCGCGTTGGACGCCGAAGTGATCGCGGTCGCCGACGCGGGCTTCCGGTCCCTGGGCCTCGAGGACTTCCGGTTGGAGATCACGTCACTGGGCGACGACACGTGCCGCCCGCAGTACCGCGAATTGCTGCGGGACTACCTGCTGGCGCTGGACCTCGACGAGCCGACGCGCCAGCGGGTGCTCATCAACCCGCTGCGCGTGCTCGACGACAAACGCGAGCACGTGCGGGCAATGACCGCCGACGCGCCGGTGATGCTCGATCATCTGTCCGACGCGGCCAAACAGCATTTCGAGACGGTTCTCGCGCACCTCGACGCGCTCGGCGTGCCCTACACCATCAATCCGCGGCTGGTTCGCGGACTCGACTACTACACCAAGACCACCTTCGAGTTCGTGCACGACGGACTCGGCGCGCAGTCCGGCATCGGCGGCGGCGGCCGCTACGACGGCCTGATGAGCGAACTCGGCGGAAAAGATTTGTCCGGCATCGGTTTCGGCCTCGGGGTAGATCGCACCATGCTCGCGCTGCGTGCCGAAGGCAAGACGGTGGGGATCACCAGCCGCTGCGACGTCTTCTGCGTCCCGCTCGGTGAGCAGGCCAGGCTGGAGTTGGCGGTGCTGGCCGCCAAGCTGCGTGGAGCCGGTGTGCGCGTGGACATGGCCTACGGCGACCGCGGACTCAAGGGCGCCATGCGCGCGGCGGACCGGTCCGGTGCGGCGCTGGCATTGGTGGCGGGCGATCGCGACATCGAAGCGTCGACGATCGGCGTGAAGAACCTGCTGACTGGCGAGCAGGTGGATGTGCCGATCGAGTCGCTTGTCACCGATGTGCTGTCCCGGCTGGCGTGTAACTGATCCGGTAGCGTGCGCGAAATGACCAGCATGCGACGAGCGACGAGCTGGGTCGGGGTGGCACTGATGGTGGCGGCCGCAGGTGTTGCGGCCACGCATGCGACGTCAAGTGCCGATCCGGGTGACCATCAGGTCACCTACACGGTCACGACGCAAAGCGCGATGACCGGCAACGTCTCCTACATCAACACCCAGCCGCCGGGCCAGTCGGCGTACGACGCGAACTCGTCGCGGTACCTCACGCAGGTGCGGACACCGCTCGTGCCGGGAGAGCCGTGGGTGTACCAGACCACGCTGGCCGACCCCACGCAGTGGGCGCTGCTCACCGCGAGCGGTGCGCTGAGAGAGCCGCCGCAGCTGCACTGCGAGATCGCCGTCGACGGAGTGACCGTCATCCGCCAGGACGGCGCCAGCGGCGTGCAGTGCGCGCTGCGGCCGTGGTGATTCAACCGCCGAAACACCCAGCCGCCCGCATGCGATCCCACAGATCCACGGACTCGGGTGTGCGGTTGTCCGTCTCGTTGGCCAGCAAGATCGCAGCGCCTGCATTCAACCGCGCCACCGCGGTGGCATGCAGTTGGGCCACGCGGCCGACCAAAATCAGCGATCCCCGTTGATGCCGAACCAATCTATGAGCACCCGGCGAAGCTCATCGATGTCTGGTGTCAGCGCCGACGACGCCCACGCCACGTAGCCATCCGGCCGCACGAGCACAGCCGTGGCCGACACGTCACCTACCGGGCGTCCTGCGGCGACGGTGACCTGATCTTCGATGTGTGCCGCCGCGGCCGCCACCCCGCTGTCGTGGGTGAGGTCAACGAGCAGTGGCCGCCCGTCGCGAGCGAGTTCCCCGACGCGCCTGGTTCCGCCGGCGTTGGCGACAGCGAAGTCTGGCACCCAGCGCCCGACGAGCGGATGTGCATCGGGGCCCGCGGCATAGCAGTTGTCAGCACCGGATACGAGGTCGCTGAGGCGACGAACGAGATCGGGATCGCCCAGCAGTTCGGAAAAGACTTCGCGTAAGGCAGTGACTTCAGCCCCGGGCCGGAGGAGCGCCAACTGGGCGCGGCTGTGCATGATGACGCGCTCGGCAGCGGGCCGGCGCTCGGCCTCATAGGTGTCCAGCAGCGCCGGCTCGACTCGGCGGTGGAGAACGGCCGCCAGTTTCCAGCCGAGGTTCACCGCATCCTGCAAACCCAGGTTCAGCCCCGGCCCACCAAGCGGAGAGTGGACGTGCGCGGCGTCGCCGACAAGAAACACCCGGCCCACCTTGTAGCGCGACGCGATCCTCGAGTTGATGCCGCAGAAACGACGCAGATCAAGCGGCGCGCCAGGTGATGCGGCCCGCAGCGGCACCTCTGCGCCCAGCACGCGCTTGACGCTGGCCTCCAACTCGGCCAAGCTCATGGGCGGCTCGTCGCCGGTGTCGTCGCTGGGGTTCTCCCGAGCCGTTTTGTCCAGTTCGATGCTCAGCATCGCTGACCGGCCGCCGAGCATGTTCCATCCGAAAACGCCGTGCGCTGCGCGGAAGAACTGCATGGACGGGACACGACCCAACCCGGGCACCACGAGCGCGCCGCTGACGGGGTCGACCCACTCGTCCGGCGGCAGCACGTCGAACGCCATCCGCGCGACCAGGTCATACGACGACATGCCGGGAAAATCGACACCGGCCAGTTTGCGTGTCGCGCTGGTGCCACCGTCGGCGCCGACGAGATACTTCGCCGACAGCTCGTAGGCGCCATCCGGGCCGGCAACGTGGACGGTGACGCCATCGGTGTGCTGGTCGAAGCCAATGAACTTGTCACCCCAACGGATGTCGACATCGTATTTAGCGGCCCGCTCGGCGAGCACCTGCACAAGCCGCGGCTGCTGGATGGGAAGCATAAAGACCTGGGAATCCGGCACCAGCGCTTGATCCAGCGCAAAGGCTGCGAACATCGAGCGAGGGACGCGTTGCGGCGGCTCCGCGGTCCCTGCGAGCGCGTTGTAGAGGCCGCGGTGGTCCAGGATCCGTACGCCTTGGCCCATGATGCCGTTCGCGCGCGGCTGCGGGTTAGGCCCCCGCATCGGGTCCAACACCACCGACCGGATCCCGGCCAATCCCAGTTCGCAGGCCAGCATCAGTCCATTGGGACCAGCGCCTGCGATGACAACGTCGATCACTTAGCTAACCTTACTAGCCCGGGTGTGAATGGGACAACGCGAGCCGTCACTGACCCAGCCGCAGGCTCAACGCGATGCCCCCAACAGCCGCCAAGCGCTTCGGGCGGCAGCCTGGTCCGTCCCGGAGGTCGATTAGCTGGGTGTCGTGGCAGCCGGGCTGGCGCAGTGAGCGTCCAGGTGAGCCGCGTACCGTCCGGAACAGAAGGGACGCCGGCGGCGGGAGAATCACATGGAGCGAACCGATGATGACACCTGGGACATCACCGAGAGTGTGGGAGCCACGGCACTCGGCGTGGCCGCCGCGCGCGCCACGGAGACCGAAAGTGCACGCCCTCTGTTTCGCGACCCGTTCGCGCGGGTTTTCCTCGACGCCGCGGGTGAGGGGGCGTGGAGCATGTTCGACCGCCCCGCAGTGGCTGGCGTTGACCCCGACCTGGCAGGGCGGATGCAGGCGCTGATGGACTTCTTCGCCTCCCGCACGGCGTTCATCGATGACTTTTTCGTGGCGGCGGCCGACGCGGGGATCCGTCAGGTGGTGATCCTGGCGGCGGGCCTCGACGCCCGGGCGTGGAGGCTGGCCTGGCCGGGCGGCACCCGCGTGTATGAACTCGACCAGCCCAAGGTGCTCGCATTCAAATCCTCGACGCTGCGCGAGTACGGCGCCCAGCCGACGGCACAGCGGATCGAGGTTCCCGTCGACCTGCGCCAGGATTGGCCAATGGCGCTGCGGCAGGCCGGGTTCGACTCGGAGGCACCGACGGTATGGTCGGCCGAGGGGCTGTTGCGGTATTTGCCGTCGCGGGCGCAGGATCTGCTCTTCGAGCGCATTCACCAGATCAGCGGTGTGGGGAGCCGGATCGTCGTCAACGCACTTACCGACGACGCGCTGGACCCGGAACGTTTGGCGCGCGAAAGGGAACTGACCCAACGCTTGGGGGCGGTGCTGGCCAGGCAGGGCAGGACCCCTCCACCCAACGTGGAGGAGCTGTGGTACGCCGAGAAACGCACCGACGTCGCCAAGTGGCTGGCCGAACACGGCTGGGAGGCGACGGCCGCGACGGTGGCGGAGGTGGTCGCTGGCTACGGCCGAGTCCCTGCCGGCACCGCCGAGGATAGCGCCGTACCAGGCGTTTTCATCTCAGCGCAGCGAGTCCGATAGCGCGACGACCCGAGAGCCGCATAGGTGAGCTGCTACGGTGGCGATCTGATCCGCGAGGCACGCCGACGCGGCGGGCTGACTCAGCGCGCCGGCTGGTGCGGTTGTGTGGTTTCGATCTAGAACTGATGCCTGTGCCGCGTTGTTGCGCCCCAGACCGACCGGCATAATCTCACCCGCCTCGCAGCTGCGCTGCGCGAAATGAATGCGCGGGTACGCACGGAATCCGAGCCGGCAGGGCTGCCGTTTGCATTCGACACCGATTCATTGGCTGCCGTGCAGATTTAAGTATCTCACGACGGACGCCGGGGACCTGGATTTGACGTTCGAGCCGGCAGGGACACGAGGGTACGCCGATCTGCGACGTGACGCGGCGCCGGTCGAGCTGTATGGAGTTAAGGTACGGGTCGCCTCTGTGGCCGATGTCATACGCTCCAAGCAGGCAGCGAACCGACCCAAGGATCAGCGTGTGCTTCCTACCCTGGTGAGATCTTGGCCTCGGGACAGCAACAGCAAAAAAATGCCATTGTCGAGTTCGACCGCGGCGAAGGCGCTCCTAAGGGAAAGGTACGTCGTGACAGCGGTGAGGGTCTCGGTTTGTGAACCGTGCACAAAGTTCGCGGGACATCACCCGGGACACGCATTGCGACCGGCCGTCTGGCGAGTGGGCTGATGGGATGGGACATGGTGGACGCTGCAGGCGGCCACGGCGACCCAGCCACGCTTGGCGCTGAGTACACGATTTGTCGAGGTAGCTCCGGGCACGATGAGCACCATACGAAACGAATCCCGGGCGGGCACGGGCTCTTGACAGCCCGTCGATGAACCGCAGCCCCGACGCGGCCAGGAACTCAAGGCTGCGTCGACACCCACGCCAACCAGAAGGCCATCGCCGACGCCTTCGGCCCCACGCGGCGTCGAGGCCTCGAACCCCGGCTCGCGACTCACACTCGCGACAAAAAACCGACGATCGTCGGAGCGCGACCATTGCTGGATTCTGGTTGGTTGGCTCAGACTTTGGAGCTAACGGTCACCGGAAGCCATGGAGCATCTCGCATCGCGACCCGTCTTTCAATGCCTCCCCGAGTAGGATGGGGGACAGGTCGGGGGACCGAAATGGCACCGCTCCGCGCGTCGACGGTATGACAATGGGCTGTTAGCAGCCTGGGCTTGGCGAAGTCTCACTGCACTGAGGCATCGTTGGATCACTCGGACGGTTCGGAGGCAGTGCCACAACGGCAGAGAGCTTTACATTCAGGGGTTTTGATGGCGAATCTGAAGACAATCGCGACCGGCGCCACAATCGCCGGCGCACTGGCCTTGACCGCCCTCGGGCTGGGAACGGGAGTGGCGAACGCCGATGCACCTTCACCCCATCCAGCGGTGATGGCGTCGACGGGATTTGCGTTGGATGACTGGGGAGGGCCGGGACCTGGCTACGGCTATGGTGGCGGACCCGGCTACGGCTATGGCGGCGGACCCGGCTACGGCTACGGCGGCGGACCCGGCTACGGCTACGGCGGTGGCTGCGCTTTTATACCGCCACTGGTGTCGGCGTGGATACCGCCAGCGGCGTGTGGAGGGTAACCCGGGTTCCACCAAGGGTTTTCCTGTAACGGCAGGTGGGTCGATGGGCCTCCCGTGCGGTCCGCCGCCGAGTGCGACACGCAACATCGTTGCGGGGATCGGTTCGAGTCGGACTGGGGGCACACAGGTCAGAAGCGGTTGTGGTCATCACGTCGGCTGGGGTCCTTCGAGACGCGAGGACCGGGAAAGCTGCTGCGAGGCCGGCGGGCACTCGATACATCGGGAAGGTCGAGCGTCTCGCTGCACGCTCCGCTTCCGGTCTTGCGTTGCTGAGATCAACGGCCACCGAACACCGTCCCGAGTCGACGTGTTCGAGCCGCCGCCTTGCGCGAACAGGCAAACCCGAGCGCCAGTGCTTTCCGGTGTCCGCGGCTTGCCGGCCGGGCGTTTTCCACCCTGGGTGGTTAACCGGTGCTCCATCCGCGTCTGGTCATTGAGATCGTTAGCTAACCTAATTCGGGGCGTAGAGTCGGGCGTGTGGAGTACCGCAGCCTCGGAAGAACCGGAATCCAAGTAAGCCCGCTCTGTCTCGGCGCAATGATGTTCGGCGCCTGGGGAGAGCCCGACCACGATACGTGCATCAGAACCATCCACACGGCGTTGGACGCCGGCATCAATTTCATCGACACGGCCGACGTCTACTCGCAGGGCGAATCGGAGACCATCGTCGGCAAGGCCCTCGCTGACGGTAAGCGCGACGACGTGGTCGTGGCCACCAAGGTCAACATCCAGATGGGTGTCGCGGTCGATTCGCCGGCTGGCACCAAGGGCGACCCCAACAAGCGTGGCAACTCCCGTCGCTGGATCATCCGGGAGGTTGAAAGCAGCCTGCGCCGGCTAAACACCGACTGGATCGACCTGTATCAGGTTCACCGTCCAGATCCGCACACCGACATCGAGGAGACGCTGTCCGCGCTTACCGATTTGCAGCGGCAAGGCAAGATCCGCGCTTTCGGCTCCTCGACGTTCCCGGCCCATCAGATGGTTGAGGCGCAGTGGGTCAGCGAGGGCCGGGGCCTCGGCCGGTTCGTGACCGAGCAGCCGCCGTACTCGTTGCTGGTCCGCGGCATTGAGGCCGATGTGCTCCCGGTGGCCGAGCAGTACGGCCTGGGGGTGCTGCCGTGGAGCCCACTGGCGGGCGGCTGGCTTGCCGGGGGCTACCGCAAGGGCAACGACCTGCCGGAGTCCACGCGGCGCACCAGGCTGCCGGCCCGATACGACATGTCTACCCCAGACAGCCAGCGCAAGCTCGATGCCGCCGACGCGCTCGGCCAACTCGCCGATGAGGCAGGACTTACGCTCATCCACTTGGCGTTGGCATTCGTCATGCAGCATCCGGCGGTGACCGCACCGATTATCGGTCCGCGCACGATGGAGCATCTCCAGTCGCAGGTCGGCGCCACCGAGGTGAAGCTGTCCACCGACATACTCGACAAGATCGACGAAATCGTGCCACCAGGCGTGACGGTCGCCCGTTCCGACCAGGGCTACCAGCCGCCGTCACTCACCGACCCGTTCCTGCGTCGTCGGCGCATCGCCTGAGTGGTCGACGAACCGCGTGACGTGCCGGTGATTTATTCCCGGGGGTTGTTCAACCAGATCCGGCGCCAAATCTGCTTGGGGGACACGGTGAACGCCAGCGACTCGGCGCGGGCCACGTCCAAGTGCTCAGCGACCTTGGTAGCTTGTCGGCCAGCGCATCGAGTACCCGATCATATTGAGCAACAACCGATCAGCGTCAGCCCGGTCGAAGATGAAGTGCAGGAGGGTGCGCACCCACGTCCTTCACCGCTCACCGAACTACCGACGAACCGGCTCCCATAAGGGGCAACGACGGCACCCTTTCCCTGGTAATCCGAACCGGGCGTAGTCGGGGCAATCTCGCGCGCATGCGAGGTCGTCGGCGTTGGTTTACGGGCCAGATGAAGCGTCCGCATGCACCGCGTTTTGGCCCCCCTCCGTATCAACTCGCACATCAGTCGCGCGGTGATGCTAGAGAGAAACGGTCCGACCGCCTGCCGACAGGCGAGCGAGATTCCGGCTGGTGGGGGTGTTGATTTGCGGTCAGCAGTGACGACGCGGGGTCGCTGGAGGGCAATCCTGGAACTAGCCGAAGCTGGAACTGGTCCAGATAACGGCCACTATCTACGGAGTTCCATCATGCGAATCAGACTGAACTACATCACCCCACTGTTGGTGGCTGGGGCTGCCGCGGCCGCGATCGCCGCAGCACCGACGGCCATGGCCGCTACCGCGAATTCCGCTTCGGAACCGTCGTCCTGCTTCACCCAGGGCATATGCCCCAACACCCAGTCCACCCTGTCCGGCGGGGCGTCGTCCGGCAATGTTCAGCTCAACGCCTCGCCCGGGCCCGTTCAATATTCGCCTCAGTATCCCTACTCGGAGGGTGACTACGGCGGCTACGGCTACGGCGGTGGTGGCTACGGCGGTGGTGGCTTCGGCGGCGGTTTCGGCGGCGGCCATGGTGGCGGGGGCGGACACGGCAGGTGAGACGGCTCACCCGTCGGCATGTCCCGGTTGTCACTGGAGACTGGCAGCCCGCATGTCGCATCCTCGGGCTTCCGCTTCCGCTGCCCGGCATGGGTCGAATCGTCTGACAGTGGGCTGTGGTCTGGCGATAAACTCCGGTCATGTCTGGGGACACTGGGCGCCGCAGTCGGCGGTGCGCGAGTCGGCGGGGCGGTAGGGGCCTAGCCCAGAATTAGCCGTATTCGTGCGCCGGGCTGGATAATCTGCACATTGCGCGGGCTGGGCCGATCGAGGGGAACCTGCCCCACCCCTGTAACTGATCGGTGCGGCCGGAACGCTGCCCGGTTGATCCAGAATAGCGGCGCGACCCTTGTGTTGATGGACATCGGCATCAAAGAGCAAGTCGCGTAGGCGTCTTGGCGACCGTGCAGAGCTCCAATCTGCTGGATGCGTTGTTCAACAATGCGGCACCGATCCAAGTGTTGGTGGTCACACCAAGCTGTCCTGCAGGCGTTTGGACGTGCAGCGGTGTCAGGGCTGATGCATCATTGAGAGGTCCG
This sequence comes from Mycobacterium sp., assembly GCA_025965895.1. Taxonomy (GTDB): domain Bacteria; phylum Actinomycetota; class Actinomycetes; order Mycobacteriales; family Mycobacteriaceae; genus Mycobacterium. The sequence goes on from JAOPWC010000127.1 coordinate 93,940, forward strand.
CGTCGACCGGCGTCCGACGGCGTGATGTGTAGCTGCCCCACCGCATGTGACGCACGGCGCGAGTCAGGACCGCGGGACTACCCACCGTGATAAGCGCAAATTATCCGGGGAATCAATGCATCTGGAGATCTTTCTGCCCGGGCGAACGCGATTGACGCTGGCCATTGGCGCGGCGTCGTGTGCCCGACGCGGTCTTGTGCAGTGCGCGGCCAGCAACGCGCCAAGACCGACACCGTACCTGCCTCGCATTACTCTGATCAGGGGCAACGATTAGCTGTCGGGGCGTTGCCCGGCCGAAGCACCAGTGTGGAAACGCGTTAAACCGCTTGTGTTCACGTACGCGCCGCCGAACATTCCGGGCGGCCCAGCGATGACCGAGCGCTAGGTGATCCCCTGGTGGTCAACCCGCGGGATCGGCACCGGAAACGGTTCTTGCGGTACGTCGCCAGCCGCGTGATGCATGTACGCCCGACCGGCGGCCGCCGGCCCCCTGCTCGCCACGCGGTGTCCGCAAGAAGAATGATTCTGCGGTTACGGGATGAAACCACACCCCACGCCGGTGACGCAGCCACCCCTGCACTGGTGATTTAGTTCTTATCCTCTGGTGGCGGATGGTTCGCGCCCACCGGGGACTGGCCGGTGGAGCCGATCCCTTCCTGGGCGGCTGCGAGCACCCTGGCGCGCACCGCGTACCACCCGAGGATCAGCGCGGGAATGATGATCACGAGCGTGGCAATCGTCCACGTGCCGATCGGATGGTCTAACCCCATCAGGACGAGCACCGCGGCCAGGAACGCCAAGGTGAGATAGCCGGTGTAGGGCGCGGCCCAGAGCCGAAACGACGGCCGCTGCAGGATTCCCTTCTTCGACCAGCGGAACAGCTGGATCTGACAGACGACAATGGTGCCCCAGCACGTGATGATCCCCAGAGCGGTCATGTTCAGCACGATCTCGAATGCCTCGCTGGGCACCACGCCGTTGAGTAGGACGCCGAACAACCCGATGACCGCGGTGAGGCAGATACCGCCGTATGGAACGCCGCGCTTCGACATTTTCGACATTACCTTCGGTGCGCTGCCGTTTACTGCCATCGACCGCAGGATCCGACCCGTGGAGTACAGCCCGGCGTTGAGGCTAGAAAATGCGGCGGTCAGCACGACGATGTTCATGATGGTGCCCGCGCCGTGCAGTCCGATCTTGGAGAAGAAGGTGACAAACGGGCTCTCACCGGCCTTGTATGCGGTGTAGGGCAGCAGCAGACCCAGCAGCAACACCGAGCCGACATAGAAGATGGCGATCCGGGCGATCACCGAGTTCACCGCGCGGGGCATGATTTTCTGCGGGTTAGCCGTCTCGCCGGCTGCCGTGCCGACGAGTTCGACCGCCGCGTAGGCGAACACCACGCCCGATGTGACGATCACCAGGGGGAACAGACCCACCGGGAAGAGCCCGCCGGTGTGGGAGATCAGACTGAATCCGGTGGACTGTCCGTCGATGTGAAAGCGGCCGGCGATGAAGACGGTTCCCACGACTAAAAAGATCACCAGTGCAAGGACTTTGACCAGCGCCGCCCAGAATTCGAGCTCACCGAACAGCGTCACCCCGATGAGGTTCATAGCGAGCACGATGGCCAGGGCGATCAGCGCGATCAACCACTGCGGAGCAATTCTGAATGACGACCAGTAGTGGAAATAGGTTGCGATCGCGGTGGAGTCGGCGATCGCGGTCATCGCCCAGCTGAGGGAGTACGTCCAGCCCGCTACGTAGGCCGCCTTCTCGCCGAGGAATTCGCGCGCGTAGGAGACGAAGGATCCCGACGAGGGGCGGTGCAAGACGAGTTCGCCCAGTGCGCGCAGGATCAAAAACACGAAGGCCCCGCACAATGCGTAGACCAGAAACAGCGCCGGGCCGGCGCTGGCCAGCCGGCCGCCCGTGCCCAGGAACAGCCCGGTACCGATCGCCCCGCCGATGGCGATCATTTGCAGCTGGCGGCGCTTAAGACCTTTGTGGTAGCCCTCCTGTTCCCGAGCGAAGGAGGCGCTGTCGTACGCCGCCTGTCTGGGTGGTGTCGCCATCAAACCGTCCTCGCCTTACTCAAGTCCTCACTGTTACCCGGTCACACGCCGACGCACACCGCCGGCCCGCGTGACGGTCTCGAGCGGTTAATCGGACGGTTGAAGCTGCCGCCCCTGCCCCGCATGACGCGCAGCAGACGTGGGCGTTGCATCTTCCGCTCGCGCTCGCCCCGGATGACCCCGCGGTCGCCGGGCTGCCTGTGCCGGGCCCGGTCTATAACGCAGCCAACCAGCCCGTATCGGGCGGCCTGCCGCCACCCCCGAACGCTGCGACCGTGATTTACGGGCCGCCGCCCGTCCCGACCGACGACTCAAGCAGTCGCCTGGTCAGTTCGGCTCCCTCATGGAAATCTGGGCACGAGTTCCACCAGCACCCGAACAACGTGATTATGGGCTTGACAGGGACGCAGCCGACGGATCCGGCGGTGCCCACGCCCGCCGTGCCGCCGATCATCGGCAAGCCGCGTTTGAGGCCTGCGCGTCTGGCCATTGCGGTCGAGGCGCGGATACCGGTCTGGAAACACCAGTTCTTCGCCCACACGACCGACGCGGACGGTAACGATGTGAAATCGAGAGGCGGCCCTTCCACCGGGCCTTGGCCTCGTATAGGTCGGGATTGAGGATTTTGCGGTTTCCACCCAACTCGGCAGGCTGTAACCGGCTATTCCCTCACGGCCACAGCATCCGTTGCCGCGACTAAATGCCGATTCCGTTGACGTGATGCGTTCACGACTGCTTAGCGCATCCCGCATCTCGGGGGTCAGCAGATCTCGCTGTGCCGGGCGGCCCGGGTGAGGACAGGGTCGAGGTGGGGCGGTCTCGCTTGACCACCAGCGGATTGCGCGCTGAGGGAGGTGGTCCACGGGAGCGCGCTGTGCATCAGCGCGAGCAGCCGCGCGGACGGCGCAGGCGCCCAGAACCGGGTGTCTACGTGGAGCAGAATCAGCCCGGCTTTGGTGGTGGCGGCGTGTTCGGCGAGGTCGCCGATCACCGAGGGAACCTGCGATGAGCCTGAGCCAGCGTGGTTGCGCTGTCGGCCAGCTGGTCGCGGCGGGCTTGTTCGGCCTGCGACTCGGTTGGGCTGCACCACAACATGTTTCGGTTCGCCTCGGTGACTACGGCGCGAAGGGTGCGCAAACGCCGATGTGGTGTGGGGGCCTGGGGTAGCGCGGACGGGCGTGATGGTGAAGGGCAGTTCGGCCAGAGCGGCGAGCGCGGGACCGGTGGGCGGGGGCAGCGCGGTGAGCGCGGTGGCCGGAATCCGCAGCGGCCGTTCGGTGTTGACGACGCCGGCCAGCTGCAAAACCCGCACCTCGGTCCGAAGCGCATCCAGCTGGTGGAGCCGAACGCCGCCACGTGGGCATCGAACTCGAGCGCGCGAGCCCACAGCCGCCCCGGCCTTCGCGGCCGCCGAAACCGCAGCGCCGAACGTCGGTGGCTGCCGCAAGGTAGGCATACAAGCCGCGCACACTCGACAACCGGCGGGCGATCGTGCGCGCCGCCAACCCCGGCTCCGCGTCCTCGAGCCGAACCACCCACGCACCGCGGCGAGGAGCGCGCTGAGCGGACAAGAACCCGAACACGTCCGCCGGCGTCACCTCCGTCGGCTCCTTGGCGACCACGCCGAAGAAGATCTTCAGATCCGACGCCACCGCCAGCCACGTGTTCGTCCGCGCCCGCACCGCGACGAACGCCAGGTAGTCATCCAGCAGCGGATGCCCGAGCGTGATCGACTCCAGCTCCGGTCCGCGGTGACAACGCACAAGGCACGGCACGAACTGGTCCACGGGACGCTCCTCGCTCGTCGATACGGCCATGCTCACCTGCCGGTCGACCAGGGCATGGATCACCCGCATATAAAACACGCCGGGGTGGACACGGTGATGATCTACGCCAAGCTCTGCTCCGACAGCCTCGTCGAGGGCTATCGCGCCGCCCTGCGAGGCCTCTACGGCAACTTCTACAACGCCGACGAGCTGCGCGATGCCAGCAGCCAGGAATGGGCCGCATTCACTGCCAGCTGCAGCCTTCGCGACATGGGCACCCACATCTGCGCGCTGCCCACCGGGGAACACTGCTCCCGCGGCCTGGTCCGCCTCGGCTGCCATCACGCCCAACCCAAAAAGAGCGCCGCCCCCACCTTCCGCCGCATGATCGCCAGCCACACGCGCGCACTGACCCGAGCCCAAGAGGCCGGCGAACCCGCCGGACAACTCGCCGCCCGCGAATTCGAAATCCAACGCCTCCGCGACGCCCTGGCCCGCGCCGACGAACTCACCCAAGCCGCCAGCGACGCCCTCGAAGCCGCCGCCATGTGAATGCTCGGGTCACAACTCGGTCTCAGAACGGATCCCTGGCTATGAGACCATGTAGTTTAAGAAAACTCTAAGACATCCTGACGGTGGCGAGGCCCATTCAGCGGGTGACCGAGAAAGAAGGGGCAGCAGCATGGCCGAAGACCTGTCGGGGTCAGCACCGAAATGCACCATCACGCCGGAAGACCTCGACGCTGCCACGGCCTCAATCTTCGAAGGCCACATCGGATTGGAGTTCACCGAGACCACCGGAGACCGCGTCCGCGCCAAGGTGGCAATCAGTCCCGCGCTGCGGCAGGCTGCTGGAGTCGTGCATGGGGGTGTGTACTGCTCCATCGTGGAATCCGTCGCCAGCTGGGGCGGCTTGCTCTCGCTCCACGGTGCTGGTCACGTCGTGGGCGTCAATAACAACACCGATTTCCTCGAGGGGTCCGCGACGACACGCTGCTCGCGGTCGCGAATGCGCAGTCGGACAGGTCAGGCTTCACAACGTCTTCTACGAAGCGGCCTGAGATGAGCAGTTGGAACGGCACACGAACCCGTAGGCAGCGGTTGAAAGTCCTTATAGCCCAAGCGCCCTTTAATGCGCCTTCTGCTCATGTGCGTTGGTAGTGAACCGCCGATGAGAGGTGTGAAAATTGGACGAGCCGCTGATTTCGAACGTGTCAGATACTGCCCAATGGATGGCCGCATACCGGGCTGCTGAATCCGCGCGGCCTGACGCGCTGTTCGACGATCCTTTTGCCGACCGCCTTGCCGGCGAGCGTGGCCGCGCGATCGCCACAGCAGCACCCCGCCTGACACGCAACGGGTGGTGGTGGGTAACCCGAACCAGACTGATCGATGAGCTCGTTGCTGAGTCCGTCAAACACGGCTGCGACCGCGTACTCAACCTTGCTACTGGCTTCGACACCCGCCCGTACCGTCTCAACGTCCCACCCACGATGGAGTGGATCGAGGCCGATCTGCCTGACATCATCAACGAAAAGGAGCGACTACTCGGCGGTGAAACGGCTCGCTGCCGACTCTCACGGGTGTCAGTCGACCTCGCGGATACACCCAGCCGACACGCCTTCCTCACCGACGCGACCAGCGGCGCACGCAACGCTCTCGTGATCACCGAAGGCCTACTGCTCTACCTCGACGAGCAGCAGGTGCGGGCACTCTCGGACGATCTGCACCGCACCGAAATCGGCGGGTGGGTCACCGACGTGATTGCACCGGCGATCGTACGGAGGATGATGCGCCAGATGCCCAGTCTGAATAAGGCACCGATGAAGTTCGAACCGTCCGACGGCGTCGCATTCTTCGAGAGACAGGGATGGACAGTCAGTGCTATCCGCTCAATCCTCAAAGAGGCCGGGCGATGGAAGCGACTCCCGACCGTGTTGCGCCCGATCGCCCACCTGCCTGATCCCAACCCACGGAAACTGGCGCACGCGCCGTGGTCCGGAGTCGTACGCTTCCAGGGCTAAAGCGGTAGTCCGGAACGGCTACACGAGCATTTTCGTTAGGAGACATCGCGGCCAAATACGGCAGTGCTCATGGTTCGGGCCATTGCGCCAAGGTCCAGAAAACACCATGGGAGCCAACGGAAACCGCTCTAGTTCGTCGAAGTCTCCAGTGCGCCGACTGGCCAGAATCCAACACGGACGACAGCCCTGGCGACACGCATACCGTGCCAATTCTCAGCGCCAAGGGACAGCAGCCGAGTTGGCGCCCGCCTAACTCTTGAGACAAGAGCTTGGATACATGGAATTGGACCGTCGCGGAGCCGAATTGCTGTCCCAGGTGTTTACGAACGTGAAGAGAAGAACAGCGTGGCCATCGCCTCCAACAATAGTTTCGGTTCGTGGACTAAGACGTTCACCGATCCCCGGCTGTGCGCGGCGATCGTGGACCGACTCACCTTCGGTGGCAACATCATCGAAACGGCACCGATTCCTACCGCCAGGCCCACACCAAGGCCGCCAAAGCGCACTAGGGCGCGTGCCATGTCGACGAGCCGCGACCGTCCCCTGATCGGGCTGCTGCGGCTGCGCGGGGCTAGCAGCAGTCTGTCGGGGTGTGGTTTCCGAGGAGGGTCTGGGCGAGTGGTCGGCCGAGTTGGTATGCGTCTGCGACGGGAAGGATGGTGGCCGAGGGGTTCTCGGCGAGCCACGGCTCGGCGGCCTCGCGGGTGGCGAAGAAGTGGGACGTGGTTGCAGAACGCGGCTCGGATCGAGGCGGGCGCGTCAGGGGTGACGATCGAGACCACGGCGGTCGCGCGCTCGACACTGGTGATCCCGTCGGTGCCAACGGTGAGGTGCACGGGTTGCCCGGTGCCGTGACATGGCGAGGTGACGTGCGCGGTTCGGGCGAGGATGGCGGGGAAGATCAGCGTGTCCAGCGCGCACCAGGTGTAGAGCTGTCGTCCGTCGATCTCGAAGCGGTGTGCGGTGGGGCGCAGTGTCAGGCCGCCGCCGACGATGCGGCCCTGCTCGTCGTATTCGGTGTCGGGCGCCGGCGGCCAGGGCGTCGCGCACCTGGCCGACGGTGTTGGCGGTGGCAGCAACGCGCTGGCCGATGGTGAGCGGCTTCCCCAGGAGTTCGAGCAGGGGTCGGAACAGCGAGCGCGTCGCGCTGCGGTTGTCGGTGCTGCCCAGCGAGTTGTTCAGCCGGCTGGCGAGTTGGGCGATGTCGGTGGTCATGTCGGGCTGTACCACCGACGCCGATGAACGCCTCGCGTGGCTGCTCATCATTGCCACCATCCCGGTAGGTATCACCGGGCTGGCCCTGGAACACACCTTCCGCACCCTCTTCGCCAAACCGTTGGCCGCCGCGATCTTCCTCACCATCAACGGACTGATCCTGCTGGCCGGCGAAGTCCTGCGCCGTCGCGCCCCCACCGACACCGACGACCCCGACGAGATGGAAGCTGACCAGGCCAATCGACCCCAGCTGGTCGCCGACCCGCAGCCCGTCAGCAGTTCCCCCAGCCCTGCCGTCGAGTCGGAAGCTGCTCCCGCGACGCGCCGCCTGTCCACCTTGCACTACGGCGAAGCCGCCATCGTCGGGTCGTTTCAGACCTTCGCGCTGCTGGCCGGGATTAGCCGCTCCGGCATCGCCATGGTCGGTGGCCTGGCCCGTGGCCTGTCCCACCGCGACGCCGCCCGGTTCTCATTCCTGCTCGCCACCCCCGTCATCCTGGCCGCCGGCGTACTCAAACTCCCGTCCCTGGCCGGGCCGGCCGGCGACCATATCCACGGACAGGTCCTCGTCGGCGCCGTCGTCGCCGGACTGGCGTCCTATCTGTCGGTGAAGTGGCTCACCCGGTACTTCGAGACCCGCACCCTGATCCCCTTCGCGATCTACAGTCTCCTCGCCGGGACCATCTGCATCATCCGCTTCGCCTAGCCACCGATCCTCAAAAGCCGCCGCGCGGCAACAGGCGGCGGTTCAGGCGTCGCCGCCAGCCCCAACCCTACAAACCAAAACCGGCTGCTACAGCTAACTTTCGCGACCAGCCCGGTGTTTACGGCTGTCTGTGACAGGGTCGTTCAGGACGGGTGTAACGGTTTGATTCAGGTCCACCGCGACGGTTCATCACGGCCGGAGGGGCAGGCGGCGGCGCCAGAGGATTGCCGTGACCGTCAGACCGATGGCGGCGAGTTGGTGGCGGGGTCGCCGTTGGGATTAGCGTCGAAGTCGAAGCCGCGCAGCGATTTCTCCCGCGGAGCGTGTGCGACGTTCGCAACGGCGGCGCGCGGCAGGATCGAAAATCTCGGGTGCGGCCACAACCGATGACCGCGATGGGGCCACACCAATTGACGAAACCCACCCGGGCAGCAGTTGAGCGCGGCGTGACCTTCTTTGATACTCGACGCCGTCGAACATATGCAGCCAACATGACTCCGCCCCCGACCACAGCGAGTGCCGCTGTGGAATGAACCGGCTGCGCCGTGAGCAAGGTTGGCCGTGTTCGGCCGCACGAGCCAGGCACGCGCCTCGTTGTTAGCTGAGGGGACTGATATCTGTTACTGGAGGATTGGCAGCGCGTCTTGAGACAAAACACTGGCAGCCCGCGGCGAGACAGCGGAGAAAGGGATAGGTCAGGGCAATCGGATTGGAAGGCCGCGCTGGGACTTTACACCGCTGCAAATCCCAACCTTGACTTCAAACGATCTGCAAATGTTGCAGATCTCGTGAGACGCAACGAGTGTTCCGACGGTCACGCTGCGGTCCAGCCGATCTGCGGTGGCCGAACCCGTCCGCACAGCGGATTCCCTTGGTGTCGGTCAAACCGAGGGTGCCGACCAGCAGCCGGAGGTCGCGGCCGAGTCAAGGACGTCGGTTGGCACGTCCTCCAACATCAGCTTCGCGCGCCGAAACATCGTGAAGCAGCCAACATTGTCGATATTGCCCCAACTCAGATAGATGAACCGCTTGCCCGGCGGCCCCTGAATGTATGGCCCACGCACGTCCGTACATTCCACGGCACAGTCGAGGGTCCACACGGCCGTGGCCGCGTCGCCCGGATGCAGATCCAACAATTTTGCGGGGCGGTTCTTGCGCTGCACCGCGACGCGGATGTTGGCGTAGCCCGGGAAATTGTCGCCGCCAGGTCCGCGTTCGCGGCCCGGCAGCTGCACTCCCACGATCCGGATCTGCACGCACTCAGCCTTGCGTTTTCGGGTCACTCCTGGCAGCGGGTCTGCCTGGCGAATCAGCGACTCCGATGCGCGGCCGACGGGGCTTGAGGCAGGCTGTGATGGTGACAGGTTCATCGTCGGACCAGGACCCGGACCGCGACCTCTCGGCAATTCAGCCACCTGGGGACGCCGCTGGAGTTGCCAATGGCGTCGCCGAGTGGGATGAGCGGTACGCCAGCACGGCGCAGGTGTGGAGCGGCCGGCCCAATGGCGCGCTCGTCACCGAGGTGAGCGGACTTCATCCGGGCCGGGCGCTCGATGTCGGGTGCGGCGAGGGTGCGGACGCGGTCTGGTTGGCCGGTCAGGGCTGGAAAGTGACAGCGCTGGACGTGTCACAGGTAGCCCTGGAGCGTGCGGCGCTGCGCGCCCGACAAGCGGCAGCGCAGGTGGAGTGGGTGCACGCGGACCTCGTGGACGCGCTGCTTCCACCCGGTGCGTTCAACCTTGTGTCCGCGCAGTACCCGGCGCTGCTTCGCTCTGCAGATCACGACGCCGAGCGCTCGCTTCTCGCGGCCGTAGCACCCGGAGGACTCCTGCTTGTGGTGCACCATGCCGACGTCGACGTGCAAGCGGCAAAGTCCCATGGGTTCGATCCCGCCGACTACGTGAGCCCTACCGACATTGCCGCGCTGCTCGGCGACGACTGGCAAGTCCGGCTCGATGAGAGGCGCCCCCGCGAGGCGCCTGCCGGCGCCGGATCACAGCACACTCACGACGTGGTGCTGCGGGCGCGACGCCTGCCCTGAGTCCTGTTCACCAAGGTCTACGGTCGCGTCCTGGCCCCTGGCCCCTGGCCCCTGGCCCCTGGCCCCTGGCCCCTGGCCCCTGGCCCCTGGCCCCGTGGCACGTGGCTACGCTCGACCCTCGGCTACCGACCGATCTCGCCGAACGAAGCCAGCTGGCCCTTGCATGGCGACAACGGGACCGCCGAATGGACCAATTCACCAACGAGAGACTCGCCGCTGCATGAACCCCGAAGTAGATCTGCCCGTGAACTCCGCCCCTGACCAAACGAACCTAGCGGCCCTCGCGAGCTGCCGGCGACGCGTGCTCGATCGCCCATCGGATGTCCTCGTCACCGACGCCGGGGTCGTCGCCCGCCGTGAGCTCGCGGCCGTCCGGCCCCTTTGAAGGACCGGCTGGGTTTAGGTGAAGGTTTCCCGGACAGGTCGGGCGAGCCGCAGCCACCCCAGTGCTCCAGAGAGTCAGCGCGCCGCGGCGACGAGGACGGCCGCGGTAAGCACGATCAGCTTTTCATTCGCTGAATCCCTGGCGCCTCCTCGCCCATCGATGTACGGATGACACTAGATGAGAGTCGCTGAGGAAATGTTGAGAAAAGCGCTGGCCTGCGCCCGAGCCGTTCGCTCTCGAAACGAGCGCCCCGGGGATATTCGCCGTCGGCGATATCCGCTCCGGATCCGTCAAGCGCGTGGCAGCATCCGTCGGTGAGGGCGGCATGGCGATCGCCTTCGTGCATCGCTACCTCCAGCTCTCCTCCTAGCCGTAACCCATCTGCCCTCCGATAGCGCCATCGCGGAGGCTCTCTCCGCCGCGGGCACAGCGCACCACGAATACGAGCAGACTGCCCTCAAAGGCGTGCGCGACGAGCTGTGGGCAGGCTTCTACGCCGCCTTCGTCCTCGGCCGGCTCGGCGATTTCACGGCGGCGAGCACGCTGGCGGCACTACTCGAAGAGGTCGACGCGCCGGGTCGAACTGGTCACAGGCCGCGGCGAAGCACGTGGCGACCACGTTGCGCGCGCAACCGGACGCGATGGCGCCAACCGTCACCGACGTCTCAGACCGCAGACGCTGCGAGATTGAAGTCGACGGGGCCGTCCTGGGCTTTGCCGAATACCGGCGCCGACCCGGCGTCATCGCCTTCATCCACACCGAGATCGACCCGGCGCGCGGGTGAGGGCCTGGGAACGCTGCTCGTCAAGGTCCGGCGCATGCGCGGTCGGCGGGTTCGGTGGCTAGAGGTGCGGAGTCGTTTGGGTCGCCGCCGCTGCGGTACCCGCAAGCCTCTTCGCGCCAAAGCGGCTGGATCTTCTTGTGGCTCACCCGGACCAGCAGAATTCTTTCACCTTCCATCTCGCAGGCAGATATCCCGGGACCGGTGGCTGGGGCCAATCTCTCTGGCCTGAAGTTTTGCCCCTACCGATTACGCCTTTCCCGCCGACGGTGGACGCCGTACCGAGCTTTTCGCGCCAAGGCAGTCGGATGGACCAAGCGCTCACGGTCAGCTGGTGAAGCAGTACGAGTCGCTGGACGCGTCGCCGCCTTGGAGTCGGGTTTGGTGGACGCTGTGCCTGCGGAAGTCCTCGCCGTGCGGGAAGAACCCGGTGTCGGCGACAAGCCCGCCCGCGGAGACGTCGGCGTCGAGTTTCGCCATCCACGCCCCGACGCCGTCGGGATAAAAGACCTCATCCCACGCGCGGTAGAGCGAGTTGGTGACATAGACCCGTCGGCCGTCACGGCTGATCTCCACCATCTGCGGCCCACCGCCGAGCCGCACGCCCGGAGCCGACGGGTGCGGCTCGCGTCGCACGATCCCTCCAAGCCGCACCGATGCCGTTTCTCGCGGCTGGAATGGATCGCTGACGTCGTACTGCTTGAGGTCACCTGTGCCCCAGCATGATACGTACAGCCAGCGATCGTCGACCGACAGATCGATGTCGGTGACGAACGGCGGCACGGCACCGAAGGACTTCAGCGCCGGCGGCAGGTCGTCGGCAGCGGCGGGCTCGGCCGGGATGGTGATCACCTTGTCGACCAACCACCGATCACCGTCCTGATGCCACAGCCACACCGACGCCGACAGATCCTCGACGCTGGTCACCACCCCCACGAATCCGAACGCCTTGGACGGGTCGTGGGCCGGGCGCAGCTCGAGCACCATCTGGTGCTGATCACCGAGGTCGACGCGCTGGGTCAGTCTGCGCTCCGACATGCTCCAGAAGTTCACGTGGTGTCCGAACTTGCGTCCGAGCAGGTCCTCGGGGTTGAGCCCGTTCTCGAGCATCGACGGCGACGCCCACTCCGACGTCACCACCGTGTCGTACTGCAGGTGCCACCACACGTCGTACGCAAAGAATTGCGCTCCCCGGTCCAGCTCCCACGGCCCGATCACCTCAAACGTGTCGTGGTCGATCAGCGCGACACCCCCGGGACCGTCGTCGCTATTCGCTCCACCCAACGCCGACATGAAGATGCCGCCCGGTCCACAGTGCACCGTATGCGGGCGCGAGTAACCGGCCTTGGCTGCCAGCTCGGTGGCCTCGATCGTGTGCGTCACCACCGGCCGGCGAGGGTCGGGCTTGGTGTCGAGGACATAGGTATTCGACGAGCGAATGCCAGGTACGACTAGGTAGCGCCGCTCGAGCGGTGCCCCGTGATCGCCGGCGTGGTGGCCGCCGTGCCCGTCGTGGCACAGCGCACTCGAGCATGCGCTCCACCCGAAGTGGTGCAGCTCGTTGCCCGCCGTCGGCAGCTCGGCCCAGCCGACCACGCCGCCGTACGTCGAGGAGTTCGGGTCGCAGTCCACCACGGCGAGCGCATCCTTCGCCTGGCCCGCCGGGTCGAAAGCAACAACATAGGCCAGCTGCTCGGGCGCAGCCGCGACAGCGGCGCCCGGGCTGCGGTAAAACGTGGGATCTGTCGCAGGCATGATTCCTCCTCAGCTCGCGCCCATTTCGCCGGACCACCATCTGGGTACTTGGTCAGTCGAGGTGACAGTCAGGTCTCTGATCCTCCGCCGCGAATGCGGGGTTGTCTATCGTCTGGGCGCTATCCTCCGAGCGTCGTTGCGGCGGTCAGGCCACAGCGGGCAACACGGTGACATGGTTCCAGAGGGTGACACCAAGGCCCTACAGCAGTTCGCCATGTACATCGGATACGCACGAGTTTTCCCTGACCATAATCTCGCCACACAGCGACAAGCATGCTCGCACTCATTCGGAAAGCTTTGGCGCGTAGACAGTTTTCGCCCGTTTTACTGGCGGAGTGGACGTATTCCGAACGTGCGCTATTCCTCTGGAGCGCAGCCCCTAAGAGAGCCGCGGCTGCAATGCGGGCCACCAGGACGTGTCTACGGTGGTGGCCCAGCGCCGCTGGCTCAGATGAGTGCGCTTACGGGCACTGAGTAAGTTGCGGCGGAACTCTACTTCGACGCCGTACCCATGATGCGATAGCTGGGTAAATCCAGCCGAGGAGCTCCAGCATTTCGTTGTGAGGATTGCAGTGGCGATGTGCATCCCCAGCAGGTCAGCGATGATGGCAGCGGGGAGATCGGCCGCGAGGGCCATGAGGGCGCCGGTGCGGGGGGGCGCGCGCTGATGTCGTGCCGGTTGAGCCGATTGGCCACGCTGTGGTTGTCGATGGGCTGTCCGGGAACAAAACAGCGAGGAGACCCGGCTCGCTCACCGCGGTGAACTACGAGGCAGCCTTGTTTCCGGGCTGACGGTCGGAATGGAGTTCGGATCCGCCCCGCGCCATAGGCCGCCGTCCCGAATAGCTGCGGGCAGATAGTGATCGCGCCGCCCCGGCGCGCCGAGCGAGCCTACGGACTCCAGCACTGCGCAGAATGACGATTCGCATCTCGTCGCCCTCAAGAATGCGGCTTTGGCCGACGCCGTGACGAGACGACGAAAGGGTGCAAGCGCTGCTGCATGCCGCGGTTAAGTGTGCCCCGCCCCTGGCGGAAGATGGTTCATGGATAACAAGAATTATCGATGAACACGTCGCGCGACAACGAATCCCTGGAGTGTATTGGACCGCAACAATAGTAGCCGGAGGCAAGGAAACTGGCCGATCCGTCGACGACGTTCGGTTGTAGGCTCGGCGAGCTACGCGTAGAGCTCCCAAGTCTCCTGTCACGCGATAGAAACGGGTGACATACATCGGTTACCCCGCCGGTGAAGTTGGTTACACCGGTGAAACCCATGATCGGCGATCGATCGGAAAACTGTCGTGTGACAGGCCGGTACTCATCGATGACATCTGCCGAATCGATCCTCTCCCTGGAGCCGCAGTTGAGTTACACCGACCCGCGGTGCGAAAGTTGAACGGTAGGCTCGTCGGTCGTAAGGATCGAGTTACTGGGCGCGTCCGCGACGGGATCGGCCGCCCGGTCCGTGCGTTGAGCACGGTACTCATCGTCGCGACGCTATCGGTCGCCGGGTGCGGGGGCACGAATACTGGCGCGCCGAACCCGGCGCCCACCGATAAGGTGTTACATCTGTCGTTCCTGCAGGACCCGGGCCAACCCCCCGACCCTGACGTCTACTACGCCGGACAGGGATTGCTGTTAACGACCAATCTCTACGAGGGCCTGCTGCAGTACAAAGGTGCCACACCGCAGCCGGAACTGGAGCCACTGCTCGCTACCGAGTGGACCGAATCGCCCGACCACAAGGTGTTCACGTTTAAGCTTCGCCAAGGCGTGAAGTTCCATGACGGAACGCCGTTCACCTCCGCGGCGGTCAAGGCCTCCTTCGATCGACGCCTTGCCGTCAATCAGGGGCCGGCTTACATGGTCAAGGACGTCGATTCGGTTACCGTGCAGGGCGACTACGCCGTCACCATCACCCTGAAGGGACCCAACTCGGCCTTCTTGGACTACCTGGCGTGCCCGTACGCGCCGCGGATGCTCAGCCCCACCGGCCTGCAGAAGTACTCCGGCTCGGATAACGCCCAGCAATACCTGACTACTCACGACCTTGGAACTGGGCCGTTCACACTGACCGATGCCCACGTCGGGTCGCACTACGCGATGGCCGCATTCGCAGATTATTGGGGATCGAAGCCGTTTTTCACATCGGTCGACATCCCGGTGATCACCGATGCGTCGGCTCAGCAGTTGCAATTCAACACCGGGCAGATCGCCGCGATCCTGCATGACCTGCCATCGTCGGCCGTTGAATCCTATTTGAATAACGCCAAGTACTCCCACTATTCGCTGCCGGCGATGATGTCGAACTACCTGTACCTCAACTCCCACAAAGGCATACTCACCAATCAGGCAGACCGGTCGGCGGTGTTGCAGGCCATCGACGTCGACACACTGGTCAGACAGACCTATTTTGGCCGCGGCAAGAAGGCCGACCAGGTGTATCCGCCGAACATGATCGCACCGGGGTTCGCCCGGCAGTCCATCAACCACGATCCGTCAGTGCTGGCCAAGGTAGTGGCCGGTCTGCCCGCTGACCAGAAGACGATGACCATTGGCTATGACTCCAGCAACCCCGACAACCAACTCGTCAGCAACCTGATCCAGACTCAGCTGGCCTCTGCCGGCATCTCCGCGAAGGTGCAGAGCTATCCGACCTCCCAGATCTACGGTTGGGTGGGTACTGACGAGGCAACGGCCCCCGACATCTTCACGTACGAGGTGTGGCCCGACGCCCCGTCGCCCTATACCTGGGGACACATTTCATTTGATCCCGACGGGGGAATTAATTTTCTGAACTGCTCGTCGCCGCCGATTACCGCAGCGCTGGCCGACGGGCTGAAAACCGCTTCTCCTCAGAGCTTTTCGGACGCTGCGCACTTCGCAACCGACACTGGTTGCTGGATGAATCTCGCCGACATCGACGACTTCATGGTCGCCCAGCCGTGGCTAAAAGGGGTCGAGCAAGCACACGTTGTCTCCACCCCGAACTCATTGCAGCTCGCTGCCCTCTCGGTCGGCTGACTGGGCTGTTCGGACAAGAAGGCAGGACTATCGATGGCCCGTTTCGGCGCGTTGTTCGGCCCGAACATCACCTTTCTGGGGGTAGACCCGTGCGATCTGGACGAACCCGAAAGCTATGCGGATGCCGATATCGTGATCGTCGGGGCGCCGCTCGACAGCGGCACAACTTATCGATCTGGCACCCGATTTGGTCCCGCAGCGCTGCGACAGGCCTGTTATCTGCCCCAGGACGGCTCGCGTCCGAGCTTGGCGCTGCGCGTAGATGGCCTCAAAGACCTGAGAGTCTATGACGCTGGTGATGTCGATATGTTCAACGGCAACATCGAACAGGCCGTTGCCCGGCTCGAGGAAGCTGTCTTTAAGGTCGCGTCGGCCGGTGCCATCCCCATCACATTGGGTGGCGATCACACGGTGGCATGGCCAGACCACACCGGTGTCGCTCGCCACCATGGTTTCGGCCGGGTGTCGATGATACATTTCGACGCCCATGCGGACACCGCCGACAACATGATGGGCTCGCTGATCGCGCATGGCACGCCGATGCGGCGATTGATCGAGTCTGGCGCCCTGCGCGGCGACCGCTTCTTACAAGTCGGCCTGCGTGGCTACTGGCCCGATCCACCGACCCTCGACTGGATGGCAGCTCACGGACTGCGCTCCTACGAAATGACCGAGATTGAAGCGCGCGGCCTCACGCAATGTCTTGACGAGTCTTTCGAGACTGCAACATCGGAGTGCGAAGGGGTTTTCCTATCCGTGGACATCGACGTCTGTGACCCCGGGCACGCACCCGGCACCGGTACACCTGAACCCGGCGGATTTTCCGCGCGTCAACTCCTGGACTCCGTTCGACGGATCTGCTACGAACTACCGGTGCTGGGCTTGGATATCGTCGAGGTGGCACCGCCGTTCGACCACGCCGACATCACCGCACTACTCGGTAATCGCGTTGTCTTGGAGTCCATCTCGGCGATCGCACGTCGTCGCAAAGACGCCCGAGATGGAACCACCTGGAATCCTGAACGACCCCTCCTGGAAGGCCGCGGTGCGGATGAGCAGCTACGGATGATCATCGAGAACGACACGGCGCCACGCGCAGGACAGGGCTGATTACCGGGCCGGTCGCAGTGGGTTCTGGGTAGCCGACGGGGGCGACGACGCCAGCAGACGCTCGCCAAGATTAAGGCGCGGGCGATGGAGCACGTTAGCGCTCGAGGCCAGCCGGCCGTCCGGCCGCGGCCGTTGCGCGGCTTATGCGCCGGAGTATTTGTCGTTCAACGGCTTTCGGGCCAGCCCGTGCGGTTATGGAGCCATCACTGAGTTGGCCGGCCAGGTCCAGCATGCCGGCCCAGCGCCGCGGCGATGACGGGCGGAGTGGGCGCCTTGGGCAGATTGAGTTGGCCGAGCCCGAGATATCGTTGGCGTCCCGACAGGCGACCACCCTGATGAGGTGTTCCCACACCTGAGCCGGGCAGGTAGCCAACTACTCGTGCTGAGCACGCAACGCCGGCGATACCCTCCTCAGAAGTCGAAGCCTTTCGTGGGAGGACAACGTGCGTGGTGGATGAGCGACCGAGGCTGGTAGGGCGCACGCGAAGAGCCGGTCGCTCGGGTAGCGCGGTAGGGGAGGGATAGCGATGTATCAAACGGAGCCCGCGGACGCGCCTGTGCGGCTGCGGCCGACGCTGTTGGGGATCGCGTCGGCGTTTCCGCCGTTTGAGGTCTCCAGAAAGCAGAGCTGGGAGTACTTCTTTCAGTACTCCTCGGTGCCGTTCGCCAAGCGGATCGTGGAGT
>JAOPWC010000165.1 GCA_025965895.1 Mycobacterium sp.
CACCAACCGTTCATGTACGGGGGTCAGCAGGTCAACCCGGTGTTCGACAACGGTCACGGCGGTTGGGGATTCTGGTTTTTCGGTACCTGGATCCCGCTGTAGTCGACCGGCGCATCGCCGCGGACGAACGATGCGTGACTCTAGCGGTGGGTCAACATTTCGGCGCAGGCACTAGAACTGGCCGCGCAGGACCCGGCGGACCACGCGGATGAGTGCCGAAAGTGGTTGACTCAGAACGGCCTCCGCAGCTGCGCCGTGAAGTCCGTTACATAGACCGCGTCGAAGAGGTGTCGTCGCGCCGCATCGTCGAGCGACGTTACCGGTAAGCGTTATACCGCTGTCGCAGCCACCGCGGCAGTGTAGTGCGGCTTGAGATTGCGGCGCCGATGCCGGTGGAGGCACCGGTCACGACGATGAGTTCATTGCGGTCGGGCAACGGTGTTTGAGTTGACGTTGTCATCTCAATAGTTTAGCAGGCCTGTTGACTATGTCAACTGAAGTCGATTTTCGCTCTATGCTGGTGCAATGATGACTCGAGCGGAGACGGCCGCGGCCACGCGGCGGGCACTGCTCGATGCCGCCGGCGCGCTCCTCGACACCGGGGGACCGGACGCGGTGACGTTGCGCGAAGTTGGTGCCCGCGCGGGTGTCTCACGCTCAGCACCCTACCGACACTTCACCGATAAGGAGAACCTGCTGACGGTGCTCGCAACCGACGCCTGGAACGAGGTCGGCGACGTCCTGGAGGTCCTGGTCGCCGACTCCGAAACGCCGCCGGAGCAGACGATACGGTGTGCGTTGCTGTCGCTGGTGACGACTGGGCGTTCCCGACCTCATCTGTACCGGCTCATGTTCACCACACCGGCCTCCGACCCGACCGCTGCGGTCAAAGCGGCCGAGCGCAGCCATGACCTATTTCTTTACATCGTGGGCAGGTTCGTGGGCCCAGACCAGGCCAGGCGGTACGGAGCGCTTTTGTTGAGCAGTGTCCACGGCATCACTGGCCTGGAGCTGGCCGGGCATCTGGTCTGGGACAAATGGCAGTCCACCGCCGAAGATCTCGTGGATCTGTTGATCAGCCTGCTGCCACAGAGCTCGTCGTCTGCCGTTGAGGATCGTAAGGCACTGCGAGCGGTGCGCCATCTGCTACCCGAATGATTAGTCGGCTCAGTGGTATTCGCGAATTGGCGCCTCGATGTTCGGCGCCGCCGGAGTTCATCGTGATCGCCGGCTTCCGAACTAGGCCATCGTGACTGCGCCGGGCAATGCCGGTAAACCCGCTGCTGATACCTCGATCGAGGACGGTCGTGGCTCCATCAGTGCGAGCGAATCTGAGCGAGATGCCTTGCTCGGACAATGAGACAGGGCAGAATTTCTGATGTCGGTCAACCCAACATCCAAGGACCTCACGCACGCGCGGCGGTTTGTGGAGTTGCACGTGTGCGTGAATCGGCTGGCAGAGGTCGTGACGTGGTCCAATCCAGAAAATGGTGAGGCCGGGGGAAGGGCTGCCCTTGCAGGAGGCTATTGGGTCGACGCCGTGCGGTTCGCAGGTGCGTGAGCTCCTCGCCGTCTACCAGGCGGTCCTGGAGAGCATCGACGACCTGCCGCTGGTGCCAATGGTCCTTCGGAGACGCAGGGGCCGACTGCATTATCTTCCCCGTCCCAAATGGCTCCTGCGCTACTTTGTGGTCCGGCATATCGATCGGACGCTTGCGAGTCTGAGTCGCCGGTACAGTGCGCGAGCTGCGTTGGGGCGCCCAACCGACGGGGAGCAGAAAACCCGTGCAGCCGTGCTGGAGTTCCATCAATCGCTACCACCGACCCTGCGGAACACGTACGCCGTGCTGCTGGTCCTGGCGAGCGTCGTCGTCCTTTACCGCCCGATCATCAATGCCGTCGTGCCCGCGGCCATCAATTTGACGCAGGCGACCACCCGAAGCTCGGAGTTGCGCCAGCAGGTGTTGGACACAGTCGAAAAGGTCGGGGCCGCGCTCACGGCGAACTTCACGTCGGTGAGTCAGGCGCTGAACGCCTTGTTGAGTGGAGGCTTATTGCACCTCAGCGTCGTGATGCTCGGTGTGGCGTTTGCACTGTATGTGGTGCTACGACCGCTCGTGCCGGCTTTTCGTCTCAAGCGCATGCTGTTCAACCTGGCTCCGGAACCACAGGGGCGGCACCGCTCGGCGGTTGACCGGTGGAGCGTCTCCCAGGCGACAGGCCTCTACGAGCGTGAACGCCAGGTGTTTGCAGAACTTGGTGGACGGGCTCCGACGGAGTTTCCATTCGACCTCGTTGTCACGGGATTGGCCATGGCGTTGCCGCTGGCCTTCAGCAGCCTGATCTTTCGATTAGCTGTCATAACCCCCCTCCTGGGAGACCGGGTCTCCCTACTTACGGTGGGCGCGATTTTGCTGATACCGATTTTGGTGCGGTTTGGGTGGCTTTATCGCACCTGGCAGCGTAGGCAACTGGGCAGGTCGGGTCCGTACAAGCCATTCGAGGTCGGAATTGGTCGGGGCAGGGCAGTAGCAAAGGTGGAGAACCCGCTCGGAGTTCGGATCCTTTTTCTTGCGTCGTTCCTAGTGCTGATCGTAGGAGCGAGCTTTGGCAGGGGGGATCCGAACTCCCCATCTGTCGCTCTCAGGGCACATCCATGGTTTTGGTGTTTAACAATCTTGGCGGTGTCGTTACTAGTCGGCCTGCCTTGGTGGTATCGAATTCAGTGTGAATTGCGGGATCTGGACTGCTCATACCAGACTCGCACTACCCGCAGCCAGCCGCTTCAGTGGCTTCTCATCATGACGGTGGGCTGGCTTCTTCTGCTCCCGCCGTTCATCGCCGTTTTCCAAACCTGCAGACGTATTCAGAGGGCACAGGCCAGAATTGGTCAGCCGGAGACCTTACGGTTCGCCTGGGTCCTGGCATCCGGGCTGTTGCTTCCCGTGCTGTTTTCATACATGCAACACGAGCTGAACAAGATCTGGGCAGTTGAGGGTGAGCCACTTGATCCTTGGGCCACCGACACGTCCACGGAGGTGGAGCAGCCCGGCGGGAGCATGCCGTGGCTCAAGGCTCACTAGCAAACTACCTCGAGGTCCTGCGTCGGTATTGGACGCGATGGCCACCATTGCATTCGCCACTCTTTATGGACTGAGGTGGTGCGGCTTTGCGGTGTAGATCATGTGTCGACGAAGACTGATTGATCCTGTACCTGCGGAGCGCGACGACTACGCCTACCGCGGTCACCCAGCCACGAGATGCGCCCGGGCACTTGGCCGCCGAGGCCGGCCGGACCTCGGTGGCCATGTCAAGCCCGCCTTCAGTCGCGACGACCGGGCCCGGGTACTTGCGATCTTGCAGCGGCACATCGGACAACCCTGATCTGAGACCTTCGCGCCGTGCGCCAGTGACTCTGTCGGGGCAGCCGGGTGTCCTGCGTGAGCAGCTCAAGGCATGCATTAGGTGTCAGAGTCGCAGAACGCGGCCGACCGATGCGTGCCCACGACAATCAACTGCTGCCACGTGCCCGGTGCCTCTGCAACCTGAAGGCGCCCGAAACGGACGGCCACCAAGGCGCGACGGCGAAGGGGCAACCCGCACAAATACCGCACGGTAGGAATGAGTGCCCCCTCTCCAGTCACGAGCGGCGCTGGGCCGCAGCCAAGCCCGGCTGCCGCCGTCTATCGTGGGGCTTCGCAAGGGATTTCGACCCGCAGAGATGTCCCGTGTCCCACGTGACTCGAAATCACCATTGTGCCGCCGAGGGCCTCGACGCGGTCTATCAGACCGCTCAGCCCCGACCCGTTGACCGCGTTGGCTCCGCCGATTCCGTTGTCTTGAACCGAGAGATGCAGGTTAGCGCCCTGGTCTTCGACGTACACACTTATAGCGGACGCCCGAGCGTGTTTGGCCGCATTGGTGAGAGATTCGGCGATCACGTAGTACACCGCCACCTCTGCTGGGTCGGGCAATCGTCGGTCCACGCGGAGGTCGATCTCGACGGGCACCGTGGAGCGTCGGGCCAGCGTTTTGAGCGCTGGGCCCAATCCGCCCTTGGACAGGATCGCCGGGTGAATTCCGCGGGAGATCTCCTGCACCTCGTCCGAGATCTCGGCCACTGTTGTCGCGAAGTCGGAAATCTGCTCCTTGAGCGGGCGCAGTTCGGGCGGAACGCTGGCCTCCGCGACACGCAGCTGGTGTCCCAGCGATACCAGCCGTTGTTGGGCGCCGTCATGAAGGTCACGTTCGAAGCGGCGCCGGGCGTTGTCGGCGGTCGCCACGATCCGGATCCGGGACGCGGTGAGTTGTGCGCGGGTCTCGGCGTTCGCAATCGCGGTCGCGACCAGCTCCGCGAAGTCCTGGAGTCGTGCCTCGGTGTCGGCAGGCAGCGACTCGGGTCGCGATGTACTGACGGTGGCCACGCCCCACAGGCGCTCGCCGACAAGGATTGGCGCTCCCACACTTGAGCGCAGTCCGAGTACATAACCGCGCGCCGCCACCGTCCCCGAGGTGTTGCCGCGATTAGCCATCCTGGCGGCACGGCGGGTGCGCAAAACCGTCGCCAGGACGTTGTCGCCATCAAGGGAAAACCGCATTCCGACCAGCTTTTTCGTCGACCCGTGCGGGTCGCGGGCCGCGAGTAGCGTCGCGGAGCCGTCGGCCTCATACCGGCACAGAGCGGTGTCGCGGACATCCAGGCACAGCGCGAGCTCACCCGCGACCGCGGAGAACAATTCCGATGGGTCAGTCCCGCGGGCGACCAAGGTCGCTACGCGCCGCAATGCGGACTGCTGTTTGGCGAGTACGCTCGCCTCGCGGCGGCGTTGATCTGCCTCCACTGCGCGCGCCCGCGCCAGGCCCGCGACAAAGTTGGTCACCAACGCGACGGCCAGAAAGACAATGATGACCACGCCGTTCTCAATGTTGAACGCGACGAAGTGTCTATCCGGCCAATTACGGAAGTAGGCGAGCGTGATGGCACTCGCCACTGATGTCGTGGTCGCCAGGCCGAGGCCCCACGCTGTCGAGACCACCAAAACGCCGAGCAGGTAGAGCGTTTCGAACGCTTCCGCCGGATCCAGCTGCTTGAGGAGCAACACCGCAATGGTCTCGACGACAAGAAAAGAGGCCGCCACCACGATTCCCATGACCAACGAAGGGGCCTGCGCGCGCCTCAACAGCGACCGCGGGCGTGCCGATATCGCTCGCCGATCTTCCCCCGAAGCGGAAGCGCGCCCCGCGACAAAGGGACCCGGCCTCCACGCCCAGCCGGGCCATCCTGAACGCTTCGGTGACACTAGGACAAGCTCGAATCGATTTGGCGGACTCGCGTCCGGATCACTTGATCCTAGTCGGCGGAGCAGCGCACCACCGTGTGCGCCCTGGCCGCCCACCCCACGTCGCAGGGTGCACTCATGTGCGTCCGGAAGCCGATCCACCGGCGCGGCGGTGATGAACCATCTCGGTCTGGGCCGCAGGCGGCTACGTTACGGCGCGGGGGTACGTTTGCCCCCGGGAGGCAAGATGTCGCCAATGACCGCTTTGGGGATCGACCTCGCCCGTGCCCGCACGATCGTGGACGGGGCGCTTGAGTACGCGCGCAGCAACGATTTCCCGCCGATGACGATTGCGGTCCTCGATGCCGCCGGTGAGCTTGTAGCCTTCGCGCGAGAAGACGGCTCGAGCCTGCTGCGTGAACGCATCGCGCGCGGAAAAGCGCACGGCGCACTGAACATGGGGGTGGGCAGCCGCAGCCTGGCCGCCCGCGCGGCCACGCGTCCGGCGTTCGTCAACGCCTTGGTGTCACTTGCCGACGGCAACCTGGTGCCCGTGCCTGGCGGGGTGCTGGTCCACGACGACAACGGCCACCTCATCGGAGCGGTCGGGGTCAGCGGGCACCTGTCCGATGACGACGAAGCGTGCGCCATCCACGCCATCGGGGCCGCTAATCTACACGCCGATCCCGGCGCCTGAACCACGCCCAGTCCCGCCCCGCCGACATTCTCCAACCGGGTCATAGACAGGTTCGACGAGATGGGTCGCGCCTGGATCGCGGCGTCGGTTTGGAGATCTGTGACCTAACCAACCGGGCAGGGATCGCGTTCCGGCGCGTTGGGTACGATCCAATCGATCGCCGGCCCGGTTGTCACGCGGTGAGGGGCTTACGGCTGCCAGAAGGGTCGCTGCGGGCCCCGATCGTCGCGACCGCGGTCCTGGACGCCCCAGTCTCGAGTGTGGTCGTTGCCGTCCATATCGCGGTGGAAGTCGTCGTGGCAGACCCCGCCGTCCCAATTGTTACCCCACTCGGGGTGCCAAAAGTCGCCCGGGCACCAGTGATAGTCCGGCACGGGACCAACCACGGCTTGGGCGCTCCCGGACGCCAGTCCTAAACCGGCCAGCCCCAGGGCGCTGGTCACCATCATCGTCGTAGCTGCTAACTTCAGCAATTTTTTCATGCCACGAATAAAAGCACACGAATTCTCTCCGGATCCAAAACACTTCTATTCGTTACCAAGGCATTTCTATTCGTGATCATATTGACATCGTGGCGGACCCGATTCTCCGTGAACAGAAAACCGACAGCCCCTACACAGCTTGATCGAAGGTACTGCAAATAGTATGCGGTTTGAAAGTTGTCACTTCGGATTCGGATCGGGGCGCCCTGCGACGGACAGGTAGTTGCCGTATGAGCAGGAATCGGCTGGTCAATCGAGGTCTTGAACCCGAAGTCGGGACGTCGGCGTCATTCGCTTCATTCGCCGCAGCCCACCATGGCGATAATTAGGAGCATCCGCTTAGTGGTGGATAGTATGAGTTGATCAGAAGAGAACCGTGGATAATTTGGAATGCGGAATTCGAGCGCTTCGGGTCGAGATTGGTGAATTCGTGAAATAGAACAGCGACCGGACGCACCCCATGGTCGAGAACGGGCGCGCTCGCTGGCCCAGGTAGACGAGGTCTGGCCAATCATTGGACGTTGGTTGTGGCGTCGGTTTTTCCAGCGCCCACCGCGCTCGCGCCGGGACCTGAAAGCTGATGTCGGGTTAGTAATCCGCCGAACTTAAGACGGTGTGGCATGTGCAAGCGTGCGAGTCGCGGGTTTTACCGTCCCGGGCTGACGACCGGATACCGTCTTGAACAGGTGCCTGTTCAGCACATCAACTGCGGCAACTCCCTTGCCATCCGTACTGACGGCGGCTTCCGCCGATTTCAAGTCGAACGAATGCAGATGTTCTGTGAGCGAAGCGGACCTGTGAAGCGCCGCAGACACCACGGTGCCCTGGACCAGGGCAGGGCCGCCTTTAGTTCATGTTCCAGGGCTCGCCGTAGGTGGTGACGCTGTCACCGGCCGTGGAGATCAGCCGGCCGAAGGGGCGCAGCAGCACACCGCCGGCAGCGCCGGTCACCGCGCCGTGCGCGTTCGACACCGCCACCGCCCCGTCGGGACCGCTCACGTCGGTGGAGGACGTCGCGACCTCCTGGATACCGGGGCCGTTGCCCAGGTTCGCGCTTGTTGAGACGCCGGGGAACAGCGGCGGCGAGGTGAGCGCAAGGTTTGGCGGACCACCAACGGAAATCGAGCCCACAGTTCCTCCTCGTTTAACGCACGGATGAGAAGTCTCACAGAGATCTCTCAGGCGATTCCCAGCTTCTACCAGCAGAACATAAATACCAGTGCCGCATCGGCTCGGCAAGGAACGCGAACCCGGCGCCATTGTTAGGAGGGCGAAAATATTCACGCCGTAGGTGCAGCTGGCGGACATTGCCTGGCGGATGGGTTTGGACGCCCAAGGGCTGACGGCCACGGGTAAGGTGATGCCGCAGGATGCCCAAGGGTGCGCGCCTCTCGGCCAGGCCGGCGAGAGGTCAGGTGCCTGAATTGCGCCTACCGTGGCCGGGCATCTCTGGTGACTATCGATGGCGAATGGAGTGAGGCTGAGAAACCGCTCTTTCCCTGTGGCCGCAGCCATGCGTACAGCGCTGGTCGCCGCGACAGTGTCTGTAGCGCCGGGATGCACCCAATCCGCCCCGGTAGCACCCGTGGGAGTCCTCAGCCCCTCACCTGCGGCCGGTGCTGCCGTGTCAGACACCGGTGCATATCCGACCACCCCCGCCCCGCCGCCTTTGCGGGCCGGCTCCGACTCGTACGGGAGCCTTCTGGAAGGCCATCGGATGGCGAACTATGTCGTGGTGCCGAGCCAGGTTGATCCGGGACTGACGCGCGCCATCCCGCAAAACACCAACACGCTGAAGACCGCGGACGAGTTACCCGATCCGCTTGACGCCGACGACACCCGAGACTTCGTTGTCGGGTTTTCCACCGCTCGCAGTTCCGCGGCAGGCCAGGTCTTGCTCAACATCGTGTTGCGCTTCACCAGTGCCGCCGTAGCGGCCGATGTGGCCGCAGACACAGCGGCGCTGAACGATCGCCCAGCGGGCACACCGCATCGGGCCACTGCGTCGATTCCAGGACACGGCGCCACCGTGGCGTTCGCTTCGGAAACCGTGGCGGGGGCAGAGGTACACAGCGTGACAGCCCACGGGTCGTACGTCCTCTTGCAGTATGTGCGTTCCAAGACCGGGATCGACGCGGCGATCGCACTGGCGTCAAAGACGCTCGACCTCCAGGAGCCCCTAATCGATCGGTTTGTTCCCGATGACCCGTCGCGGTTCGCCGATCTACTGCCCGACGGCACCGGGCTGTTGAGCCGCACGTTGCCGATCACCCCGGACGACCCGGGCTCTCCGGCCACTGCCTGGGTGTACCAACCCGGGGCGGCGTTGCACTTTCAGGAAAATCCGGACAAGGCTGCAGCGGTGTTCGCCCGGACCGGAGTCGTGGCGGTGTCGACCGGCAAAAGCACGGTGTATGAGGCCGCCGATCCGCCCGCGGCGGCCATACTCGTTGACCAGCTCGCCGCCGCTCGACAAGACGATGGCTATCAAGCGGCCGCGCCGGTGGATGGACTTCCGACGGCTCGCTGCTTTAACGGAGGCCGAGACAGTGACGCTTCACCGCGGAACTTCTACTGTGCGGGGTTAGCGGGGCGCTACGGCTATGAGGTTTTTTCGAGCGACGAACGCGACGCGCACCAACAGGTGGCCGCGCAGTACCGCTTGTTGATGGGCAGCGATCGAGGCTAATAGCGTCGATTGTGCACGGGCAGCTCTCCCGGCTCAAGCGACGCCTTCAGCGCCGCGTCGGCCTGTGCCAGCACGTTGCCGACGGTTTCCGCGTCCAGAATTATCGAGAGGTTCATGACATCCCTTGCCTCAAAAAGAATCCCGGGATGCCGTTGGCCGCGCATGTACGAGGCGGCGGCACCCTCGCGGGGTAATGGTGATCCTATCGCCGTACTCGTCCTCGGCGACACTGGGTGCCGCGTTGCTGTCGTCTGGACTCACCGTTGCCCGCGTCACATGTAGTGCCTGTTGTGTTCGAGAAACCGTGTCACAGTTGCGTGCTTGCGTCCGGGAATCTGGGCCTCGTGGTGTCGGACGATCTTCGTTTGTGGCCGGGCGTTACCAATGGAGGGGCGACACGCTGACGAGGCCAAGAACGGCATCTCGTTCCTGGTTCGCGCCTGGGCAGGCATGATCAGGCAATGTCCATCGACAGTGACGGCCTGAGCCGGTGGTTCGAACAGTATCTCGACACTTTCGCGGCCTGCGCTCGGGGAGAACGCGAAATCGCGGACCTGCACCGCTTTTACGGGGTCCCTATGCTTGTCACCAGCGAGGACGGCGCCATCGCGGTGATGACCGACGACGAGGCAGCGGCGGTAATGCAAGGCCAAATGGACGGGCTGCGATCAGCCCGCTACCACCACAGCGACGTGCTGACCGCCGACGTGACGGTGCTCAACGCCTCGTCAGCTCTCTACACCGCCACGTTGTCACGACGTGACGACGATGACGATGAGATCGACCGTGGCACAATCACTTACGTAGTGACCGAGATATCAGCCCGGCTGGAGATCGCGGTACTGGCCGTTCATGCTTAAGTCCCTGTTCCGGAAACCACGCCACGAATAAGGCATGGGCCATGTGGTCAAAAACCAGATCGAGCAGGTCCTCGCTGCGAGCGCTGACCGCCACTGGGTGAGTGGCGTCGGGGGGCGGCCGCCGGGCAGCTATCGGCAAGCGCGCCCGGCGAGCCGGCACGCGTGGTTGCGCCGGCTGGCTTTGATCGGCGAAAGACGAACCTGGCTTCGCTGGCCGCCGATGCGACGCCACGGCGGAATTCGTTGACCGCCAACCACAACCCGACATCGGAGGCGAAGTAATCCGCGAAGAATGTCAATTACCCACCGGGAGCGACGATCACAGCGCGCGACCAAATTTCGATCACTGGTCTATTCGGGCCAGCTGCTGTTGAGGATGATGTCGACGAAATCGTCTCGGAGGAAGGACGGGTCGAAGTGATCAAGGACGTCGGCGTTGACGTTGCCAAACGTGGTCTGCGGGCGGTGCTTGTTGCCGTCGGTGAAGGCCTGCAAGATCCGGCGCTTGAACGCCGGCCGTGGGTGCGCGGCGGTGACGGCGGCAATCGCCTCGGGGGCCAGATCGCTGCGGCCGATGCCCAGGACGTCGGTCTCGACGCCGGCGGTGACGAGCGCGACTTCGGGCTCCAAGTATTCCGGCACGCCCGGGGTTGTGTGTAGTGCGATGCCGAGCCACACCGCTTTCGCAGCTGCTTCATCGACACCACGGTCCAGCAGGAACTGGCGTGCCGCGTTGGCGCCGTCGATCTCAAAGCGCAGGTTCGAGGTGCGGTAGGGCTGGGTGAGCCCTAGGTCATGGAACATCGCTCCGACGTAGAGCAGCTCCAAATCGGGCGTGAGCCCGCGACGACGACCTTGGAGCGCACCGAAGAGGAACACCCGTCGGGAGTGATCAAACAGCAGATCATCTTCGGCTTCGCGGATGAACTCGGTGACCTCGCGCACCAGCGGGGTGTCGGGGATGACGATGTCGGCGATGGTTTGCGTGGATACAGCAGACATGGCAGAACTCCTTTAATCGAGGGCTATGTGGCCAGTTTGGGCTCGGTGGCGGTTCCGGCGGCAGTGTCTGATGCGACATGTTTCCCACGAAATCCGACACAATGGGTTGGTGTCCTCGACCGATTCAAAGCAGCGCGTGATGGCAATTGTCGTTTTTGACGGCATGAAGCTGTTGGACGCCGCAGGGCCGGCCGAGGTCTTCGCCGAAGCCAACCGGTTCGGTGCGGCCTACCGACTGCTGATCGCGTCGGTCGACGGCCACGATGTCACCACCTCGATCGGGACCCGATTCGCGGTGTCCGCACGCATCGCATCGATCGCCTCCGCCGACACCGTGCTGGTCGCCGGCGGTGACGACCTCGTTGGGCGCCCGATCGACCCCGCGTTGGTCGACGCGTTGAGAACGCTGCCGCCGCGAACCCGTCGAATGGCGTCGATCTGCACCGGGGCGTTCATTTTGGCTCAAGCGGGCCTGCTCACCGGGCGACGAGCAACAACACATTGGCGACACACCCGCCTGCTCGCGCGCGCGTATCCGCAGGTCAGGGTCGAGCCGGACGCGATCTTCGTCCGCGACGGGGATGTCTTCACCTCAGCCGGCGTGTCGGCGGGTATCGACCTGGCGCTTGCGCTCGTCGAAGACGATTACGGTGCCGAGCTCGTCCGGGACGTGGCGCGCTCACTGGTCGTCTATCTCAAGCGCGCCGGCGGACAATCCCAATTCTCGGTCCTGGTTGAGGCCGATCCACCACGGCAGTCGGTGCTGCGCGCCGTCACCGACGCGATCGCACGCGATCCCGCCGCCGACCACAGCGTGAAAAACCTTGCGGTGCAGGCGTCGTTGAGCACCCGGCAGCTGACACGGCTGTTCCAGACCGAACTGGGGACCACGCCGGCCCGCCACGTGGAAATGGTACGAATCGACACTGCACGAGGCGCACTGGACGCCGGACGCACCGTGACAGACGCCGCCCGCCTCGCCGGCTTCGGCAGCGCCGAGACACTCCGCCGCGTCTTTGTGGCCCACCTCGGTGTCTCCCCAAAGGCATACCGGGACAGGTTCCGCACAACGGCCGGCGGTTGAGCTGATCGACGCTGAAAACCTCAGCCGTGCTGGAGGATTCGAGGTACCGATCGGACTGTGGTCCCCAGCGTGGCAATGGCCGTGCGATTGATAGATACTCGCCGCGGGGCGCAAGCGCATTCCAGCCTGCAGGTATGCCCCGCGACTCATACGGCCGTTTATCGTGTCCCTTTCTGTGGGAAGGACGTCGCTTACGACCCCTAGGTCGAGCGGCCGGGAGCATCACACTGGCCATAACGGGCCATCACCCTTCGCCTACGCGCAGTTCGTCAGTGTTGACCCGAAAGACCATTCACGATCGAGAGGAACCCCCGATGAGCGATGTACGACCCGCACCGACGACGACGGATGCCGGCATCCCGGTGGAGAGCGACGACCATTCGCTCACCATCGGCCCCGACGGCCCGATCCTGCTGCACGATCACTATCTCATCGAACAGATGGCGGCGTTCAACCGTGAACGGGTGCCCGAGCGTCAGCCGC
>JAOPWC010000167.1 GCA_025965895.1 Mycobacterium sp.
CACGCCGCACGCCCCGATCGCCACGAACCAGGCGATCATCACCGGCCCGAACAGGCGTCCAATGGCAGCCGTGCCTCGCCGCTGGACGGCGAACAGGGCAACGATGATCACCGCGGTCATCGGCACGATCCACTCATCCAGCTTCGGCTCAACGATCTTGAGGCCCTCGACCGCGGACAGCACCGAGATCGCCGGGGTGATCATGCTGTCGCCGAAGAACAACGCTGCACCGAAGATGCCCAGCGTGGCGAGTGCCATGGCCTTGCGGCCCCGCCCGCCCAAACGCAGGACAAGTGTGATGAGCGCCATGATGCCGCCCTCGCCGTTGTTGTCGGCACGCATCACGAGAGTGACGTAGGTCAGCGTGACGATGATCATCACCGACCAAAAGATCAGTGACACCATGCCATACACGTTCTGCGTGCTGATGGGCACCGGGTGCGGGTCGCCTGGATTGAAGACTGTCTGAATGGTGTAGATCGGGCTGGTGCCGATGTCACCGAACACGACCCCGAGTGCACCGACAGCAAGGGCCAACCGCGCCGTTTTCGCGCTACCCTCTGCACGAGGCCTGGACACCGATTCGGAAATTGTGTGCATTGTCAGCGCGTCACTTCGTGGTTCCGCGCCTTGCGACCGTTCTGGGAGTCGGCGGTAGCACTCGGGGTGGTCGACCCTAGCCGATGGCCATCCATGCGATGCCAGGCCCGATACCTGCTCATGATCCGCACCCACTTCCGTTCATGCCAGCCCCGAAGCTCGATGACCAGAGTCTTCAGGACATCGGGTTCTCCCGCGACGTCGCCCGAGACAACGTCGATCAACTCTTGCTGTGGCCGTGGACAACACGGCTGCGCCGCGCGGAAATGGAGCGCTCCGCGATCAACCCGCATCGTGGGGTGCGGCAGTGGTGTCCGCTGGCACGTATCGGATATCAAGCCTCTGCTCGGGCCGCTGGGTCCCGGCCCTGACCGCGTCGGTGTAATAGGCCTCGTCGGCGTCCGTCAGCGGGGTGGAACCAGACTGCGGGGCCACAGATGTCGGGCACGAAGTCTGTGATTGCCGCAGTCCGGTCAGGGACACGCACAACGCTAGCAACCAGATCGAGCGCGAGATTCGACATAGCAGCTCCACCTGCCCCGCTTCGGTGTTTGTTCAATCGTCTCGACTGCGGGTCGGCCTGTCGTTGTTGCGCAGAACACCACGGCCCCGGCGATGCTGTACCCACAGACAATCGCGCAGTGTCCAGGTGGCGCAATAATGAATTCGCGCCGGTTCTGCGCGGCTGTCTCGCGGGAATCGTTGACACCGAAATCACTTGGAGTGGAATGTGACCGAGACTCGTCAGGGGCCCGATGACACCATCGGGCATATTTCATCCCATCCTCGACGACGAAGAACTGGTGGCTGCTGCTGGTCGCCGGCGTGGCATGGATTGTGATCGCGGTGGTGATCCTGCGATTCGATTACGCGACGGTGGCGGCAATCGCCACGCTTTTCGGATTCTTCAGCTTCCTGTCGGCAGCGAATGAGGTAATGGTCGGCGCGGTCTCATCGAAGGGTTGGCGCGTTCTGCACTGGCGCCCGACGAAGAGGACTGTCCCGCTTCCCGCGTGACTCGAGATCGCCGTTATTCATGCCGCCCTCATCGATCTCAGAGTGTGTGCTGGGCCCGAAGGATTTGTGCGGCGCGTTCGCCGATGACGACGCAGGGGGCCATGGTGTTACCGGTAGTTACCCGGGGCATGATCGACCCGTCGGCGATCCGGAGGTGTTCGACTCCATAAACTTTCAGCTGACCGTCGACCACGGACATGGCGTCTCGGCCCATCTTCGCGGTGCAGGTTTGATGCCAGTAGCTCATGGCGGCATCGCGGACGAAGCATTCAAGCTCGGCGCCCTTCAGATTGCCTGGCATGACTTCGCGCTTCACGAAGGGACCCAGCGCGGCCGAGTTGCCGATCTCGCGGCACAGTTGCACGCCGGCGATTGCGGCCTTTAGGTCGTCTGGGTGCAACAACATATTCGCCTCAATCTCCACGGGGTCAAGCGGATCGGGGCCGGTCAGACAGATATGGCCGCGGCTTTTCGGGCGCACGACCCCCCCGATCCATGACCAGCCGAACTCAGGCAGTTCAAATGCGGCCGCATTCTCGAAGCTTGGGAGTGGAAATTCCGCCTGGCAGGCCTGCAAATCCGGAGTGTCCAGACTGGGGTCGCTTTTCCAGAAGTAGGTCGCTTCAGCGCCGTTGTTGCGCGGCGGGAGCGGGTGCTGATACTCCCAGATACAGGAGAAGCGAGGATGGTCCTGCAGGTTGCGACCAACCCCGGGCAGATGTTGCACGACGGGGATGCCGTGTCGCTGCAATTCGGCCTGCTCACCGATGCCCGACTGCATCAGCACCTTGGGGGTGTGGATCGCGCCGAGCGAGAGCACCACCTCGCTTCCCGCATCAACACGGTGGACGGTTCCGTCCTGGCAAAACTCCACGCCGGTGATTAGGTTGCGGTCGGACCGGTCGAACGTGAGCCGGGTGACCAGCGCGCCGGTGAGAACAGTCAGGTTTGGCCGGTCCATGAAGGGGAAAGCATAGGACCGGAACACCGATTGGCGGTATCCGTCGCGGACGATGAGATCGATGATTGACGCGCCGCCGTCGCCCTCCATCATGCGGCCGTTCTGGTTCGTGAAGGTCGCGATACCGACCGAGCGGGCGGCTTCGAGCCCAGCGGGCGCGATCGGGTTGGGATCGAGGGCGGGTTCGACGTAAACCGGCCCTCCGGTTCCGCGATACTCGGGGTCGGGCGCACCGTGCCAATCCTCGATGGCGCGGTAGATATTCAGCACCGACTCATAGCTCCACGCCTTGTCGCCGGCTTCGGAGGCGAAGTAATCCCAGTCGTTTTTGTGTCCGCGCGACCACGCCATGACGTTGATGCTCGATCCGCCACCCAAGACCTTGCCCATGGAATAGGGAATCGCTCGGCCATTGAGATGCGGGTTGGGTTGAGCCGCGAAGTTCCAGTCTCGCTCGCTACCAAGGTTCAGATGCCACCGTTCTGCTCTCATCACCGTGGGTACGTCATCGCGGCCGCCGGCCTCCAGCAGCAGCACGCTGACGTCGGCGTTTTCGGCGAGCCGACGCGCCACCACAGACCCCGAGGAGCCCGATCCGCAGACAATGAAGTCGTACTGGGGCCTCGGGCCAGCACTAAGCTTCCGCGGATTGTGGCGAACGCGCTCAGTGAAGTCAGCTCGATGGCTGATTGCTTCGTCGGGATTAGTGCTCATATCCTCTTCTCAGTTCGATGTGTTGGCGGGAATGGTCGGTCAGCTGAATCCGTTGTCAGGGTGCCGCATTGGCGTGCGGCGTCCGCGTTGGGCAATTGCGCCGGGAACTGAGCGCCGGACGTGTCGATCGACAACATCCGCGTATGGGCGTGTCTACGGTGCGGTGCCGTGACATGCGTGGCCCGGTAACCCGTTGGAGCGGCATAGGTTTTCCTTGATGTTCTGATGCAAATCGTGGCGCGCGGTCGGGTGATCAACCGTTCAGTACAGTGCGCTTTAGCCAGTCCGCTTGATCGGCGGCGATCCCCGCTGGGTTGTTGCCGTAGAACGGCTGGAAGTGGTCGAGGTCGTAGCGTTTCAGCTCGGCACGCGGTGCGCGTTGCGCGAGGTTCTGAATGGGCCTGCAAGGAGATGAGATGTCGCGTTCGCAAAGCTGCACAAGGACCGGGCACGCGAGCTTTCGGGCCTTGGTCACCGGTCGGTAAAACGCGGCGGTGGCGAGCGGGCCGGCCGCCACGGCGTTGCGCCACGGCGAGTCGGCGTCGATCATCGACTTGAAGCCTTCAGCCTCGTTGGGCAGGGTCAGTATCCCGTGGCCGCCCGGTGGTGCGGTCGCCGGCACCAGACTATGGCTGCCGGCCATGTCCTTGATCGCCTGGGCAAACAACCATGCCACGTTGCCGGGATCAGTAGTCAGGTCGCTGATCGCGCGGGCGCGGCCGTCAACAAACGGGCACAGCAGGATCGCTCCCGCCACCCGCGGGTCGGTGGCGGCCGCCGTGACGGCTGTCCCCCCGCTGATCGAGTAGCCCCAGACGACGATCTTGTCCGCATCGATACCGGGCAGGCCGCGGGCGTAGGCGATCGCGCAGCGACGGTCGTGTAGTTGTGCGGACATGCGGACGAGTTGGCGGGGCTGGCCCCCGGAATCGCCGAGGTAGCGGTGGTCATAGACGAGCACGGCCGCTCCCGCGTCGGCCAGTGCTTGGGCGTAGGCAACCAGGCCGTCGTGGCGGGTCAACGAGAAGCCGTGAGCCATCACGACACAGGGAACATTCCCGTCGGCGCCGGCCGGGCGGTACAGCCAGCCCGCGCAGCTCGCGCCACCAGACGGGAACGTGACGTCGGTGCGGTCCACCGATCGACCGCCAGTCGTAGTGCGTGTCGGTGGTTGCTTGCGCGGCGTCTCCGTTGAGTCAGGCCGGTTCAGTAAGCGTCGAGCCACCGCGCGCCCCGACGTGCCGCTGACTCCTGGCCCTGGCCAGCTGGCCGCGCCGATCAGGTACAGGTCCGTTACGGCGGTGGCGTAGCCGCCGCGGTGCGCCGGGATCGGGCGTTGGGTGAACGCCTGGGATAGGGCGTTGTGCCCGGAGGCGTGGTCGCCGGGTCCGGCATTGGGGTTCGTGCGGGCCAGATCGGCGGGGCTCAGGATGTGTCGGGCCAACACGAGCTGTTCCAGACCCGAGATGTGTTTGGCGGCCTCGGCGATCACCCGGTCGGCGAAGCGCTCGGCCACCGGGGCCGTCCACCCGCCGTCGAGGGTGATCTCCTCGGCCGCGTCACCGGTGGGATGCAACGGCACATCGAGCACCTGCAGCCGCACCACCGCCTGCCCCGCGGGTGCACGAGTGGGATCGACCGCGGTGGGCTCGTGCCAGGAGATCGATGGATAGCCGGGCAACAACCCGACCTCGGCTTGGCGAACGGACGTCAGGAGTTCGCTCAGGCCGCGCCCTACGTTGATCCCGCCGCCGCCGTCGAGTCGGGAATCAGCGAAGCGGGGCCGCGCCGACAGGGCCAGGTTGATCTGAAAGCAGCCGCGGCGGTACCGATAGCGACGCGCTTGTGCCCGAATCGATTCGGGGATACCCGGCGCGTCGCGCAGCAGGCGCCCGTAGAGCTGGTCGGGTGTGGTGCTGGCGATCACCGCCTGGGTCGCGGTGAGCTGTTCGCCCTTAGTGGTCCGCACTCCGGTGGCGCGGCCGCCGGCGGTCACGACGGCGGCCACGTCCACGCCGGTTCGGATCTCTCCGCCGTAGGCGCTGACCAGTCCGGTGAGCGCCTCGACGAGCCGACCGCTGCCGCCGACAGGGGCCGGGGTGCCCGCGGGGAGGGTCGTCATCAGCAGCGCCGCCCACAGGGCGCCACCGGCGTCGGTCGGGCCGATCCCCAAGTGCAGCAACCATGGCAGCAACGCCATGATCAACTCCTCACTGGAAAACCGATCCACCCGAGCACGTCGCGCCCGGAGCCGTGCAGCAGGGCGGCAAACGGCAGGGAAGAGCCGGCCTGCCGGCACAGGCCTTTGAGCAGCCCGGTGGCCTCCGGTGAGTCCAGATCCATGCCCAACAGGGGCACCAGACAAAGGTGCGGCGACACGTCGGCCATGAGCTCTGTCCAGGCTTGCCGCTCACCAAGCCGGTCCAACTCGGCGCTCAACGCATCAGGGTTGGTGCTGATGACCGCCGAGCGGCCGTCAGGAAGCGAGGCACCGGCGCTCACCTCACCCTGCACGTAGCGCAGACCGTGTTCGGCCAGTTCGGTTCCCAGCTCGGCGAATACCGGGCCGCCGACGAAAAGCGGGTGGCATGCCGAGAAGGTGTCATGGACGAAGCCGGGCAGGGTCAACTCCTCGCTGCGAACCCAGCCACCGGGCGTCGGGCGCTGGTCGAGCAGACACACGCTGCGGCCTTCCCTGGCGAGGTAGCTGGCAGCGACTAGGGCGTTGTGCCCGGCACCGACGAAGATGACGTCGAACGTCGAAGAGGCGGTCATGTCTCCGACGTTAGAAAGGGGCGCCGTTACCGGCGACCCAACGCCCGCTGAGTGAGCTTTCCGCGGGAATCAAGGACTCTGGGGCCCGCCGGCGTCACGTAATAGGCCGTCGATTCGGGCGCCGACGGCTCGGGTGGCAGCCATCAACCCAAGGGACGGGCGCTGCCCCGCGACGAGCGTGGTCACCGCCGCCACGTCCCCGCCGCCCAACGGAACGGCTACGGCGACGCAGCTAATGTCTGGCAGCCCACCACGGGCATCCACGATCGGTGCAT
This sequence comes from Mycobacterium sp., assembly GCA_025965895.1. Taxonomy (GTDB): domain Bacteria; phylum Actinomycetota; class Actinomycetes; order Mycobacteriales; family Mycobacteriaceae; genus Mycobacterium. The sequence goes on from JAOPWC010000167.1 coordinate 6,343, forward strand.
GCCGCATGTCGGCCCGCGCCCCTGTGTCGAACCGCGCGTCGGGAAAAGGCTGGAGCCAGAGGATGTGTGCCCGCGCCGGGGCCGTTCCCGGCGGTACCCGGCTGCCCGCTTCGGGCATAGCCGGTCCGAGCGGAACGCGAGCGTCCATAGTGTCCAGGTACACCATTTCACCACCGATGGTGGCCGACAGGCTCACAGCTGCACCGGTGGCGGCCGCGAGTTCGGCCAGTGGTCGCCGGGCGACGACGCGCAGGCGACGCTCAGGCGTGACGCGAGAACCCAAGCCCAACAAGCTCGTCCCGAGACGATAACGGGGTACCCTCGCGGCGCACGGCGCCCACCTCCGTTCGGACCTGGCTGTACCGGATCGCGACGAACGGGTGCCTGACCGCGCTGGAAGCGCGTGCGCGGCGGCCGTTGCCGTCACAGCTGGGTGCGCCGAGCGACGATGGTGGAGGCCGCCTCGCCGCGGTTCGCCGACCTGGTCAATCGGCTGTGGTTGTTTGCGCGGCATCTCTGCACTGACCGGTCTGGCGTTCACGGTGGAGATCGGTGACTGGTCACGTTTCACTGGGTCATCGATCGGCGCCTATGTCGGCTTGGTGCCCTCCGAGTACTCCTCGAACAATTCCCGCGTGCAGGGGTCAATTACCAAGGCGGCCAACACCCATGTACGACGACTGCTGATCGAATCAGCCTGGCATCACCGCAAGTCCTACAGCACCTTCGGGCCCACGCTGCGGGCCCGCTGGGCCAGGGTCGACCCGGGGCTTCGGGCTCGCGGCCACGCCGGTAACCGGCGCCTTAACAAGCGGTGGCGCAGTTTCACCGAACGCGGCAAGGACCCTCTGGTCGCAAACGTCGCGATTGCCCGCGAACTCGCCGGCTGGTGCTGGTCACTGGCGACCATGCAAGCCGGTCGGCACCCAAACTTGGCTGATAAAGGTGATCAGGCGTCGGTGCGGTGAGTGAACCAACCTGCAAAGAACCTATGAGCCACAACACGATTCAACGAATATTGTCCGTGACGCTCGCTTGTAGACAGCAGTAACGTTCACATCCGAATCATCATCCTGCGGTGCCCAACCCGCGCATATCAATCTGACACCACCGTCGTGAGCAACGACCACTGACACCATCACCAGGCCAGCCAAAACGAAAGCCGCCCCGGCTATTGGTCGGGGCGGCTTTCACCTGCCTCTTGACAAAATTGCCTACATATCAGGTTCTCAAACCTCGTGTCATCCAACGATTCCCTGATCCGCGTCGTGACGCGTTGTCTCACGCGATGTCATCCGGCTGCTGTCTCAAACTCCATCGTTGCTGCAACGGCGCAATTGGTGCCGTCAGAGAACGTTAAGATCACGCCATGATAGCGACCATCAACGTTGGCACACATCCGCTCGACCTAGCGGTCAGGCGCCCCATTGGCAGCCACGTCTACGTGGTCGGCGAAGACGGAACGGTGTCAGTTATCGATGCGATAACCAACACCGTCGTTAAGACCATCACAGTCGTGGCCGGGAACATTCTTGGCGGTGTCGCAATCAGTCCGGACGGCGCTTTCGCATATGTCACCAACACCTCCGCCAACTCGCTGTCCGTGATCAACATGTCAACCAACACTGTCACCTTCACGGTCCCCTTGGGGCACGGCCCAGCCGATGTGGTCATCAGTCCCAACGGCGCGCGCGCCTACATCGCCAACGAATTAACGAAAACTCTGTCGGTGGTCAATACCGTCGACAGAGTCGTCCTCGTCAACATCGATATCGTCACGACCGCCCCTACTAGCGGTGGTTTCGACGTGGCGGTCAGCCCGAACAGCGCTCACATCTACCTCGCCGACGACTCAGGCAACACACTGTCGGTGATCAGCGCCGCCGGCGCCAGAGTCGTCAAGACCATCAGTCTCGAGCATCCGAACGGCGTCGCAGCCAGCAACAACCGTGTGTACGTTTCCCACTGGGCGATGGGCGGGGCACCAGACGATGCCCGTCGCGTCTCGGTCATCGACACTGCCACCCACACGGTCATCGCCTCCGTCGAGGTGGGAAGACGCGTCGGTAAGTTGGCGGTTAGCCCAGACGGCACTCGCCTGTACGTCGCTGACAGAGAGTTACACGGCACGGTTTGGGTCGTCGACACCGCGACGAACACTGTCGTCGGCGATCCCATCGCGGTTGGTGCTATACCAAGCGGCGCGGCGGTCAGCCCGGATGGCACTCGTGTGTACGTCACTAACAGAGAAGACTCCACCGTGTCCGTGATCGCAACCGAGTCGGTCGCCACCGGACCTTAGCGGCCGTACACCCTTTCAGGACTTTCGAGGCGGGAGAGCCAGTCGCTACGACGATATCGAGATCACCGTGACCGTTCCGGGGTTGATGTTGCTAACGAATAGCTTGCTGCCGTCGGGGCTGAAGAGGAGTTCTCCGGGATTCGCGACCGAGATGGTGTCGATGACGGTCGGTGTCGCGGCGGTGGCGTCGATTACCGAGATGGTGTTATCGCCGGCGTTGCTGATATAGGCATGATTCCCGTCCTTGCTTACCGCGACGAAGAATGGCAGGGCACCACATGTGACCGTTGCGACGTGTTTGGTGCGGGTGTCGATCACCGAAAGCGTGCCGATCGCCGGGGAAAAGATGTTGCCCGGGTGGGTGGTATAGATATGGCCCCCGTCGGGGCTGAGGGCTAGCGCGTACGGTCCGGTGAAGTTGTCGCTGTTGCCCACCGGAATGTGGGAGACAGACGGGAATGCGGTGGTGGTGTCGATCACTGACACTGAGCCACTCAAGTTCGCGACGTAGGCGCGGCTGCCGTCGGTGTTGGCGGCGATATGGGCCGGAGACTCCGCCCCGATATTGATGGAGCCGATGGTGGTGGTGGTGGTGTCGATGACCATGACGGTATTGCTGTTGTTCTCCGTCACGTACACGGTCTTGCCGCGGCGGCTTTCGGCTATACCGGTGATGCCCTCGATCGGCGGGAATGTGTGTACCACCGAGTCCAACAACGGAAGAAGGATGACCGAAATGGTGTGGTCAAAAGTGTCGCCTGCGTGGATTCTTCGGTCTTCGACTTCGCCGTCGGCGGGGGTGCCGGGAACGTCGATGATGTCGCCGTCGTCCGTGAGTGTCACGCGGGTCGGCCCCTGGCCGACGGTGATTGTCCTGCGCACCGCGTTGGTGCTGGTGTCGACGACCGTGACTTTGCTGTCGCCCTCAAGCGCAACGTAGAGAAATCGGTCGTCGACGAGAACCATGCCGAACGGCCCCGTTACCGACCGGGATTAGGGCCGTAACGGTGTGCTGCGGAGGCGCCGTAACCGCGACAATAACGTTGGCGGCGCTTTGCTCATGCGAGGCGCGCGGAAGTGTCACTGCGACGCGACCGGTGGGCAAGGAGTCCATGCGGAAGCAGTGTTTCGTCAACTGTCCTGAACCAGAGGCGTCGGCAAGATCCTGATCGGCGCGACACCCGCAGCGCGGGCGGCCCGAGCTGACGACCACAGTCCTACGGACGGGTGCGCGGCTATGGCCCCGTACGACGCTACGGCCCGCTGGCGACCGACTCGGCTGCGATCACGGACACGGCGGAGTCGGACTGGTTAATCACGTACACACGAGTGCTGTCGGGGCTCACCGCCACTTCCAGTGGTGTGTGACCGACTGCGATGGTGTCAATGGCCGCGTCGGACGCGGTGTCAACCACCGACACAGTGTCGTCGTCGGTGTTAGCGACGTAGAGGCGAGTGCCGTCGGGACTGACCGCCATTCCACTGGGTCTTGCGCCCACCGCGACGGTGCCGATGACATTGTGGTTCGCATGTGGGTCCAGGACCGTGACGTTACGGGGAGTGACGCCGCCCAGGTCCTGGGTCACGTAGACACGGTCGCGGCTGGCCGCCACACCGTTCGGCGCCTCAAGTTTGATGGTCTTCTCGATGGAGGAGGCGCTGCCGCTGATCACCGACAGTGTGTTGTCGAAATTGTTGGCAACGTAGACGCGGCCGCCGCTGGGGCTGACCGCGAGCTGGGCCGGACCGCGCTGAGTGGTGGTGATATCGACGTTGACGAGCACGACTCTGTCGACGGTATTGACCACCGATAGGGTGCCCGCGCCGATGTTGACGATGTAGGCGCGCGCGCCGTTGGGATTGATCACCACGTGCCACGGGCCGCGGCCCACGGGGACCGTGAAGGCGACGGTGTTGGTCGAGGTGTTGAGGATCGACAACGTGTTGGCGGAGTTGTTGGTGACGTAGGCAAAAGCGCCGTCCGGACTGACCGCCACACCGCCAAGAGTGTTGCCATGGTCAGCGATTGCGATGGTCTCAACGACGCTATTGGTACTCGTGTCGATCACCGACAACCCGTCGTTGCCAGCGAGGTAGACGTGGCGGCCGTCGGGGCTGACCGCCAGGTCATGCGGAAACCCGCCAACGTCGATGGTCGCTACCATGACGTCGATCGTAACGTTTTCTGACGACGCTAGTCGCGTATTCCAGCTGCCGATAATGCTGTGGTGATCCCATCTGCGGCACCGTCTGCCCGGATGCCCGCGCCGAAGAACTGTCGGTGGTCCACAGGTGACGCGGTGAATTGTGTTGGAAATAGGTGTTTTCGAGTCGGCCGCTTTCCCGCGTATCTGGTCCGGTGGAGTGTGCTTGTCCGTATCGACGATGTCTTCGTCATCGCTGAGCATGTGCAACCCTTCAAAACCTCGCAGCACGTCGATGTTCCGAAAGGTCGAGCGTGGTGCTGTGTGCATTGCGTGAGAGCGCGCCGACGTGACGCCCCTCGTATTCAACCCCGCGAATGCCGTTGGGCGCACTGCTTCCTAAAGTTCGACAAAAGAGATGGCCTGGCGGGCTGCTTCTTGGGCTAGTTGGACGCGTTGATCGAAGAGCCGAGGCCGATATTGCCCCAGGGCTCGCAGCCTAGCGTTGCTGGGCTGTCGTTCGGCGGGTCCGCCAGCGCCGGCGCAACCAGACTGATGCTGCGGCCACAATCGCGAGGCCAGGACCGCTGTCCACGGCAAGTACCCCGGCCAGACTCGGCCCACCCCAAGCGTGTTGATAGCTTGCAGCGTCAGAGTAGTCGACGACCCAGAACTCGTCGATACCGCGCTCGCCCAGGAATGCGGCCAGCGCGCCCAGCACCAGCAGGCCGAGGTGTCGAGGCGCCTTGCGGCGAAAACTTGGCGAAACAACCGCTGCGGGAACGGCGCCCAGAACAGCGGTCAGGGCAGCGAGGACAACGATGGCGCCGACGTGCAGCTTCACGATTTCGTTCAGACCAGCCCGGCTGCGCTGCACGCACTCCAGACCCTCCACCGACGTCGCGTGGGACTCAATTAAAGTCGGGTACAACGCACTTCCGACTTCAACCGCAGCTGGGGTAGACGCAACCGACAGGTGCGTGACGGTGCTGGGCAAGGATCATCCGAACACGCTGGGCATATCCGGTTCCTGGAGACCAACGCCGTCAGGCAGCCTTGAGACACAGGGCGCGTGATTCGTCACGTGTTGTGTGTCATACCTGGACGCGGTCGCTCCCGACGAAGGGTTCGGTGCCCATGATGTCGCTGCTGTCGTCCGATGCGAGGAACAGCACGGCGGCAGCAGCAGTTTCGATAACCGGTGTCGCACCCCCATCAGATCGGCACGCGCATCTTCACGGGCACGCACCAGATCGCGCACCGCCTCGATCTCACGCTCCGGCACCCGCACCGCGGTGATCTCTCCCAGTCGTAGCAGCCTCGCCAAATGCACGGCATCACGGGCATCGGTCTTGACCCGATCCCCAGCCGGGCGCTGCAACTTCGAGGGTGCGGCAACCAGGCATTCCGTCCCGGCCCCGTGATCGCCCGCGCCAACCCAAAGCCTGTCGGACCGGCTTCATAGGCCACCCGCACCGGTGCCCTCAGCTGATGCAACCGACCCAGGACCTCGCCGTGATCCGGGCAAAACCGTGCCCGCGCGACTTTGCCTGTTTCCTCGTCAACCGCATGCGCCACGATCGAAAGCGCGTGCATATCCAGTCCCAGCCCAGATTCGCATCAGCAAGATTGATCACTCAGCCGCTTCGCCTGTTCCTACCGTTCGAAGAGTAGAAATCGCGTCGACGACTTCGTTTGTGGTTACAACGGATGTGGCGTAGTTGGGGATGTTGAGGTCGAGAGCGGCGTGCGTCTCTTCATCCGAATAATCGGCGCTTGCGTCCTTCACCATCGTGAGCTCGTAGCCGAGCTCGGCGGCGTGGTACGGCCGGTCCTGGGGCAAGGGGGTGGTCGATGCCAGCAGGAATTGCCCAACTTACATGAGGCTGCTAATTTACTGTGCCGCAACGTAGTTCGTGACGGACGGGAATCTGTATCAACTGCGAGTCATCCCGCGCGAGCCTTCGGTTTCACCCCGTTTTGGCGTGATCCGACCGCTGACTGGGCTGACGCCCGTTTTGCAGCCAGCAGGTATGCGGACAGTGCTGGTGGCTGGAAAACGTGATGGGGGTCACCCGTGCAGACATCGTCCACGTGCGCTAGCCACGATGTAGGCGTTCTTTCTGGTGCTCAGGGTCGACGCCCCCGCGGCGACACTCGATCGCCTCAGGGAATGGCCTTTCATCCCACGGCCGGGCGCCCAGATCAGAGCCGGGCGGCGCACACAGTGTTCGATCGATCACCGAGAGGTACGACGATGACCCACACCCACCCCACGCCGACAACAACGGGCGCCGGCCCGACCGAGAGCGGCGAGCAATTGCTCAGCGGCTCCGGGGCTGCTCAGACCATCGCCGGGATCACCATCCCCGACACCCCGCTGGTGCGGGACGTCACCACGCTGATCCGGGCGGCCGAGGAGGATCTGCTCTTCGATCATTCCCGGCGGGTGTTCCTTTTCGGCGCGCTGCAGGGCCGGCGCCGCGGTCTGCAGCCCGACCTGGAGCTGCTCTACGTGGGGGCAATGTTTCACGACGTCGGGCTGACCCAGCGTTACCGCACCTCAAGCCTGCGCTTTGAAGTTGACGGTGCCAACGCGGCCCGCAACTTCCTGCTCGACCACGGCGTTGACGAAGCTGCCGCGCGCAAGGTGTGGCTTTCCATCGCGCTGCACACCACACCGGGGGTGCCTGAATTCCTCGACCCCGAGATCGCGCTCGTCACCGCAGGCGTCGAGACCGACGTGCTGGGCATCGAGCGCGACAATCTGGCCCCGGAAGCGCTCGCCGCCGTCACCGCCGCGCACCCGCGGCTTAATTTCAAAAACCGTATCCTGCAGGCCTTTACGGACGGTATGGCGCACCGGCCGCGCAGCACCTTCGGCACCGTCAACGCCGACGTGCTGGAGCACTTCGACGACTCCTTCGTCCGAGACGACTTCGTGGAAATCATCCGCAACAACACCTGGCCCGAATAAGCCTGTTGGCGCGGGCACTTCGAATCAACCCACCCTGGGCGCCGCCCTAGACGCGGCAGCCCACTGTTCGATCCTTCCCCCGAAAGGCATTACTGTGACCCAAACTCACCCCGCACCGACGACGACGGATGCCGGTATCCCGGTGGAGAGCGACGACCATTCGCTCACCATCGGCCCCGACGGCCCGATCCTGCTGCACGATCACTATCTCATCGAACAGATGGCGGCGTTCAACCGTGAACGGGTGCCCGAGCGTCAGCCGC
>JAOPWC010000168.1 GCA_025965895.1 Mycobacterium sp.
CACCAGCACGGCGTCGTACTCGCCGTAAATCAGCGTCGAAGTGATCGGATCCCAACCGAGCGGCTCGCCGAACGGCCTGGGCCGCTCACCGACGACCGCCTTGGCTGGTGCGGTAAAAACGTTGACACCCAGCTGTTTGGGCGCCGCGGTCTGCCGCGGGGTCACGATGCCCCGTTCCGCAGCGCTGACGGCAGGTCGCCGTCCATGGCAATGATCAGGAGCGCCAACAGATGATCGAGGTGCTCACCGACGCCGGTGATGTCGGGGTTGTCATAGCTGGCGAAAAGCAGGCTGGGTTGGTCGACGGCGAGTTTGGTGTCGCCGTCTGGTTCGGCGTACAGGACGGTGCGCAGTGGCGCGTGCAGCATGACGGCGGGGTCGTGGTGGAACATCCGTTCGGCGATGGTGTGGTTGCCCATCAGGTACTGGGTTGCCTTCCAGAACGATGCTGATCCCGCCATGGCCGCGGTCAGGTCGCCGCGGTAGTAGCGCATGAACCCGTGGGGGGCGTTGATTCGGCCAGTTCCAAGGTGGCTTGCCAGGTGGCCAGTTGGCCGAACCGAGCCCGGTCCACCTCGGGTACGAGGGTTTCATAGAGTTCGCGGGCCTCGTCGTAGGGGCGGGGCAGGTGCACGACAAGCCGCCGTGACAGGTGCTCCACGGCGGTGCTGATCGTGGTCATGGCCGGCCCCCGTCGTTGCCGTAACCGAGCTCGACGTTGCCGACGTCGAGGGTGATGGACGGCTGGTTGAGATTGACCGTGTTGTCTGGGTTGCGCCGAAAGACCCGTCGGCGGGTGGCGACGACGAGGCCGTCGAAGCATCGGTACCGGCCGCTGTAGTGGCCCACGAGCGTGCTGCCGAGAACCTCGGTGATGTAGTCCATTCGGCGTTGCAGCCCCAGTGAGTCGAAGTAGAACACCTGCTCGGGATTGTGCGTCGCGATCGACGGCGGAAAGCGCACCTGCAGCCGTCGCCATGTTTGGCCCGCCTCGTGCCAGGGTTCGATCTCTTTGGCGATCACTCCTGCGTAGGTGAGCAGGAACGGGGTGGTGAGGTAGTTCCAGTTGGCGTAGCCCAGGAAATACCCAAGGTGTAGGGCGTCCCACGGTGTGGGTCGCAGGTGGCCCTTGAACGCGGCCCGCGCCGGCGCCAGGGCGCCGACCGCGTCTCCGTCCAGGGTCTGTAGCGCCACGGTGTCGGTGGCGGCATCAAAGGTCATCCGCCAGTCGGGGCGCGTGAACGGCGAGAAATCTATGTGTTCGTCGACGGTGTTCAGGGTGACCGTCTGAGCAAATGTCGTGCCGGGGGGCCAGCCTTTCATCGCCCACACCGGCCCACCGACGGAAAGGTCGACGGTTAAGCCGCGCAGCGTATTCCACAGCTCTTGACCGCCGGCCGCCTCGACAGCGGTGGCGAGCAGATCGTCAGTCACGGATCCCAGTGTCGTGCGCCGAGCCCGCGCTCGTATCTGCCGGTGGACAGTCCGAGTGGTCAGTCGTGAGGGGTACATACGTGCTGCGGCTGGGCTGCGACGATCTGGCCGCGCGTGGTCAGGTAGCAGTGAGCGCATCCCAGGCGACCATGGTCATTTCAACCGTCCGCAGCAGCGCGGCACGGCTGGTGCCGCCGGCGGCCTGCACCGAGATGCCGTGCACCATGGTAGCGACATAGCGAGACAGCTCTGCCGGATCCGCGGTCTCGGGAAGGTCGCCGTCCTGCTGTCCGCGGCGTAGTCGTGCACGGATCGATGCCTCAGCCGCGTGCCGCCACCGGGTGAGCTGCGCGCGTGCCACCTCGCCGTTCGGCCCGCAGGCCAGCGCCCCCTGCACCGTCAGACAACCCTTGGGGCGCCCCCGCGACGTCGTCGCCTGCGCCGCACCGCGCAGCAGATGCTCGACCACCTCCCGCGCGGTCGGCTGCTCGAGTGCCTCCCGCGCATAACCGGCGACCTGCTCGGAATAACGGTCCAGCGCCTGCTCGAACAGCGATTCCTTGTTGCCGTAGGCGGCATACAGGCTTGGCCGATTGATACCCATCGCGCTCGTCAGGTCCGACAGTGCCGCACCCTCGTAACCGTGCTGCCAAAACACCCGCATCGCTTGATCCAGCACCTCGTCGATATCGAACTCCCGCGGCCTCCCGCTACGCATCGCGCCCCCACCTCCCGGTGGTCGAAGCCACCACCACCAAGTATACCGATCGATACATTACTGCACCGGACGAATCACCGGCTTGCGCTCCCGATGGGGATGGTGATGGTTGAAAGACGCGACCGGGGAGGGTTTCCGACAGTCCGGAGCCTTAGAGGTGAAGCGATCTCCTCCTCGGTGCCAAGCCTGCCGAGCGGGCCACTTTTCGTGGCGGTAGCACCGCCTGGTCGTCTGTCGAAGTCGGGTATGCACGGGAGGACCAGGACATCGAGGGCGCCCCACTCTGCGTGCACCACCGCGAACGCCTCGGCTAGTGAACCAAAGTCACGCACATCGGCGACAAAGCCGCGCTGGACGCCAGATTTCCCCGTGGGGTTGTCCGTTCGCGCCGTGCTTGTTCCATCGACCTATCGAGACAATCGATCTCCGGCTTCCTGTGTCGCGATGCGCGTCAGGCTCGTTCCCACACCAGCACGGCGGTCAGCTGGCCCTGCCCGAACTGCACGGGGGTGGTGGTGGACAGCTCGAGGCGCCCGTCGACGAGGGCTGCCCTGCGCGACAGGGTCTCGTCGACCCAGTTCGGAAACAGGCTCACCTCGGGCTCGTGTAAGACCACTGCGTCGTCCTCGACGCGGTAGGGCCCGGAATACGCGAGGTAACCGCGGGCGGCCAGGGAGGACTGGGCATCGGTGCCCCCGCTGGGGTCGGCGGTCTGGTAGCGAGGCCGGTTGAGCCGCATGATCTGGGCGGACATGTAGCCATCGGGGGTGTAGAGGATGTAGCCCTTGGCGTCCCTGCCCAGCGGGTAGATCACCGCGCGACCGTCCTCGGAGCGGGCCTCATACGACACCAGCTTCCATGATCCGATCAGGCGTTCTTGCAGCGATAGGTTGTTCGTGGCGTCACCCGGCGACCGGTATGTGGCCCAATGCATTCGATGTCTCTTTCCTGTGTGCGGTCACCGGTGGTACGTGCTCGCGGGGCGTGGTCTGTGTTCAGTTCGGGTTGCGGGTGTGTAGCAGCACCCCGTGGGTAGTGAAGTCGGTGATCTCGTCGTCGCTGTAGCCGAGCTCGCGCAGCACATCTTCGTTGTGCTCACCCTGGCGGGCGGGCTGCCGATCCGGCTCGAGACCGGTCTCGACGGTCTGGGTGGCCTCGGCGCTTTCATCGCGCTTGGCGGCGTTGGTGAAATGCCAGGGGCGCCCGGGCACGGTGATGCGGCCGCCGGCGCCGTCGGGCACCGTGCGCGTGGCTCCCCATTGCCTGGCCCAGTCAGTCTGGGCGAATTCGGAGATGTCTCGCAGCTTGCCGATGGGGATCTTGGCTTCGTCGAGCTGCGCCTCCAGCGACGGCACGTCAGTGAAGGTCCAAATCCAGCGCTGCACGATTTCGTGCAGTGCTTCCAGATTGCGTCGCCGATCCTGCGGGGTGACGAAGCGTGGGTCTGCGGCGAGGTCGGGTCGGCGCATGGCGGCCAGGTAGAACGGGAAGGTCAGGCTGCCGACCAGGCTGATCGGACTGACAAACTGTTTGCCGTCTGGTCCGATAAAAAAGTCGCAGTCGGTGGCGCCGAGGATGGGGGTCTCCTCACCAAGCTCGGCGTCGGACAGATCCACGTGGACCCGTTCGTTGATCGCGAGCATCACCGCGGCCATCGCCACATCGATGTATTGGCCACGGCCGGTGTCGCTTCGCTCATTGAGCGCGGCGAGGATGGCGATTGCAGCGTGCAGCCCGGAGTAGACGTCGCCGTGGGAGAGCGAATCGCTGCGCGGATGGTCCTGGGGGGTGCCGAACTGCGCGTTGGACAGCGTGGTGATTCCGGTCTCGGCTTGCACCGTGGGGGCGTAGGCGGAGCGGGCACGCCACGCGCCGTGCTGGCCATAGCCACTGATCGAGGCGTAGACAACGCGCGGATTACGCCCTGCGACATCGTCGTAACCCAGCCCAAAGGAGGCCAGGGTGCCGGGGCGGAAGTTCTCCACGACGACGTCGGCCTCGTCGCACAGCCGCAACGCGATCTCGCGTGCCCCTTCGACATTGAGGTCGATGGAGATGTTGCGTTTGCCGGCGTTCTGCTGGGCGTAGTAGCCGGAGATCTCGCCCGTGCGGGGGAAGGCCAGCCGGGCCATGTCCCCGGACGGGGGTTCGATTTTGATGACCTCGGCGCCCAGATCGAGCAGGGTCTGCGCGCAGTGCGGTCCGGCCAGCACCCGGGAGAAGTCGACAACGCGGATTCCGGTCAGTGGCGCCATGATTCAGCGCCCCTCAAAGGGAGCCATGCCCGGGCCGTTCGTTTTGAACGAGTCGACGCCGACACGGAAGTCCTCCGACAAGAAGATCGGCCTCTGCAGCTCAATCATTGCCTGATCGGCGGCGCCGACACCGTCGTTGACGGCGATGGTGACCAGCGCCTTGGTCGCGGCATGGGCCACCGTGGGCCCTGCGGCGAGCTCCCGGGCCAGGGCGGCGGCGGCCTGGTCGAGTTGCTCGTCGGCCACCACCCGGTTGATCACGTTCCAGCGTTCCAGGGTGCGCGCGTCGTAACGGCGCCCCAGCATGGCCATTTCCTTGGCCCGGGCCGCCCCGGCCCGCTCCACGACCCGCTGGATGCCACCGGCCAGCGGATGCAGCCCCACGGTGGCCTCCACCGAGCCGATCTTGGCTGACTCCGCGGCGACGATCAGGTCGCACGCCAACGCCAACTCCAAGCCGCCGCCCACACAGCTGCCGTGCACCGCGGCCACGATCGGGATCGGCAGCTCAGCGAAGGCCCTCAGCATCTCCAGGATCGGCCAGCCCAAGGTGCCGTCCCCACCCCCGGCCGCCTCGAGCATCGCGTCGAGGTCCGCACCGGCAGAGAAATGCCGCAGCCCGCTGCGCAGGATCGCCGCCCGCGCCCCGGACTCCCCCGCCCAGCGCAGCGCCTCGATCAACTGCTCGGTAAATCCGAGATCCATCAGATTGTAGGGCCGGTGATTCATCGTGATCACCGCCACCGGGCCATCCAGGTGACACGCCATCAGCCCACCAGGTTCATCCCGCGTGCTCGAATCTTGGGTTACTTCCCCGATGGACATCGGGACGCCTCCTCCGTCAGATTCTGACCGGTGTCGTTGATCCTGCTGCTAGGCATGCCGTCCTGGCCGCCAAGCGACCGGAATCACCCGGGCTTCTGTACCTGTCGGTACTCAATGTATGGGCGAAGCGGGGCGGGGTCAACTTCCCGGCGCACCCAGAGTTGTTGGCCGAGCCCTCGTTCGCATCCGCCTGTGGACAGTCGCACTGGCCAGTTCGGGATGGCGGCCAGAACAGCTTGACCTCGTGCGCCAAGCAGGTGAAAGCCCAGACCACGTGGTGCAGGGGGCCACCAGTGCCGCGCCGCCTGCCCATGGCTGTCCACTTGCACTGTCCACCGGTCGATACGAGCGCGGGCTAATTCAGCAACACTCGATGGCAGTCATTCCGGTTCTGGTATCGATCGCCCTAGATCAACCAATGGCACCAGAAGTAGGAAGCGCTCTGCGTCGTCGTCCGGAGGAGGCGGGATGGTGCACCGACACGATGTTGAGTTCGCCGTGGAGGGCGGCGTCACGTTGCGCGGCTGGCTGTTCCTGCCGGACGCTGCCGGTGCCCATCCTGGCATCACGATGGCGCACGGTTATGCCGGGGTGCGCGAGCACGGGCTCGAGCGCTTCGCCCGGGTGTTCGCCGAAGCGGGATTCGTGGTGTTGGTGCACGACCATCGCGGTTTCGGGGCCAGCGACGGCGAGCCGCGATATGACGTGGACCCGTGGCGGCAGATCGCCGACTGGCGCCGGGCGATCTCGTATCTGGAAAGCCGCCCCGAGGTCGACCCGAATCGGATCGGGTTGTGGGGCACCAGCTACGCCGGCGGGCATGCGATCGTGCTAGGCGCCACCGACCGGCGGCTGCGCGCGGTGGTCGCCCAGGTGCCCACCATCAGCGGCTATCAGCAGAGCCTGCGCCGAATCCCGCCTGATCAGGTGCCCGCCTTGGAGGCCAGCTTCATCGACGACGACCGGCGCCAATTCCGCGGCGAACCGCCCGCCACCCAGGCCGTCGTCAGCGCAGATCCGGTGGTGCCGGCGTCCTACCGCTCGCAAGACGCCATCGCGTTTTACACCCAGCCGGTGCCCGACGGTGTGTGGCAGAACATCGTCACCGTGCGCTCCACCCGCGCCGCGCGCATGTATGAGCCGGGAACGTGGATATCCCGGGTGTCGCCGACGCCGCTGCTGATGATCGTGGGACTGGGCGACGCGATCACGCTCGCCGACGTGGCGCTGGACGCCTACGAGCGGGCCTTGCCGCCCAAGAAACTCCTCACCGTCGCCGGCGGCCACTTCGACCCCTACCTGAAAGGGTTCGACGAGTCCAGCGAAGCGGCGTGCGCCTGGTTCACCGAACACCTCATCTAACCCAAGACCTCATTGCACTGCCCTAGAAGGGAACACGGATATGGCCGAGTTGCGCTACGAGGTGTTTGTGAACGACGGCGTGCGCCGCAACCGGTCCCAGCGACTGCCCGATGGTGGTCCCATCGTGTCCTCGCCGCTGGCGTGCACGTTGATCCTGGGCGACCACGACGCCGTGCTGGTCGACCCGCCGTTCACCCGTCAGCAGGTGGCGCGGGTCGGCGAGTGGGTCGGAAGCTTCGGCAAGCGGCTGGCCTACATCTACGCCACCCACGGGCACGGCGATCACTGGTTCGGCACCGACCTGCTCATGCAACGCTTCCCCGCCGCCATCGCCTACGCGACCGAGGGCACGATCCGGCTGATGCGCCAACAGGCCACCGACGGCCGCGCCGAGCGGTGGGACATCGATTTTCCCGGGCTGATCCCCGACAGTCCCGTGGTCTACCAGCCGATCCCTCCCGAGGGGTTCGAGCTGGAGGGTTACCGCCTGGTGGCGGTCGAGACCGGCCACCTCGACACCGACAAAACCACCGTGCTGCACGTGCCGTCCATCGGCCTGGTCGTCGCCGGCGACGTCGCCTACAACGGCGTGCACCAATACCTGCTGGAAAGCGCCGGAGGCGGGATCGAGGCGTGGCTGGAGGCGCTCGACCTGGTCTCCGGGTTGCAGCCGCGTGCGGTGGTCGCCGGCCACAAGAACAAAGAGCTGCCAGATGATCCGGCCATCCTGGCGCGGACCCGCGACTACCTCCTCGACGCGCGACGGCTGCTCGCCGACAAGCCCAGTCCGCGTGAGTTCTACGACCAGATGATCGACCTGTACCCGGACCGCCTGAATGCGGGACCAGTCTGGTACGGCGCGCTTGGATTGCTGTCGTGATGGCCCCGGATCAACCGCGAGTTAGGGATACCCGTTGAGCGAGACAAGATGCCGACCATCGGTGCGCGACCAGGTGACGCGCTGGTTCTTCGATGACTACCTTCCCCTGTGGGTGGGGGTGGGAAGCGGCACCATCGCAGAGGGAACTGAGTTCATCCTCGACTACTGGGGAGTGCCCCTGCACCACTGGACCCCCGATGGCAGCGACTGGCTGCTGGACGGCGCCGCCGTGGTGGGCCTGCTGCAGCGCAATTACAGACGGCTACGCGCCCAGGGCTACGCCTACACCGCTGTCCCGGACCGCAGGGTGACCATCTATCACCGCGCCGGGGCGGCGATCGAAGTGATCTGGTCGCGCTGCCGTGCCGATGACAGCGAGATCGAGCGGCTGGCAGTGCATTTCGAGGTCGCCCGGGGACCAGCGGGCTGGCGCGCGGTAGGGATCCAGACAGCACCGACGAGCGCCAACGCGCTGAGTGCGGCGTGGCGCGGGGCGAAGTGAGCGGGCGCGCCGTGTCCGGCCGGTTGGTGTTCATACCGGGCCTCCTCGACGACGCCGCGCTGTGGTGCTGTGTCATCGACCGCTTGGCCTTGCCGGACTGGCAGTCGGTGCCGGTGAACCTGCGCGGCACCGGCCGCGCCGAGCCGACACCTCGGGGCGCCACGTTGGAGGTCTACCGCGATCAGGTCCTCGCCGAGCTTGATGCCCTCGACCGCAAGTCAGGGCGACCGGTGGTCGTGGTCGGGCACAGCATGGGCGCGCAAGTCACCGAACTGGTGCGGTCCACCCTCGCGACCCCGCCGCAGACCGCGCTGGAAGCCCTGCACGCGTGGACTTCCGGGCATTCGCTAAGCAGCCGATCCTGCATCGTGACCGCGCCGACGCGGGTGATCGCCAGCGACGACAGCTTCGCCTCCCGCGAGCTTGTCCGCGACGCCGTCGCCAGCAGATTCCGGCACGCCCAGACCGCCTACGTGCGCGGTGCCGGGCACTGGCCCCATCTCGAACAGCCCGAGGCGGTGGCGGCCATCCTTACCCGGTTCGTCGGCCGCATCGAACGCTCGCTAGCGACAACAACACAGCGAACTGGAGGCAAACCGATGAAAGCTATACAGTTCGCCCGCCACGGCGAGCCCAAAGACGTTCTGGAAGCAACCGATCAACCGCTTCCCGAGCCCGGCGAGGACCAGGTGCGTGTGCGGGTTCTGCTGAGCCCGGTCAATCCATCAGACCTGTTGTATGTGCGCGGACACTACTCCGGGGTGACGCCCAGCTTTCCGGCGCCGGTCGGTTTCGAAGGTGTGGGCGTCGTTGACGCGCTCGGGCCCGGCGTGCAGAACTTCACGGTTGGCCAGCGCGTTTTCGCCCGAAACTCCCGGGGCGGCAACTGGGCCGACTATGCCGTCATTCCCGAAGCGCAGGCGTTCCCGGCCCCGGAGGGCATCCCCGACGAGCAGGTGGCGTCCTTTCTCATCAACCCGGCCAGCGCGGTCCTCATGGTGCGCCACGTCCTGCGGGTACCCCGCGGGGAGTGGCTTTTGCAGTCGGCGGCGAACTCCGAGTTGGGGCGCATGATCATCAGGCTGGCCCACCGCGACGACATCCGAACCGTTAACGTGGTCCGCCGAAAGGAGGCGGCCGCCGAACTGGAAGTGCTTGGCGCCGACGCGGTGATCGTCTCGACCGACGCACCGATCGACGAGCAGGTCCGCGAAATCGTGGGAGCAGAAGGAGTCCGATACGCCATCGACCCCGTCGCCGGACAGACCGGGACCGAGATCTTCCGTTCGCTGCACCAGGACGGCCGAATGCTGGTCTACGGATCGCTCACCGGCGAAGCCATCCGCGTCGGAGAAGACCCCCGGTTCACACTGTCGGGCCGGCGCACCCTCGAGGTGTACTGGCTCGGCTACTGGCTGCCACGCCTCGATGACAGCGGCTTCTACCCCCGCGGAGCCCCCGCCACGGTCCAGCTCATCGATGAAGTCACCGAGCTCATGCGCGAAGGCGTTCTCGCCACCTCACCCGGCACGAAGTA
This sequence comes from Mycobacterium sp., assembly GCA_025965895.1. Lineage (GTDB taxonomy): Bacteria > Actinomycetota > Actinomycetes > Mycobacteriales > Mycobacteriaceae > Mycobacterium. The sequence continues at coordinate 9,514 of JAOPWC010000168.1, forward strand.
TCCGCTCGACGAGATTCACGCTGCCGTAACCGAGACCGAGTCGGCGCACAGCGGCAAGGTACTGCTCGATCCCAGCCAGCCTCGCTAAGCCGCCCGACCTTCCCTGATCATGAACAGCCAATCCCAGCCGCCCGCGGACCGAACGTTCCGCACGAAACGACTCCACGACGGGAAGCCACTATGTCCAGTCTTGGCTACCCGACCTATGTGGCGCCGTCGATCCCGCCCGCTGTCGTCGACATGCCGCCAGATCTACATATACGGGCCTGGTCACCGATCACCTCCACTCTGGTCTCCGGAGAACACAATGCGGTGCGAGGTCCTCGAGGGCGACCGATTCGGCCACAAGCGCGCCGACCGTCCCGACTCGCCCGCCAAACTCGCCGAAACCCGCCGCTACATCGAAGACTTCGAGCGCGTGGCCACTACCACGACCACCACCCTCGAGCTCTACCACGGCATGCTCGCACTGCACCCCCACCCGGATCAACCGCGGCGCCCTCTGGGGCTCCGCCCGTTCGGCCGAAGGTTGGCCGTGATGCCCGGGCTTGCTGCCGACGAGAACCGGTCAAAACCAACTGAGGAGAATCCATGTCGGAGCAGGTGATCGAGCATGTTCTGCGTCGTCTGAAAGAGATCGGAGTCGACGCGATCTTCGGTGTCCCCGGGGACTTCGCGTTCAGCGTTCAAGATGCGATCGTCAACCACCCCGGTATCGAATGGATCGGCTGCTGTAACGAACTGAACGCAGGCTACGCGGCCGACGGTTATGCGCGGCTGCGCGGCGTGGGTGCACTCAGCACCACATACGGGGTCGGCGAACTCAGCGCGATCAACGCTATCAGCGGCTGCTATGCAGAGAACCTTCCGGTGTTCCACCTCACCGGGATGCCCGCCATGCCGGTGCAGTCGGCACGCTCGCCGGTGCATCACACCTTGGGCAACGGCGAATTCGATCTGTTCCGAAAAATGGCCGAGCCGGTGGTGTGCGCGAGCGCCATCCTGACACCGCAGAACGTCGCATATGAGACGAAACGGTTGATCGCAGCTGCCCTCTACCACCGGCGACCGGTTTACATGGCTTTTCCATCGGACCTGGCGACCCAACCTGTGATGAGCAATGCCCACGCCCTCGATCCACCCTTGACCGACCGAACCAGCCTCGGCGCAGCGCTGGACGCAATCGTCAACGCCCTCGATGCGGCACGCACCGCCTGCATCCTGCCCGGAATGCTGGTCGCCCGCGTCGGTGCACAAGATCTCCTACGCGAATTCGTTGACGCAGCGGGGCTCCCGTTCGCGACGATGTTCGCCGACAAGTCGGTCCTCGACGAGCGGCATCGGTCATACATCGGGATGTACGACGGAAAGCTGATGGACGAAAACGTCCGGGCTTATGTCGAATCATGTGACCAGGTCGTATGTATAGGCACGATGATGACTGACCTCAACTCGGGCGCCTTCACCGCCAACCTAGAACCGGCCCGTACCATCGAAATCGGCCACCACCGCACCCGAGTCGGATCCCAAGTCTTCTCGAACATTGAAATGCGTGACGTGCTGGCCGAATTGCCCCGGCGGGTGATCAAACGCGGCATGACCACCGCACTTCGCGCCAGCTCACTCGGTCACATTGCCGGACACGGCAATGACCCGATCAGCCCTGATGCGCTCTATCCGCGCTGGGAAACGTTCTTCCAGCCTGGCGACACCATCATCGCTGAAACAGGAACCGCATCCATGGGTTTGGCCTTCGCGCATCTGCCGCGCGGCGCCACGTTTCATAATCAGACCCTCTGGGGATCCATCGGTTGGGCAACCCCCGCCTCCTTCGGTGCCGCAGTGGCGAAACCGCAAGGCCGCGTGGTACTCGTAACCGGTGAGGGATCCCACCAGCTCACCGTGCAAGAGATCACCCAGTTCGGGCGCCGCGGTCTCAAGCCAATCATCTTTGTGCTCAACAACAACGGATACCTCATCGAACGGCTGTTATGTCGGGACCCGGACATCTCCTACAACGATGTCGCCTCCTGGAAATACGCAGACATTCCCCGCGCGCTCGGCTGCCCCGACTGGTATACCGCCCGGGTGAGCACCTGTGCCGAGTTGGATCAGGCGATGAAGATCGCCAGCGGTGGTGACACCGCTGCCTACATCGAGGTCATCACTGACACCTACGCGACCCCACTTCTCGCGCAACGACTTCACGACAGCCAGGAGACATTTTATGGCGCGTAACCGCTTCCCCCGTCATCCTTACCCCTTCCCGGGCGTCGCCGAAGCGCCGCTCAGCAGGTCGTACACGACGCAGCACCGCGAATTCGACGGACCACGCCCGTGTCGCAGCGTCGTCACACGCGGAGGGCTTTCGGAACGACCGGTCTGCGTTGCCCACAAAGTCCCCCGGGGCGGATGGAGACCTGCGGGGAGTGACCACGCGGCAACTGTGACAGCCGCGTTCATTCGTGGCTACCGCCGCGCAGCCACATGTCCGACACCTGAATCCCTCAACGACAGCCCACTGCCGTCAGTTGATCGCACTGAGAGGAGATCTGAATGAAGATCGTCGCCTACGACGATGAGGCCGGGCGCCCGGCGATCGGTGTCCGCGTCGGCGACGGCGTGCTGCCCACTGGTCACCGCGACCTCACGGCACTCATCAAGACAGGTCCGGGCGGGCTCGACCCGGTGCGCCAAGCATGTGAAAACCCCGACGAATTGGTGTATCCGACGAGGTTGAAGGCTCCGCTCTCGGCCGCATCGACACTTCTGCTCGCCGGCGGCAACTACGCCGACCACCTCGCCGAAACAGGACTACATCCGACCGAGCCGGTCTTCTTTTCCAAGCTGCGCTCGGCGGTCATCGGTCCCGACGAGCCGATCAGGATCCCCACGCCGCAGACGCATACCGACTGGGAAGCCGAACTGTCGATCATCATCGGCAAGCCCGCGTACCGGGTGCCCGCCGAGCGGGCCCACGAATACATCTTCGGCTACACGATGATCAACGACGTCAGCGCGCGCGACGTCATGGATCGCGAACCGTTGCAGATCACGCTGTGCAAATGCCCGGACACCTTCTGCCCCCTCGGCCCGCACATCGTAACCGCCGACGAAGTACCCGATGTCAACACAACACCTCTCGAGATCAGCACCCGGGTCAATGGCGTGTACAAACAGCAGACCACGACCGACACCATGATCTATTCCATTCCAACGCTTCTGGAGTTCCTGACCCGTACCGTCACGCTGCAGCCGGGTGACCTGATGAGCAGCGGGACATGCGGCGGGACCGGTGTCGGCCGCACACCCCAAGAGTTCCTCCACCCCGGCGACACGGTCACGGTCGGAGTGAGCGGGGTCGGATATCTCAGCAATCCCGTCGCCGCGCGATGGCCGGAGCACACCTCGGGGCCCGGAACCACCTCACCGATTGACAAGGAGAAATAGTGCTACCCAAGGAGATGACGTTGTAACGAATCTAGGCCCGTGTCGTCGACGGCTTCACGCCTCGCGACCGCGAAGCCGGTTTGTCGGGAGGCGCGGACCCGCTCAACGGTGCCGTGAGGTAGTGCTGGAGCACGGCGGCGACGGCGGCCACAATCGTCTGCCGGTCAAAATTCACGACCGGTGGGGGACCCGTGGAAGGAGAGCAGTCTCCGATGACGATCGTTGCCTACGAGATCGACGCCGTGCACCCGGCAATCGCCCGGGGTGCCTCCAATCCGCGACGTCGCAGCGCTGTCGCCGCGCGCTCGCTGGGTTTCGCTCGGCGCCATGCCTGCCCACGACTCACCACTTCCGCTGTCCACCGGCAGATACGAGCGCGGACCGGCCAAGGAACAGTTGGCGGGAGGCCGGCGGGACGGCGAGAACCGGCAACGATGCCAACCGATTTGAAGGAGAAGTGATGCTGCCCAAGGAGACTGAAGTTGTTGTTGTGGGTGGTGGCCCGACCGGCCTGGTGCTGACATCGGCACTGCGTCGCGCGGGTCATGACGTGCTGACACTGGACCGGCAGCAGGAAGGCGCCAACGCATCGCGGGCCGCCGCGATCCACGCGAAGACCCTGGAGGTTCTGCGTGAGCTGGACGTGAGCAATCGGCTCGTCGCCGAGGGCGTCATCGTGCCGACGTTCACATTCCGCGATCGAGACCGGGTGTTGACGCGGTTGGATTTCTCCGCCCTGCCGAGCTCCTACCCCTTCGTATTGACACTGCAGCAATACCGGACCGAAAAAGTCCTCACCGAACGCATGCATGCGCTCGGCGGCCAGGTGATGCGTCCCTACGGCGTCAGCGGCGTGTCCATCGACACCGAGACCGCCGACGTCGAAGTGGACGGTCCAGACGGGCGCGAGGTCGTGCGCGCGCGCTTCGTGGTGGGCGCCGACGGCGTCTCGTCAGTGGTGCGGCAGAGCGCAAAAATCGACTTCACGGGCGGAACCTATCCGCAGTCCTTCACCCTGGCCGATGCCCGGGTTGAGTGGCCGCTGCGATTCGATGAGGTACAGAACTTCTTCTCACCCGCCGGGATCGTCGTCAGCGGACCGTTGCCCGACAACCAACGCCGCGTACTGACCGCAGTGGACAACCCACCCGAGGTGATCGACGTCGATTTTGTCCAGCACATCCTCGACGAGCGCGGCCCAACCGGGGCGCGGGTCAAAGAACTCACCTGGACATCACAGTTCCGTGTCCATCACCGCATCGCGAAAACCTTCCGCCGCGGACCGGTGTTTTTGGCCGGCGACGCCGCCCACGTGCACAGTCCCGCCGGCGGCCAGGGCATGAACCTGGGAATTCAGGACGCGATGGACTTGGCGCATACCCTGTCCACGTCGCTTGCGGGTGCCAAAAACGCCGATCTCGACGGCTACGAGCGGCGTCGCCGACCGATCGCGCGCACCACCGTCGCGTTCACCAATTTCATGACCCGCGCCTCGGTCGTCGACAACCGCCCGGGCCAGTTCGTGCGCAACAGCGTGTTCTCCGTCATCGGAGCCCTCCCGCCGGCGCGCAAACAAATGGCCCTCCACATGGCCGAACTTGCCTGAAACGAGACAACAGTGACCGCTCCCCGGCTGCAAGGCCTGCATCACCTCAAACTGCCCGTCAGCGACCTGGACACCAGCCTGAGCTGGTATCAGCGGGTGTTCGACGCCCAATACCTTTCCCAGTTCGACCATTACGACCGCGCCGGGCAGCGCTACGCGGTAATCCTGCGGCTCCCCGGCGTCGACATCCCGATCGAGCTGCGCTGGGCTCCCCGCGCCGCCGCCGCCACCATCGGCTACGACCCGGTCCACTTCGTGGCCGGCGGCACCGACGACCTTCTGGCGTGGACCACACGCCTCGACGGGCTCGGTATCGAGCACTCACCGCTCATCACCGCCCTTGCCGGTGACTTACTCATATTCGCCGACCCCGATCAGACATACATTCACCTGCTCACCATGCCCGAAGGCGGCATCGACGCGATCAAAATGAACCCCGACGCCGCCGAACCCGAGGGGCCGTGGATCGCGCCTGAAATCATGCGGCATCCGTGAGAAAGTGCCGACCCCCGAATACCGATGAGCCGCAACTGGTTCTGACTCGATGGCTTATGCCCTGCCGTGCTAGGCACGGAGCCCGAGATCCGCGCCCGACTCTGTGAAGCAGGTCGCACAGAGACGTTGCCGCACGGCGCGGGGTCCACTGCGGGGACGGTGCGCGCGGGCAATGGTGACCTACGCAGCGGCGACACAAGGCGCACCGCTCGTGGAAGCATCCCGTCACCGGAGGCGTTGTCAGGTTTGTGGTTGCCCTAAGCGTCAGGTCCGGATAGATGGCCGTAGGTTCCTCCGCCCTAGGAGGGGCCGAGTTGAGGGGCCGGCGAGCCGAGTGCGACACGCTTGATCGGCTGATAGAGGCTGTCCGCTGCGGTCAGAGCCGCGCACTGGTGCTGCGTGGCGAACCGGGCGTGGGCAAGACGGCCCTGTTGGATTACGTGGCCGAGCATGCGTCGGGCTGCGTGGTGGCGCCGGCCGTGGGCGTGCAGTCAGAGATGGAGCTGGCATACGCCGGGCTACAGCAGCTGTGTGCGCCGATGCTCGGTCAAGTAGAGCGGCTGCCCATTCGCCAACGCCGTGCGCTCGAGGTTGCGTTGGGCGTCGGTTCGGGACCGGCGCCGGATCGGTTCCTGGTGGCCCTGGCGGTCCTGAGTCTGCTGTCTGAGGTTGCGGAGCAGCGGCCGCTTATCTGCCTGGTCGACGACCAGCAGTGGCTCGACCGTGCCTCGACGCAGGTCCTGGCTTTCGTGGCCCGCAGGCTGCAAGCAGAATCGGTTGGAGTGGTCTTCGCTGCTCGCAAGCCAACCGATGATGTGGCGGGATTGCCGCACCTGGTGGTGGAGGGTTTGGGGGACGAGGATGCGAAGGCACTGCTGGACTCGGTGCTTGGCGCCCCACTGGACATGCGGATCCGCGACCGGATTGTGGCCGAGACGCGCGGAAACCCGTTGGCATTGCTGGAGCTACCACATGGATTGAATTCGGCGCAGCTGGCCGGCGGGTTCGGATTCGCGGGTTCCGCGCCGCTGTCGGGGCGAATCGAGGAAGCGTTTCAGCGGCGACTGCAGGCTCTGCCCGACGATACCCGGCTGCTGATGCTGGTAGCGGCCGCCGAGCCGGTGGGCGAACCGCTGCTGGTGTGGCGAGCCACCGAGCGGCTCAGCATCCCCACGTCGGCGGCCACCGCGGCGGCCGAGGTCGGTCTTCTCGAGATCGGGACCCGGGTGCTTTTTCGTCACCCCCTGGTGCGTTCGGCGGTCTACCGCTTGGCGCCTTTGTCGGACAGGCAGAACGTGCACCACGCGCTGGCCGAGGCCACCGACGCCAAACGCGATCCCGACCGACGTGCCTGGCACCGTGCCCAAGCCGCGCCCGGGCCCGACGAGGACGTCGCCGAGGAGCTCGAGCGCTCGGCCGGCCGGGCGCAGGACCGCGGGGGCTTGGCAGCCGCGGCAGCGTTCCTGGAACGTGCCGCGATGCTGACAGCCGAACCCACTCGCCGTGCCGAGCGCCTGCTGACCGCGGCCAAGACCAACCGCGACGCCGGCGCGTTCGACGCGGCGTTGGGACTGCTGGTGGCAGTCGAGGCGGCGCCGCTGGACCACCTGCACGCCGTTGAGCTGCAGCACTTGCGCGGACAAATCGCGATGATGCAGCGACGCGGTACCGACGCGGCTCGGCTGCTTCTCGACGCGGCCAAACGCCTTGAGCCCCTGGACGCTACGTTGGCGCGTGACACTCACCTGGAAGCACTGGCGGCCGCGATCTGGGCGGCCGGTCTGGGCAGCCCCGGCGGATTGGCTGAGGTGGTTGAGGCCGCGCGCGCGGTGCCGCCTTCTCCCGTGTCCACGCGGGCGGTCGACGTCCTGCTCAGCGGGCTGGTGCTGCGCTGGACTGACGGGTATGCGGCAGCCGCGCCGTCACTTGCGCGAACAGTCGAGCTGTTCCTTGCCCATGAGGTTCCCACGGACAGCGCAGGTCGCTGGCTCTGGCTTCTGTGCGCAACCACCGCCGCCGAAGTCGCCTTTGAGCTGTGGGATGGCGAATCCGCGGAAGCCCTCGCGGCACGTGTGGCAGGATTCGCCCGCGAAACCGGTGCACTCGCGCACCTGCAGCACACGCTCAATACTCTGGCCAGAATTCACCTGCTCGCCGGGGAGCCGACCACGGCGGCCCAGATGATCCAGGAAGAAGGCGTGATCGCCGAAGTAAGCGGGAATCCGCCGGTGCGGTCTGCCGAAATGATCGCGGCCGCCTGGCGGGGCCAGCAGACCCACGCCTGCGAGCTGATCGAGGCCACCCTGCGGGAACCGACCACCGCGATGGCCGACGTTGCGATCTACGCCAGCGCGGTCCTCGACAACGGACTAGGTCGTCACGGCCGGGCATGCGACGCCGCGCGGCGACTATTCGAGCTCGATCCGCTGGGCGCCGGGCCGTTTCTCGTGCCTGAGCTTGCCGAGGCGGCGTCGCGCACAGGCGACACCGCGCTCGTCGCGGCGGCACTCGACTGGGTGTCGGAACGCATGCGGGTGACCCCGACCGACTGGGGGCTTGGCATCGAAGCCCTTGTGCGCGCACTGCTCAGCGACGGCGAGGTCGCCGAGCGCAGTTACCGCGAGTCGATCGCATGGCTGGGCCGCACCGGCGCGCGGATCCAGCTGGCCCGCGCTCACCTCCTCTTCGGCGAATGGCTGCGACGCGAACGCCGGCGCATGGATGCGCGCGCGCAGCTACGCATCGCCCTTGACATGCTCGAGGCGATGGGCATTGAAGCGTTCGCTGACCGGGCCCGCCGCGAGCTGGCAGCCACCGGGGAAACTGCGCGCAAACGCACCGTCGAAACCACCCTGCAGCTCACCGCGCAGGAGGCACAGATCGCGCGGTTGGCACGCTGCGGGTTGTCCAACCCCGAGATCGGCGCCCGGCTGTTCATCAGTCCGCGCACCGTCAAATATCACTTGAGCAAGGTCTTCAGCAAGCTCGACATCGCCTCACGAACTCAGCTGGATCGCGTCTTGCCCGACGACCCAGGCGCGGTCCGCCCGCTCTAGAGGGCTAAGCGCAACCCACCATCGCACTGTCCACAGGCCGATACGACGGCGGCCAAGGCGAGTGACACTCATCGAAAGGTCGTCAGCCGGCGCGCGCGACCGCCGCAACCGAGGGAGTTCATGTGAGCATCTGGTTCAACGGCATTCAGCCGCAGTTCCGGATCATCGACGGGTTGTCCGTCCGCTTCGCGGAGAGCGAGGACCGCGACCAACACGCGCTGTTGCTCAGTCCGTGGCCGGAGAGTCTGTTCGCCTTCGAGCCGATGTGGGCGCAACTGGCTGAGCACACCCACCTGGTGGCGGTCGACCTGCCCGGGTTCGGCCATTCCCAGCGCCGCGACGAACTGCTCTCACCACAGGCCATGGGCGACTTCGTGATTGGCGCCGCCGAGGCGTTCGGACTCACGAGCCCGCATGTGATCGCCCCCGATATCGGCACCTGCGCCTCGCTGTTCGCGGCCGCCGCGCATCCGGGTCGGTTGCGCAGCCTCATCATTGGCGGCGGCGCTGCCAGCTATCCGCTTGCCCTGGGCGGCCTGCTCAGGGAGTGGGTCGAATCCCCCGACGTTGAGACATATCGCGACGCCGACCCCCGCCAGATCGTGGCCGACGCCCTGACCGGCATCGAGCGCTACGCGCTCTTGGACTTCGTGCGTGCGGACTATCTCTTCTCCTACGACGGGGACCGGCTCGTCGAGTCGATGCGCTACGTGCGCAGCCTGCCCGTCGCCCTTCCGGTGCTCAGCGATCTGCTGCCCACCATCGCCACCCCGGTGCAGATCATCGCCGGGGCGCGAGACCCGTTGGTGCCACCGGTCAACGCCGAGTTCCTGCACGCGCGGCTCCCCGACAGCAAGCTCAACATCCTCGACGCCGGCCACTTCGTCTGGGAGGACGCCGCCGACGAGTATGCGGCGCTGGCCACCAGTTGGTGGGAAGGAGGTTACGCGACGAAATCCCTATCAGCCCTCTGATGAGACCGCACCGCCAGGAGGCGCACCGATGAATGATGTGCCACACGGAGGATGAACTTTTCGTTCTCCCTGCGTACAACGACGCAGCCCGTCGATGTCAGGGTCATTCATCTTCGCCCGCCGACAGCTGAGTTACCGATCGGGCTTACGCCCTGGGTGCTGACGGGTATGACCGGATTCCAACTGGCGGGAATCCGTGGATGGGTGCCATCGGTAACGACATGGCTGGGCGCGACCGCAATCCTGGGAAACGCCAACGGATTAGGACAGCGACCGAGGGCCCGATGGCCGGTGATGACTACGCCCCACCCCCGGCCACCAGCCCCGGGATCGGGGACGACTCGGCGAGAGTGATCGCCGAACGGCTGGATCGGTTGCCGGTGTCGCGCTGGCACCGAAGGCTTGTCGTGCTGATCGGGCTCGGCTCGTTTTGCAATTTGTTCGAGATCTCGCTCAGCACCTACTTCGGCGTCCTGCTCGGCGGCCAGTGGGCGGTGAACACCCTGCAACGGTCGCTGATCATCGCCGCGCTGTTTCCCGGCGAGATGATCGGATCGATGGTGCTGGCACCACTTGCCGACCGGCTCGGCCGGCGCACGTTATTTCAGGTCAACCTGCTGACTTACGCCGTCCTGTCGTTGGCGACCGCCTTCGCTCCCAACCTCGCCACGTTCTTGGTGCTGCGCATGTGCACCGGAATCGGGCTGGGCGCCGAGTTGACGCTGGTGGACACCTACCTGGGCGAACTGCTGCCCACCGCGCGCCGCGGCCGCTACCTCTGCTGGGCCTACACCGTAGGTCTGCTCGCGGCGCCGGTCGCCGGTGGCCTCGCCACCGCGGCCAACACCACCATCGGGGGGCTGGCCGGCTGGCGCTGGCTGCTGATACTGGCCGCCTTCGGTGGCCTGGCGGTCTGGCTGCTCCGACGCCGACTACCTGAATCGCCGCGCTGGCTGGCGGCCACCGGAAACATTGCCGAGGCCGACCGGGTCCTCACCGCCATTGAGCTCGAAGTGAGGACCGAGGCCGATTTGGCGTCCCCGGCAACGGTAGTGCCCCCGGCCCGGGCGCGCGGCATCGTCGATCCGCCGCCGACCCGGCCGTACAGGCGTCGCACGGTGTTGATGTGGGTGATGCAGATCATCGGCCCGGTCGGGTTCTACGCATTCGCCTCCATCGCGCCGATCGTGTTGCTGACCAAAGGATTCGACCTGGCGCACTCATTGGCATACTCGGCGCTCAGTGCGCTCGGCTGCCCGCTCGGCTCACTGGCCTCGGTGTATTTGACCGAGCGGATCGAACGCCGAAACCTGCTCATCGCCTCCACATTGGCTGTCGCAGCGTTCGGCCTGTTGTTCGGCCTCGCCACCACCATCGGCCTGGTGATCGTCGCGGGCGTCGCCACCACCATCAGCACCGTCCTACAGTCCAACTTCACCCACATTTACCAGGCCGAACTGTTCCATACCACCAACCGCAGCACCGCCATCGGTATCCCGTACGCGGTGTCTCGCCTGGTTGGTGCCCTGCTGCCGCTCAGCGCGCTGACCCTGTTGTCGGCCATCGGTTCCGGCGGCCTGTACGCCTGCTGCGCGTTGCTGCTGAGCGCGCTGGCCGTCGCCATCCGACTGCTCGGACCCCGTACCAATAACCAGCAGCTCGACACCATCTGATGGCAGCGGCGAACGGCAACCTTCTTGGGGTTTTGCGCCCGCGGCTACCCGATAACTGCAAGAGATAAATGGGTGTCAGCGCTAACGACATTGGTTCACAAGGGCGTAACGCTGGAGACGGCGGGGAAGCGTCCGTGAAGACGAGGAGCGTCACCATGCGAATCGGCACTAAGCACATCACACCGGTGTTGGCTGCGGGTGCTATGGCGGTGGCCATAGCGGCGGCACCAACCGCCATGGCCGACCCGGTGGCGGTTCAGCCGGCCACGATGGCCAACGCTCCAGTGAGCGTCGTCGCCGCCGGCCACGGTGGTGGTGGTGGTGGTGGTGGTAACCACGGTGGTGGTGGTGGTAACCACGGTGGTGGACACGGCGGCTACGGTGGACACGGCGGCTACGGTGGGCACGGCTACGGCGGCTACGGCGGCTACGGTGGCTATGGCTTCAGGCACGACCACTGCTCCTGGCAGCAGCATCGGTGCTGACCAGCTAAGCCGATGCGGTGAGCGTATCGCCGTGCGTCGGCGTCAACCCAGCTCTACTCGTTCTCGACCCGTGTTCGTCGCGTCCGCGACTCAAACCCGGCATCTACCGCTACGGTTGGCTCACAACAACCCGAGATGGTGCACGCTCCCAGACAAACGTCGGCTCGGATCAGCCTTTCACGTGGGGCGCCACCGGCAAGACGGTAGGGGCTGATCCACTTCCGCTGCTAATCAGCTGTTGCCGAACACTGACTGCGTCGCAGCGCATCGGACTTGGCTCGGCTCGGCCCCAAATGTTGTCTCCGCTGTATCCGGCTGCATGGCAAGGTCGCGCGTCGGCGCCACCTTGGATGCGGACGCGAACTCGGTGCTTGGGCCCGACTCCACTGGGCACCACCGCCCAGTAACGCCCGCCTGATTGCACGGTTGTCGGGCGACCGGTTTCAGCGGGAGCCGCCGCCAAAGCTGCCACCGTACGGGCCGCCGGACTGATCCCCGAAGGAAGACCATTGAGGCATGGTCGCGGCGCGACTCTGCGAGTCGTTGACTTCCGCATTGCCGGGCGTCTCGCAAATGGTCGACCCAGTATTCAAGCTGGTGCACGTCTCTTGCGTAGCGGCCGCGGCCGCCGGTGCAGCGGCAATAGCTACCGCGACAGCACACGTGACCAGCGCTGGTGCGATGCATTTCAGTCTGATTCGCATGGTGTGGCACTTCCCTCGGTCGGAGCGTTTAAGCTCAGCCCAGGTTGGCGCCGCGGTGAACTTCATGTCATTACCGCTGGCGCCCGCGTTCGCCTCCCCGGCAGCCGGAACCTGCCCTTACCTGTCAGCACCCAGCGAAGCTGCGAGGCCCCTGAACGGCTCCGTGACGTCCTCCGCTTATCTGTGCGGTCGCGTTGATCAAAGTCGTTGCACTAGTGGCACGTCGGCAGCATCTTTCTCGACTGCGGAAAAAAATCCTGCCGCTCGCCTGCGGCGCTGCAAACTGCAGCGTCCGGTGTCGTTCGCCCTACGCTCGCCTGAACTTCGAAAACTGTTGCAATAAGGCGGTACGCCGACGCTGGCAGGTAGGCAGTGATGCCCGCCCGCGGGAAGCATTGATGGGTGTTAGCGGTAACGACATGTCTTCGCTGCCGTCCAATTCTGGTAGAGGCGAAGACGGCTCGATCAAGTCATCGAAGTCGTGCCACGACGCGGAGCCGGCGACACCTCACCACAATCGCTACTCCGGTGGAGGGGCCGGCGCCGCTTCGCCTGTGGAGTTCTGCGCCAACGTGGGCGGCTCAACGCCACTGAACGCAACATCCGTTCCAGGACGTGGGAGGTGCCGTGGTGCCAAGTGGCGGGGAGTTGTGGGCGACCGATGCCCGTACGAGGGACGGCGCGGCGGCGCAGTGGGAGAAAATCCTGTCAGCAACGTATCTGCCCTGGACCGTGGCGATCCCGGAGCTTCCGCAACGGAATGTGTTTCATGCGTGGGTGCGCCGCTGGCCAATTGATGACCTGCTGCTGGTCGACTGCGGGTGCGAACCGTGCTCGGGTGTGCGTGCCCGCTGTCAGCTCGAGGATCCCGAAGGTGAATTCGTTGTGCTCATGCTCATCCAGGCGGGGGCTGAGACGGTCAGCCAGTGCCACACCGAAGCCACGCTGACACCGGGTGACGTCGCGGCATGGGACAGCAGCCGACGGAACCGGTTCACCATCGGCGAGTCAGTGTCGAAGCGCAGCTTGGTGATACCGCGGGCTGCGCTGGATGAGGTCGGTAGGCGTACCTGGACGACCGACGGAGTTGTGCTCGATGCAACCGCCCCGGCAACGCGGCTGCTGACGAGCTATCTGGATACGTTTAGTCAGGTTCTGCCGGAACTGGGTTCAGCCGCTATGAGTGCGGCCCGCATGGCGGCGCTGGAGTTGTTCGTCGGCGCCCTGCGCAGCGACCGCGACGTCTGTTCGGCCGAGATCGCGCGGCCTGCGTTGCGGGCGTCGATTGAGCGGTACATCGATCGCCATCTGCTCAAAGGCGCCGTCACGCCTGCGGCCATCGCATCAGCCCACTGGGTGTCGGTCCGCACCGTCAATCGTGTGTTCAGCGCCACAGGTCAGACCGTCGGTGAGGTCGTGCGTGTACGCAGGCTGGCACGCGCCCGAGCCGACGTGACCGAAAGCGATTGGCCCATCTCGAACATTGCTCAGCGCTGGGGCTTTTCGGACACCAGCCACTTCTGCCGCACCTTCAAGAACCACTACGGCAGTTCCCCGACGGACTACCGCAACGCCTACCGCTGCGACGGCCCGGCCTCATGACGCATCGGTTCAGCGACCTGTCGCGCTCGTTCAAGCCCCCGACAGACCGCCCGAGAAGACTGGCGTCACAGCGGTTTAACGCTGGACATGAACAGGACTGTGGAGGTAGCTGATGATTGGAAGCGAAGCCGAGGTCACCGCCGCGGGCGTCGGACTGCGACGATCTGCTGGTGAGGCGACCGGTGCATTGGTTCGTCCGCTCGGGGCTTTCGAGCGGCTGTATCAACTGCGCCAGCAGAAAAGCACGATGCACTTCTGCATGGTGGCCGAGCTCGCCGACGACATCGATCCGTTCATGCTCGCTGCCGCGCTACGCGCCGTTCAGCAACGCCACCCGCTGCTGGAGGTGCACGTCGAGGATGACCCGCAGAACGGGCTCGGGTTTTACCGCCCGGCGTATGTGCCGCCGATCCCAATCACCGTCATGGACGCGGAGACTGGGCGCAGCTGGTGCGATTGCGTCGCCGCAGAGTTGACCCGGCCCTTTGACACCTCGTGCGCACCGATCACCCGGGTGGTGCTGCTGCGCTCGGGGCCCAGCACCCCTGCGGCCATTGTGCTCACCGTCGATCCCGTCATTGTCGACGGGCCTTCCGCCGGATACATCCTGCGGGATCTGTTCTCCGCCCTCAACGGCCGGGAACTGGAGGCGCTTCCGACGCCGCCGACGCAGGAGGAACTGATCGGTGTCCTGCGCGACGGGCAACCGGTCGGTCAGCCACAAACCGCGCAGCGGAACTGGCTTTCCAGGAGGTCTACGATTCGGCCCTTCAACGGCGCGGCGCCGCATATCTGCGCGGTCAGCGTCGATAGGGATCTGACTCGGCGGCTGGTCGCCCGTGCTCGCGCTGAGCGCACCACCGTCCACGCGGCACTCGTCTCGGCGATGACCCGGGTGATCATCGAGTCAGGCCGCAGCGAGTTCGTCCGAATGCTGACCCCGATCGACGTCCGGAGTCATATCGGCGTGGACGACGACGTGTGCTTGTACTTCACCGCGACGCGGACCGCGTTTAATCGCGAGCAGCTCACCAACCCGTGGGACATGGCCCGCACGGTCGGTGACCAGCTGGTGGCTGCCCGGTCGCTACCCGCGCTGCTGGCGGCGTCGGCTGCCACCGAGCAGTTCATTCCCGTCGACGCCACCAGCCAGGACGCCGAGGACTTCATGGTTGGAGGGCTCAGCTTCGACGCCGGAGCATCCAACCTGCGTGTCGTGGACATGGGTGCACCCGGGGCGGTGCGACCTCTGGCCATCTGGGGACCGGCGGTCCTGGTCCAGTCCCAAGGCGAATTGAATACCGGCATCAGCACCTTCAACGGTCAACTCCGCATGGTCACCGCCAGCCACCACCCGCTCCGAGGCTACCTTCACTGCGTCCGCGATGTGCTCGACGGCGCCTGCTCAACGCGCCAGGCGACCCGCTAAATGGATGCGAGAGACCACAAGACGGTGCCGCCGACTCGATTTAGGCGGGCGCCACCGATACGCCGAAACGAGAAGAGGACATGAACCCCGACCGATTCGTTGTTAAAGCGGAAGGACCCCGATAGCCCATGACTCAGAGCACCACATCCGATACCCGTTCGACAGTTCGCCGGCGATTGTTCCCCGACCACCCACGTCATCGTTCGCGACGCGGGCCGCTGGCGGTGAAGGTACCCGAGATCACCGCCTCGTTTTGGGTACTCAAGCTGCTCACCACCGCCACCGGCGAGGCGGCATCGGATTACCTGCTGAACACCATCGGCCTGGTGGGACTGGGCCTCGGCGTGCTGGGCTTCGCGCTCACGCTATGGCTGCAGTTTCGGACCCGACGCTACACCCCGGTGGCCTACTGGGCGACGGTGATGATGGTCGCCGTCTGCGGCACCATGGCCGCCGACGTCATCCACCGCCAGCTGGGCGTGTCGTTCGCAGTGTGCACCCTGTTCTGGTCGGTTGCGGTCGCCGTGGTGTTCTGGTCCTGGCATCGCGCCGAGGGCACCCTGTCGGTACACAGCATCACCAGTACACGCCGCGAAGTTCTCTACTGGCTGGCGGTGTCGTTCACCTTCACGCTGGGAACGGCCGCGGGTGACCTGACCGCCAGCCAGCTGCATTTCGGATTCGTGGGGTCGATGGTGTTCTTCGCGGTCGTGATGGCCGTTCCGGCGCTGGGCTACTGGCGCTTTGGCCTCAACAGCGTCGTCGCCTTCTGGTGGGCCTACATCCTGACCCGACCGTTGGGTGCCTCCATCGCGGACTGGTGCAGTAAACCCGCCGCGCGCGGGGGGCTGGGCTACGGCGACGGCACCGTCGCCGCCGTTCTGGTCGGGCTGAGCGCCATTCTGCTCACCTACCTCGCCGTGCGACGCCGCGAACTACCGAGCACCACACCTTCGCAAGCGCCGCCAGACATGCTGCCCGCCCCAGCCGATTAACGCGAACGCAGTCCAGCTGGCAGGCATTTCACGATCGACCCACCGTGGTCGGCCCAGTCCTCACCTATCCGATATCGAAAAGAAAGGTTTCGTCATGCGAATCGGGTTGAAGTTCATCACTCCAGTGTTGGCGGCCGGCGCCGCTGCGGTAGTTCTTGCTGCGGCACCCACCGCCGGTGCGGATACCCAGCAACAGGGTCCCGCAGATCAGCGGAACTGCGTCTCGTCGGTCAGCTCGACCATATGTCAAAAGCCGGGCGACGCCGAGATCAACAGCTCCATTCCCGCCCCCTACCCCGGCGTCTACGGCATCTACGGCCCCTTCTGGGCCGGCTAGATCACTGTCGGCGCAGTTGTGGAAGAACGGCCCCCCGTGTAGACACCCCGGATTTGCAGACAGGCTTGGGTGAATCTCACCCGACGACCTGAAGGTCCGATTAGCTGCAGATGGCTTCGTGGCGATGCCACCTTGACCTACTGCCACCAAACCTGCACCGTAAGATGGGGCCAAGTCGCCATGTTGGTGGACGACGGTCAACTGAAAGTCCAGGGAATACAGGACGTTCGGGTTGCGGACGGGTCGCTCACCCGACTGAGGTTGAGGCTCGCGGCCGCCAAGTCCACGGCAGCATGAACGCAACCCTTCGGTGGTAGCCCGCGCAGGACGCGTTGGCGATGAAATGTTCATCGGAGCTACCCGGTCACGCTGTCAGTGGCTCCGGTTGTGGGGCCTGTCAGGAACACCAGTCGAAACTTGCCGATCTGCACCTCGTCGCCGTCGGCCAGCACAGCCGACTCCACGGGTTCACGGTTGAGGTAAGTGCCGTTGAGGCTGCCAACGTCGACAACCTGGAATTCGCCGCTCTCGCAGTGGAACTGGGCATGTCGGCGGCTCACCGTGATGTCGTCGAGGAAGATATCGCTGTTGGGGTGACGACCGGCCGTCGTGGTGGCCCGGTCGAGCAAGAACCGGGACCCTGCGTTGGGGCCGCGCTTCACCACCAGCAACGCCGAGCCCTGCGGCAGGCCCTCCACACCGAAAAGCTGGCCCTCGGCGACGCCGGCGGCAGCTGCAGCGTCTTGCTCGTTGATGGAGTCGGCACGAAATGCCGATGTCCTCTCCCCGGTGAGGTCCTCAGGCTGTCGGTCATTGTCGTTATCGGTCATCGGTTGCTCCTTCCCGGCTGCTCTGGCGGCGTCAAACTCGCTCAGTCCGATGCCGTGGGCTCGATCGGTGCGCGCGGCGGGAGGGCGAAGATCGAGGCAATGGCTTTGGTTTGGTCGCCGGCGACATAAGTGAGCGTCCTCACGACGCGGTCGGCCAGTTCAGGGCCGAACCTGTCGGTGGAACCGGCCGGATGGGCGTGCACGAGGATCTCCAGCTTGTCGCCGAGCGCGACCGGTGTCTCATGCTCGAGGGTCACACGCAGCGGCGAGCCGAGTAGCTCGGGACAGGTCGACAGGAAATCCTCGACGACGCTCCAGTAGACAGCGTTGTTCATGTGGTCGAACAGATCAATGTCGGTGAACCGCACCGGGTATTCGTAGATCTGGTCGGCGTCCTGTCGGCCGCCCGCCGAGAGGTGGGACGTCCACCGCAGCCGATGCACGTCGGTGGTGCGCCGAAGCTCGTCGAGAAGGTCGTCGCTGATGCGTGCGGGCATCCCGGTGTCGCGATTGATGTTGATCCAGAACGCCTCGGACTCGATCAGCCCGCCGTTGGCGCCGTCGATACGCACCCGGATTTCGCACCACCGGTTCGAGGTGCCCGAACACCAGCGGCGCAGCCGCAGCATGTCCTGAAATTCGATCGGTCGGAGCAGATCGATCATGGTGCGGCGCACGACCCCGACCGGGTGCGTTTTATCGAAGCCCAGTGCATGCACGTGGTCTTGGCCGATGTCTTGGATGTGGCGCGCCACGGAATCCAGCCGCAGCCGGCCCGTACGGTCGATATCGCCCACCCGCAGCGGCCAGGTGCGCTCAAACACCGCGGTGTGCCCGACGGGAACGGGCATCAAAGTTTTGTCCAACGTCATCAGGCTGGGCTTGCCATGATCGGAACCTCTTCTGGGGCACGCTTCCAGGGATGCACACACCGCCGCACCCGGTGACGGCCTCACAAACCTTTTGGGTGGGTCACCAGTAGCGCAGCGGCCTTCCATGGATAAGTCTATCGATCGGGTGGACGGCGTGTGGGCCGCATCGAGCAGACGCTGACGATCCGATGCGCTATTCGGGGGAATTGTGCTCGCAGCCG
The DNA here is from genome assembly GCA_025965895.1 of Mycobacterium sp. GTDB lineage: Bacteria > Actinomycetota > Actinomycetes > Mycobacteriales > Mycobacteriaceae > Mycobacterium. The sequence continues at coordinate 28,243 of JAOPWC010000168.1, forward strand.
GACACGATTTGGGTCCGCACGTTTCGAGCAAGGCGGCCGGCCAGGCGGCGCCCAACGTGGCGACCGCAGCGGGGCAGCAGCTGGGGGGGTGCGGCCCGATTTCCCGGCCGTTGGCGATTGGGACGGTGCCGGTGCGCGTCCGCGTAGCCCTACATCGCGATCAGCACGATCTCAGGCGCTTGCACCCGGCTCGCTCGATTCGGACCAAGTGCAAACCTGGAGGGACGGCCATATCACAGCTACCTGCCGTGTTGCTCCGCGGCGACGGGAGCGACCCCAGGCACGTCAAGGCCGTCGACGAGGTGCGTAGCAAGAGACGTGCCCCCGCAGCCGTTGAACGTTCAACCACGGTATCTCGTTCAACTGGGCAGGGCGCCCATACCCAACGGGCCAACACGTCCCCGCCCTGAAGGAGCAGATCCCAGACGATGAAACCGGTTTCAGGTCTCGCGGTCCTGGTCGCCCTCGGCGCCACGCTGGCCGCCCGCAGCATAATCAACGCCTATCTCTACGTCTACGGCTATCCACACATCATCCGGTCGCGACGGCATTCCTTTGGCAGCCACCGTTTTTGTTTGCTCGCCGTGCTGCTCCCCATTCGGTGGGAACGTGACCGCGGCTTCCCAGCGTTCGGACCCGGTAGCGCGCGAGCATCCTTCGCTGCAGCGATTCCACCAGGCCAAGTGTCGTCGGAATCGACTCCGTGGGCTACCGCGGACCGAGTTGCCCGGGCCCCGTCGCCAGGATGAGTTCCCCGGGTTCCCCTGGGGACTACGTGAAGGGCCCGAAGCCCGGCCGGTTGCCGCTCATGCGATTTCACTAATCAGCGGGGCTTTGTGTCTTAAGACAAGAGCCGTTTGGTGGCGCGCTCCAGTACTTCCTTGCGGCTGTGTTTGAAGTGATCGGCGGCGATGAAGTGGTTGCCGATGGCCAATGAGAAGGCCAGCATGCTGCGGGCCTCGACGTCGTCGGGATCGGTACAGAAGGTACTGATCAGGGATCGCAGGTATTCCATCCGCCGATTGTCGACGCGTCGCAGGCGCTTGGCGACGGATTTATCACGCCGGGCCCACTCCCGGACGGAGAGATCAATCGGCAGTATCTCTTTGGAGAACGTGAGCATGCCGCCCCGCCAGACCTTGTCGCGGGGGTCGCCGCCCTCGCTCTCGACGCGCTCGATGGCCTCGTCAGTACTTCTGCGTTCCCATGTGTCCAGCATCTCTTCCAGGAACGCCCGCCGGTCCTGGAAGTGCCAGTAGAAGCCGCCCCGGGTGACACCGAGTTCTTGGGCGAGCACATCGATCCGCACCGCCTCCGGGCCGCCGGCAGCCAGGGCGCGCAACCCCGCGTCGATCCAGGTGCTACGGGGGGTGCGGGTCAGGGCGGGCATCGCCACTGCGTATCACGTCCGGCGAGGTCTTGACAAAGCGTCGGCATCGTCCATACAGTACTGCACTGTATGGATGACTCGGATCGCCGGCTCCCCGGTGCCGCACCTCGGGTGCGCCAAGTCGCGGTTCCGCCGGCGGCCCGAGCGCTCAGCACGCTTGCCCGCATCGACTACGCGGACACATTCGTTCTGGACACCGGGCCCGATGATCGGACACCTGAGGAATGGGCTCGAGCGATCCTGGAGGGCGCCCCCGTGACCGTTCGAACCAAGCTGCTGTTGGGGTGGTCGGCGATCGGCCTGAAACTTGTTGACGACCGCTCCGGCCGATCGGTGCTGGGTTGGGCGGTGCGCAGCAGCAGCCCCGAGTTCGTGCTGCTTGGCGCCGACTCGCGCATCGGGATGCCGGGCGAGCTGCTCTTCAAGAGCGGACACGCACTGCAGTTCGCCACCTTCGTGCAGCAGGACAATCTCGTAGCGCGCGCAGTGTGGGCGGCAACTGAGCCAGCCCACGTGCGAGTCGTGCGCCAAGTTCTTGAGCAGGCGGGCCGCCGTATATTGCCGTGAGTCCTGTCGACAGATGTGTGCCGGCCGTGGCCTGGTGAGTGCAGGCTGATCAGCTGGGCGGTTTAGACAGCCGCCGCGTGAGCGTGACAAACGCCGCGGGCCAGCCATCCGGCCGGTTTGGGGAACAAACGCGCTACGCCGACACCGCGAGGAACCTACGCTAACCCTCAAGACGATGAGCAGCAGAGAAGCTGTTCCAAAGCGGAGGGGCGGACATTGAAACTCGTGGTTGCACTCGCGTTGGCTTGCGGATTCACTGCCGCACCGTTGCTAGCCGCCGCCGATGCATCAGGGGCGCCGTCGTGCGACTCGCCGGCGTGCGTCCCGTATGTTGCTCGGAACGTTGCGCAGGGCACGCCTTGTATTGCCCGTACCCGATACGTTTTCGGCGTGGACTCGTCGTCGGGCAGCACGTTGCTCTGCGATGCCAAGGGCCAATGGATACAGTCCAAGCCCTTGATCGGCCTGCGGCTCTTAGGGAATCCCTGCTATGGGAGCGCGGGTGCGGCTCAGTCACCCGATGGCCTGCCGTTGGCCTGCCGGGGCCCGGACTGGACGGCTAATTTCACCGACATCTACTACATCGACTGAGCTGACGGTATTTCGTCACCGCGATTCCAGCAGCACCGCCACAGACAAGGCGAACAAGCTAGAGCACGCCACCATCAACACCGCAGTCGCCATCATTCCTCCACCCCTGTAGTTCTCCGTTTCGGAGAGACCCGGCCCCTGGGCGGCGTGAATATGCTCAAGACCGCTGCGGTTGTCCCGCTGTCTCTGGGTTGCGTTCGCGTGTCAGCGTTCTCACGCGTCCCAGCGACAAGGGGCTTACCGGTCCGGTGGGTGCTTTAAACCTCACCCCGGAATGTTCCGCGTCATGAATACGAGGCACGGCAGCGTTCGCCATCGCGCGGAGCACTGGCGGCGCCATTCCGCGCCTGGTTGCCCGGAGCCCGCGCCGGCGAAGGGGGGCGCGCCGGCGCGGGCCGTCTCGGTGGGCGATTCGCCATTGACGCGGCCACTCGCGCGGCCGTTGGCCGTGACCAGTGTCCGTTCGTGCCGGAATGACGACCGCGGGCGTCGCTGCGCTGACTGCGTGCTCGGCCCCAGGAGTGGCGGTGGGAAGGGTAAGACGAGTCGTCGGGAATGCGCGGGCGCCGGACGCTGCCGCGGCAGCGCCCGCCACCACTGCCGATGTCACGTTCAGACTGATCTGCACGGTGGCGGCCCTCTCGATGTTTCCTATCGCCGATTGATTCCAGAATCGCGCTACAGCTAACCTATGTCGTTACTGCTGCCACCCATCCTGGTTTGCCCCTACCTGGAATCCAGGCCTACCCGCCAACGCCCAACGAAAACAGCGATGGCGCCGAAGAAGGCATTTGAACTGCATGTTTGTAAGTATAAGTCGTGCCCGCTTCCGACCCGGCGAGCACATAGCACGCCGAGCACACAACTACGATCGACACAGTACGAACGGCTCGTCACACGAATGTTGCGCTGACTAGCTAACTTTGATAAGCCGCGAAGAGTTGTCTGGATTAGCACCGGACACGATCAAGCGGCTGGTCGCGGGTGCAGTCATCGAGGCTGCGTTCGGCGTAGGCGCGGTCGGTGTCGGGGGCGAGCGTGGCCAGCGCCGCACCAGCGGGCCACTCCCACCTCCGCGAGGACCGCCTCGTCCGCCGTTCGATTACCGGGGATACACGGCGACGCCGGTATGGGATCCCGGATTCACTCAGTGGGGCTTCTGGCTATTCGGGGTTTGGATTCCGCGGTAACCAGCCGTCGCCCGCGCCACTCGGCCAATCCGGCAATATGCTGGCGATTTGCTGAGCGCGAGCACCGAATGTCCACGAAACTCGTGGTGCGGTGCCCAAAGCCACGCCGCGAGGACCCGATTGAAACCTATTATTAGCTTTGCGCGAAATACCTAACGCCAGGTTGCCGACGGCAATCGGTGTCGGCGCTTCCCGCATCGGCAGTTCGGTTTCAGTGAGGTCCCATCATGACGGTGCCCGCAGACGGTGTCCCTCGCCTGATGAATTTCATCGAGGCGCGGATGGCGCAGCTGAAAATCAGCAAGGGGGAAGCCGCCGGGCGCGGTCTCCCCGCCCCCGATGCCTTGGCCAAGGTCCGCGGTCGGGACATTCTTCGTATCCTGCAGCGCATCGACAACGGGCTGGGCTGGCAGGCCGGGTCGGCGGCCGCTGTGCTGCTCGGCGGCTATCCACACACGGTGACCGCCCACAGGACGGGCGGCTGGCCGGTCACTGGACAAGAAGTCGTATCAAGGCTGCTGGGTCAACTCGGCGAGCAGATCTCCGGCCTCAAGCACGAACTCGCCGACCTGGAGGGACGCCTGCGGCGGCTGGAGGGACTTCACGAGGCCCTTGTCGACGTATTCCGGGAGGAGCCTTCTACCGGAACCGGAGCTGATGAATCTGTGCGTTACGACCTGGCACGAGAGTCGGGATCGTAAGCTTCCGGCACGACGCTGCTGAATCTGAGCTCACAGCTGCCGCGCAGGAACATCTCACGGTGCACCCTGGTCCGGCGTCTGATTGGATTGGTGGGAATTCCGCGCTCGTAGGGGTGCTCCGTGTGGGCGTGCCGGCCAGTCACTGTTCGACGGTCGCAGGCCGGTGCGTGCGCTGCTGGACGGAGGCAAAATTGGTGCGGTCACGAATCGTTTGTGTGCTTGCTCTGGTGGGCGTTGCCGTACTGGGATGCGGGCGCTCCTACGGCAGTAACGATGCAGCCGATCGGGTCACCGCTGCGCAAGCTGCCGCGCTGGAGGACGGATTGCGCGCCAAGCCGCCACTGGAGGCAGCCCAGGGACAGTTCCGGGCCGCGCTGGAGCAGATGGCCGACGAGATCGCCGCACTCATGCCCGGGACGACATGGCAGGTGGTCCAGGGCGGATTCACCGATTGCGGCGGCGACTACCTGTGGACCCGTGGCCAGAAGGCCTACGCCCTGGTGGCATTCAGCGCTGCGATCTCAGACGACAATTGGCCCCAGGCTGAGCAGATCCTGAAGAACGGAGCAAGTCGGTTCGGCGCCAAGACCTTCGACGCCACGCACGACAAGCCCGGTGACCGGCACGTCGACGTCAAGGGCGCCGACGGAGTCGAATTCACGCTGACGGACCTGGTTACGTCTTCTCTGTCCGCGAGGTCCGACTGCCGCATCAGCCAAAGCGACACGCCGAAAGCTGTGCCGATCCCGCTTGGTTGAATGCGCGGGCAATGTAGGCCCAGCTGCGCCGCGATCAGAGATGTGCCGGTGGTTTCGACGGGTTGACTACTTGGGACTGTTCGCGGGGCTCGTGTGCGTGTCCGGAAAACCTCACGCAGCAAAAGCAAGTCGCGGGGCGACGACCGGACCCGAGCATCTCACGTGGACATTCGGTCTTGGCGCCGTACCTCGGTCCGCATCCGGTCTAGACATCCCTCGACAGGGACCAAATCCACGTCAACGGCACGCCGATCGATTCCCATCAGCCGTTGGCGATGCTATTGACCGCATCGCCGCCAACTGGCATTGCGGCGTTGGTGTTTCCCCTACGATCCGTGGCGAGCGGCAGGGCGCTGTCCCCAGCCTCGTGCAGCCCGAACGGCGGCGGATCTCCAACCCGCCAAGTTCCTTCCACCTGCAAACTTTGACCAGCTGCGCGGGTCCGTTGCATCGCGTGGCGGCCAACGGGTAGCTGATTAGCCTCCCAGGCCGTCAGCCGAAGTGGGACGTGCTGCGGCGTGGCGCCCAGCAGCGCGTCGCCCAGCTGCCAGGCATCGTCGGCCGCCTTCGCCGTGCCCGCAGCGATATGTGGGCGCAGGGTGAACGCGGCGTCGCCGATCAGGCAGGTACGCCCGAAGGCCATTCGAGACACCTCCAAGTCGACGATGACCTGGATGAACGGCTCCGCGCTTCGTCGGACGAGCTCGGCCAACGGCGCGGGAAGCTCGGTGTCCGCCGCCGAATGCAGCTCCTCGACGTGGCGGGCCGGAACCGATCCGGGCGGCACGGTCAGCTCGGCTCTGGAACCGTTACGGTCGGTGAGCAGATCGGACAAGTGCTCCCCCGGTTCGACGTTTCGATACCACAGCCAGTTGCACAGCACCGACCCGTCCAGACCCGGAATCGGGTAGGTGAGCACGTGGCCGCGCGGGAGGATGCGATAAGTGATCGCGTCCCGCAGCACGCGCATAGTGCGACCGCTCAGCTCATCTCGGTCGATGGTGCCGCGCCACACGACGTATCCCGCATAGCGGGGTTCGGTCGCGGGCAACAGAATCCGGCGTCCCGTCGATCGGATGCCGTCGGCGCAGACCACGAGGTCGGCCGTCAAAATCTGGCCGTCGGTCAGTGACAGCATGACCTCGTCGTCCCGGTTATCGAGGTGCGTGAGCTGAGCCGACAGGTGGTAGCGCTCGGTGCCGAAGGCGTCCAGCAGCGTTCGATACAGCTCGAAGTAGGACGCGAACCGATATGCACAGCGTCGCTCAGCGGCGATCGAGCCGTCGCGGTCGAGATAACGCAGCCTGCCAGCCGGCACGCCGATGTTGCCGACCGACTTGCCTGCCCGCTCCACGAGATAGCGAACAGTCGTCGGGTGCGCGACAATACCGACCCCGCGACCCTGCAGCGGAACACCGCTGCGTTCCAGAACGTCGACGTCCCATCCCTGGTCCCGCAGAACCAGCGCAGCTGTGAGCCCCCCGAGCGATCCCCCCACCACAACTGCCCGGCTCATGCCGCCGTCCCGTCGTCGAGAACTTTCCTGCACACGAGTCCCTCCGCTGCCGCGGCACCTTTGATGGTGGCAATTCCGATAGCCGAGCCGCACCGGTCGACCAACAGCGCAGCAGCAAGCGGGCTCATATCTCCCAGAATGGGGCTCAGGGGTCACAGTTGTCGTCACGGCTGGCCCCCAACTGCCGCTTGCCGCCAACAGGAAAGCTGCGTAGTCGTCCGGCTGGCCAGCGGACGTCGCCGATGCCGAGCAAACGGGATATCCCCTTCGCGCCGCCGCCCCGCATGCGCCCGAGGTCGGCGGCCGAATATCGTGTCATCAGTCGGGTCATGTACGCTGGGCACCAACGTTGGCGTCACAAGTACTGATGCCGACACGTCGTGGAACGCTCCTTCATCGCGGCGGCGCCGACCATGGATCCTAAGCTCCCGGTCACGAAGCGCCGAACACAGATGATCCGTGCATCCCGCACAAGCTCTTCTCGCGGCGATCGATATTGCCCACCGGCAATCTCGCCACCCTGTGCTGTCTGCCCGTGACGATCGCTCACGCGGCGACGCACAACCGATGCCCCGAAAGGCACCATCAACGTGACCACCGATCCATCCTTCGCTGATCTCGGCGTTGGCGAACCGCTGATCAAAGTGCTTGCCGCACACGGAATCACCAGTCCATTCCCGATTCAGGTCGAGGCTCTTCCCGACACCCTCGCCGGGCGAGATGTACTGGGCCGGGGGAAGACTGGCAGCGGGAAGACACTCGCCTTCGCCATCCCGCTAGTTACCCGGCTGGCACGGACGCGACAGTCGTCACGACCGACCGGTCTGGTCCTGGCCCCGACCCGTGAGTTGGCAACCCAGATCAGCGCTGTCCTCAAGCCATTAGCAGCCGCCTACAACCTGAAGGTCACCACGATCTTCGGCGGCGTGCCGCAAAACCGGCAGGTAGCCGCGCTCAAGTCGGGCATCGACATCGTGGTGGCCTGCCCGGGCCGGCTCGAAGACCTGATGCGACAGCGCATCATCAGCCTCGAATCAGTCGAGATCACCGTGCTCGACGAAGCCGACCACATGGCCGATCTTGGCTTCTTACCGGGGGTTACCCGCATCCTGGCCGCCACACCTGCCCGCGGGCAGCGGCTGCTGTTCTCCGCGACCCTCGACAACGGCGTCGACAAGCTCGTCAAGCGGTTCCTGCGCAACCAGGTGACGCACTCCGTCGACGCGGTAGGCGCCCCCGTGCCCGCCATGACTCACCACGTCTTCCAAGTCGCGGGGGTGGAAGCCAAGAAGGAGCTGGTGCACCATCTGGCCTCCGGTACCGGCCGCCGTATCTTGTTCATGCGTACCAAGCACCAAGCACGCAAGCTCGCCAAACAGCTGACCGAATCCGGAGTTCCCTCGGTCGACCTACACGGCAACCTTTCCCAACCCGCGCGTGACCGCAACCTTGCGGCGTTCACCACCGGTGAGGCGCGGGTGCTCGTGGCCACCGACATCGCCGCACGTGGCGTGCACGTCGATGCGGTGGAACTCGTCGTGCACGTGGATCCCCCGACCGAACACAAGGCCTATCTGCACCGCTCCGGCCGCACGGCACGAGCCGGAAGCGCTGGCGATGTCGTCACTGTGGTGCTGCCTGAACAACGTAAAGAAGTGCAGACACTGATGCGCAGAGCCGGCATCGACGTCAGCCCCCAACAAGTCGCCGCCCACTCCGGGCCGGTGAAGGCCTTGGTCGGTGACGTTGCTCCGTACCAGGCTCCCTCTTCCAAGGTTGACCGCACCCCCGACTCCGCCGGCACGAATACAGGCGCATCGCGGCGTCGTCGATCTGCCGGTGCCCGCCAACGGAGACCCGGCGGAGGCCACGTCGCCCACGTACCCGCAACTGTGCGGTCAGGCAGACGTGAAGCCGCCGCGCAACCACGTAACGGCAGTTCCAAAAGACCGCGCAGCATCGCGCTGTGAAGCGAGACGTGGGCGTAGAGCTCGAAGTCGACATCGCTGCCCCGACGACGCTCGAGTTTCAGATTGCTGCTGCTCCGCATCCGGGCACTGAGCTGTCGGAGTCGTTGTCGTTCGTCTTGAACGGAAAGCCCATCCAGCCCCTGGAGATCAGTGGTGTCCACGGCAACCGCATCCACAAGTTCGATGCAGGCACAGGCAACCTGAAAGTCGACTACGCGGCGACGATCGTGGGTCAGACCGATCCTGCGCCGGTGACCGAATACGACCTCTCGATGTATCTACGGCCCAGCCGCTACGCGGAGGCCGACAAGTTCTACGGTTTCGCCGCAACCGAATTCGGCGGCTATGCCGATTCGGCGACGCTCTTGGAGCAGGTTTCCTCCTGGGTGGGCACCCGGCTAAACTATGTGCCCGGCTCCAGCGATCCGATCGACGGAGCGGTGGACACGTTGCTCGCCGGTGCCGGTGTGTGCCGCGACTACGCGCATCTGGTGGTGGCGCTGCTGCGGGCGGTCAACGTGCCGGCCCGCCTGGTGTCGGTGTACGCGCCGGGCCTGAACCCGATGGACTTCCACGCGGTGGCCGAGGCGTTCGTCGAGGGGCAATGGCGGGTGGTCGACGCGACGCTTCTGGCGCCCCGGCAGAGCCTGGTGCGCATCGCCACCGGCCGCGACGCCGCTGACACGGCGTTCCTCGACAATCACAAGGGCACCATCACGCTGAACAAGCTGGAGGTGACCGCCGTGGTTGACGGCGATCTGCCCGAAGATTCGATCGACCAGCTGGTATCGATCCGCTGACAGCGTTGGCGATCCCGACTACCTTGCCGTGACCACGCGTCAAATCTAGCGGCTACGCTTAGTGACATGCCCGCCGCGCTGGACGTCTGCGTCGAATGCGGCAACGAATTCCACGCCCCTGCCGACGCCGCCTACTGCTCGACGGCATGCCGCCAGCAGGCCTACCTGCGGGACCGCACCGCCGGTGAGGACTGGACGCCCAACGCGGGGGTCCGGGCCAGCATCGGCTCGTTGATCTCCGCGCTGGAGATGATCACCAGCGAACTCGAGAAGCACACCGCGGACATGAATTACACCGGCACCGATGAATTCAACGCCCACACGTTTCACCGCCACCCGTTCGACGACGATGCGTACCAAGTCCTGCACGACCTCTCTCAGAGGATGGAAGCGGTCAGCAACGACCTCTACAGTGCCGAGGAGGAGCGCCAGAGTTACGAGGCGCTGACTTCCCAGCAGCAGAAGGCGCGGACACAAGAGCTGGAGGACATAGCCGAAGACGCTCAGGCGAGCGCGACGGAGGCGGATTAGGACCCGCTCTCCCAGAACCGCACGGTCTCCTCCGTTCGCAGCGATTCGTCGGGACCCTCCGGTGCGCCCCACGTCACCCCGAGCGAGTGGAACTCGCCAACGTATGCCGGACGCCGTCGGCGCGACCAGTTGGCCGTGACCCCGCCGTGCTATCAACGGGGCGGCATGGAGGCACGAGGAGTTTGCCCACTGTGCGGCCTTTGGCGGCATGCAGTGCCGGCGGGTCTGTCCGCCGGATTCCTCCAACCCGGCTGTTCGGCCGCCGTGGAACGGCGCTGCGTGCGCGCTTCGCAACCAGGGCCCTAAAGAATTCTCGACGCGGCCGTTGTCGACGCACGCAGGCACCGCCGCGTCGAACGCCACGACGGCTAGCGCTTCGACAAAATCCCGCGCGCCGTCCTTGTACGTCGGACCGGCGTTCTATTGTGACCCGCGATGGCCCTACACCTGCATCGAGCGGAGCGCACCGATCTTCTCGCCGACGGGCTTGGTGCCCTGCTGGCGAACCCGCTGCCCGACCCGTTCGCCGAGGAACTGGTGCTCGTGCCTGCACGCGGCGTGGAGCGGTGGCTGAGCCAGCGGCTCTCGCACGTCCTGGGGCGCGGACGCGGTGCCGATGGCGTCTGTGCGGGGGTGTCGTTCCGCTCCCCTGCCTCGCTGATCGCGGAGATCACGGGCACCGTTGACGACGATCCCTGGTCGCCCGATGCGATGACGTGGCCGTTGCTGGAAACCATCGACTGCAGCCTCGACGAACCCTGGTGCAGGACATTGGCAATCCACCTGGGCCACTTCGACAACGGCGACGAGGCAGAGCTGCGCCAGGGCCGGCGCTACGCGGTGGCGCGCCGCATCGCCGGCCTGTTCGCGTCCTATGCCAAGCAGCGGCCGCAGCTGCTCGTCGACTGGCTGGAGGGTCGCACCAGCGACCTTGACGACGACCTGGGCTGGCAGGCCGAGCTGTGGCGAGCGCTGGTGGCGCGAGTTCCCGCCGATCCGCCGCACGTCAGGCACCGGAAGAGCGTCACCAAGCTGCGCGAGTCCGTGACCGACCTGCCCAGCAGGCTCTCGCTGTTCGGACACACCCGGCTGCCGATCACCGACATCGAGCTGCTCAAGGCGATCGCCACCGGTCACGACCTCCACCTGTGGCTGCCGCACCCCAGCGACGAGCTCTGGCAATCTCTTACCGCACTGCATGGTCCGATCCCGCGGCGTGAGGACGTCAGCCACCGCGATGTCGGCCACCCGCTGCTGGCCACGCTTGGCCGCGACCTGCGCGAGCTCCAACGCAGCCTGCCTGCCAACCCGCAGACCGACGAGTACCTCGGCGGCGACATCCGTCCCGACACCCTGCTCGGCTGGCTGCAGTCCGACGTCGCCGCCAACGCCGTTCGGCCGCAAGGGCGCAAGCAAGCTGAGGACGACCGATCTGTCCAGGTGCACAGCTGCCACGGCCCGGCCCGGCAGATCGATGTGCTACGTGAAGTGCTGCTCGGCCTCCTCGCCGACGATCCGACCCTCGAGCCGCGCGACATTTTGGTGATGTGCCCAGACATCGAGACACACGCGCCGCTGATCGTCGCGGGCTTCGGCCTGGGCGACGTGGTGCACGGCGCTCATCCGGCCCACCGCCTGCGGGTGCGACTCGCCGACCGCTCACTAACCCAGACCAATGCGCTTCTCGGCGTGGCCTCACAGCTGCTCAGCCTGGCCGGAAGCCGCGCCACCGCAAGCGAGGTGCTCAACCTTGCCGAAGCAGCTCCAGTCCGGGCACGGTTCGGCTTCACCGACGACGATCTCGACTCCATCACGGCGTGGGTCCGCGAGTCGAACATCCGGTGGGGATTCGACCAGCAGTACCGCGCGCCGTTCGGTGTGGGCGGGTTCGTCCAGAACACATGGCGATTCGGCATCGACCGGGTACTGGCCGGGGTCGCGATGTCCGAAGATTCGCATGCCTGGCTCGGCACGACGCTTCCGCTCGATGACGTCAGCAGCAACCGCGTCGAGTTGGCCGGCCGCTTCGCCGAGTACGTCGGCAGGTTACACACCGTTGTGCGATCGCTGACCGGTGCGCGGCCGCTGTGCGACTGGCTCACTGCCCTGACCGACGGCATCGAATTGCTCGCCCGCCTCGACGACAACGACGCCTGGCAGACCAGTCAGGTCCAGCGTGAATTCGCGGAGGTGCTGGCCGATGCCGGTTCACGCGCGGATACACTGCTGCGGCTGACCGACATTCGGACGCTCCTCGGACGGCACCTGGCAGGGCGCCCCACGCGCGCAAACTTCCGCACCGGGACATTGACCGTCTGCACCATGGTGCCGATGCGGTCAGTACCACATCGGGTGGTGTGCCTCGTCGGCCTCGACGACGGCGTGTTCCCGCGCCTTAGCGTGGTGGACGGTGACGACGCGCTGGCGCGCAACCCAATGACCGGCGAACGCGACATCCGTTCCGAGGACCGGCAATTGCTCCTCGACGCGATCGGCGCCGCAACAGAGAAACTGGTGATCACATACACCGGTGCCAACGAGTACTCCGGGCAACGCCGACCGCCGGCCGTACCTCTTGTCGAGCTACTCGACGCGCTCGACGTGACGACACCTGACAAAGTGCGCGGGCGGGTAGTCGTTAACCATCCTCTGCAGCCCTTCGACGTGCGCAACGTGACACCGGGCGAACTCGGGGTCCCCGGCAAGCCGTTCACATTCGACCCCACCGCGCTGACCGCGGCCAAGGTGGCGACCGGTGAGCGCGCCGAACAGCCCGAGTTCCTTCCCGAGCCCCTTCCGCCGCCGGCTTCCGACGACGTTGCGCTCACCGAGCTCGTCACGTTCTTCAAGGATCCGGTCAAGGGGTTCTTTCGGGCGCTCGACTACACGCTGCCGTGGGATGTCGACGGGGTCGAAGACGCGATGCCGGTGGAGATCAACGCCCTGCAGGAGTGGGTCGTTGGCGACCGGATGCTGCGCGACATGCTGCACGGCATGGATCCTGAGGAGGCGCGGCAGGCGGAGTGGCGCCGTGGGTCGCTGCCGCCCGGACGACTCGGCTGGCGCAAAGCCGAGCAGCTTCGCGACCAGGCGGCCGAACTGACCAGGGCCGCACGCCGGCACAGAAGTGTGCCGCCTCGAGCATACGACGTCGACGTTGACCTCGGTTCAGCACGTCGCCTCACCGGAACCGTGTCGCCGGTGTTCGGCGACCGCATGGTGTCGGTGACGTACTCGAAGCTCGACGGCAGGCACTTGCTGGAATCGTGGATACCATTGGTGGCCCTGGTCGCGCAGTTTCCGGATCGGGATTGGACAGCGGTCTGCATCGGTCGGCCGAAGAAAGGCATGACGGCGAAGGAACGGCTGCTGGGCCCGCCACCTGACGCCGCCATGGCGGTGTTGCGGCAGTTGGTGGCGCTTTACGACATCGGGCGGCGAGAGCCGATCCCGCTGCCGATCAAAACGTCGTACGCCTGGGCCGCCGCACGCTGCACCGGCGAGGACCCGGTGCGTGAGGCGACGTTCCGGTGGAAGTCCGGGAGATATCCGGGCGAGGATCAGGAAAGGGCGCACGTGCGGGTCTGGGGATTGAATGCGCCGCTGGAGGATCTGCTCCAACCGGTCCGGCCGGGCGAGGAATTCGAACGCGAGAGCACCCGCCTCGGTGCCTTCGCGGCGAGACTGTGGCTCCCGCTGCTGCGCGCCGAAAGGGACCCGGACTGATGGACCGTTTCGACCTGCTCGGACAGCTGCCAGCTGACCGATCCACCACCGTGCTGGAGGCCAGCGCGGGAACCGGCAAGACGTTCGCCCTGGCGGGGCTGGCGACCCGGTACCTCGCCGAAGGCAGGGCCACGCTCGATGAGATGCTGCTCATCACGTTTGGACGTGCGGCGAGTCAGGAACTGCGGGAACGTGTTCGGTGCCAGATCCTGGGCGCCCTCATCGCGTTCGAGGATCCGTCCACCGTCGGCGACAACGAGCTGGTGGCGCATCTGCTCGAGGGAACCGGGAGGAAACGCGCCGAAAGGCAACAGCGGCTGCGAGATGCGCTGGCCGGGTTCGATGCCGCCACGATCGCCACCACCCATCAGTTCTGTCAGCTGGTCCTCAAATCACTTGGCGTAGCGGGCGATACCGATGCGGGTGTCACGCTGGTGGAGAGCCTCGACGAGCTTGTCACCGAGGTTGTCGACGACCTCTACCTTGCGCATTTCGGACAGGACCGCGACGAACCGCTCCTCAGACATGGCGATGCACTCAAGCTTGCCCGCGAGGTGGTCAATAATCCGTGCGCCGAGTTGCGGCCAGTCGACTCCAAGCCGCGGTCGGAAGCGATGATCCGGGTCGAGTTCGCCGATCATGTTCTCGCCGAGCTGGAGCGACGCAAACGCCGGCTGGGCATTCTCGGTTACGACGACCTTTTGAGCCGGCTCGCGGCCGCGCTGGAAGCCGATGACTCGCCCGCACGCGCGCGGATGCACCGGCGGTGGTCAATCGTCATGGTCGACGAATTCCAGGACACCGATCCCGTGCAGTGGCAGGTGATCGACCGCGCCTTCACCGGACGGTCCACGTTGATTCTGATCGGGGACCCGAAGCAGGCGATCTACGCCTTCCGGGGCGGCGATATCGTCACGTACTTGCACGCCGCGAACACCGCCGGGAAGCGCCAGACGCTGGGCACCAACCGGCGCAGCGACGGGGCGCTCCTCGATAGCCTGCAGACGGTGTTGCGTGGCGCCGAACTCGGTGACGCCAACATCGTCGTCCGAGGTGTAGAGGCTCACCGCCAGGGACACCGCCTGGCAGGTGCACCCCACAACAATCCGTTCCGGTTACGGGTGGTCAGCCGAAGTACCTTTGGCCGCAGCGGTACTCGGGTCATCCCCATCGACGAGCTGCGGGCACACATCGGCGCGGACCTCGCGGCCGATATCGGCACGCTGCTGGCCAGCGGAGCGACATTCGACGGCCGGGTGCTCGAGGCGCGTGACATCGCCGTCATCGTCGAGACGCATAAGGACGCCCGAGCCTGCTACGACGCACTCGCGGCTGCCGGCATCCCCGCGGTCTACACGGGTGACTCCGATGTCTTCGCCTCGCAGGCTGCCGAGGACTGGCTGTCGCTGCTGGAGGCGTTCGACCAACCTCACCGCAGCGGGTTGGTGCGGGCTGCCGCGACGACGACGTTCTTCGGCGAGACGGCGGAAAGTCTTGCCCGGGACGGCGATGCGCTTACTGACCGGGTCGCGGTAACGCTCCGCGAATGGGCAGATCACGCCCGCGAGCGGGGTGTCGCGGCGATCTTCGAGGCCGCGCAACTGGCCGGCATGGGACGACGGGTTCTGTCGTGGCAGGGCGGCGAGCGGCACATGACCGACCTGGCTCACCTGGCACAGCTGCTGCATGAGACCGCGCACCGCGAGCACTACGGCCTGCCCGCGTTGCGTGACTGGCTCCGGGCACAGCGCGAAGAGCGGAGCGGCGCAACAGAACGCAGCCGACGACTGGACAGCGACGCGGCCGCGGTGCAGATCATGACCGTCTGGGTAAGCAAGGGGCTGCAGTTCCCGATCGTCTATCTGCCGTTCGCGTTCAACCGCAACGTTCAAAACCGCGACATCGTGCTGTTCCACGACGAGGGTGTGCGTTGCTTACACATCGGCGGCGAGGATGCCCCCGACTACCATGCGGCGGAGCAGTTGGGCCGCAAGGAAGCCGCAGGCGACGACATCCGGCTGACGTACGTCGCGATGACCCGTGCGCAATCACAAGTGGTGGCGTGGTGGGCGCCGTCGTATGACGAACCGAATGGCGGGCTGTCGCGACTCCTGCGCGGGCGGCGGATCGGCGAGTCGGTGGTGCCGGATCGGTGCGAGCCCAAGATTACCGACGACGCCGCACTGGACCGGTTGCGTGCGTGGGAGGGTGCCGGCGGCCCGGTGATCGAGAACTCAATCGTGATTCCGGCACCGAGCGTGCATCCCGTCGCTCCGCGTTCGGATCTGAGTGCCCGCCAGTTCCGCCGCGCTATCGACACGAGTTGGCGACGCACGTCCTACTCGGGGCTGATTCGGGCTACCGAGACGACCGGTGTCAGCAGCGAGCCGGAGGTTACCGAGCTGGAGGACGAGGTCGGCGACATCCCGCTTGTCGAAGCGCCCGCGGCGCCGGGAACCGAAGTGGCGTCGCCGATGGGCGACCTGCCGACGGGCGCGAAGTTCGGAACGCTCGTGCACGCTGTGCTGGAGACCGCCGATCCGTTGGCGCCAGACCTGGCCGCCGAGCTCGGGGAGCAAATCCGAGTCCACTCCGCTTGGTGGCCTGTCGACGTTCCCGCCGGTGAGCTGGCCGCTGCGATGGTGCCGATGCACGACACACCGCTCGGTCCGCTGGCCGACGGGCTGACGCTGCGGCAGATCGGGCTGCGGGATCGCTTGCGGGAACTGGACTTCGAGTTCCCGTTGGCTGGTGGAGATCTCCGTGGGGCTGCGCCCGACATTCGCCTGGCGGACGTCGGTTCTCTTCTGCGCGAGCACCTTCCGGGCGACGATCCGCTTGATTCCTATGCTGTCCGGTTGATGAGCGGCGCGCTGGCTGACCAGTCACTCCGGGGCTACCTCAGTGGTTCTGTCGATGCGGTGCTTCGTATCCCCGATGGCTCGGGACACCGGTATCTGGTGGTGGACTACAAAACGAACTGGCTGGGCGAGCAGGATCGGCCGCTCACCGCCGCGGACTACGATCGGCCGCGACTGACCGACGCCATGCTGCACTCCGATTACCCGTTACAAGCGATCCTGTACTCCGTTGTGCTGCATCGATTTTTACGGTGGCGGCAGCCTGGTTACGACCCCGATCGCCATCTCGGCGGAGTGCTGTATCTGTTCGTCCGCGGCATGTGTGGCGTTGACACGCCGATGGTCGATGGCCATCCGGCAGGGGTTTTCAGCTGGCAGGCGCCTGGGTCCCTCGTGACTGTGCTGTCCGACGTGCTCGATGCAGGAAGGCACGCCGCATGACGTCTGCCGAAATGGCCGATGCCTCAACCTGGCGGACGGCGGTCGGTGCGGCCGGACTACTGCGCACCTTCGGCGATGCCGGGGTAATCGAAGCGGCGGACGTCCATGTTGCCCAGCGCTTGACGGCTCTGGCGGGCGAGAGCGACGAGGGTGTGGCGCTCGCCGTGGCGCTCGCGGTTCGGGCTCTGCGCGGCGGCTCAGTCTGCGTCGATCTGACATCGGTCGAGGCTCAAGTCGACGTCGCTGACCTGCCGTGGCCCAATGCGGAGGAGTGGATTGCAGCGGTGCGGGCGAGCCCGCTACTTGGTTCGCCGCCGGTGTTGCGTTTCTACGAAAACAATTTGTTGTATCTCGATCGGTACTGGCGAGAAGAGCAGCAGGTGTGCGATGACCTACTGGCCATGTTGGCCACCAAGCCGCCGGAGTTACTTCCCGACGTCGGCCGCCTGTTCCCCAAAGGCTTCGAAGAGCAACGAGTGGCCGCCGAAATTGCGCTGTCACAAGGACTGACGGTCCTGACGGGCGGCCCCGGTACGGGTAAAACGACGACAGTTGCGAGGATGCTGGCGCTGCTCGCCGAGCAAGCAGAACTCACGGGTACGGCTCGGCCACGCATCGCTCTTGCCGCCCCGACGGGCAAGGCGGCAGCGCGCTTGCAGGAAGCGGTGCAGCTCGAGGTCGACATGCTCGACACCGCGGGTCAACAGAGGCTGACCGGGCTGCATGCGACGACGCTGCACCGGCTGCTCGGCAGCCGCCCGGATAACTCTTCGCGGTTTCGTCACCACCGAGACAACCGGCTGCCACACGATGTGATCGTCGTCGACGAGACGTCGATGGTGTCGCTGACCATGATGGCGCGGCTGCTGGAAGCCATACGACCCGATACGCGGTTGGTCCTTGTCGGCGATCCGGATCAGTTGGCGTCCGTTGAAGCAGGGGCGGTGCTGGCCGACATGGTGGACGGGTTGGGCGCGCGCGGGGATACAGAAATCGCGGCGCTGCGTAGCTCCCACCGCTTCGGTAAGTCGATCGGTCGACTGGCCGAGGCGATCCGGGTCGGCGATACCAATCGAGTGGTCGAAGCGCTGCGGCAAGGCGGCGACCACATCGAATGGATCGACACCGGCGACCCTGCGGAGCAGCTACGGAAGGTGCTTGTGCCGCATGCGCTTCGGCTGCGCCAGGCCGCCGTTCTGGGTGACACCGGCGCAGCGCTGGCGACGCTGGACGAGCACCGGATGTTGTGCGCGCACCGACGCGGGCCATCTGGCGCCGAGCACTGGAACCGCCAGGTGGAGCGCTGGCTGACGGAAGCGACGGGCGAGCCCATCTGGTCGTCGTGGTACGTGGGCAGGCCCGTGCTGGTGACCGCGAACGATTATGGACTGGGTCTCTACAACGGCGACACCGGAGTTACCGTCCTGCACAACGGGGTTCTGCGCGCGGTGGTCGCTGCCGCCGACGAGCCGCTCGAGTTCGCGACCACCCGGCTGGCCGATGTCGACACCATGCACGCCATGACAATTCACAAGAGTCAGGGCAGCCAGGCCGCCGAGGTCACTGTGCTGTTGCCGCCAGAAGAGTCGCGGCTGCTGACACGTGAGCTGCTCTACACGGCCGTCACGCGCGCAAAGACGAAAGTTCGCGTCGTGGGATCAGCCGCAGAGCTACGCGCGGCTATCAACCGGCGAGCGGTTCGAGCGACAGGACTGCGCCACCGACTCCAGGAAAGCTGCAGTCCGTAATGACCGCTGGGCGGCGCGCTGGACCGATCACGCGACTGCCGCGCGTCCCGCGAGCCGGCCGCTGTCTCGGGACACCTGTCGACGATGTCCCGAGCCAGCAGACATTGGCGGGCGCAAACAACCTACTGCTGCGGTGCGGGCGTCAGCACGCTGAAGACCGCACCTTGCGGGTCGGCCAAGACCGCGGACCGTCCCACCGACGGAATGTCGAACGGCTCCATCATGACCTGGCCGCCCTCCGCGGACGCCTTCGCCGCTGTGCCGTCGGCATCCTCGACCGCGAAATACACGTGCCAATGGTTGGGCACCTCGGGCATCGGCGGTTCCATGGCGCCCCCGACATCGGTCCCTCCGACCTTGAGCAGATGGTAGGTCTGCCCCGGGCCCATCTCGACGCTCGAGTGGCTCAAACCGACCACTGCTTCATAGAACGACAGCGCTGAATCCGGCTTGTCCGTGATCAATTCATTCCAGACAACGGCGCCGGGCTCGTTCACGAGCGTCGCGCCGATGTGCCGATTGGCTTGCCAAAGCCCTGCAACGGCGCCCGTCGGGTCGGCGACGAACGCCATCCGGCCAGCGTCCCCGATGTCCGTCGGCGGCATGAGCACCTGCCCGCCGGCAGGTCCCACCTTCTCGACCGCCGCGTCGACATCCCGCACCGCGAGATAGGTGTTCCACATTGGTGGCATGCCGGCGGGCGCACCCGGCGGCATCGGTGCGATCGCCGCGACGGTTTCACCTTTTACCGTCGCCATGGAATACACGCCGCCCTGGGGCATCGGCTGGTCGTCGTAGCTCCAGCCGAGCAGCGACGCATAGAACCGCTTGGCGGCGTCTTGGTCGGTGGTCTGCAGGTCGACCCAGCAAGGTGTGCCCTGGTCGTATTCGGTTTTCTTTGGCATGACAAACCTTTCGTTAGTTGGCGGACGTTTCGACAACGGCCGGTTGCCGGCCGGTGAACGCGATGAGCCGATCCAGCACGCCGGCATCGGATGCAGTCTCGACAGGGTCGGCGAAGCCCGCGTAGCCAGGGCTTGCGGGGTGCTGACATTGCCGGCCAGTGCTGGCACGTAGTCGGACACCGGCTCTGAGACGACGGCATCTCGGCCGGTTGCCCTTGCGAAATCCCATGCCTGAACCAAGAATTCGACTGACAATACGTTGACTGGCGTCACTGCGGGTACCTTGGACGAACCCAATTTGACCGTACCCTCCAACCCCCGTCGACGCCAGGCCTCAAGCGGCCTCTGAGCCGCGTCGCCAGCTGGCCTTCCAGCGGCGCATCCCGATCTCGCGTCGTCATCTGCACGCCCCCGGCCGCGCCGAACGTCGTGATCGAGCCCATCAGATTCGTCGGCCAACCGCCACACGTCGTTCGGTGCACGGCGTGTGCCTGAAAAGGTCGGAGCTCACAACCGCGACTCGACCCTCCGGCTATGGGCGATCACGACCTTGCGGGCATTCACTCCAGATGCGGCATATCGCCACACTCCGAAGACCGAACGGCCCGCGATTGCCTCGACTTACGTCGCCCCAACAGCAGACAAGACCCTGCGGACGGACCGGATGATGCACGCCGCCCCCGAACGGTCGGGAACCCAACCCATCGTCCTCGACGCCGGCCACTGCCCCCACGTGTCCCGTTCCGACGCGGTCGCCGACGTCCTCACCGACAATCAGATGAGCCACCAGTGGCCGATCAACATGGTGACAATCCATTCACCCGTCTGGAATCACAATTGACCGTTGACACCATGTCTCTTTTCTAGCCAGAGAGTCGAGGGAGAGCGTTGAAAACGATCACCGTGCAGGGCGCGGTGCGCCCGATTGCGCGGTATTCCTCGACACTGCCAACGCAAGCTTCTCGAGGTCGATGTGCGCCAGGAGACTGTCGAACAACTCTCTTGGATCACCGACCACCAGCAGGGGCATCACTCAGCCCGACTTAGCGCGACGTCGTCCAACTCGTTAGCGCTGCTGGGTTTGATTCGCTGAGCAGCCACAGCGAACATACACAACCGCCGAGCAGGTGGCGCGCAGGGAAGTCAAGGACGCCATCGACGCCGGTGAAATCGACTCGCACGATGAACACGACGCGAACTTCCTCCTCGATCGAAAGAGGACGCAGCGCGGGCGGACCCCCGGCTATAGCACTTGGTGTCCGCATATCCAGACAACAGAGGGAGCCGGGGTGTAGCCTGCCACACGATGTGCTGTAGATCACACTCGAAGTAGACGGAATACGGGCACGGAACCTGCGGGCATATGTGTTCAAGGCTGGTACAGAGATCTGCTGCCACTCTTAAAGGGGGACAAGACGATGCCTACGGATTATGACGCCCCACGGCGTACCGAGACTGATGATGTGCCCGAGGACTCGCTGGAAAATTTGACGGCAGGTCGCAATGAAGCGCAGTTGGCCGTGGTCGATGTCGACGAATTGGAGTCGGCGGAATCCTTCGAGTTGCCCGGCGCCGATCTGTCCGGCGAGGAACTGTCGGTGCGGGTTATTCCGAAGCAGGCTGACGAGTTCACCTGCTCGAGCTGCTTCCTGGTGCATCATCGCAGCCGTCTGGCCGGTGAAAAGGACGGCGTCGTGATCTGTACGGACTGCGCTGCCTAACCCGTCAGCTGCGCAGCGCGAACACTGCGATGGCAGGCCCCGCGGTAAGTCGCGGGGCGCGCGGGTGGGCACCGACACTTGCGCGAACGCCGAATGCCGGCGTGTGCGTTCGTCAACCTTGACGGCCTCCACGCCTAGCGCGCGTGCACTGTTGTCTCGATCTGGCTGATCGGCCCGCTGGGGGTAGTTACGCCTCTGGACGATAATTCGTGGGATCCCGCGAACGCCTCCCGCGAAAACCCCCGACTGCGGCTCAAGTCGGAGTGAGTTGGGCTGCTGGGCCGGGCGGTGTAAGCGACCAAGAAAAATTTGGCGGTATAGCCCCGAGGTCGGGATGAAGCGCGTAGCTTTGCGCGCGTGTTATGGCGCGGTACGGTCGCGCCGCCCGGGGGTGCGTTTCAGCGGCTGGGCCGCTTGGTGGTGCGCCGACCGCTGGTCGTCATCGGTTTCTGGGTCGCCACCGCGGCTGTGTTGTTCTTGACTCTTCCTTCCTTGGCGAAGATCGCCGGAGAGCGGCCGCCTGAATTCCTGCCTGCAGACTCCCAGGTTTCGGTAGCCGGCGAGCAGATGAATAAGGCGTTCAACGAGCCCAACAGCGAGAACATCTTGCTTGTCGGGTTGAGCGATGAAATGGGCTTGACCCTGGCAGACGAAGCCGTCTACCGCCGGGTGGTCGACAACCTGCGCGCCGCTAGTCACCAAGTCGTGGAGGTGCAGGACTTCATCACCACGCCACCGCTGCGGGAGGTGATGACCAGCAAGGACCGAAAGGCCTGGAACCTGCCGGTCGGCATCGCCGGTACGCTGGCCACCCCTGAAGGGAACGAGGCGACAAACCGAGCCATCGAGATCGTCAAGGAGACGACCAAAGGCACCGCGCTGACTGCCAACCTCTCCGGACCCGCCGCAACCGTTGGTGACATGACCGCCATCGGCGAGCGTGACGTACACGTGGTCGAAACGGCGACGGCGCTCTTGGTGGTGGCGATCTTGTTGCTGGTCTACCGAAACCCGCTCACGATGATCGTGCCCTTGGCGACCATCGGAATTTCGCTGGTGATCGCGCAGCAGACCATCGCCGGGCTCGCACAGCTGGGTATGAACATCACTTCCCAGGCCATCGTCTTGATCACCGGCATGATGCTCGGCGCGGGAACCGACTATGCCGTTTTCTTCATCAGCCGCTACCACGAGTCGATCCGGCGCGGCTCGGATTCCGATGAGGCCGTTGTCTCGGCGCTCTCGTCCCTCGGCAAGGTGATCGCCGCGTCTGCGGGCACCGTGGCGATCACGTTCCTCGGCATGAGCTTCGCCAAGCTGGGTGTCTTCTCGACCATTGGGCCTGCCCTGGCCGTCACCGTTGCCATCGGCTTTTTGGCATCGATCACGCTGTTGCCCGCGGTGGTCGTGCTCGCCGGTCGTCGCGGGTGGGTGAAGCCGAGACGTGAACTCACCAGCCGTTTTTGGCGGCGGTCTGGGATTCACATCGTCCGCCGCCCGGTGACCCATTTGGCGGCCAGCCTCATCATTCTGATCATCATTGCCGGTTGCGTCGGCTTTGTGAAATTCAACTACGACGACCGCAAGAACGTGCCTGCTTCGGCCGAAAGCAACATCGGATACGCGGCGATGGCTCGCCATTTCCCAGTGAATGAAAGCGTTCAGCAACTCCTCCTGGTGCAGTCTCCGCACGATTTGCGGACGCCGGAAGCGCTGGCCGATCTCGAGCAGATGGCGCGACGCGTAAGCCAGCTGCCCGGCATCGCCGCGGTACGTGGCATCACCCGGCCCACCGGCGAGACGCTCGAACAAGCGAAGACGACCTATCAGGCCGGGCAGATCGGCGACAAGCTCAACGAGGCGTCATCGCAGATCGCCAGCAAAGACGGTGACCTTGACCGCTTGGCCGGCGGTGCTAACCAGCTTGCCGACACTCTCGGGGACGTGCGCGGTGGCATGGTTCAAGCGGTGTCCTCCATCAGCGGATTGGCTGACGCCTTGACGCAGATGCAGAACCGGTTCGGCGGAACCACTACGCTCGCTCAGATCGACAAGGCCGCGAAACTGGTCACGAATATGCAATCCCTCGACGACGCCTTGGGCGTCAATCTCGCCCAAGTCGACGATGTCTACCGTGGGGCGGCCCCGATGCTCA
>JAOPWC010000208.1 GCA_025965895.1 Mycobacterium sp.
GATCCGAATACCGCAGGCTGAACTCGTCGCTGGACACCCTGCCCAACCTACGAAACCACCCGCGCTCGTGAGGTGAAACTGCCCGAAGGGCCACCGCTGCCGGGCGAAGTCCCGGCCGCGGCGTAGACTCTTGTGACCTTCGGCCCCTTTATCAATGGGCGTCGATTTGTACAGTGGATGTCGGCGACAGACAGGACACGTTGCATGCAGTTACTCGGGGGGATGCAACTGCGCCGTTGAGCAGACAGCGTCGCACCTGTCGTCGCCGCCTTGCGTCGTACCGGCTCTCGCATGCCCGGGCAGATTCAATGCCCGACGTCGTTGAGCCTCGGTCCTGCTG
Source organism: Mycobacterium sp. (assembly GCA_025965895.1). Lineage (GTDB taxonomy): Bacteria > Actinomycetota > Actinomycetes > Mycobacteriales > Mycobacteriaceae > Mycobacterium. The sequence continues at coordinate 341 of JAOPWC010000208.1, forward strand.
AATGGCTTGCAAGATCGAGGGGTGGGCCATGTTTCACGCGGTTCTTGTCGCTGCGATTCTCGCCCCAGCCCCCATCGTCGTCGCCGCGCCGGTCTTCGCGGGGCCGCATTTCGCAAACTTCACACAGGCGCACCAAGACGGCAGGTACAACATTCCTCAAGACGGGCATCGCCTGCGAATCCTGATACCGGGTTTCATCGGCCAATAGGGAGCAACGTTGTCGGCACCGAACTCAGAACCCCGGCTGGAACTGTTCGAGAAACGCGCCGAGTGGCCGTTGGCTGCGGTCGCGGCGATCTTCCTCGCCGCCTACTCGGTGCAGGTGCTGGACCAACCACGCGGCTGGCTATTGACGGCCGTGCATTATGTGCTGGCAATCACGTGGGCTGTTTTCCTCCTCGACTACGTCGCGCGGCTGGTGCTTGCGACCAACCGTCCGCGATGGTTTGTCCGACACCTCCCGGATCTCGCCATCGTGGCACTACCCGTCCTGCGACCGCTGCGACTTTTGCGGCTGTTGGTTCTGGTCGCCGCACTACAGAGGGCGATAGGGAGTGCGATTCGAGGCCGGGTCCTCCTCTACACCGCATCGAGCGCCGTCCTGCTCGTATACGCGAGCTCACTGGCCATCCTGCAAGTCGAACGATCCCAACCCGGTAGCAAGATCACCACCATCGGTGACGCGCTGTGGTGGTCGATCACAACGTTGACCACGGTCGGGTACGGCGACGAGTCCCCGGTCAGCGGTTGGGGTCGCGTGATCGCGGTGGCGGTGATGGTCGGCGGAATCGGCATCGTGAGTGTCATCACCGCGTCGCTGGCATCGTGGATCGTCCAGCGTGTCGCGCAGGAAGACACCGCACACCAAGCGGTGACGGCCGCGCATATCGAGGGGCTTCGCAGCGATATGCGGCAGCAGATCGGGGCGCTTCGCAACGATATTGAACTGCTGAGGGAAGCCGTCACCGGCCAACCGGCACTGGAGAACGGGACGAGAGGGTTCTGAACGGAGCGGTAACGCAGCTCGAGGAAGGTCGGGCCGTTTCGCTTCACCATCACCAACCGCGGGGTGTCGACAAGCGTCGGGGCGGGGCCAGTACGGATTAGCAGGGGCGCGGACAGCACCATTCGGCGCACCATCCGAATTCCCGGCAGCCTCTCACCTCGCAATACAGCCGACATCGGGCGAGGTTATGTCGGCGCGCTTCCACCCCCGGGGTGGTATCCGGAGCGGGTAGCCGGTCCCGGGAGGCCGTACTGGGACGGCCGGCAGTGGTGGGGAAACGCCTCTGGAGCAGGGCGACTCGGGCGGTTTCTATGGGCGGTACCCACCCGCACTTTGACCGCCGGACCAGCGCAACCTGGTGACCTGCGAATCGCCAACACATGTTCTGAGTGCGGGCCGCCGGGACTCCATTCTCCTTTGCGGGCTTGTCCCAACCGTTAGGCTTTGCCCGGGGCCACGGTGGCATCGATGGGCCGGACAAAACGACCCGAAGGTGGGACATGATTCGCAAGCTAGTCATCGCCGCTGCAATCGCCGGGGCCGCTGTCGGCACGGCTCCAGCCGCCGCCGCGGACCAGCGCCACTACGACACGGACGTGCCCGGCATGAGTTACGACGCCTGGCTTAGCGCGCCTTGCTACAGCTGGGACACGTTCATCTACGGACGCGGGCCCAATGGCGAGGCCCTGGCCTGTCACTGGATCCCCAACCAATGGCCGCCGGTGTACACAGGGTTCTGGGTCAGCTCATATCCGCTGTACGGAGTGCAGCAGATCGGCGCACCTTGCCCCGGTCCCCAATCGGCGGCCCAGGCCCCGGACGGACGCCCGTTGCTGTGTCTGGGAGCTCAAGGCTGGCAGGCCGGAATCTTCACCGGCAACGGCTTCTTCCCCGGATAGCCATGGCTAGCAGGGACTGCTGACACATCGTTGTAGCGCGCTCGCGTCCCTGGCTGGCTGTCCCCGATTGGGCAGCGGTGGCGCCGAAGGCGAACCGTGTGCACAGTGTGCCCGATCATCACCGGAACATTCCGCGCCTGGTGCCGGGGAACCTTGCCGGCCTCCAGCCGCCAGAACGTTTCGATGAGCGACTGAATCTCGTTGTCCACCAGCGGTTCAGTTGTGTTACTCGTTGCGCGTCCTCGCACCCGTCGACTATCGGCGAGCGGTCTTGGGTTGCTCGGCCGGCATTGCTGCCGCGGTGCTGAGCAGAACCTCTTGTTCGGTGATGACGACCGGCGCCGGGGACGCCCCTTCGAGGGTGAGGCCGGCATCTCCTGCCTTATCGACGGTGGCGGGTTTCTCTGCTATTAGCTTCATTTCAGCTCGTCTCGAGATTGTTTGGTTGCTGTCCAGGTATGTGTGCGTGGGACCACGCCAAGCCGAACTCGTGCGACTGCTGCTCACACTCAGTTCCCAGGGGGCGAAAGATCCTTCGGCGACGCCTGGCCACTGGCCGGTGGCCAGTGGCGTATGGTGTCGACTCGCCCCGTGGGGGCGCGTATTGGGCGCAACGCACAAACATCGCGTTTTGCCCACCTGTGATTGGGTATTCCAAGCGGGAGTGGCACATGCGCACACGAGTGATAGTCACGGGCGCCAGCGGGAACGTCGGCAGGGCCTTGCTGCGCAAGCTCGCGGCCGCCGACGCGGACTACGAGATCCATGGCATCGCCCGGCGAATACCTCCCCGCACAGACGTGTATCGGATCGCTCAGTGGCACCAGGTCGACCTGGCCGACCCCAAGGCGGTCACCCGCCTCCAACGCCTTTCCGCAAGGCCCACTGCGTCGTTCACCTAGCGTGGGCGTTTCAGCCCACCCGTGACCCCCGCTACATGGAGGCAGTGGGGATCAGCGGCAGTGCGGCGGTCCTGATCGCCGCCCATGCGGCCGCCGTGAATCATCTGGTGCATCTGTCATCCGCCGCCACGTACGCCGCGGCGCCGGGCCGACGGGTGGACGAGTCATGGTCTACCGCGGGCATCTCCACGTCCGCCTACAGCCGGGCGAAGTCGGCGGTGGAGGAGTTGTTCGACGACTACGACCGCAAAGGCGATGGTGTAGCGATCGCGCGGATGAGACCGGGATTGATCGTGCAGCGTGAAGCGGCGGCGAGCATACGCCGGCAGGTGTTCCCCGCGTACCTGGATCCGCGGTGGCTGCGGCTGCTGCCGATCCTGCCTCTCGACGGGTCACTACACGTGCCGGTCATTCACGCCGACGACGTCGCCGATGCGTGCGTCAAGGCGATCGAGCGTCGCGCTGTCGGGGCGTTCAATCTGTCCGCCGAACCTCCCGTGGGGCGCGACGACATCGCGAGGGCCTTCGGGGCGATTGCGATGCCGTTCCCGGCACGGTTGATGAGACCACTCGTCCAGGCGTCCTGGCGGGCAGGACTACAGCCGCTCGATGCCGGCTCGCTGGATCTGACCTTGTCGATGCCGCTGCTCAACACCGAGCGGGCACGTGGAGTGCTCGACTGGTGTCCGCAGTGGATGTCGCGGGAGGCTCTCGCGGGGCTCGCGCAGGGGCTCCTGCACGGCCAATCCCCAAGTCCGGTCCTGGCCAACCGGTCAGTGATCGGCAGCCTCTGGCGCGATCTGTCCCGCGGATCGAATACAAGACGAGAGGAGCCGTAAACCGACGGTGCCCATCTCAACCCCGGTTCCTCCGCAATAGCCCCCTTAGCGCGCTAGCGTCGACGGTGTGGGCGCAACCATCGTCGTCATCCTGGTGCTTCTGGGCATCGGCATCGTGGTCGATGCGCTGTTCCGGATGAGGAACTGGCTCAACAAATCGCCCTCCGGCCCCGACGACCGAGGACATCCCGACCCGAAACCTTGAGTGGCGCTTCGGACCGCTGCCAAAGCCGGGCTCCCGGGCTCACTGCCGCGGTGTGACGGGCAGTTCTTCGACTCCCTCCGCTGCCTTCTGAACGCGACCGAGGGCTGCAGCAAGTGTCTCCCCTCTTTACACCTTGTTTATTCAGCGGAAACAACTTGGCCGTTCACTATCGGTGGATGACGATCACTGGCCGGAAGGCCGCCGGGAGAACGGACAGGGCGATGACTTCGACGACCGAAGAGCCGACATCGGGACTGCGCAAGGGCACCAACTGGTGGGGCGCGTTCGTGATCGGCCTGGCCGGTCCGATCCTGGTGACCGGCATCGATCCCCCGGCGGTCCAGGCCCTGGGCGCGGCGGCGGTCCCGCTGATCGCGCTGGCCACGGCGATGGGGGTGTTGCTGTGCCTGTTTGCCGGCGAACTCGCAGCGGTGATGCCGCACCGCACCGGCGGACTGCCCTCCTACACGACAGAAGCGTTCGAGCCCGTCCATGCCAGCACCGCCACGCATCTGGGGGGCCTGTCGGCGTGGGCCTACTGGCTGGGGTGGTTCCCCGTCGCACCCATCAACATGATCCTGGCCTCGGCTTACATCACCCAGCTGTTCGGTATCCCCAAGGGACGCTCGTATCTGCCGTTCGGTGCGATCGGCAGCCCGGTCACCCTGTCGGTGCTGATCATCTCCGTCATCGCGATCACCGCCATGTACGTTCCCGCCTACCTCGGCATACGGCTTGGCGCCGGATTCGCCACCGTCATGGGCATTGTCTCGATGGCGCCGCTGACCGTGCTGATCCTGCTGCCGCTGTTTCGGCCCAGCTCCATGCATTTCGGCAACCTCGCCGGGTTCCACCTCCCGTCCGGCGTGGTCGCCAGCCCGACGCTCATCCTCGCCTGGATCTTCGTCATGACCTGGTCGGTGCTGGCCATGGAGGCCGCCGCCTGCTATCTGGGCGAGTGCGAGAACCCCTCACGCGACGCGAAGATCGCGATGACGGCGGAAGGCCTCTACGGCTTCTTCATCTTCGTGATGACGGCGGTCGCGTTGGTCCTGGTGCTGGGCGTGGCCGACAATGCCGACCCGCTGACCATCTTCTCGACCTTCATTTCCAAGATCACCGGCTCGTCCGGTGGCTGGGTGCAGTGGGTGATCGGCATCCCATTGATCGTGGCGCTGCTGCTGTCGGTACTGAACGCGATCATGGGCTGCGCCCGCTCGCTGTACCAAACCTCCGAGGACGGTGTGCTGCCGCGCTGGTTCGGCCACCTGAACAAACACGGCGTTCCGGACCGCGCGATGGCCTTCAACGTGGTCTGCTCGATCATGGTTCTGCTGTTCGGCAGCCCACTGCGGATCTACATCTTTTCCAACATCGGCTACCTGTTCGCCTGCATGATGGGCTTTTTCGCCTACTTTGCGCACCGGCAGACCCGCCCGTCCATCGAGCGCCCGATGCGTCTTCCCGGATTCATGCGCTGGGTCGCCCTGGCGATCGGCATCATCTGCGCGGTCCTGCTGGTGTTCGGCGGATGGAACAGCCCCAGCGTCGTCCTGGGATCGCCTAGTCACTCCCTGTTCCTGCTCGGGGTGCTCGTCCTGGCCGCCTACGTTCCGTTGCACCTGTGGCGGCGCATGAGCGACCGGCGCGGCGGCGCGACCCCACCCGACGCGGCGCCGGTCATCGCACCGGCAGCGCCGGCGGCCCAGGGGTGACCACCGCGATGAAGCGCATCGGCCAGCGCCGCGGCGGCCCCCC
>JAOPWC010000004.1 GCA_025965895.1 Mycobacterium sp.
CGGCGAACACCACCGCGACCGATTCGGCCTGCAGCCGGCGCGCCACGAACGCCAGGACCTGCGTCGAGGCCCGATCCAGCCACTGCTGGTCATCCACCACGCAGATCAGCGGGCGCTGCTCGGCAACCTCGGAGAGCAGACCCAACGCCGCCAACCCCACCAGGAACCGATCCGGGGCCGGACCGACACCGATGCCCAACACCGCCCGCAGCGCATCGCGTTGGGGATCCGGGAGCCGGTTGAGGTGATCCGGCATCGGCACACACAACTGATGCACCCCGGCGTATGCCAGCTCCATCTCCGACTGCACACCAGCGGCGCGCGCCACTACACAGCCCGACGCGTGGTCGACCAGATAGTCCAGCAGCGCTGTCTTGCCCACACCCGGTTCACCAGACACCACCAGTGCCCGGCTCTCACCCGCCCGGACAGCGTCGATCAGCCGGTCAAGTACCGCGCACTCGCTTCGCCGGCCCTTGAGCACCGCGAGGCCGCCTCGGACAGGGAAATCTGTGGGCATCTCAAGACCGACGCTACAGGCGCTATCGACCGGTAAGCGCCGACGGTGACCAGGGTTACGGCGTTATCGTCACCGCCGGCGACCAGGACCCTTGCCGATGATCGAATACCTCAAGATGCATCAGCGCGACCCCAACCTGAACGTTGCGCGCTTAGCGCAACGTTCACGGCATCATCCAGCGTTGCCCCTCCTTCATCGTGTCCCGTTCGTGCATCACCCCCGACTGGCTGCGCACCCGATGTGTGCGGGCGCCAACGTCGCGACCTCCCGAACATCGAGAGGGCACCGTTGCGCCGCCGACAGTTAGGCGCGCGCCTGTGGCTGTCGGGTAGCCGCGCTGCCGGGCGACTACTGACCACTTTCACTGTCCCCAGACCGATACGAGCACGGCCTCGGCGAATGACAGTGATGACGTCGCCGAACCTGCGCGACCAACACGACCGGACGAACGCCAACCCGGAACCAACCAGAGAAAGTGAGTGAATACCCATGTCAGCTCAGACGGCATTGACCAAATACGACGGAGTCCTTGTCACGATCCGCTCCAAGAAGTCATTCTTCGAGGTGACCAAGGCCATCGAATCAAGCCTGCAACGCTTCTCCGTCCCGCGGTTGATGGAATACGTGGGCCATGCAGACCGTGACGGACTGGAGGCCTATGTCGCTGCGGTCTCGGCGCCGAGCAAGTTCTCCATCTTCTGGGAAATGGAGCAGGGCACGACGTTCAGACTGGCCGGAATCCCCATCGAGTCGAAGTTCTACCTGGTGGGCAACGCCGTCATCGCCAGGGGTCTGTTCCGCTACACCGGTGCCGCCGGCCTCGGAGCACCGGTGCGTATCTGCGTCTCCCAGCGCGACGGCGAAGAAACCCGCATCGACTTAGACCAGATCAGCGCCTTCTTCTCCAAATTTCCGGAAACCGCGCCATCGGACGTTCCCCAGCTGCTCGATGACGAGATGATCAAGGTCTTCCAGGACGCCGCCGCCTAACGACCTTTGGTGCCCCGAACGGGGCGCCACCGCCCCTGGGGCGCCCGAGCGCCAGACAGTTGTGTCCCACCCGTTCGGATCGCGCCGGGGCGGTACGGCAGCTCGCGGCGGCCGTGCGCCGTGGAGTACCGCCGCGCGCATCTTGGGTGAACTGCAGGCAGCTGTCGAACCTAACGTCGGTGACTGTAGCTCGGTTATGAAAGTCCCGATGAGCGTCACGACTTCGTGCTGCTCCCGCTTCGGCGTGACACGAGAACCGAAACTCCCAGGTCAGCACCCAGTCTCCATCTCACGTGCGGACCCGACGACCGACCGTTACCGCACAGATGGAGCAGATCATGGACACAGTTGAGACCTTGACTCAGCGAAACGCAGAGTTCGCGGCGCACCGCTTCGCCGCCGGCCTACAGATGACGCCGTCACTGAAAACCATCGTCATCGGCTGCGTAGACCCACGGGTGGACCCGGCTCAAATCCTGGGAATCGACCTAGGGGAAGTTGCGGTCATCCGCAACATCGGCGGGCGCGTCACGGCTACGACCCTGCAAGAACTGGCATTGCTGCGCAAGCTCACCCAGGCCAGGGGAAGCGACCTCGATGAGGGATGGGACCTCATCGTCCTGCAGCACACCGACTGCGGAATCGTTCGCCTACAAAGCCAGCCAGAAATGTTGGCCAACTACCTCAACATCAACGAGGAAAGCTTGGCCGCGCAGAAGGTCGGCGACCCCACGGCAGCCGTCGAACTCGATATCGCCGGCCTCAGAGCCGCACCCGCCCTCCCGCGCGGGTTGCGTATCTCCGGGTTCGTCTACGACGTGACGACAGGACAAATCGAAACAGTCGTCGCGCGATGAGAACAACAACTAACCCCCGAAGGCTAATGCCGGCGCTGAGATTGTCCCGAGGACAGATCGGGCCCAACTGGTATCCAGGCGCCGATTCGTCGACGACGACATCCAGCACGATCGATCAGCACGACCCCGATCGACGGCGCTTCCGCGAATGACCCGGCTTGTTCGACATCGGGGGCCAACCACCCGTCATCGAACAGCTCAGTAAACCGTTGCGCGTCGCCTCCGCACTCGGAGCTGGCCCGAGCCACGTCATGACTGGAGAAACGAGAAGGAAAGCAATGAACGAACTCCTTGCCGAAATCCTCAGGACCATGCGACCGGGCCGGTGGTTGTGTGCCCGTTTGCGTGGTCGTACCGTGACCAGCCTCGGCGAAAGTACGGTTCCGGCGGAACCTGATTGGGCGGCAGGTGCGGCAGCCCCTGCCATCGTCGGAGGGGTTGAACGGCGGTGGTGGCGGTGGCTGCTGCCGTTAGTGATCGTCGCGCCGATGGTGGGTTTGGGCTACGGGCTGGGTGAGCGGGCGTTCGTGTTTCCCGAAGGCGCGGCGCTGGCGGTCGGCGTGATGGTGGTCGGCAAGCAGGACTGGGTGCGCTCGGGGTGGCGGCTGCTGGTGCTGCCGACGACGTGCGCAGTGGGGGGGAGCGTATTGGCGTATCTGCCGGTCCCCAAAGTGGCGGGGGAGCTGCTCGCTCTGGGGTTGGCTGTGGCTTTGGCGCAGGCAGTCGGGGGACGGCTCGCGCCGGTCGTGTCGGCGGCTGTGCTGCCGGTGGTATTCGGAATTACCACATGGGTGTATCCCGCCGCAGTTGCGGGGATCTGCCTGGTATTGGTGGTGATGGTGTCACTGCCCGGTTTACGCCCAGAGGCGCCTGGCGTTCCCGTGGTCGGTCCGCAGCCTCGGTGGCCATGGTCGACGTTGGTGTTGTTCTCAATTGTCGGCGCGGGGTGGATCGTTCTGGCGTCGCTCGTGCTGCGACTAGCGTCGGTCGCCCTTGCTCCGCCGTTGTTGGTCGCTGCCCTCGAGTGGTGCGGTCAAGGCGCGCGTCCGCTGAGGATCGCTGTGCGCCGGTGGGTGCTGCTTGTAGTTGCGGCCGCCGTCGGCGGCGCGGCTTCGTCGGTATGTCCCCCGATGCAGATCGGCGTGGCCGCTACGCAGGCCGTGGCGGCCAGCGCTGTTCAGATGGCCGCGGTGGCCGCGGTCCTTGTCGTTATGGCCTGGACCGGTGAGTATCTGTATCCCGCGTTAGCGATCGCCCTGGTGCCAAACCTCATCGCGCCCATCGTGGTCTGGCAATACTCACTGGCGATCGGTGTTGGTGCTGCGGCCTTATTCGTTGGCGCATTCATACTGGCGCGCACGGGGCGGTTTTGCGCCCGGCGGTGTGTGGCTATGCGATCGAGCTGTATCCGATGGCGGCGTGCAGCTGTGTCCTACTTGACCCTCGCCGGGAGGCAGCCGCCGAGCGAGCACACTGACCACAGCGGGAGAGCACCCATGCGCGTCATCGAGATCCACCACTGCGAACTCATCGAGTCCAGCACAAACCATAGCGCCGAACACGCCGCCATCGTCGCCCCTCATCGGCACTATCGACAGCCGCCCGGCAGCACCCTCGCCGGCCACTGCAGCGGCCGCTACCGATGCTTCGACGGACTGGTCGTGGCCACCCCCCGACGGATCTTTCGGACCAACCCGTACCACACCGCCTATCTGCCCCGCCGTCCATCAGCCTCGACATCGGCGACGTCGAGCTCGATTACGCCCACGAAAGGGCCCGGTCATGACAGCCGCCAGCACCGCCGTCGAGCACCCGTCGAGGCGACTCGTCGTGCATCTGCCTCGCCCCTACGACGAGGCCCGAGAGCTCTACGAAACTCTGGTACCCGAGGTGGACCGGGCCCGATTCGGCCAGATGACCACCCGGCAAGCCACACTGAAACTCGCCGAAATCAACGCCCCGCACGGGTTCATGCGCTACTACCGCGGCGATGTGACCGCGGCGATGGCGGGGTCAGCCTCGTTTTGGAAGGCGACCCACTACCTGATGGGCAACGACACCATCGCCGAGGGCATGTTGCGCCACGACCCCGCCGTCATGCTGCACGCCCCACTGCGCACCCTCATATACGCCGACCCGGACGGCGACACGAAACTCGCCGTCGACCAACCCAGCCTGCTTTTCGCCAGCTTCCACAACCCCGACATCGAAACGGTGGGCCCCTCAGAACTGCGGCACACGGCATGATAGCAGCCACACCACAGGCTTTGTCGCCGAAGCGACTGGGCGTCAACGTTTTTACCGCACCCGCCAAGGCCGTCGTGGGTGAGCGGCCACGACGGTTCGGCGAACCGCTCGGCTGGGATCCGATCACCTCGACGCTGATCTACGGCGAGTACGACGCGGCGCTGGTGGACACCTTGACCACCGTCGCCGAGGCCACAGCACTCGCGGATTGGGTTGCCCTGCATCACCGCAACCTCACCACCATCTACATCACGCACGGACACTTCGACCACTTCTTCGGCCTGAGTGTGCTGCTGAACCGGTTTCCCGACGCTCGGGCGATCGCCACACCGAAGTCGGTGCAGCTGATGCACCAGCAGCTGGAACCCGCCACGTTGGATCATGTCTTCCGGCGAAGGTGGCCTGGTCAGCTGCCCGCGCAGCCCCCGATGGCCGAACCCTACGAGGATGACACCTTCACCCTGGAGGGCCACGAGCTACACATCATCGAGCAGGGCCGCACCGACACCGTCGACACGACCTCGTTGCACGTTCCTTGCATCGACCTGGTCGTCGGCGGCGACGTGCTCTACAACCAGTGCCACATGTTCGTCGGGGACACCACCCCGGAGAGCCGGCGTAATTGGATCGCGGCATTGGACCGGCTGGCGGCGCTGCGCCCGAAGATCGCTGTCGCCGGACACAAGAAAACGGGTGCACCCGACCTGCCGTCGGCGATCGAAGACAGCAGGCGCTACCTGCAAGACTTCGGCCGGCTGCAACAGAGCACCACAACCGATGAAGAACTGTTCAACGAAATGACCAGGCGCTACCCGGACTGGGAATCCAACCAGTCCTGGTTGATGTTCGGTTTCCCCGCATCCCCGAACCCCACGGAGGACTAAATGCTGCGCGACGACGTTCTGGGGACCTGGGAGCCGGTCTCCTACACTGCCCAAGACGACCACGGCGGCCCCATCACCTACCCGCTGGGTCCTGATGCGCTGGGCCTGATCATGTACACCGGCGACGGGTACATGTCCGCCCAAATCATGCGTCGCGACCGGCCCGCCTTCGACCGTCCCGAAACAGCCGGAGGCACGCCCGAACAGGTTGAGGCGGCCGCCGTCGGATACCTCGCCTACAGCGGCCCATTTGAGGTGGACGAATCCACCGGCGTCCTGCACCAACAGCCCAGGGTGTCGCTGCTCCCCAATTGGCTCAACCACATCCAAATACGGCACAGCAAGCTCGACGGAGATCATCTCACGTTATCCGCTGTCAACAGAGGCGCGCGACGGTGCCGAAACCATCAGCACACTGGTGTGGAAAAGGGCACCCAACCACCCCGGCGCGGGGCTGCCCGGGACATGACTCAACGCAGGCGCGGGCAGCAGAGTCAATGTTCGTGCAAGTCGCCAAGGCGCTCCACACCCGGGGCGTGACCCCAACAAGGGACTGCAACATTTTCAGGGAGGTCCTCGATGATCAGAGCCGTGACCTACCGTCGGTCGGGCCACCCAGTCGACGTGCTGGAATTGACCGACATCGCCGCGCCTCCCGCGCCGGGACGAGGCCAAGTTCAACTGCAAGTTTCGGCATTCCCGATCCACCCCGGCGACCTGCAGGCCGCCCGCCCGGCCGCCGGTCAGATCATCAGCGCGGGACTGGAGGCGACAGGTGTGGTGCTCGCGGTCGGCGCCGGCGTGTGCACCGTCGCGCCCGGGACGCGGGTAACGGTATTCCCCTGCCCCGGCGCGTGGCGGGAACAGATTAATGTCGATGCGAATCTCGCTGTCGTAGTGCCTGACTCGCTCTCCGACGAGAGAGCTGCACAAATGCTCGTGAACCCGATCACGGTGCTCATGCTGCGCCGCGCTGCGCAGCAACACTTCTCCGCGGGTTTTGATGGTGTCATCCTCAACAACGCCGCAGCCTCCGCCGTTGGTCGACTGTTCACCGCGGGCGCCGAACACCACCAGATCGCGACCATCAGCATCGTTCGCAGTGAACAACGAGCACAGCAACTGAGGCAACGGTTCCCGTCTGTGCCCGTGGTATCGACGGCCACACCCGGTTGGGAAGACCGCGTGCGCCAAGTCGCGGGCGGGCGACCGATTCCGGTGGTACTGGACCCGATTGGCGGCAGCACTGCCGCCGCCTTGCTGTCCCTGCTCTCCCCTGGCGGGACATTGATCATTTACGGCCTAATGGATGCTGAGAGCATTCCCCTTCACGCAGCCGATCTCCTCGAGTCGGCGATCGGGTTGCGTGGCCTCACCATCGGCCGATGGCTGACAGCTGTGTCACCCGATGAACGCGCATCCGACGTGGCCAGTGCACTCGCGATGGCCCAGGAATTTCCCCAGCAATTCGACACCGCCGCCATCTACCCACTTGAGCAGATCACCGACGCGGCGCAGCACCTATCGAAGCCCGGCAAGGTCGGGACTGTGCTTATCAAGACGTAAACGGCGAGAAACCGCGGGCGCCACACCATATTTTGCAGCATGATCGGAAGGACAGAGTCAATGATCGAAAGCGTCGGCATCATCGGGTCCGGACCACTCGGACAAGCGCTGGCCCGCCACCTGGTCAAGGCCGATCTTCGGGTCCTGATCAGCAACAGCCGAGGGCCGGCGAGCCTGATCGACGTGGTCAACAAGCTGGGAGACAGGGCACAAGCGGTCACAGTCCGCGACGCCGCGCAGGCCGACTTGGTGATTCTGGGGATTCCATTCCTCAAAGTGCCTGAGCTGAGACAAGCCGTCCCGGACTGGTCGGGCCGCGTTGTCGTCGACGCGACAAACCAGTTCGCACAGTACGAACCGACCTATGACGGATTCGTCGACCTTGGCGAGGAAACCGGCAGCGAATGGGTGGCCCGCCAGCTCCCCGGTGCGACCATCGTTAAGGCGTTCAACGCAATGTTCGCCTCCTACATCGCGGCCGATCCCCAACACGCCGAGGGCCGGCAAGTGGTGTTTTACGCCGGCGACGACGACTCGGCATGCAAGGATTTCGCCCAGCTCGTCGACCGAATCGGCTTCGCCCCGGTGTTCGTGGGCGGCCTGCGCGACGGCGGAAGGCTGATGCAACTCGGCGGACCCCTCAGCGCCCTCCACGTAATTAGACAAGGCTGACGAACCGGGCTTCGGCGCGGGCATGGTCATGAGTGAAGATGACAACACGCTTCCTACAGTGGGCCCCTGGGGACCCACCACGGGGCCGGCCAGCGGCCGATCTGCACCTAATAGCCCTGGGCGCCCGTTGTAGAGCAGGACACCTGGGCTCATCGGCCCCCCACTGAGGTTGGGGTGGCCAGCTGCCACGTTGGTGGTGATCAAACGGGTGCAGCCAATGTATGCCGCACTGGCCGCCCTACCGGTGGGATGTACTCAGGCAACCGCGAGAAAGAGGATTCAGATGGAGATCACGGGCAGTACCGTCGTCGTGACCGGGGGGCAGCGAGGGCTCGGACGAGCGTTGGTGGAGGCGTTTCTGGTCGGGGGCGCGGCGAAGGTCTATGCCACGGCAAGAACCCCTCACACCAGTGACGACGACAGAATCGTGGCCGCCGCCCTAGAGGTCACCGACGCCACGTCGGTGGCCGGGTTGGCCGCTCTGGCGACTGATGCCACCGTAGTCGTGAACAACGCTGGAGTGCTGCAACGCGCCCCGCTTCTGGACGTCGATCTCGATAGCGTCCGAGAAGCCTTCGACACGAACGTATTCGGCGCGCTGCGCGTCGCTCAGGCATTTAGACCCGTGCTTGCGCGCAACGGCGGCGGAGGGCTGGTGAACATACTCTCGGTGATGTCATGGGCCGCCGGCGCCGGAACGTACGGCGCCACCAAAGCGGCTTTGTGGTCGTTGACGAACTCGCTTCGAACCGAGTTTGTGGGACAGCACGTCCAGGTCGTCGGCGTGCACCTAAGCTACTCCGAGACGGACATGACAGCTGGTCTCGATCTCCACAAGCTCAGCGCCCGCGACGCGGCAACATACATCGTTAACGCTCTGGCAGCTGGCGACTCCGAGGTGCTCGTTGATGATGACAGTCGGCGCGCGAAGAAGCTGCTGTCGGGTCCACCGGAGGGACTTGCTTACACCATCGTCGACGGCCGGATGGTGTTTGCCGCCGAGACGGTGCCCTAAGAGCACCGCGGCTGCCCGGACGTCTCACCTCGCTCTATTCGGATCGAGGACAAGCCAGGAGCTACAACCGAACCGCGGCAGCACGCGATTGTTTCGCGATCGTAGCCAGCTGGCGCGTTTAGTGAATCTTCGTGTGCGGCACACTGAAAACGCTCTGGGCCTGTGCCACAACGTGATAACGAATATGCAGACGTTTATCATGGGTAGTTAAACCCATCCACGATACCGCAGGTATTCCGCCGCGCGGCGACAGTATTGAGGTGACGACAGGAAGTCCGAGGCTACTGAAGATTACGTTCGTCAAGGGGGGTCGACGTGGCTCGTTGAACCGGCCCGGCAGCACGTGCCTTGCCGGCGTAGGTATGTGTCACCAGAGGAATGGAAACTCTGACTGAGACTTAACAACGGCAAGCGTGCCTGAGACAACCACAAAGCGGCAGGTCCAAGCGGTGGTATTGGAAGCTGGGCGTGACGCCCTACACTAGCCGTCTTCGTCAGCAGCAGAACACGCTGGCATGAGCGCCTGACGATTCGTGCGCTTCATCTGATTTCTGAGCCGCTTCGCTAAAAAGGCAAAATACGAAGGCGTATAGGCTCGGCCAGCTTGGTTAGAACCGCCTCGACCGACTCGACATCGTCGGGGTAGACGCGGTCCATGAAAGGCCGAGCCAGCATCTCCTCGCGGGTGAACCCCAGGCTGCTGGCGAACGCCGGACTAGCACGCTTCAGGTACCCGTCGAACCCCGCGATGAAGAACGCATCATCGGAAGATCGAAGAGCCCTATTCGCTCGGCGTCGATCGACCGGCTCTCCTGAGCCATAACAAACTAGTGTGGCCCTTTTGATCGCGTTTCGCGGTCGTTATTGACGAGGACCTATCCGGCGCGGACGCCTTTTTCGATGCGGTTGCCGAGGTCGGTGTCCACGTTGCGCCAGTAGTCGAAGGCGCGTTGAAGGACGGATTCAGTGACGCCGTTGAGCAGGTGACCAACGACGTTGTCGACCAACCGGTCCCGTTCGGCGTCGTCCATAACCTCGCGCACCAGGGTGCCGGCCTGACCCCAGTCGTCGTCCTCGGCGCGCAGGGTGTA
>JAOPWC010000016.1 GCA_025965895.1 Mycobacterium sp.
CTACCGCCGGTTCGGCACCAGGGAAGCGCTCGTCAAAGACATCCTCCTGGACGGCATCGCCGAGACTCAGGCCGCCGCCGACCGTGCGCTCGCGGCACCGGATCCATGGACGGGCCTGACCCTGTTCCTGACCGACTTCAGCACGGCGCAGACCGCCAACCGCGGCCTGCACGAATTCACCGCCGCCGACTCCACGGCCTTCTCACCCGAACTACACGACGACACCATGAAATTGCGTCACGCCGTCAAGAAACTCACCCAGCGGGCGCATCGAGCGGGCGTCCTGCGCAAGGACGTCACCTGGCGCGACATCGTCATACTCTCACTCGCCTCCGTCAACGCCAGCACCTGTCTCGGCGTCAACGCCGCCGACACCCAGCCGGAGCGCACCGCAGCCATCCTGCTAGCCGGACTCCGCGCCCACGACGATGCCAACCCGCTTCCCGGCGAACCGCCCATCGACCTCCTCGCCTGATGACCTGATGCCACGCAAGAAGTCGCGGGGGACAGCAGCAGGCGGCACGCTAAATCTATTGGGGAACAATATAATAAGTACCGGTAAAGCGGGCGGGGCACATTTCGATGAGGGCACCCGCGACTTATTGTGGGATATCTTTCCGAATGGCAAGTGCGCAGCACTGTATGGCCGCACGATGATGCTGGGCGGCGCGCGGACCCGCGCGGGGCTGTTTGAGGATGATCCTGTCAATCACGATGCCCCGAGTCCCTGTATCACGTTGTCGGTGATCGACCCCGAGAACGGCCGGCAGGTGCCCTATAGCGAGCGCGGTCTGTTCGTGATGAACCACATCAGCGAGATCATGGTCCTGCCCAACAACTTCGAACGCGACACCGCGATCCGGGTTCCCTGCGGCGACGGTCGGGTGGACTCGGTCAGCGAAGTCAAACCTGTCGGGACCTTCGGCGGGGAGGCCGTCATCGAAGGGGTGATCAGGACCACCGCACTGTCCCAACCCGCCGGCGGCACACAGGGTCTGGTCGCCATCGACGCGCTGGGTCCGGCGGGTGAAAACCGGGACACCCAACCACGAGGTGATCACCAACACCGCCGGTGTGGCGGTGGCCGAGCTGAGCAGCGGTCGCGCGTCCTGCGCTTCGAGGTGATTGCGCCACTTAGCCATCGCGCCTGGCTCTGCGGGGACCAGGACGATTCGACGAAAGAGAACCGCGCCTCATGACCGACCCGGCCCCGG
This sequence comes from Mycobacterium sp., assembly GCA_025965895.1. Taxonomy (GTDB): domain Bacteria; phylum Actinomycetota; class Actinomycetes; order Mycobacteriales; family Mycobacteriaceae; genus Mycobacterium. The sequence goes on from JAOPWC010000016.1 coordinate 1,215, forward strand.
CCCTCTTCGTACAGCTCAGCCTGCCCGACACCGATGTCGCCCGAAAGGCATTCGCCTTCGCGAAGCGAGCCACCCCCGAGTTCGTCGTCAACCACGGCATCTGCAGCTACGTCTTCGCCCGCGCCCACGCCGCACGCCGCGGCCTGCGTGCAGGCACCGACTATGACGACGAGCTGGTGTTTCTCAGTTGCATCCTGCACGGCATCGGCCTGAGCGAGGCGGGAAACGGCGAGCAGCGCTTCGAGGTTGACGGCGCCGACACCGCGGCGGCGTTCCTGCGGCAGCACGGTGTCGAGGAGCGGCGTGTCGCAATCGCGTGGGACGCCATCGCCCTGCACACCTCGCCCGGCATCGCCAACCGCAAGGCCACCGAGGTGGCAATGACCCAGGCGGGTATCGCCACCGACGTCATCGGGGCCGGTCGCGAACAGCTCCCGGCCGGCCTGGCCGACGAGCTGCACGCTGTGCTCCCGCGCGCCGATCTGGCGTACGCGCTCAGTGATGCCGTGCGCGTGCAGGCCATGGGCAAGCCGCACAAGGCCAACCCGCTGAGCTTTGCGGGCGTGTTGCTGCGCCACCTCCTGCCCTACGGCGCCTATCCGGGCTGGTATGACCTGATCGGCACCGCCGGCTGGGGCGACAAGCCGATCGGTTCGCCTGCTGGGCGGCGGGCCGAAACCCCCGAGCAGGTGGCGTCTTTGTTCATGGAGTACCTCGAGATGGGAGACCTCGACGGCCTGGTGTCGCTCTATGAACCCAAGGCGCACGTCGTCGCCGCGCCGGGTCTCCTGCTGGTCGGTACGGTCGCGATCCGCCAGGTCCTGCAGCAGCTGATCGACAGCGGTGCCCGCGTGCGGCTCGAACTGCGCAACATCCGCCGCGTCGATGACCTCGCCCTGGTGTCCAACATCGCCACCCTCACCGAAACCACCCCGGAGGCCAACCGGTCATCTCCACCACCACCGAGATCCTGCGCCGTCAACCGGACGGCGGCTGGCTTCACATCGTCGATGACCCGTTCTTCGGCTGACGGTCCGGAGCTGGTCCACATTCCTCGACGACGCGTGGGCGATCTGGCGACCGTCGTTGCACTTGAAGGAGAGATTCACTGTGCCACCGCAGGTTCGGAACTCACAACGACTCAGGGGACCAGCGATGACCGCCGCTGTCCGTCCTGCGCAGATCCCGAGGGTCGGGGGCGAGGTGGGCCTGACCAGGTGCGGGTCTCGGTCGAGGCGTGCGGTATCTGCCACAGCAACCACAAGAATATCTCGTCGCAGGGCGCCACGGTGTCCGCCGGTGTGGAGACGATCAGCCTGGGCACAACGAGCTGAACGTCTACGGGATAGAACACCTTCGCATCGCCGACATGTCGATCATGCCTCACGTGGTCATCGCTTCCCTCCATCGCTGGAGAATCTTGATGGCCTTGTGGCGGCGTGATCACGCCGACCGCAGTGTGGCGAGCGGACTGATTCATCACAGCGATGCCGGGTCGCAAGGCGGATTCAATTGGTCGTCGCAACACCTCGACTTTGAGGAGTTGCGGTGGCTGGTCGTAAGCGACGACGGTCGGATTGGGCGGGCAGGCCTGCGATGCGGTCGCCGGTCGGCCGCCAATGGCACGGCGGGAGCATCGGCAGCGGTTCTGGGAGGCGATCGCTGACGGGTCGTCCAGCGAGGACGCCGGGGTGGCGGCCGGCGTGTCGCCGGCGGTGGGGTCTCGGCGGTTCCGTGAGGGTGGCGGCATGCCGTCAATCACCCAGGAGCTGCTGTCGGGGCGTTACCTGTCTTTTGTTGAGCGAGAAGAGATCGCGCTGTTGCGCGCCCGGGGCTGCGGGGTGCGTGAGATCGCCCGTCGCCCTGCCGGAAATGCTGACGCACAGAAAGCGACTTGACGAACCACACATTCGAGAAGCCCCACGCGGCAGGGTGCGACATCGGCCGCCGGACGCGAAGCATTAGCCAAACAACGCGGACCGGCTATCCCGACGGCTGCGAACGGAGTAGCAACGAAGCCGTGGGGAAAATATTAACAGCACGTAACGCCAAGAAAAGTTGGTGTTTCGAACGGCCGCCGCCACGGAATATCTCCGAGCCGCTGGCCGGCAATCGCCGAACTGATTCTCTCAGCCAAGTTCCGTAGCTCGACGCCGGCTGCGGAACCGGCGCAGCGTCGCCGCAGCCCGCAGGAGTAACCGGTCCGCCGCAATGGCTACCGCTGTCGTCAGCTTGGTGCACCAAAAGTGATCCACTCCGTTTAATCCCTTCGCAACCGCGAAACACAAACAGCGCGAACGCAAAGAGGGAAGCAATGACCGATCTGCTCGAAACTGTCATCGAGGCCCACGGTGGGCTCGACCGCTGGCGTGAGCTGGACGCCATCTCGGCGCGGCTGGTCCACGGCGGCGCGCTGTGGAAAGTTAAGGGGAAACAGGGCCTGTTCGATGACGTTTTCATCAGGGCAAGCCTGCATCAACAATGGGTATCGCATCATCCGTTCGGGGCTGCGGACCGTCGAACCGTATTCACCCCGGATCGTGTCGCCATCGAGACCACCAACGGTGACGTTGTCGAAGCACTGGAGCGACCACGCGCCTCGTTTGCGGGTCACACGCTCGAGACCCCGTGGACGCCTCTTCAGTCGGCCTATTTTGTTGGCAGCGCGATGTGGACCTACCTGACACAGCCGTTCACCTGTGCCCTTCCAGGATTCGACACCACCGAGCTCGAGCCATGGCATGAGTCGGGCGAGGAGTGGCGGCGGCTGCGCGTGGTCTGGCCGGGCCACCCCGTGCAGACGGCCAATCGAAGAATGCCCGGGCTGGCCACCCACAGCACCGAACAGACGCTCTACGTCGGTGCAGACGGGCTGTTGGGACGCCACGACTACAACATCGACATCGCCGGCGGCGCCGGGTACGCCCTCTACATCGACGATTACACAAAAGTGGCGGGCATCTTCGTCCCCACTAAGTGCAGGGTATTTCCGCGAGGATCAGATAACCAGTCGCTCGGCGAGCCACTTGTCATCTCGATCGATCTTAGTGAGATCGCATTCACGTGAGCGCTGATGATCGAGTGCGGCCGCCCCAGCCGCGGAAGAACACGATGCCCCGCTGCGCGGTGGCAGAGCTTGCCGACGACCTGGATCCGTCCACGCTCGATGCCGGCCTGTCGGTCGGGCAGCGGCGCCACCCGCTGCTGAACGTCTTCGTCGAGGATCACCCGCAGACCGGGTTAGGGTTTCGCCGCCCTGCCAGCGTGCCGCCGATCCCCGTCAGCGTCGTGGACGCCGGGGCCGGCCACACCTGGTGTGATGTTGTCGCGGCGGAGTTGGCCCGCCCGTTTGACATCTCGAGCGCGCCGATGATCCGGGTCGTGCTGCTGCGCTCGGGGCCAACCACCTCGGCCGCGACCGTTCTGACCGTCGCGGACGTCATCGTCGACGGACTCTCAGCCGGATATGTCCTGCGATCCGTGTTGAGGTGTTGCGGAGTCCAGCCGAGGAGGCTTCTGTGCTTGGGCGGTGCACTCAGGACCCGAGCCGCTGCCAGCGGCCGACCCTCACCCAACTCAACGACATGCCGATCCACGCCGCCGACCTCATCGTCATCGTCGGAAAACGACGTTCGCTTCAACAAACTCACCCGGCCATTCGATAGTCGGGCCGGAATTTGTTGTAGCAGTCGAGCGATAGGGTCTGGCATGAGCGACGCCGAGGCCCCGGACTCAATGGGCCTGGAGGTGCTGTTCGACCTGTCACCCGATTTGATGTGCCTGGCGACCTTCGACGGCTACTTCAGGCGGGTGAATCCGGCGTTCGAGCGGACGCTGGGCTACACGATCGAGGAACTCACTTCTCGGCCGTTCCTGG
>JAOPWC010000030.1 GCA_025965895.1 Mycobacterium sp.
GATCAGACCGGCGCGCATCCATGGCAAGCTTCCCGACGACTTCGCCGGTTTCCCCGGCATGGAAATTCGCGACGAACCCGACGACCGCATCTCGGTGTCGGCCTGGCTGCTCATCGCCCACTTGGCCCAAACGGCCTAACCGCTCGTGCGCAGGACCCCACCCAATCCTGATGACGCGACGGGATCGACTATCCGGTAACCGTTCAGTTCCCCATCGGCGATCAGCCGACGCACGGTGCGCTCACTGATCTGCAGGTACTCGGCATCTTCGGCGATGGTGATGTAACGCCGCCTCACCACGTTCTCCACGACGTGAACCGGCCCAGTTGCAGCAGCGACTCCCGATCGATGCGGATGGCTTCGCGCCACCGATCCGGCGCGCATCAAGGTGTTCGTGGGCAAAATGAGTGCGCGCATCAGGCTCCGGCTGACCTGGTAGTACTGGGCTGCCCGCTTGATCGTCGCCCAGCGAGGAAGTTCCTGCGACGGCGCACCGGGTTCACCTTGCAGCCGTCGAAGTGATCCCCGGCGAACCCGGATCGACCGTAGGGCATGACGCAGCAGCGCTGGCTCGTATCTGTCGTGCATGAATTGAAACGGCGAAAGGTGTTTGGCTCCATTCTTAAGGGGAATCCTTATGACATGAATACCGCAAAGCTAACACGACCATGCCTTCGCTTGTGCACTGGCCTGCTGGCGGCTGGTGGCCTTGCCTTGTCCGCTTTCGGACTGGCTTCTGGCACGGCACAGGCGGTGCCGTCTCCTGCACCCACATATCACCATCACTGGTGCCCGGGCGACAACTGGGACCAAGGCTGGGGCAACAACTGGGACTGGCGTAACTGCCATGACTGGGACGACAACTGGGGAGCCCCGGCCGGTTGGGGAGCACCCCCGCCGTGGGCGCCGCCGCCGTGGGCGCCGCCGTGGTATAACCCTTGGTGATAATGGAGTCTGGATCCCGCTCTAACCAGGCACGGGGCCAGAAAAAACACCTGATCTGAACGCCGGTCATGCAGCGGGAACGGAGCCGCTGCATGACCGGTTTTGCCGCCGTTAGATCCTTTCGCCCTACGCAAAGGGAACCGGCCCTTATCGCTTCACCCAGTCGGGTTGTGTTGATGCGTATTGATGCGATCAACATGACGCGGCGTTTTCGCAGGTCGGTCTCGCGTGTTTCGCGCGTATTTGCGGGTCGTTTCAGCGTTTACCGAGGTGAGCGCATGACCCTGGTTCGATTCCCGGCAGCTCCACCACGTAAGGTAACCCTTATATTTGCAGGTGAGCGGTTTTCTCGCCGCTCATCGCCCGCCCTTTTCGAGGCGTCGTCCACCGCGGTGTAGCGCTCGTGGTCGGAACTGATCATGTCCGAACAGCACTTGCACTGCGCGGAGGCTCACGGGAGTACCTGGCTCAGCTCAGGGGCCGGCGGTACCGCCTGTATCAGAACCCGGCCCCGAAGCCGAAACCACCACCCCATTCGTCATCCGGGCACAATACGTCGACGTACACCGTCGTGAGCGTCCGCGGGTCTGGCGGAGTCCCCGTGCGGTTCGGATTGTTGATCCCGGTGACGGTGCAGTAATACAGCGGGACTCTGCTAGTACCGCGGACCCAGTTAATCTGGACGTCGTAGCCCTGGGCTTGTAGGTCTGCAATTGTGGCGCTGGCCGACCCGTCGGCCGCGGCGATCGGCGCGGCGGCAATCGAGGCGGCAGCCCCCGCAGCAACCAACAACGGTGCGAAGTAGGTCGGCTTGAGCAACATAACGGTCCTCCAAAACAGCGGCCTTTTGGCCCCTTCAATGATCCGCCTGAGGACCACGGCCACAACAGATAGCACCCAATCGGGGCGGTACGCGTGACAGCTCGCGAGTGCCGGACCCTGACGCCTCTAACGGGGACTCGGAACGGTTCGATTCCCGGCAGCTCCACCAATAAAACAGCACGTCGAAGGACATAAATTCTGACAGCGCGGCCGGTCCCAATCAATACCGCACCGACAAACCGCCATGACCGGCCGTCATCCTCCCCGCGCAGCGGCATCGCAAAGACGGCACCACCAAGGCGTCCGCGGCCGAGTGCCGCGGCCCAGTCGACAAGCTCGGCGCCACCACGGGCGCTTGAGGTCTACAACAGCACCGACGCGGCCTCCCGAGACGTGATGGTCAGCGACTGGTTGATGCACTAGAGAAATCGACGCTGCACGACCATACGCCGATACGCCGAACCTCACGGTTGTCAGCGGTCACGTAATTCCCCAGGTTTGAGGGGTTGTCCGTCACGTAATTCCCCACCCTCCGTCACGTAATTCCCCACCCCTTGGGGCGTGTCCGGCGGGGGTTGGGGTGCTGCTCAGGTCGCTCCGTTGAGGTGCCCCGTCAGCCGATCGTCACGAGCTGCCGCTGCCGGTGCTCTGCGGCGGCCTCCACGATCCGCTGCGCAGTCCTGTAATTGATCGCGGATGCCTTGGCGGCAGCGTTGATCGACGCGCCGCCACGTTGATCGACGCGCCGTCACGCCTTGCAGCCAGCACCGCGATCACAATCTCGACGGGCTGGGTGGTCACACCGGAGGCAATCAGCCGGGACCCAAGGTCTGCATCCGCCTGTGTCGCCTCGGTTTGCGTTGAGTCCTGCACGGTCTGTGCCGGGTCGGTTTGTCCCAATGCAGACGTCTGTACCCGCGCGGCTCGTACCTTCTGTGCCCGCGCACTGGTCGGTGCAACCGTGTGACCTCGGCTTTTGCACTCTGCGTCGGAGGTTGCGCCAACCGTTGCATCGCTGGAGTTGGTGTATTGGCGGACGGGGTCACGGTCCGGGTCCGGCGTGCTGGTTTGTCCCCGAGTGCAACCAGCATCATGGTGCTGACGGCCACTGCTGTGTCGATGATCGCGGGGAAAATCCATGCAGTTGCGGAGCTGTACCCGATGACTCGCATCAGATCGCGCAGCGCCAAGAAGCTCACGGCGAATGCGCCTACGCCGATAGCGGCAACAGCGCTGACCGCCCAGCGGTACACCCTGCCGGACGCTCCCCGCGCGCACGGCGAGGGCCGCGGACGGCGAGGGCAATGCCGTGTACGGCGACGAGGAGGGCGGGCGATGGGAGGCACAGCGGCGGCGCCGATCTAGATGACGATGCGTGCAATGTGCGGCAGTACCGCAGGCGCGATGTTGCCGATGAGGCTGACTGTGGTGGCGACGATCAGGATGCCCCAGAAGAACCGGACAGTACGGCGGCGGTTCCTCTGCGTGATCTCGGTCCGGGTGGTCATCGTTCCCCCCTCCCCGCTGTGAGGTCGTACGTCACAGTCTGTTCGCCCATTTCGACGATGATCTTCGCGTCGACGCCGAGTGCCGAGAGGTATGACGCCAGGGTGCTGATCAGCATGTCGCTCTGGCGCTCGATTTTGGACACTGCCGCCTGTCCGACGCCGAGTTTGGCAGCCAGCTCAGTCTGCGTCAGACCGGTTGCTCGGCGTATCGCAGCAAGGTCGACCATGCATCGATACTACCTTGAAGGAATACTACCCTTAAGCAATAGTTGTCAACCAGGGAGAAGCAATAGTTGTCAACCAGGGAGAAGTTGTGTTGCAAGGATGGGGTAGAGCAGGTCAGCCCACCTCCCCAACGGCCTTCGCCCTCAGCCGACGCGACTCCGGCACGGACAGCGGGCTCGTCGAGTTCGACCCCGGTCCGCTGCCGGTACTCTCGGATGACGGACGCTACGGCCTCGTCGACAAGGCGGTTCGGAATGCGGAGGGCGAACCAGTCGCGCGGTATCCAACCGCCGCCGTGGTGGGTGAACACGAGCTCGGCGGGTAAGCGGTCCTCGATCTGTTCGGCCAGCAGGTCCTATCAGTGCCCCCACTAGGACTCGAACCTAGGACCTGCGGATTAAAAGTCCGTAGCTCTACCAACTGAGCTATAGGGGCGCGAGCCACAGAATACTGTGTGGGTCCTTGCTGCTCGTTTGAGGATTCCAGTGGCGGTGCCCTAAGCTAGCGTGGCTCCCAACGTGGGTTGTGAGTACCCCGGAGAGATTCGGCTGGCCCCCTTCGTCTAGCGGCCTAGGACGCCGCCCTTTCAAGGCGGTAGCGCGGGTTCGAATCCCGTAGGGGGTACCACGACCGTCATAATGGAAGCGGTACAGCAAGGCCCTGTGGCGCAGTTGGTTAGCGCGCCGCCCTGTCACGGCGGAGGTCGCGGGTTCGAGTCCCGTCAGGGTCGCCAGCGCGCCGGGGCACGAGTCGGTGCCTTCCAGGCCAGGTAGCTCAGTCGGTATGAGCGTCCGCCTGAAAAGCGGAAGGTCGGCGGTTCGATCCCGCCCCTGGCCACCAACATCACTGCAGGTCAGATGGCTGAAATTCCCCAATTGGCTCGTTCTTCTAAACGCTTCTCAACTTCTATGGGGCCAAAATGGGGCCAAACGGAGCCAGCAGGCATTTTTGCTGCCGTGCTGGAGGTCATCGCGTGAGGCATCGGTACCAGGGCCGCCCGAGCGGCGCCGTATGTCACCCCGTCGCGCTGAATCAGAAATGTTTGCGCCGCCTGTTGCCGCGAAATCACCGCACGCCGATACTGGCTGGGATGTCGGTGCAAGCACTGACCGCGGAGGTGATCGCCGAGCTGGAGCGGGCGCGTGAATTTATTCGGGCGGGCACCGCGTCCAGCGGGTTGGGACAGCACCGCGGCGTTGACATGGGTGCGCGAAGTCGTGGCCGCCCAGCAACACCACGCGACCGCATGGCAGGGTGGCGGCGGCACAGCCCATCTCGGTGCGGCTGACACCGCTGTGGCCACTCTTGGTGACGCCGTTGGAGCAGATGACGCGACGTCGAAGGAGATGGCTGTCGCCGGGCGGTCCGGACACGACGCCCGCACGGCGATCGCCGGGATTGTTGATGACGCCAAGCGAGGAATCGCCGCGATCGCCCCTAGCACAGATACTCCTGCGGGCAGGCAACAGCTAAATGCGCACCTTCAGCACCAAATGAGACACGCCCAGGCGGCGCTGGAATCGGCGGCCCAGCGCGATGCAGCGATCGCAGCCGGCATACGAGGCGCCAGCGGCGGCTATCGGCGCACCGACGGTCAGCACGTCAGATACGCTGCGCGAATCGGCAGTAAACCGACGCGTTCGAGGTCAAGTCTTGGCTTCCCAACACGCTGCGGCAGCTAGCTTCGCCTCAGGGCCCGCATTGAGCGGCTGACACGTCATCGACAGCGGCCTACGAACTACCCGAGCGGCCGATCAGAACTATAGATGCAAGAGCCGGTTCCGGTTGCTGGCTCGATCCCGAAAGGGGCAGGTGCTGCGCGTCACGATTCGCTTGAAGAGACGACGGCTAGCGGCGCGGTCTTCGGTTGCTGGTCGGCGATGACCACGTATGCTGGCATGAGATCGGCGACCGCGTCGCTCGCGTGGTCCAAAGTCATCTTGAGGACCGTGTGCGTCCAGCGAACCGTCCGGGGACTGAGCCCAGCCGCGGACATCTTGTTGACCCAGAGCTGAATTGAGTCGTGATCGATCCTCCCGATCGGCCAATCACCAAACCGCGGCTCAATCCGAAGCCGCCAGTTGTCTTCATACCCCGACGGACTTTCGCGCTCAGGTCCGGTCGAGACGCCAGCCACGACCGATAAACATCCGCTAAAGGGATCTTCCCGCCACGCGGGTCGATAACCTCGCCAAGGGCACCACTGCCGATCAGCTTCGCTTCGAATCGCCGCGCTTCGCGTTCGGTCCGAAACGTCTTTTTGCCCTTCGAGCGATCAGGCAGCCGCCACTGGACGTCATAGCGAGGTCCGCGGGTAGTTTCTCTGCGTTTGATAGCCATGCCTGCCTCGACCTCGGTTGTAGCCCTGGGCTCTGACATCCCCGGGGAACGCCCCTCGCGCTCAACCGCTCGGGGCGTCGTCGGGCGTCGAGCGCCAGGACCACGATCAGACGCGGGCCGATTCGAGCCAAGCGCTCACATCGGCCCGCATCCAGCGCCGGTGGCGGCCGCTCAGCCGCATGTGATGGGGTCCGGGTGCGTCAATTCCACGCTCCCGCTTGGCGGCCCAGTCGTGCAGGGTTGACACCGGCACGCCGGTGATCTCACGAACCTCAGTGGCAGTGAGCATCTCCCCTCGGTCCTCGCCATTGTTTCTCATGATCGGATCCTTCTCCCCGTGTCCGGGGTTCGAAAAACAGCACGAGCGGATCATGAACTACAGCGGTGTGCTTCGGCCACCACTACAGGTGACTTCGCCGCAAGTCGACAATGCGCGGCCGATTTCGCCACAGGCCCGCCGACCGGGCTCGCTGCGCTGAGGCAGGTAGTGGCAGCGCTGCACGCCGGCAAGGCGGTGACCATCGCGCCGCGGAGCATGACGCTGACCACCCAGCGGGCCGCCGACCTTCTCGGGGTGAGCCGCCCGACGGTGGTGTGCCTCATCAACGACGGCGAGCTGGCCGCCGAGCGCGTCGGTAATCGCCACCGACTCGTGCTCGACGACGTCTTGGCCTACGGGAGGCCCGCCGACAGCGCCAGTACGACAAGCTCGCCGAGACCGCGATGGACATCGACGCCGACGAGGATCCCGACGTGATCTATGAGCAGCTGCGTCAGGCGCGGCATGTCGTCGCTGCGCGCCGCGGGAGTCGGCGCCACCCCTGAGACCATTGCTGCATGTTCGCAGGGGTGCTCGACACGTCGGTGCTTTGGCCAAGCCGGCAGCGCGACTTCCTTCTGTCTTTGGCGGTAGAAGGTTGTGCCGGCCGCTGTAGCCGACGCCGATCCTTAAGGAGCTCGAATATCAGCAAGCGCGAAAGCTCGTCGACCGTGGCATATCCGACGACGTCGCGACGCAGCGAGCCCGCCATCTGATCAACCGGATGCGCTTGGCGTTCGACGATGCCGTGGTGGTCGACTGGGAGTCGTTGGAGGGCAGCTTCGGTCTTCCGGATCCCGATGACGAGCATGTGTTGGCGGCCCGACTCGGCCAAATTAGTGCGCACTGTTGGGCGGGTTGATTTTGGTGAGGGCGTCGCGGGGCGCTCTCGGCGAACCGCCTTCCGTTGTAGTCGCGCTCGAATGTCGTGCCTCCTTCAATCATTCGACCGTCCGGGGCGTTCGATCCCGGTGAGACGCGAGAAGGCGTCCCACGACGCGCTTGGGCCGGGCACCCATTCCTGTTGCCAAACCCTCAGGGGGATGTCAGCGAGCGGGTCGAACCGACTCGCCAACCGCGAGTACTCCTGTGTCTTCCACTCCCGCAGGCGGCCATCGCCTCTTCCGAACGCCGCGAGCCGGGCGATCTGCGCATCCTGGACGTCGGGCGGACTACCGCCGCGAACGCCGATTCCGTTCATAAGACTGTGCCGGCCGAGGGCGAACGGGCGGAAGCCCCACGCCGACTCCAGCGCCGTGTTGACGGCACGGCAGTCGGCGCACGCCAGCCATGCCCAGCGGGATCGGCCGCCGGCAGTGGCTCGGAAGCAGATGATGCACAGGTCGTACTCTCGCGAGACGTCGCACCCCTCCCACTTCTCGGGGGAGTCCTCGTCCGGGCACGACTGCCACCTCACCGGCAAGTCCGGGTAGGCCAAGCTTTTTCGCTGCAACGGACCCCGCAACCCGTTGCAAGGAATATGCACGCACAACTCGGTAATACGCTCGCGTAGCGCCGCGTCGGTAGCGCTCAGCTTTCGCTCGGGCATTTTTTCGCCATTCCTGGCAACGCCGCCCTCGGGCGTCCACCACTTGCACGCGTCACGTGCCGGCTCTTCCCCTGGGGCACCGTGCAGTGGAGGCGCGGTTGCCGGGACGGCGGGCCAGGTACCCCAACAGCCGTCCGCTCGTGAGCGATTCCAGGATAAGGGAGGACCCCGACAGAACCAGCCATTCTTTGCTTGCCAAGCGTCGATTGTTGCGCCCTAGGCCACCACCGCACCCGACGAGCCACGGTGAGTGCGCAAATCCAGACCAGCGACGGCGAAAAACCTCAGCTCAACGACTCCTCGCCAGTGCCAAGAGCCGAAACATGACCTAAGTCAGGTTCGACGATGCCGTGGTGGTCGACTGGGAGTCGTTGGAGGGCAGCTTCGGTCTTCCGGATCCCGATGACGAGCATGTGTTGGTGGCCGCCGTCGTCGATGGCGCGAGCGCGATGGTCACGCACAACCTGAGCGACTTTCCCCGAGCCAACCTCCCTGCGCACATCCACATACTTGCGCCAGAGGTGTTCGCCGCCGACACCGTTTCGCTCTCACCTGACGTAGCGCTGCGCGCCATGACCGCGATGGCGGCGCGATACCGCGCGCCGGGACGATCCGTCGATGAGGTGTTGAACGAGTTGGCGACTCGCTACGGGATCGAGAGGCTGTCGACACCATTCGGGCCGTCATGTGAGCGCCGTACCCACGGCGCCGGAGGCATGAGACGCGGCGCGGAAACGCGCGCCGAGGATGACCGCGCACAGACGGCGATCACCGTTCATCGCCCCAGACTGCCTTTACCGCTCACGCGCTCATCCCAAAGGCCCTATGATTCAGTAGCTTTCATCCAGTTCGTCTGGTTCGTGTTCCCTATGCTAATACCACGGCACCCTGAACCTAGGCCGCCAGCAATTTCCTACCGAATTGGCTTGTAGTGGTGGCACATTTGCACAAGGGTGTGCGAGATTACTGCTGGCACACAAGATGTGCCAGCGGGGGCCGCGCTAGCTGGGCGGCCTACGATCAGGCGTGGCGGTGGCGAATGTTGACGATCGCGAAGTTGTCGCGCTGGTCGATCGACTACTACAACCGCACCGCCCGCGCGGCCGGTGACGCGGCCCTAGACGCCCAGCGCGCCAACGGCGGACTTGGCGAGTACTACTCCGAACATGACACGCGCGCGCCGGTGTGGCTGTGCGCGGGCGACGCCAACACGGCCGCACGATTAGTCGGGCTAGGCGGTACGCAGCGCGCCGGCGGCGCGGCGGATCCCGATGCGGTGGCGCGCTGGCTCGACGACGGCACCGCGCCCAACGCGGCGCGCGGGCGCGCCTTCGGCAAGCGCGCGGTGCACGGCTTCGACTTGACATTCTGCGCGCCGAAAAGCGTGTCGCTGATCCGCGCCGTGCACGGCGACAACGTGATCGATAAGGCGGTCATCGACGCCCACACGACCGCGCTGGCCGAGGCGATGGAGTACCTCGCGGTGCATGCCGGATACACCCGGGTGCACAACCCGGAGACGGGGAGAAGGATCTGGTCCGGCTTCACGGTTTGGTGGCGATCGCCTACCAGCACGAGACATCACGCGCAGGGGATCCGCACCTGCATACCCACGTGATCGTGCCCAACTGCCAGCCGCGCGCCGACGGCAAGCTGGTGTCGATCGACGGCACGTCGCTGTATCACGAGGCGCGCGCCGCCGGAATGATCTATCAGGCCACGCTGCGCCGCGAACTCAACCGCTCCATCGGCGTCGAGTGGGCGCCCGTTGATTCGTCCACCGGCCTGGCCGAGGTCGCCGGCATCACCGCGGCGACCATCACGGCGTGGTCGCGACGGTCCACTCAGTTGCGCGAATGGGCGGCCAACAACCTCGTGCTGGTCGACGGCGCGGCACCCACGCAGGCGCAACTGGCCACCGCGCAAAAGGCCACGCGCCCGGCCAAACCCGAACAGCTGGCGTGGGCTCAGCTGCGCCGGATGTGGGCCGAGGACGCGCGCGGACTGCCCGTGGACGCGGCCGGGCACCTAGCCGCGTCGAAGGCGCCGTTTGACCGCGGCCGGCTCGCGGCGATGGCGGCCAAAATCGACAAGGCCGCGTTCACCCGCGCCGATCTGGTGGAGGTGCTCGGGGCCCGATTACCGATCGATGGCGAGTCGTCAGCGCGCGCACAGATCGAGGCCGCGGTCGACGAGGTGGCGATGCGCCTGACCGCGCCCCGGCTCGCCCATCAACGCGAAGGCCACGAGCGGTTCACGCTCGACCGGATCCTCGCCGAAGAGGTCGTGCTGCTCGGTCTGGTCGACGCCCGCGACGACACCGCGGCGATCGCGGTCAACGCTGCCGACACCGCCGCCCTGTCGGCCGATCAGGCCCGCGCGGTGCGTGCGATCGCGGCCTCACCGTGGCTGGTGCAGCCTTTGGCGGCCCCAGCCGGTGCGGGCAAAACCACCTCCATGCGCGCGTTGCACGCTGCGGCGCGGCGCGCCGGGCACGGCGTGATCGTGTTGGCCCCCACCGGGAAAGCCGTCGACGTCGCGGTGCGCGAGGGCACCGGCGACGTCGGCTACACCAGCGCCAAAGCACTGGCCGAGCTGCGCGATGAGCGGCTGCGGTTTGATCGGCGCACCGTGGTGGTCGTTGATGAGGCCGCCATGGTCGGCACCCCGGATCTGCGTCAGCTGCTGGCCGCTACCACCGCCGCCGGCGCCAAGACCGTGCTCGTGGGCGACGCGCATCAGCTGGCCCCGGTGCGTGCCCGTGGCGGCATGTTCGAGCAGCTGTGCACCGACCTGCCCTGGGCGCAGCGACTCTCGCAGGTGTGGCGGATGCGCGACCCCGACGAACGTGCTGCCTCAATAGCGTTGCGTAACGGTGGACCCGCACCGCTGCGCCGCGCCATCGCCTGGTACCGGCGCAACCACCGCCTGCACACCGGCGACGGGGTCGCCATGGCCCACGACGCCCTGGCCGCCTACCAAGCCGATGTCGACGCCGGAAAAGACGCGCTGCTGATCGCCGACAGCTGGGAGCTGGCCGACGCGCTCAACCGGCGCATCCACGACCAACGCATCGACCCCGACGCCCCGACGGTGACCGCGGCGCGCGGGCAGCGCCTGGCCGCTGGCGACATCATCATCACCGGCCACAACGACCCCACCATCGCCACCGAACGTCGACGACCGCGGCCGCGCAGTCGGTTTCGCCGACCCGGTGCGCAATGGCAACCGCTGGACCGTGACCGCGGTCGATGCCGCGCGCGGGCTGATTGTTGCGCGGCGCCTCGATGACGGTGCCCGCGCCGCCTTCCACGGCGACTATCTGCGCGAGCACATCACCCACGGCTACGCCACCACCATCCACGCCAACCAGGGCGTCACCGCCCAGACCACCCACGCCGTGTTCAGCGACCGCACCAGCCGCGCCATGGCCTACGTCGCGCTGACCCGCGGCCGTGAATCCAACAGCGCCTACATCTACGAACGCATCGGCGGGGAGGGCGAACACGAACACCGCCAGCCCGCGGGATTCCACGTCCTGCGCCGCGGGACCAGCCGCGACGCCGCCACCCTGCTACGCAACATCGCCACCAACCGCGACGAACGCCCCCAAACTGTGCACCAGGTCGCCGCCGGTGTCGACCCCGACCAGCTACCCGAACGCCTCGTCCGCTTCACCGCTCAACGGGCCGCTGCTGTCCGCGCGCGCCGCGCCGCCCATGCACGCTGGCGTGACAGCGGGCTGGATCAACTCCTGCAGCGGCAGCGCTGGATCAGCCAACACCTCCACCCTAGCCGCCAACACGACCACGGACTCGACCACGACATCGACCTCTGACCGGGGGCGGCCATACTCGAAGGCCCACAAGAGAACCCGACTAGTCGGCTATGTTGCCTCCGCGCCGCAACCAGTGCTCGTGACGAATTTCATTACTTGCTATCAAGCCGTCGCCCGGCCGCATCAACCATCTTCCCACCCCTGGGCGCCGCAACGCAGCTGTCGCACTGCAGGTAAAGACGTCGCCGTGCGACACAAAGATTGGCCAATTACATCTAGGAAGAATCGGCTAGCGGCGGAATCTCGATGTGCTCCCATTCGCCGATGGGGCGCAACGGAATCCGTTCGCGACTCTGGTAAAAGGTAAGCAGCTGTTTTCCCTCCTCGTCGTCATCCCGGGGCCAGTCTTCGCCCTCTCCCGACGACTGGAAATACTCGATAATGAAGTCAGCGATCTGCTTTCCCGGAACTGAATCCGGCCAGGTGGCGGGGTCGGTGCTTTCGTTGAGGACGGTGAGGAACAGGTTGTACACCCGCTTCTTTCCCTCTCCCTCAAGTTTTGGCTGAAAGTACGGGCCGACGACGACCTGCATGCCTTGCCGCGCATACAGCTTCGCCCGTAGCACCGGGTCGCTGCCGAGCTCTGCGGCGTAGTGACGCGGATCTTCGACTTCGGCGAGCACCAGAGTGTAGTCGGGGTTCCCGAACCACTGTTTGCGAACCTCAGTAATCAGTCGGCTGCCGGTACCTTGGCTGCGAAGGCCGGAATTGACCACGAGGTAGCCGATCAGCAGCACCCCCGACTGTTCGGTGGGGTATCCCAGTATGCAGCCCACGGGCGTCTCGCTGTCCAGCACGCACAGTCCCCAGGCCACGTAGCTGCCGTGCTCCGCCAGTCCGTCAAGCAGAGTCTCGAGGGTGTCGAGTTCGTTTGGTCCGAAGGATGGTTCGAGAAGCTCGTAATAGATCCGCTCGATCACGCTGGGGCTGACTTCCCTCCGCATGTTGAGGACCGGCAGTTCGGTACTGGTCACTGTGCGCTCCCATCTCCCGTCGGATTGTCCCTGTTCACCTTGCCCGGCTTCGCCAAGATTCGGCGCATCTTCCCGAAAACCGTCCCGAAAAATTCGCGCACCTTCCGGAAAAATTTGCTAAGACGCTTCTTCACCCAGCGATGTGCGCCGAACTCCCAGAACAAAACGTCGAAGTACACGGCGAGCAGGATGGCGACGAAGAACAGCACGAACAGCACATCGTCTTCCCACATGCCCGGTGCTTTCATCGGAATGAGCCCGAGGAATTTTTGCCCGGCGTCCTTGTCGAGCTCGCTGAGGAACCCACTCAACCCGAAGATGCCCAACAGGGTAAGGAACGCCAACAGCACATTTCGGTTCTTCTCGGACACCTGCCGGTTGCTCGTGTCGTACCAGTCCATGAGGTGTTCGGTGGCGACAAGTTGGGCTTCAAGCTCTTTTTGAGTCCGATCGAGCTGGGCCATCTTCAGGAGCTGATCGAGGAACAGCCGGTGGGCCCGCGTGGCGCACAGATCTTCTGCTTTGATCTGCATCAGATGCAGGCGGACCTTTCTTTCGACCTCGCGAAGCGAATCCCGTGCGTAGGGGTCATCGTCATCCGGTTCAGCGCCGGGTTGTGACTTTTCGATTTTGTCCTGCAGAAGCCTGCCCCACAGACGCAGCAGGGGGGACCAGGAACTGGCGAACTGTCCGGCCTCGGCGTAGACATCGGTGTGCCATTCCGGGGCGGCGACGAAACCGAAGACCGTCATCTCCCCGGTATTCGTAAACCAGTCACCCGCCATGCCCAGTACGGGGGTGTCGTCGATCAGGGCCAGGGCGCGCTGGCTCAGCCGTGGGTACCGGACCCATTCGGCCAGCGTGCTCGCAGCCTGATGCGTTGACCTGAGCAGAATTTTGCCGCCCACGGCGTCATCGAGCGCGGCCGCAAGCTGCAGCGATTGCGCTTGCGGCGGCGGGTTGGTCTGCGCGACGACGATCTCCTGCAGACTGCCGGGCTCGAAGTGCGCCTTGAACCAAGAAGTGCTCTCAGGGGAGCCGATCAGAGCTTCGGCGACAGCGACGGCGACGTCTCGGCCGAACGCGTGCAGGGTGTCCCAAGCCGCGTTCTTGGGGACGTCGTCGGGGACGGTGGCAGGCCCGTCGGTGCCGGTGGGGGCTTGCTCGGGACCACGGCAGGGCTGGTTAACGACCACCGTCTCGCCGAATACGAAGGGGGTGCCCGCCCGCACGGCCTGATACAGCTGATGCGGGCGGGGTTTGATCAGCGCCGGCGGCTTGATGCACAGGCAGTGGTTGCCCATATCGCTCAGCTCAAGCCACACATCACACTGCACCCCATGCTCGTTTTCGGCGAGGACAGGCAGCGGCAGGTTCTTGACCGTAATCCCGCCCTGGAGCTCCACTCTTATGCCGCCGTAGTGTCCGGTCTCCCGGTAGAAGAACTGGCTTGAGCCCAGGTTTCCGGATTGGCCGATCGTGACGTTGATGCGGTCGAGAGCAGTTTTAAGTACCGCCAGGAAGTCGGCCCTCTTCTCTTTGTCCCTCTTCTCTTTGTCATTCCAGGGAGGGATGTCTTCGTTCAGATCGACGGCGAAGGGGTAGCAGTAGCGCAATGACACCTGGTTCGGCACGAACACGGAGGCGTTGTCGGAGGTCATAATGTCGCGGATGTCGACCAGCACCCGCTCCCACGGCTCGCAGAGCTCTTTGATAGTGCCGCCGAGCTTGTTTTTTGTCCGGGTGATCTCGTTGATGGCCTCTTGGACCGTGCGCAGCTCCGCGGGCCCGACACCCGGTGCGCGGTTGTCGGGCGAGTCCATCGCAGGAGCATCCGTCAGCCACTTTTCGAATTCGACCACGGCCTCCGCCGCGAGCGCGCCGGCTGCGTAAAACTCGCTCAGCTGGTCAGCCGCGCCCGGGATGTCGGCGAAGCCTAGGACGCCGGCCTGCCCAGCCAGTAGCGGTATGAATTCTTCCGCAATTTCCTTGGCCCTCGTGCTGGCCCGCTCCGCCGCATCTTTCAGTTGACCGGCGTCCGACATATTGATCAGCTGGAAGAGGTGGCCATCGGTGGTGATCAGCTCCATGGCGTCGGACACCGCCGCCATTGCGCTGGCTTCCGATTTCTCCGCGGATTTGAGTTCATCCTCGACGAAGTCTTCGGCGGCTTGCCTGACGACGTCGAGGGTGCGGTACGCCAGAGTTTTCTGCAGCACGTCGTAGGTCTGGGCCCAGAGCACCACGAGCACTTGGACCCGCCCACCATACTTCTTATACTCCTCGGACCACGTTTTCAGCCGGTCTTTCAGAAGCGCATTGGAATCTGAAAGTGTAGGGCCACGTTTGCTTTTCGGGCCTTTTGGATCGGTATCGCCTTCCGGGGGTTCGAGCTGCCGGCGAGCGCGGGTGGCGACGCTGTCCTGGCGGTGAAACGCGGGAAATGTGGGGTGTCGGGTCCCCCCGATGTGGTGTTCACCTAGCTCCTTGCAGATCGCATCAACCTTCTTGCGGACCTGCGTTGTGAGCTCCGCGAGCTTTTCGAGCTTTCTTTCCTTGGTCTTCTGCTGCTCGGCCGTCTTGTCCTTGTCGTATTGCACTTGCGGCAGGTCGCGGGTATCGGTCATCGATGGCACCTCTCGGGCTCGTCGGCTTGTAGCATTTCTCCTGCGGCCCGGCTACCCGATCGAAGGGCACCCTCCATGTAGCCGTGCCATTGGCTTGACGTTTCGGTGCCCGCCCAGTGGATGCGGGCGCACGGCGCGCGAAACGCGCTGCCGTAGCTGGTCCAGACCCCCACTGGGAAATGGGCGGCGAAGCAGCCCTGCGTCCATTGTTCGGTGCTCCAGTCCTGGATCACCAGTTCGTCCGGGGCGGCGGCATCGGGGCCGAAGAGGCGACGCAGTGACTCCAGGATCTGGCGCTGCTGACCGGAGGTGTCCAGGGTGCCCAGGCGGCGCGCTTCGTCGGCCACCGCCAGGCCGACGAGCACGCCGCGCCCGGTCCCGTCATCGGGCGAATTGTCGTAGGTGAGGCCGACGGCGCCGGTGGCCGCCATCGCCTGGCCATTCAATCCCCGCGCGCGCCAGAACCGACGCCCGTAGACTGCGTGGAACTTGACCGAGGCACCCATCGGCAGGCTGGCGAGCAGGTGTGCCCGCGCGTCGGGCAGGGCCGGTGTGTAGTCGATCCGGGCGGCCAGCGGCGGCGGCACGCACGCCACCACCCGGCGGCAGTGCAGCACGCAGGTATCCGATTCGACGGTGACGCCGCGGGCGTCCTGGGTGATGGCCCGCACCGGGTCGGCGAACCGGATCCGCTCGCTGACCCGCTGGGCGAGCCGGCTGGCGATCTCGTGGCTGCCCTCGCGTATCCGCAGCGCCTCGGCAGTGGCCAGGTGACGGGCCGGCCCGACCGACCGAAGGGCGAACAGCATGCCCAGCAGCGATGTCTCGGTGGGCTCGATCGCCGCATTTCCCCGGATGTAGGTTCGGGCGAATTCCCGCCCGGACGGCGTGCGCAGGTGCCGGCCTATCCAGTCCTCGGCGCTGAGATGGTCCCACTGCTGCGATTTGGCAGCGCGCCACGGCGCCTCGGGCGCGACGCGCTTTGACATCGCGGTTAGGCGCACTCCGTTGAAGAGCACCTCGGCCAGGGCGTGGGGCGGCAGCGGCGGATACGCGCCGCCCCTCTCCTTGACGTCGTCGCTGTCCAGGCCCCAGACCGCGCGCCCCGGCACGGCGGTGGGCAAGACGTGTAGGCCGAGTTCGTCGATGAGCCGCAGGATCTCGGTCTGGCCGGGTCCGACCCATTGTGCGCCGAGGTCAAGCACCAGCGGCGGCCCGGTTGGCTCTGCACCGTTTCGCGGGGCAGACAGCACCCGCCCGCCGACCCGGTCTCGCGCCTCGAATACGGTCACCGACGCGCCGGCGGCGGCCAGATCGACCGCGCTGCGAAGGCCGGCCAGCCCGGCGCCGACGACGGCGAAGTCGGCTTGGGTGTCCAGCTTTGCTGCCACTCGCGCAACACTAAGGCTTGTACCGCCGACGCGTCGGCCATTTCGCGGCGGTGCCCGTGGCGGCCAGCCGGCCCCGGCAGCACCCGCTGCGGCAGGCAGACAAACCGATCCGGCGCCTGTCGCCGGTTCGCTGCGAACCGTCCGTAGCAGCTGAACTCGTTGTCTCCCAACCGAAAACCAGCCAGATACCCGACGCTGACGCGGCGGGTGAGCGGCGCGCGTTAAAGATGATGAAGACGCGCATTGTGGCGCAACCCGGCGTCGCGAAGGTAGCCGGCTGCCTGAGGTGAATCCTGTTGTGGGATCGAAGAGCGGCTGAATCCGGGTGTTCGTCTGCTCGACAACTTCGGAATCTCTGATCGCGCTGGTCGAACGCCGGGGATGTGGTATGTATCCGCGCATGCCGGAGAAGACGACGCAGCCGTGGGCGAATTGGCAGACGTGCGAGGAGGTGCGCGGCACGCAGGCGCTGGCGCAGCTGGCCGAGCGGCTGCCGGCGTTCTTCGCCGATTCCCTCCTGGCCCACGCTCGGTGCTCGGACGCGCGGATCAACGAACTGCGGCGTGACACCTACCGCAGTGCGCGTGCGAGCCTGCAGGCCAACCGGGCGTTGCTCGACCACGTCGCCGCAGCGCTGCAGGACAAACAGGAACTTTCGGGCAAGGAGCTGCGCCGCCTCGCCGAGCCGCTCGGAAAGGCCGACGCGCCGAAGAAATGAGCGCCGAAGGCTAGGGCTGGGGCTGGGGACGGGAACTCGGAGCCGCGGTCACCTTGATGTCTGGATCATCTTGATTGGCGCGGCCGCGGGGTGTGACCTCAAAATCGGTTGCGCGCAATTGGTCCTCCGTGACGATGATCTTTCGGCTCGGACCCACCGTCAGCTGGTAGCCGACATCGCCCGGTCTGACGTTGTCGAACTTGAAAATCAGGTCACACACTCCGGGCTGGCCGGGACGGGTGTCTGGCCCAACAACGAGGTGGTCGATCGCCAACAGTGTGTTGTCGGCGCCCCACAGAACGACTTCGTCACCCTTGTGGTAAGTGGTGCCCGCGAAGTCGCAATTGCCGTTGGGGTGCACCATATCCGCTGTGGCGCCGATTTTTCCGCTGACGTCGAATGTGGTGGGCGGCGCGCTGCAGGCCGCTGACGACAGGCACACCACCACGATGCCCGACCCGGCCAGCAGCCACCTCGACCCGTCATGACGCCGCACGGGCTAAACCTTAAGGGTCCGACATCGGGTGTACCTGGGTTTCGGCGCAGCGCGCCGCGAATCACCGGGGAATAGCGCGCGTCATCACATGGACGCGCCGCCGCGGGTGCGGGAAAGCTTCGGGGAAGCAACCGTCGCGGGCCGACGCTTGTGACGGGTGCACCCGCCGCGGTGGCCAGTGGCTCGGCGGGCGCCCGGTGCGACCCAGGACGGTGACCGGCGGCGGCGGCGCCTACGCCAGCGACGGCCGTTTGTTACCGTCGGCGCGCTCGAAACCTGTTGAGCTCAGAGCTTATCCGGGCAGTGGGAGACTGGGCATCTGCACACGGGTGCCGTCCCCGTGATACCGCACCCGGTCACGACGCCGCCAGCCGCAGGCGAGAATGTAATGGGTAAGAGACGCTGGATCGCGGGCCGCTGTTCGAAGGCGTTGGGTTGGGTGTGTTTAACGCCAGCGGCTCAGGTAGGTCGGCCAATCCCAGCTGGTCAGAAACTCTTGTCCCGCGGCATAGCCTTGGGCGTAGACGGCCTCGACGTCTTCTGGGAGATGTCGAAGTCGAGGAAGCCAACATCGCCGGTGTTCACCCGGATGGCCCGACGGCCGACCCAGGGCTGGTTGAGGTAGGCCTGGTCGTGGCCGAACAGCGTGGTGGTGACGACGTTGAGCAGCAGCGGGGCGGCGCCGATGTCTGCGGCTTGCAGCGCGGCGATCACCCTCTTGTTGAGGTGTGGTGCGCTGGGCACGACGGTGACTCCGAAGGTAAGCCAGCGCGGCTTTTTTCGGTCGATGCGGTTCAGTGAGTCGATGGGAAAGTTCGACAGCAGTCCGCCGTCGACGAGCGTCGATTCGACCCCGGCGGTGCTGGTGAGGGTGACGGGGCGAAACAGGAACGGAATTGACATCGATGCGCGTACCGCGTCGGCGACCGGCTGTTCGTCGGGGTCCAGCCCGTATATCCGCCGGTAGTCCCAGGGCAGCCGCACCAGTTGATTGGTCGTCAGGTCGGCGGCGGTGACGACGAGCTTGTAGCGGCGTTCGGGCGGCAGGTCCGCATCGTCGACGGCGAGGTCGCCGAAAGTGATGACGCCGAGGTCGCGCAACTGCGCGCGGATCCACTGGTGGGCATAGTCGCCGCGGTAGATGCCGGTGCCGCGCATCGCCGCCCACACCGCACCGACGATCGGGACGCTTTCGACGCCGACCGCGTCGAGGAACTTGGCGTAATCGGGTCCCACTGCGAGATCTTTGACCTGCGCGCCGGTGGTGTGCTCGGACCGCGATGCAGCGGCGACTACGGCACCGATGATGGAGCCGGCCGAGGTACCCGAGACCCGGCGGACGCGGTACCCGGCGTCCATCAGCGCCACGACCGCGCCGACCAGACCGATGCCTTTGACGCCGCCGCCGGACAGGACAAGGTCGGCGCGTTTCGGCGCAGCGCGCCCTCGCCGTTGGGGGTTAGCCACGGCGGTCATCGCATCACGTTTGGCCTACCTGCGCAATTGGGCACGCTCACCCGTCGGTGTCGATTATCACCACGAGCAGCATGGTCTCGATGAATTGTGTTGCCCCGTCATGTTTTTCCGCCCACGACGCTCACGGCACCGCACACACCAGCGGGGCCGGCGGCAGCAGTAATGCCGCGTACGTCACCGGAGATGGAGCCGCCCAGGGCGGTCACGGCGGCGCCGGCGGCAACACGACTATCGGCACCGGCGGCGCGGGTGGCACCGGCGGCACATCAACCGATGGCCAGCGCGGCGCGGGCGGTCCCGCGGCCACCAACTTCGGAACGAGCCGCGGCGGCGCCGGCGGTGACGGCGGCGCCGGCAGGACCGGCGGAACGGGCGGTGGTTCGACCGTCTACGACGCCGGAACATCCCTGGGCGGCACCCGCGGACCCCGCACTCGGTACGAGCACCGACGTTCGATGCGTCCCGTCCGCGCCGGTCGTGATCACGAATTTTATTGACCGATCGCAAGATTCGGCTCGTGGTGTGGTGGCCACCTGCTACGGTCAGACCAGGCAGCGGTGGCAGCGGACCCTTTGGAGGCCGGGATGGTGATTGTGGTGTTTCGGTCGCGGCTGCGGCTGGATGCGGATCTGGCCGCGTTGGAGGCGGTGGGCGCCCGCATGTACGAGCTGGGCACGGCGATGCCGGGGTTTGTCGACTACAAGGAATTTGCCGCCGAGGATGGCGAAACGCTGACGCTGGTCGAGTTTGAGACCGAAGAAAAATTGCTCGCCTGGCGCAACCACCCGGAGCACGTCGAGGTCCAGGCCCGCGCCCGCGCCGAGTTCTTCACCGAGTATGCGATCACCGTTAGTGAGATGCGCCGGGCCTACCACTTCAACCCGACCGACGGCCGTGTGCAGACCCTGGGTGAGTCCTCCGGCTCAGCCACGCCCTGATGCTGCGCACGCCAAGTGGCTTGGCTACCGAAAGCATCCAAGGAGTGCGGGGTAATCGCCACGGGCATTGCTGCGAGCCTCGGTATCTACGGCGTGGCCACCGTCCGGAATGCCAACGCTTCGGGTCGCCGCCCTTCATCTCTGTATTCGCTGCGCTTAGGATCGCGAGGTGAATAGGGAATGCGCATGAGGGCGGTCGCGCTGGCCGTTGTCGGCACTTGTTGTGCGACAGTGGTTTGGCTCCATCTGGTGACGCCGACCCGACGGCAGGCCGCGGCACCATCGTGAACACCCAAGCACCGCCGTTGCTTTGTCAGATCGGTTGGGATGACGCCGACGCCGGGGTTGGCCCAGTGTCGTGTGTCAGACCGGCGGCTTCCCGCAAGCCCCGATGGATCCTCTGCCGTATCCAGGCTGGAAGGGAGACCCAGCTGTGTTGCACCAGGACCAGGCCGTGGTCACCGCCGCGGGCCAATTCAGCTACCGGGACGCCAACATCGGCGTTGGCTACCCCACACCCCTTTTGACACCCTGGTTCCCGGTCAGACCTACCACATTCAAGGCTGGACGATAGTGGCGACCGGCGACGGCATCACCTTCACCAACGACGCACTGGCCGCTTTAGGACCGCCGGTACACCATCCGCGGCCGGTCCTCTCGCAGTGGAATCACCTCGACGAACTGGAACCACTGCCCGTCCTCCTCGGCGGTGGATTACCGCTGTACACCGACTTCCGCAGCGGCACAACCGTCGCGGGTGCCGTAGTGGGTGCGGGCGCCCCGGCGTTAGCCCTGCCCCGGCGGACGTGCGGCAGCGACAGTGGGCGCTAGCTGACTTGCTCGCTCGGCCGCTGGTATCTGTGGCGGCGGGGGATACCGTCGCTGGAGGTCGCACGTTCACTGGGCATAACAGCACCAACGAGGCTCGGCATTTAGGCGCACCCGTTCGAAGACGACCGTACCGACGCGATGACGGCGCCAGAAGTGTTGGGCGGGAGTCGCACGCAGGCAACGTGATTCGGCTGAGGGGCTGTTAAGACGACTCTGCAAGTTTCTTCGCGATGACCGCGGCAGCTTGCGCCGCCTGGGCGTCCAGCGCCGCCTCCTGGATCGCCGAGCCCCGACAACGCGCCCAGTCAACAGGAATAATTGACCAAGGCCCACGCGGCCGTGCAGACCTCGATGGACCCTTGAGTGACGTTCGCTCCCGACTACTTCGGAGCGACTTCACGCCGGGTATCAGCCGGCCCGTCAGGCGTCGGCTCTCACCACCGTCGCCAACCAATTCAGCTCCCACCAATCACCGCCTCGCGGCTCGAACGCCAACACCAACGCAATGACACCCTCGCCGGCTCGCTGCCGTTCGACCTCTCAACAGCGATAGGAGCATCACGGATTCAGCCCGCCGCCCGACCTAGAAGGTGTCCGGCAAAGAGGCAGACTGAAACCTGCCAGCAGGGTCCAAAAGGCTAGCCGCAGATTCAACGACGCTCCGGCTTGGATGAGCGGCAAAGTACCAGCACAGAGGCCAAATCTATGGGGCCAAAATGGAGCGTAGATGGTCCAACCGCCCGTTGGCACCACCTGCAGAAGCTGGCGTTTCGACTTGGATTCCGACTAGCGGAAGTCACCCGTCATAAGGGCCAAATCCATGGGGCCAAAATGGGGCCAAACCGTCGGACCAGGCGCTCCAAGACGTCCAATTCAATGTATTAAGACTACTCTGACCAGCAGAAACACACTGATGTAAGCCAAAAGTCCACCTGAAAAGCGGAAGGTCGGCGTGTAGCGCCGGCACCGACATCTGACAATCAGCGGCGGGTAGTTCGGTCAAAAATCACGCTGGGGTGTGGCCCGCGGGAGTCGCCCCTCCGCAAATCCGACGTAGACCCGCGACACCACTGCACCCGGCAATCGCTAGATCATGCGTGCTGGCCGGCTGCCTCGATGACCTTCAGCGTGACAGCAAAAAAAGGGGTCTTGACCCAGCGGCATACCCACCGTCAACGACCGACGGGGACTCGGGTGTTCAGCTCGTCGACTACGAGACACCACAGCAGCAACCCCCCCGGGAGGCGGAGCTCTACCGCAAGGCCCGCGCTTGGTGTACTGCTACGAAGTCGCCCCAGGCCAGTGGCTCTGCGAGGGATTCGACGAGGGCACCCGTGGGGAGTACACCTTTGAATCGCCGTTCGACTTTCGGGGGGCGCCTAGATGGAGTTGCAGCCAGAAGACGTCACACGGGTGTGGCGAGCGCTGGTCCAGGCCGGACAACTCAACGACGGTGCCTGGCGCGCGTGATATCCAGGAGCCGGGTGGTCGATGACGGCCCCGAGCAGAAGGCTATCGAGGAGGCCATCCGTCGCGGCGAGGACCCAGATACGGTCGTGCGCCACGCGGCCAGCCGCGCGCCGTGGCCCGATCCCGCTCGAACCCGCCGATCCACGCAGAAAAGGCGTCTGGCGATTCACCCCGCAAACTGAACCAGTTTAATGACGGTACGTGGTGAGCCTGGTAATCCCAGCGGGGGATGGTCGGTGATCGGCGGCACAGAGGACGAAGCCAAAGACAAGGCTTTCGCGGAGTCCATACGTCGCGAGGATCCCGATGAGATCGCGCGCAAGGTCGCTACGACGCGCCGACACCTCATCGAGCCGGTCCAGGGTGTGGAGATGTTCGACAAGTCTGTGCTCGAACCTGCCTGGGAGAGCGACAACCCCGCCCAAGAGGTGCGCCGGATCCTCGACAATCTCGGAAACACGGCTGGCGGCGGCTAGGCCAAACAGTGCACCCAACCATCCCAAAAGCACGCTTTCGCGACTGCGTCGGTTGGTGGCGACCACTAATCGAGGGGTTGCTGGTCGATAGGGCCGGCGCGCTCCCTGCGACAGCGCCCATGAACTCGCATTCGCGCGGTGTGGCTTGTGAGGCCCCGCGTCGCGGTTGATCCCGGTGCGATTCCCGGCAGCTGTGCTCGGTGGAGTTAACGGGACTTGAACCCCGTGTAGAACCCGCAGAAATAGGCGTTGACCTGTGCCGAATGTTCGTTCATGTTGTTACGCCGCTCCTCTGTGTACTGGGATCTGCGTCGCTGTGTTACGTGACGTAACAGTGCTGGACCGCCTCCGCAGGTCGGCGCGCCACAAGGTCGGCTCCAGGCGCTGCGAACCGCTACCAGGTATGTCGTTGCGATAGGCCGCTCCCCGAGGACGCACCCGATTGTGCGAGGCGCTGAACCGCGCACTAGAAGAACGCCCGGTGGCGAGTAGACGCCGGGCAGGTCGGCCGTCGATGATGTCCACATGGTCCTGCGGCACACGACGCCCGCCGAGAAGGACGGCGCCGCGCCGTTCGCCGTCACCAGCCCGGTGCCCTACATCCAGAGCGCGTCGAGCCGCAACCCGTTCCCGCCGATCGCCGATTATGCGTTTCTGTCGGATTGCGAGAACACCTGCCTGATCTCTTCCAACGGCTCGGTGGAGTGGTTGTGTGTGCCGCGGCCGGACTCGCCGAGTGTGTTCGGCGCGATCGTGGACCGCGGTGCCGGCCATTTCCGGCTGGGGCCCTACGGTGTCTCGGTGCCCTCCGCACGGCGCTACCTTCCGGGCGGCCTGATCCTGGAGACGACCTGGCAGACCCACACCGGGTGGCTTATCGTCCGCGACACGCTGGTGATGGGCCCATGGCATGACATCGAGTCGCGTTCGCGGACGCATCGCCGCACCCCGATGGACTGGGATGCTGAGCACATCCTGTTGCGCACCGTGCGGTGTGTCAGCGGCACCGTCGAGCTGTACATGAGCTGTGAGCCGTCGTTCGACTACCACCGCACTAGTGCCGGCTGGGAATACTCGGCCAATGCTTACGGCGATGCCGTCGCGCGGGCCAGCCGCGACTCGGGCGCGCATCCGAAACTCAAGCTCACGTCGAATCTGCGCATCGGGTTGGAGGGCCGCGAGGCGCGGGCGCGGACCAGGATGACCGAGGGCGACAACGTCTTCGTCGCGCTGAGCTGGGGCAAGATGCCCGCCCCGCAAACCTATGACGAGGCCGCCGACAAGATGTGGAAGACCACCGAATCCTGGCGGCAGTGGATCAACATCGGCGACTTCCCCGATCACCCGTGGCGGTCGTTTCTGCAGCGCAGCGCGCTCACTCTCAAGGGCCTGACGTATTCGCCGACCGGGGCGCTGCTCGCGGCGAGCACGACGTCGCTGCCCGAAACCCCACAGGGCGAACGTAACTGGGACTACCGCTACGCCTGGGTGCGTGACTCGACGTTTGCGCTGTGGGGCCTGTACACGCTGGGCCTGGACCGAGAGGCCGACGACTTCTTCTCGTTCATCGCCGACGTGTCCGGCGTCAACAATGGTGAGCGCCACCCGCTGCAGGTGATGTACGGGGTGGGCGGCGAACGCGCCCTCGAGGAAGAGGAGCTGCGTCACCTGTCCGGTTACGACGGCGCGCGCCCGGTCCGGATCGGCAACAGCGCCTACAACCAGAATCAGCACGACATATGGGGTTCGATGCTGGATTCGGTGTATCTGCACGCCAAGTCCCGGGAGCAGATTCCGGAGACGCTGTGGCCGGTGCTGAAGAATCAGGTCGAGGAGGCGATCAAGCACTGGCGCGAACCCGACCGCGGGATTTGGGAGGTGCGCGGCGAGCCGCAGCACTTCACCTCGTCGAAGGTGAGTTGCTGGGTGGCGCTGGACCGCGGGTCCAAGCTGGCCGACCTGCATGGCGAGAAAAGCTACGCCCAGCAGTGGCGCGCCATCGCCGAGGAAATCAAGGCCGACATCCTGGCTAACGGCGTCGACTCGCGGGGGGTGTTGACCCAGCGTTACGGCTCCGACGCCCTGGACGCCTCGCTGTTGCTGGCGGTGCTGACCCGGTTCCTGCCGTCCGACGATCCGCGGGTGCGCGCGACGGTGCTGGCGATCGCCGACGAGCTCACCGAAGATGGCCTGGTGCTGCGATATCGCGTCGAGGAGACCGACGACGGGCTGTCCGGCGAGGAGGGCACGTTCACGATCTGCTCGTTCTGGCTGGTGTCGGCGCTGGTGGAGATCGGCGAGGTGAGCCGCGCCAAGCACCTGTGTGAGCGGCTGCTGTCGTTCGCCAGCCCGCTGGATCTGTACGCCGAGGAGATCGAGCCGCGTACCGCCCGTCACCTGGGCAATTTCCCGCAGGCGTTCACCCACCTGGCGTTGATCAACGCCGTGGTGCACGTCATCCGGGCCGAAGAGTCGGACAGCTCCGGGGTGTTTCAGCCCGCCAACGCGCCGATGTAGGCGGATGGCCGACAAACCCGCCTGTGTGTAACGGGGCAGCATCGCGCGAACCTGACTGGCGGTGAGCATCTCCGCCGCCTTTGTCCCGCATGATCGGATCCTTCTCCCCGTTCCCGGGGCTCGAAAAATCACGGGCAGATCGTGAACTGCAGCGGTGTATTTCCGCCACCAGTGGGGCGATATTTCGTCATAAAATCAACGATGGACCCGGCAGAGTCGTCAACCGACCACCGCGCGGACCGGTGTCGCGGCCGAACCGATCGAAAGCACCGTCGTCAATACTTCAACGT
The DNA here is from genome assembly GCA_025965895.1 of Mycobacterium sp. Taxonomy (GTDB): domain Bacteria; phylum Actinomycetota; class Actinomycetes; order Mycobacteriales; family Mycobacteriaceae; genus Mycobacterium. The sequence continues at coordinate 25,751 of JAOPWC010000030.1, forward strand.
GGGGTGCGGAAATCGGCGAAACGTAATGGAGCGATGAGTATCCGCCGTCATTCGAGTCAACACTTCAGACAGAGCTCAACCGTGAGGAGCATCGGATGACAACCTCCATGGCCGCCAAGCCCCCCGTGGTCGACCGGCAGACCTGGCGCACCGCGCTCGATGAGCTGCGCATCAGGGAAAAGGCCGCCACCCGCGAACTCGATGCAATCGCCGCGCAGCGCCGCCGGCTGCCGATGGTAGAAATGCCGGACTACACCTTGATCGGCGAGGATGGACCCGTGCGACTGGCCGCCGTGTTCGGCGGCCGATCCCAGTTGATTGTCTACAACCACATGTGGTCGGATGGCGCGGAGTGGCAGTGCGGCGGGTGCACCGGCTTCACGTCGCAGTTCACCCGGCTGCACTTCCTCGACAACTACGACGCCCGCTTCGTCATCGTCATCAACGGACCGATCGGGGAGGCGCTGGCCTATAAGGCCAAGGTCGGCAACACGATGGACTGGTACTCGTCGTCGGAGAGCTCTTTCGCCGCCGACGTCGACGCGGCCCCAGGCGAAGGGTTCGCGGTGAACGTGTTCCTGCGCGATGGCGACACCGTGTACCGCACCTGGCATACCAATGGTCGCGGCACCGAGCAACTCAGCCACACTTTCCCGCTCATCGACCTGCTGCCATGGGGCCGCCAGGAGGAATGGCTAGACTCCCCCGATGGCTGGCCCTCGCGGCCAACCTACTCGGGCTGGTCGGACTCGCCCGACATTGCCAGGCTTTACGGCGAGGGTGCCCGATGAAACAAAGCTGAGAAACAGAAGAAACACAGGCCCACACCCATAAAGCCACTGTCGGATGGTGGCGCTGGCAAGCGAAGCACAGGGCCCGGGCACCTCTAGCCCCCGCAGCGCGATGGCGAATGCCTTCGCCGCTTGCGCCAGTTCTGCCACAGGCGTCTGCGGCATGCCAGGCGAGGTTGCGAGATGCATGGAGCTATTCGCTGGAACCACAATCGAAGACACACGCCAATGCCTCCTGGCGGCGCTCCAGCGCCTCCGCGATCCAGATGCAGCGAAACGGTTCGTGCAAAATTTCCAGAATCTGGAGCGACTGTGGGAAGCAATTGCTCCCGATCCATCCCTGTATCCGCATCGCTTTCAGTACAACTGGCTGTGCGGTATCTACATCGCTCACCGAAGGCGGCAACGGGGAAGAGGCGCGACTTACGGGGAGCTTTCGGCGAAGACCCGCGAGCTGATCGAGGAAAACACCACCTTGCTCCGTTTAGCAGAATCCCTGCCTGTATTCGCTATCGATGAGGACTACGTCACCAAGATCGATGAGCTTCCCTCGCCGGCCGATAAGGCCGCTGTACTCGAAGCAGCCCTGACCGCAGAACTGGGCGGCGACAACATGGGATTTACGTACCGCCCGCTCGGGGAACGTCTCCAGCAACTGCGCGAGCGGAAGGAGGCTGCGGACCAAGCTGATGATGACCGCCTGCGGGCCTTGGTGGACATTGCGGATGAAGCCGTCAAGGCGAGGACCGAGCCAGAGCGGCTGAACCTCACTCGACCTGGAAAATACGAGGTTTTCAGCGTGCTTCGGTCATGTTCGCAGACAGACGAGGAGGAATACATAGCTGAATGCGGCGATGTCAACTCGAACTGGCCCCACTGTGACGGGGCGGATTCCAGTCATCGTCCCGGCTGTGGGTGGCCCCACTTGAGTCGGAGCGGCGAGCTGTCTGGCGACGGTGCTGGGGGTTAGCACCAGAAGATGGAAGTGGGGTCGCGGTCGATCTCAGGTGAGGAGGTCGTCGACTCGGTGCGAGGGAGCCAATAGTTCGTCGGTGTGGAAGCGAAGGTTGCGGTCGCGCCAGTACAAGGTCCATGTCTTGTTAGCGGCGGTGTAGCGCAGGCGGGCGATCGGAAAGGCGGTCCATTCCGGCGCCCGAAGTCCTCACCCAGGGGGCACGCCGCTCGACGCTGGTGAGGTGTCGTGGGGCGAGTTCGCATTCGACGCGGACTTGGTGGCGGGCGTGCTCGGGCACCCGCGCTGCGCACCACCGTTGCACTCGTGCGACGTCCAGCTCCGGCAGGGCCATCGGATCACCAGCCATCTGGAGTTTGGGCTGCGGTGTTGAGCGCGTCGAATGCGGCGTCGAGTCGCTGTTGGCGGCGCCGGTTGGGCTCATGGTTGGCTTCGGCGGCCACGAACCCGATCAGCTCGTCGAGGTCATCATCGGTGGCAGCGAGGATGGCGCCGTGGTTGTGGGCGCGGATCGCGAATACCAGTCGTTCGCAGTCGGGGTCCAGCAGCTGCAGCTCGCGCAGCGCTGCGGCCACCTCGTTGGGGATGACGATCTGGTGGAGGGCACCGGTGAGGGCTAGCCGTCGGCGGCGCAGATCGAAGGGCGAATCTTCCCAGTTGCTGATTGCGCCTTCGTCGCCGCAAACGCTGCATCGCCACCGGATCGGTGAGCCCGGCTCGGTCCATTGCACGATCAGCCGACCCGGGCAGCGGCGGTTGGCCGGCCGGCGTCGGCACGGCAGCGCGCTTTCCCAGGCGGTTCGGGCGTCACCTGCTGTTGCCGCCCGAACAATGCTGCTCAGGTGCTCGGCCAGTCGGCGTGCCGGGCCTGGCGTGTCGGGGGGTAGGTCGAGAAAGTGGTGCAGGTCGGTGACCAACATTTCCCGCGACTGTAACCGATCCCGGTCTCGGGGAATTGTGTTAGTTGTCTTGGTCAGCCGGGGGTGTGCCGCTGGTGCGCGTGGGCCAGCCGGTAAGAGGTGGTGCCCGTTTCGATGATCTGGCCGGCGAACGTCAACCGATCCACGATGGCCGCCCAACGACTTTCCGAAATCAGAGACAACCTCACAGCACGGATCCGTGAAGCCGAACACGAAGGCTGGCTCGGCGAAGCCGAAGGCCTCAGGGTCAGCCTCGCGGCCGCGAGAAACTGGTCCAGCTCGACGAGCTGATCTCCCGACGCGACACCGGGATCCATCTGGGCATTCCCGGCTACCACGCCGTCGCAGGACGTAGCGTGACAATGCCCAGGGATTCTGCTCTGATGCCGGCCCATTCTGGTGCCTCAATAGGATCAGAGAAGCCTGTGTCCGTTGCGCTTGCTCTGGCCAGACCCTTGCCTAACGCGAGGGCACACGCTGACCCGGGGCATGACGGTCGCCGATTGGAACGGACACTGGGGCCGTGAACCCAACGCGCGGGTCGGTATCGACGTCGACCCTGCCGTGTTCTTCGAGCGGTTCATCTCGCGAGTAGGCCCGTTCGCACGCCGGCTCGCCTGACCGTCACTCCACAGAGGCCGGCTCGGGCAGCGGAAAGAGGCGCATAAAGCGTGTGACGACCGCTGTCTCGCCGGCGACCGTCACTTCACCGGTGCGCAGCCCTCGTTGAGGGCCCGTCCGCCGTAGAGCAGGGCGGCCAGTGTCAGCGGGTCGGTATCGATGGTCGCGGTCGGCCGGTCGGCCTTGCCGCGGGCCAGGTGGAGTTGGCCGCCGCCGACCTTGACGCTGAATACGTTCTCGCCGAGACGAAGTCCGATCGTTGCGCTGAAGCCCTTCGCGGCCGCAGGGTTGAACAATGCCCGCAGCGAAAGGACGAGAGAATCGATGCTGCGGTAGGCGTCGTGGCCCAGCGACAGGGAACGGCTACCCCACTGGCCGAGGTGGGTGACGAGCGGCTCAAGCTCCATCCCCCAGTCGGTCAGCTCGCAGACCTTCGAGCCCGCCGGCGGCGGCAGCGTGGCCTGACGCACGACGCCCGCATCCTTCAGCTCACGCAGTCGCTGCGCCAGGACGTCCGGGCTCGCGTCCGGCATGCCCGCGCGTAAATCGGTGAATCGCTTGGGCCCCAGCAACAGCTCACGAACAATCAGCAGCGCCCAGCGCTCGCCGATCACCTCGAGCGCGTGCGCCACCGCGCATCCCTCGTCGTACCTTCGCCTTCCCACCATTTGCTTGTCAGGGACGTCGATCCGGTCCCACCCTCCTGCAGCCCGTACCCCTTCGCATGCTGCCAGTCAGATCCTACCGCTGGTCGGATATTCCATCTATACAGTTGTTATGGCCGACTTAATAGTGGTACTGTCCGACTACCGCGGCGCAGCGGTTCGAGGAATCCAGGACTCTTGAGGAGATGACGGAAAATGATCAAGGACTCGCCCCGGAAGCTGGCGGCACTCAGGATCTTCCTGCGCGTCTACGGCGTATTGATTCTCATCGTGTTCACCCCGCTGTTCGTGGGATTCATCGTCCAGGCCCCACTGCTCGCCGAACACACCGGGTCGCTGAACTGGACCATCTGGAACGACGTGCGATTCGGCCACGAACACGCCCACGTGCCGCCCATGCTGCTGCTCATCTACGTGGTGTGGGGATTGTTCCTACTCCGTGCGGCCCGTAATCCGCAGGCCTACTTGTCGTTTCTGAACTTCACCATGTGGGCGAACCTCGCGCACGGACTGCTCATGGTCGTGCAAGCTGCCATGGACTTCGATCGGTACTGGAGCAAGTTCCTCACCGACATCCCGTTCGTGCTGATCCTTACGCTCGGCATCTACCTGTTACGGCCAAGCGCAAACCCGGTGCAGCCTGCCGTCGTCAACGACCAGACAGTGGCGCAACACAATTGGTGATGCGCCACGACCTCAGTCGTCGGTCACGACGAGGGTTACTGGTCGAGATCCGCGACAGCCTGAAGGCGCGGATCGCTGAGGCCGAACGTGAAGGCTGGGCTCGGCGAAAGTCGAAGGTCTACAAGTCAGCCTCGCCGGCGCCGAAGACAAACTCGCCCAGATCGACCAGCGCTGACAACCGTCCCCCGTCGAGCTAGGAACCCTGTCCTTTCCACTCCTGACCGACACGTCGGGTAATTCGAGCGCGCCCGCAGGTACGGGAATGGTTTGATTTAGCGTCATGGCTGAGGAGGACTGGTCATCGCTTGCAGGCCTAGATGAGATCAGACGTGCTCGGAGCCAACAGATCAATGGCTGGCAGCCGCCGCTGGCTTATGCAGTCGGGTTCCGCGAAGGCCAGCGGTGGTCGTTTCCCTACACCAACGAGCCCGGCGGAAGTCATGGATTACCGGCCGTGATCTTGGCCGAGATACTGGGGTATTCCTCGGGGACCAGGGAGATTCGTTTGACTGATGCGCAGTTAGCGGAGGCAATTGCCAGCCTCCAGCCTGCCGTGCCGAAGCGGCAACCGAAGTAGACCATCCAAACCTGGCATCCTGGCGCGAAATAGCTCGCACGCACCGATGCGAGATAGCAGCTGTATTCATCGCCTCCCCAGAGGATCCGATCGCGGGACCCGCGGACGCCGCGCTGCGGACGACGATCGGTCCCTGTGACACTGACGTTCTATGCGCTGCTGTGGGGGCAGCCAGGGGCTGAGGACGCGCTGGCTGCATACGAAGACAAAGTGGGCTAGGAAGCCGTTCATCGAGAATCAGCGCGCTAGCGGGTAGTTGTCGGAGTCCGAGGACTGTACATCTGTTCGATCAGATCTTTGGCGATGATCGTGGCCGCGGCGCGACCATCCGCGGTGGGATCCAGGTTGACCCAGACCACGATCGTCACTTTGTTTTGGGGGTCGGCGCCAGCGAAGGTATTGAAGCCCGGAACTTCACCGGTATGCCCATACAGCGCACCGAATTTCGCGATGGCCAGCCCGTACTGCGGCGCATCGGGTTGTGTCGGATTCGTTGATTGCAGGCTGGCGATCCGCCTGGCTTGCATGTCAGGATCGAGCAGTTTCCCGTCGGCCAACGCCTCAACCCAGGCAGCCAGGTCCGCCACGGTGGAGATGCCGGCGCCGGCTGCCCAGGCCCACGACGGGTTCAGGGATGTCTGATCACCGGGCTGCAGCGTGCCGGCCTTTGCTGCCGCCTGCATGTCGGGCGGTACCGCCGCTGGTGAGCCCATGGTCAGCACGTTGTTGCCATACATATACCCCTGGGGATGCGGGTCCGGGATGGCGCTCGAAGTGCTGGGCGGAAACAGCGTGTCCTTGAGCCCGAGTGGGGTGAACAACCTGTCCTGGAACACCTGCGACAGCGGTTTAGCGTCAAGCGTCTCGGCGATGAGCCCGAGCAATACCGTGTTGGTGTTCGAATAGTGGTAGCCCGTTCCGGGTCCGAAGTAGGGCGGATGGCTATAGGCCAGCGCGAGCAATTCGTCGGAGTTCCACACCTTCTGCGGATTGCTGTCGCCGATCTCGTTTAGTTCGCGCGTCTCGGCGTAGTTATAAAGGCCGCTGCGCATGTTCAACAACTCGGCGATGGTGATGTGGTCACCGCCCGGAACATCGGGGCGGAACTTCGACACCGGGTCATCGAGGCTGAGCTTGCCCTCCTGGGCCTGCTGCAAGATCACGGTGCCGGTCCACATCTTGGTAATCGATCCAATCCGGACGTGATCCGCCAACGACACCGGAATTGTGCCACCCACCGTGGTGGTGCCGTACGTCGTGTTGAGCTCACCGGCGGGTGAGCGCACCAGCACGACCGCCCCAGGCACGAGCATCTCCTTGGCCATCGAGGCGACCCGCGCCTGCAGCGTCGTCTGATCGATCGGCCTAAACCGAGCGGTCGAGCCGGCCGACGATGGTGGGCTCGGCGACGGCCCCCAGCACGCGCCCACAAGTAAGGCAACGCCAACAACGGCGCCGACAATCTGAATCCGAAGCCATCCAAGCCGCACGGATGAAGCCAGGGCAGAAGCGACCACTACCGAACTCCTCCGCGAGGGGACATCCGGATCTGCGCCTAGCCTTTCCGGCGGCGCGTAACGCACGCTACCCGTTCCGTAATTCGGCCGGCAGCACCTACACGATTGCGGAAGATGCCTACGGCAATGGCCTGAAGAACCCGAACAAGCCCGGCACGGAAAGCCTCAGGATCGTCGCATATTGCTGACGAAGCCGCGCGACATTGACACCTATTTCCCGATGTTTCCGCAGATGATCGGCTGGAAGTAGAGGGTCGGCTGGCCGTTCTGCAGGACCTGATCCGACGACCCGAGGTGAACGTTGAGATACCACCCCGAGGGAGGCGGGGCCTGGTCGACATTCTGGATGACCGTGGTCTGGTAGGCGGCGCCGCTGGCCAAGGCGACCAGATCATTCAGTGGGTATTTGGCCGCTCCTTGAGCCTCGCATGTGCCGAGGCCAATGTCTTGGGCGTGGGCGCTGCCCGGCGCAAGACCGCTGGCCGACGTGGCGACGGTCAACGTCTTGTGCCCGGGGTCGTATGTCAAATTGGCAGAACCCTGGGGGCGTTGGCCCACGGGTGCCATGGTGAGGGTGGTCCTCGCGTCGGCGGCGGTGATGTCCCCACAGGCGATCGGCGTGTAGCCGAGTTGACCGGGACCGCCGAGCTGGGCGCCCGCAGCCAGGTGCATGTTGAGCGCGGTGCCCGGGAGGAGACCTCCGGGGGCGGGCTGCTCACTGGTAACGCTGGTGTTGATCGCCCCTGCGCCGTCCGCGGTCACGTCTGGGAACGGGACAGCAACGTCTCCCATCGTGACGCAGCCGCCTTGGTGGATGTGTATCGCATGGGTGCTGCCCGGCGTGAACCCGGCCATCTGCAGCGTGGCGGTGATGTTCTTGCTTTGCGAATCCCGGCTCAGGGCCACCGTACCGCTCGGCCGGTAGGAGAGGGCGACCTTGATGAGCGCCGCCGCACCCGGCGCGGTAGGGCTCGATGACTGCCGCTGATGAGAGTTGCATCCCGCGACGGGCGCGGCGACCAGGACCGCCGCTGCCACGATCCGTATGACGCTCGATTTGTTGGTGCCGGCCTTCATGAACGTGCTCCCAGCTCTGGCGAACTGCTTTCAAGGGCCTGGGCTGTCGCCGTAGCCACTTCACCTCGCAGATTCGAGATCGGTGGATTGCCTCGCGGATGGATTGCGTTCGCGAGCAGAATTATGTAGGTATCTGAGCCCGGGTCCATCCAAAGCGTGGTTCCGGTAAAGCCTGTGTGGCCAAAGCTACCGATGGGAAAGATCATGCCTCGCGGCTTGGAGTAGGCCGTATCGATATCCCAGCCAAAGCCGCGCAGGTTTTGTCCCTTGATCGCCGGATAGTTCGGAGCGAGCAGCGGATCTGTTGTGTTTGGTGTCTTTGCGACGGCTTCTCGGGCGGCGTCGTTCGCTGCGTCGACTTGTTGAGCTGTATGTCCGGGCTGCTGCGGAGTCGTCATCAACTCCAGAGTCGCTTGCTTCAGCGGAAACTCGCTCGGGCGGTGCGCAAGCCGATCAAGCAGGGCCTGCGCATAGATGCTGACATCGTGCGCCGTCGAGAACACACCGGCATGCCCGGCCACTCCACCCATGCGGCGCGTCGTCGGGTCATGCACAGTGCCCCGAAGCAGGTAATCGTAATCGGGATTCTTGCCCGGATCGGTTTTGCTTTCGTCGTCATGCGCTGTTGGTGCGATGCGCGACAAAAGACTGGTGCTCCACGTACCTGCGGGACAAGCGACCAGCACGCGCCCTTTTGGCGCGGGAGCCCACGCAATCGCATTTCCTCTCATCTTGTGTGAACCACATGCTTTGGCTGGGGGAAGATAGTGGGTATCCTCGATGCCAAGCGGCGCAAATACGTTTTGCTGAACGTATACGTCTTCTGCCTCGCCAGTGACTTTCTCGATCAGCGCGCCAAGCAGAATGAAGTTGATGTCGGAGTAGCGGAACACCTCACCGGGCCCCGACTGCAGCGGCGTGGTCAACGCACGATGAATGCCTTCTGTTTTGTCGGCTCCGTCCAGTCCCCACGGATCTTTGAGGCTTACGTCTGCCGTTTCGCCTGAAGTGTGCGTAAGCAACATGCGAACCGTCACCTTTGCACGCTGTGGATCGTTCGACGGGTTGAAGTCCGGCAAATGCTTCTGCACGGGATCGTCGAACTGAACCTTGCCTTGTTCGTATAGCTGCATGACGCCAGTCGCCGTTGCGAGGCACTTCGTCAACGACGCCATGTCGAAGATGGTGTCCTCGGTCATCTGCTCTGCAGGTGCAGGCGATCCATCTAGCCCCGGTTCGCCTGCAAGCTTGCGCGAGCCATAAGCCTGGTGGAAGCCGATCTTGCCACCGTGCCCGATCACAACCACAGCACCTGGCAGCCTATGTGCCGCAATCGCATCGTTCATCAGCTTGGAGACTGCTGCGAAGTCCGGTGTGGCTGTGTGCGCTGAATAGCCACGCGAGGAAGCCGCAGCGAGTGTAAGCACGACAGTTCCAACAGCAATGGCCTTTCGAACAGATGGCTTACCGAACATAAAGCTTGTAAGCGAGCCAATGATAAAAGTGGCTGCGGCTCCGATAAGAACGAACCATGTGAACCCGATGTGTGGAATGGCGATGGGACTGCTCCTGGGGCTCTACACCGAGTTTCGGCGGCTTGATGGCCGGTAGGTGTTTGGTTCGCCGCCACGCCTGGACGGGCACTTTTGCCGAGCGGATAGCTTGTCGGTGAACACGGGGTCGGTCGATACCAGCGGCGGTGAGTGCGGCGAGCTGGGCGTCGAGGTCTTGGCCGGTGGTGCTGACCCGTGCGCGGATCGCCGTCATACCGATCACTGTCTCATTGCCCAGCGACGGTGGGGATTCGAGACACGCGCTGCGAGGCAAGAAACGAGACAGCTCGACCTGGGGGATACATGCGAAGGGAGTGGCGGACTGTCGGTTGTCTCGCTTCTCTACAAACGCGACACGGGCGCTCGATGCCGCTACGACGTCGAGGTCACGTCGACGAAGGCGTACTGGTCGTCCTCGAACATCACCATTGTTCTAGAGGACGGCTAACCAGATCGCGATGTAGTGGCATGTCGCCGCGAGTGCGGTGCAGGCATGGAAGAACTCGTGATGGCCGAAGGTGGCGGGCCAAGGGTCGGGCCATTTCAGGGCGTACATCACGGCGCCGATGTTGTAGAGCACGCCACCGATCGCCAGCAGCACCGTCGCCGTCACCCCGGCGCCATCCAGTAGCGTCCCAGCGAACGCCACCGCCACCCAACCGAGCAGCAGATACAGCGGTACTCCTACCCAGCGGGGCGAGCTGGGCCAACACATCTTGAGCGCTACCCCGGCGAGCGCACCGCCCCAGACGATGGTGAGCACCAGCAAGCCGGTGTCGCGGGGCATGGCCACCACCGCGAACGGCGTGAAGGTGGCGGCGATGAACACAAAGATCATCGAATGGTCGGCCCGCGTCATCCATTTTCTTGCCGTCTCCGAACGCCACCGAACGCGATGGTAGGCGGCGCTGACGCCGAACATCACCACCGTCGCCGCGGCGTAAGTCAGGGTCGCCAGACCGGCACGGGTGGAGTTCAGTGACCACGACGCTGCTACCAGCGTCGCGCCCGCGACCACCGCAACCCCGGCCGAATAGACGTGGATCCAACCGCGCGCCCGCGGACTGCTCAGAACATTCGCGACACTCTCGACGAGGTGTTCAGCGAACTCTTCGACGACGTTGATCGCCGATGAAGACGGCCGAGGGCTCTCGACCGTCTCCATTTGGTCGGCCATATCCCTCCAGTCCTATGCCGCCGCCCGGTGTCGGCTTTCATGTAAGCGGGTTGGCCTGGCAGCAGCAAGTCCGGTACCAAACTGTTCGGAGCACGTTCAGGTCTTGCCCGCCAAACGGCCTAATCGCGCTCAATTCTCACCGGTGCCCAGATCAGCGCCATCACACGCCTCAGTGCCAGATAGAGCGACCGAATGAGACAGGAACGGATCTGCCACGTTGTCTAGATCCGGCACAGATGCGAGCTGCCCGACCGTCCATTGTTACATGTAACATCAGTGCGTGGCTGGCACACGGCAGCGGGTACGCGAATACCGCGAGCGGCTGCGCGTGCAGGGGCTTCGGCCGGTCCAGATTTGGGTGCCCGACGTGCGGGCGCCGGAATTTGTCGCGCAAGCTCACCGCCAGTCGGCTGTGATCGCGGCCAGCGAGCATGAGGCTGACGACCAAGCATTCGTC
>JAOPWC010000042.1 GCA_025965895.1 Mycobacterium sp.
GGCAACCGTCTCGTGGGCATCTTGCACGGCTGCCTACGCCACCACACCGATTACGACGAACACACCGCCTGGGCGCACCGCACCTCAGCCGCGGCTTGACACTTACGAACCTGGGATGTCTAGCTGGACGGTGCTCCGTACACCTGCGTGAGGAACCGCGTCAGCTGTTTGTTCACCACCTCAGGAGCCTCTTCGTGGCTGAAATGCCCTGCGCCTGCTACAGATACGAAACGGCCGTGAGGCGCATAGCGTTCCGTGCGGTGAACCGAATCGGCGAGCACATACGGGTCGGCGTCGCCGCGCAGGTGCAGCAGCGGCACGCTTACCTGACGGTTCATCAGCTTCATGAACCGCCAACCCTCGCTTCTCAACTGGCTTCGCACCGCCCACCGCTGGTACTCCAACGCGCAGTGCGCCGCGGACGGAATCTGGATCGCCGTGCGCATGTGCGAAACGGTCTTGGTGAAATCCTGTGTCCCAACCCATTTCGCGCCTGCCCTGGCGCGCACAAGGTTCTCCAGCTGGTCGGCGTCGCGCCGCGTCAGCCAGCGTTCCGGCCACATCGGCACCTGATAGCGCAGCAGTGACGGCAGCAGCGCCCGGCCCTGATCGCGCCGGGTCAACGCCGAGGCCCGCAGCGCGGCCGGGTGCGGGGAGCTGACCGCGGCGATCGCCCGCACCAACCGCGGGTGCAGCATCGAGGTCGCCCAACACACCAGGCCGCCGTCGGCGTGGCCGACCAGCGTGGCCGACGAGTGGCCCAGTGCCCGGATCAGCCCCGCGGTGTCGCCGGCCAACGTCCAGCCGTCGTAGCCGCGTGGTGGTTTGTCACTGCCGCCGTAGCCGCGCAGGTCCACGGCGACGAACCGCGCGCCCGACAGCCCGCGCAACTGGTGACGCCATGACCACCAGAACGAGCCGAACCCGTGAAGAAGCATGACAAGTGGCCGGCCGGTCGCCGGAGCCGCCGGGCCGGCGACATGCCGTCCAGGGGTGGACGAGTCCTGCTCGGGTACAAGGGCTTCGACGACGTGGAACCGGATGCCGTTGGCATGCACCTCCAGATGCCGCCACGGCCCGTCGATGCGCACGACCGACGGGGTGGGTGGCGGCACTACCAACCCGATGGGTCAGTCTGAGCGCCCGGCCCGGCCGGAGGGAGCTTCGCCGCGGCCTGAGGAGTAGCCCTGTGATCATGGGAGGTCAACACCTCGCGCGTCTCCCTGACCGATTCGATGGTCTCCCGGGGCCCGCGGATTCGTCGCACCTTCAGGTAACCCAGTAGCGCGAGCACCGCCGTGACCACCACCATGATCCCGAACACGATCAGATATGCGGCCCACCGGTAGAGCCAGGTGTCCAGCAGCGCGGCAATGAAGAAGAAGAAAAAGAACGTCGAGTAGAACAGCACGACCAGCGCGGCGATGAAGAACAGGCTGCCAGTCAGGCCCTTCTTGACGTCGCGGGTGATCTCGGCGCGCGCCAACTCGACCTCGGCGCGCACCAGCGTCGACACCTGCGCGGTGGCGTCCTTGACCAGCTCACCGATGGATGGGTTGGCCGGCAGCACGTGAGGATCCGCCAGCGGGATTGACGTGATTGTGTTGGGTACGCCGTTCTTGCCATTGGTCACGGACGGTTCCTCCCGCTCTAGCTCGCGTCGTCGATGCGTTATGTTGCCATGCGACGGCTGCCGGGACGAGATCGGCAGCGTCGTGCCTGCCTTTCAGCTACCCAGAGCGCGCCACGCGAAACTGTTACAGAAGTTACTGGTGTGGTCTGCGGTAGACTCCGCTGCGGTCCAACGCGGGTCGGTTCGTCGACGGGAGTCTTGCATTGGGGGCCGCGCACCGCCGGCTGTTGACGATGATGGCGATCGCGGCGGCGCCGGCCGGCCTGGCTTTCCCCGCCTTTGCGGCTGCTGCCGCCGACAAGGTGGCGATCGGCGGTGGCGCCGGGATCGTGATCGGCGGCGACACGTTCTGCACGCTGACGACGATCGGCCACGACAATCAAGGCAATCTGATCGGATTCACGTCCGCACACTGCGGAGGTCCGGGCGCGCAGGTCGCGGCTGAGGGCAACCAGGCAGCGGGAAGCCTGGGCACGATGGTCACAGGCAACGACAACCTCGACTACGCAGTGATCAAGTTCGACCCGAACAGAGTCGTCCCAGTCAACAACGTCAACGGCTTTGTGATCAGGGGAATCGGTCCGGACCCGGCGTTCGGCGAGATCGCATGCAAGCTCGGCCGCACCACCGGCTACTCGTGCGGCGTCACCTGGGGTCCCGGCGAGAAGCCCGGCACCATCCTCAACCAGGTGTGCGGGCAGCCAGGCGATTCGGGAGCGCCGGTCACGGTCGACAACCGGCTGGTCGGCATGATCCACGGCGCGTTCAGCAACGAGCTGCCGACCTGCGTCATCAAGTACATCCCGCTGCACACGCCCGCGGTCACCGAATCCATCAACGCGGTGATGGCCGACGTCAACGCCCGGGGCCGGCCCGGTTCGGGTTTCGCGCCGGTCGGCTAGCCGTCCACCTTGCCGGCCCGGATGGCTTCGAACACACCAGGATCCACCAACGTCGAGGTGTCGCCGAGCTCGCGGCCCTCGGCGACGTCGCGCAGCAGGCGGCGCATGATCTTGCCGCTGCGGGTCTTGGGCAGCTCCGGCACAACGTGGATCTCGCGGGGCTTGGCGATAGGTGAGATTTCCTTGGCCACTTGGGCTTTGAGCTCATCGACCATCTCATCGGCGGGTTTGGCGTTCGACTCGAGGATCACGAACGCGCAGATCGCCTGACCGGTGCGCTCATCGGTGGCGCCGACGACGGCCGCCTCGGCGACGTGGGAGTGGCCGACCAGTGCTGACTCCACCTCCGCGGTGGAAATCCGGTGTCCGGATACGTTCATCACGTCGTCGATGCGGCCCAGTACCCAGATATTGCCGTCCGCGTCGTAGCGTGCGCCGTCGCCGGCGAAGTACCAGCCCTGCTTGGCGAACCGCGACCAGTACGTCTCCCTGAACCGCTCAGGGTCACCCCAGATACCTCGCAACATCGACGGCCAGGGCTGATCGAGCACCAGGTAACCCGACGCCTGCTCGCCCTGGTCCGTGCCCGGCATGAGCTGATTACCGTCGTCGTCAACGATTTTCGCCGAGATCCCGGGCAGCGGCGACATCGCCGACCCCGGCTTGCACGCGGTCACGCCCGGCAGCGGAGAGATCATTGCCGCGCCGGTCTCGGTCTGCCACCACGTGTCCACGATCGGGGTCCGGTTGCCGCCGAAGGCGTCGCGGTACCAGCGCCACGCCTCCGGGTTGATCGGTTCGCCGACCGATCCCAGCAGCCGCAGGCTGGACAGGTCATGGGCATCGGGAATCTCGCGGCCGCCCTTCATGAAGCTGCGGATCAGCGTCGGCGCGGTGTAATAGATCGTCACCCCGTACTTTTCGATGACGTCGAAGTGCCGGTGCTCGTTCGGTGACGCCGGGGTGCCCTCGTACACCACCTCGGTCACGCCGTTGGACAGTGGTCCGTAGACGATGTACGTGTGTCCGGTGACCCAGCCGATGTCGGCGGTGCACCAGAACACATCGGTGTCCGGTTTCACGTCGAAGACGTTGTAGTGGGTGTACGACGACTGGGTCAGATAGCCGCCGGCGGTGTGCATGATGCCTTTCGGCTTTCCGGTGGTGCCCGAGGTGTACAGCAGGAACAGCGGGTGCTCGGAATCGAACGCCTCAGGGGTGTGCTCGGCTGACGCCGGCTCGACGACGTCGTGCCACCAGAGGTCACGGCCCTGCGTCCACGGCACGTCGATACCCGTCCGGCGCACCACCAGCACGTGCTCGACGGAGTCTTGGTCGTTGACGGCCTCGTCGGCCGACTCTTTCAGAGACACCGCCTTGCCGCGGCGGTACTGCCCGTCGGTGGTGATCAGCAGCTTGGCGTCGGCATCCTCGATCCGGGCCCGCAGCGCCGAGGAGGAGAAGCCGGCGAACACGACGCTGTGCAGCACGCCGAGCCGCGCGCAGGCCAACATCGCGACGATGGCCTCCGGAACCATCGGCATGTAGATCGCGACGCGGTCACCGGCGACGAGGCCGAGGTCGGTCAGCGCGTTGGCCGCCTTCGACACCTCACTGAGCAGGTCCGAGTATGTCAGTGTGCGGCTGTCGCCGACCGGTTCGCCTTCCCAGCAGATCGCGATGCGGTCGCCGTTGCCGGCCTCGACGTGGCGGTCGACGCAGTTGTACGCGACGTTGAGCTTTCCGCCGACGAACCACTTCGCGAACGGCGCCTCCGACCAGTCGAGCACGTCGTTGAACGGGGTCTCCCAGGACAACCGGCCGGCCTGCTCGGCCCAGAAGCCGAGGCGGTCGGCTTCGGCGGCCTTGGACAACTCGGCGGTCGCGTTGGCGTTTGCGGCGAACTCTTCGGGCGGCGGGTAGGACGACGGGGCCTGCGCGTGCGTCTCTGTCATGCAGCCGAGCCTAATAAAGAATCGCCGCATCAACGTTGGCAATCCCGGAGGCGACGCGCGACACCGTGACGGGTGGCCTTTATTGTCGGCGCGTGGGCCGAATGCGCGTGGTGGCAGCAGTCGCCGCCGCGGTCGCGCTGGTGGTCGCGGGTTGCGGTGGCGGCGGGGGCAGCGACGTCGTCACCGTCAACGGCGGGGAGCCGCAGAACCCACTGATCCCGACCAACACCAACGAGACCAACGGCGGACGCATCGTCGACCGGCTGTTCGCCGGGCTGATGTCGTACGACGCTCACGGCTCCCCGTCGTTGGAGGTGGCGCAGGCCATCGACACCACCGACAACGTCGACTACCGGATCACGCTGAAACCGGGCTGGATGTTCTCCGACGGCTCGGCGGTGACTGCGCGCTCGTTCGTGAACGCCTGGAATTACGGCGCGCTGACCACCAACGGGCAGCTGCAGCAGAGTTTCTTCAGCCCGATCGAGGGCTACGATTTGGTCGCGGCCGAAAAGCCCGCCGCGCAAACCATGTCGGGGCTCAAGGTCGTCAACGACAGCGAGTTCACCGTCCGGCTCAAGGCGCCGACCATCGACTTCACCATGCGCCTGGGGTTCGCGCCGTTCTATCCGCTGCCCGATGCCGCGTTCAAGGACATGGCCGCGTTCGGCCGCCACCCGGTCGGCAACGGGCCGTACAAGCTCGCGGACGCGGATGCCTGGCAACACAACGTCAAGATCGACCTCGTCCCCAACCCCGGCTATCACGGCAGCCGGGTGGCGCAGAACAAGGGTCTGCGGTTCGTGTTCTACGCCACCCTCGACACCGCCTACGCCGACCTGGTGGCCGGCAACCTCGACGTGCTCGACACCGTCCCCGCGAGTGCCCTGCCCACCTACCGGCGCGACCTGGGCGACCGGGCGATCACCGGCCCCGCGGCGATCAACCAGACGCTGGATACCCCGCTGCGGCTCGCCCACTTCAGCGGCGAGGAAGGCCGACTACGCAGGCTGGCGCTGTCGTGGGCGATCAACCGCCCGCAGATCTGTCAGCAGATCTTCAGCGGCACACGCTCCCCGGCAAGGGAATTCACCGCCGGCTCACTGCCCGGTTATGACGCGAGTATTCCCGGCAACGACGCGCTGACCTTCGATCCGGCACGGGCCAAGCAGTTCTGGGCGCGCGCGGACGCGATCTCCCCGTGGAGCGGCCAGTACGTCATCGCCTACAACGCCGACGGCGGGCACCAGGAATGGGTCGACGCGGTCGCCAACAGCATCAAGAACACGCTCGGAATCGACGCCGTCGGGGCGCCCCAACCCACGTTCGCCCAGATCCGCACCCAGATCACCGACCGCACGATCCAGACCGCGTTCCGCGCGGGCTGGCAGGGCGACTACCCGTCGATGCTGGAGTTTCTCGAGCCGCTGTTTGTCACCGGTGCCGGCTCCAACGACGTCGGCTACTCCAGTCCAGAGTTCGACCGGACGCTGATGACTGCCGAAGCGGCGCCGAGTCTGCCCGAGTCCTACCGGCTGACCAACGACGCGCAGCGAACCTTGTTGCGCGACATGCCGGTCGTGGCGCTGTGGGACTACATCAACGCGGCCGGCCGTTCCGCAGCGGTGCGTGATGTGACGATCAGCTGGAACGGTCTGCCGAACTACGACGGCATCGTCAAAGGCTGAGTGCTATGGGTTGGTACGTCGGCAGGCGGGTGTTGCTGATGATCCCCGTGTTCCTCGGAGCGACGCTGCTGATCTACGCGATGGTGTTCCTGGTGCCGGGCGACCCGATCGCCGCGCTCGGGGGTGACCGGCCGCTGTCGCCCGGGCTTACCGCGCAACTCCATGCGCAATATCACCTCGACGACCCGTTCTGGCTGCAGTACGCGAAGTATCTGCAGGGTCTGCTTCGCGGGGACTTCGGCCGCTCGTTCTCGGGCCTACCGGTCAAAGAAGTAATGGCGCAAGCATTTCCGGTGACCATCCGGCTTGCGCTGATCGCACTCGGCGTGGAGGCGGTTTTCGGGATCGGGTTCGGCGTGATCGCCGGGCTGCGCAGGGGCGGGTTGTTCGATGCCGGCGTGCTGGTAATCAGCCTGGTCATCATCGCGATCCCGATCTTCGTCCTGGGCTTTCTGGCGCAGTTCCTGTTCGGCGTGAAGCTAGGCATCGCCCCGGTGACGGTGGGCGACCAGGCCACGTTGGGCCGTCTGCTCCTGCCCGGCGTCGTGCTCGGCGCGGTGTCGTTCGCGTACGTGGTGCGGCTGATGCGGTCTGCGGTCAGCGAGAACGCCGGCGCCGACTACGTGCGCACCGCCACCGCAAAGGGGCTGTCCGGGCCGCGCGTCGTGACGGTGCACATCCTGCGCAACTCATTGATCCCGGTGGTGACGTTCCTCGGTGCCGACGTCGGCGCGCTGATGGCGGGCGCGATCGTCACCGAGGGGATCTTCAACATCCACGGCATCGGTGGCGCGCTGTATCAGGCCGTCACTCGGCAGGAGGCCCCGACCGTGGTCTCCATCGTGACCGTCCTGGTCATCGTGTACCTGGTGGCCAACCTCGCCGTGGACCTGCTCTACGCGGCGCTGGACCCGCGGATCCGCTATGGCTGACGGTGAGGCGCGCCCGGGTCAGGAGCACTACGTCGCACCCGCGACAGATGATGCCGGGACAGCCGCCGAATACGGAGCACCCGCCGGGTTTTGGCGTGAAGCATGGCGAACGGTGCGCACCCGTCCAGAATTCATCGTAGCGGCCGCGTTGGTCGTGGTGATTCTGGCGATGGCCGCGTTCCCCGGCCTGTTCACCAGTGCCGACCCCACCTACGCCGACCCCAACCAGAGCCTGCTCGGGCCGTCGGCGCGGCACTGGTTAGGCACCGACCTACAAGGCCATGACATCTACGCGCGCACCGTCTACGGCGCGCGGGCATCGGTCACCGTCGGGTTGGGCACCACCGTGGCGGTGGTGGTCATCGGCGGGACTCTGGGCTCGCTGGCCGGTTTTTACGGCGGCTGGCTGGACGCGCTCGTCTCCCGCCTCACCGACGTCTTCTTCGGTGTTCCGCTGCTGTTGGCCGCGATCGTGCTTGCCCAGGTGCTGCACCAGCGCACGGTGTGGACCGTGATCACGGTGCTGGCGGTGTTCGGCTGGCCCCAGTTGGCCAGGATCACCCGCGGCGCTGTGATCGCCGGCCGTGACGCCGACTATGTGCTGGCCGCCAAAGCGTTAGGGGTCAGCAGGTTTCGTACGCTGCTTCGGCACGTGATCCCGAACGCGCTTGGGCCGGTCATCGTGGTCGCGACGATCTCGCTCGGTGTCTTCATCGTCACCGAGGCGACGTTGTCGTACCTGGGTGTGGGGCTGCCCCCGGCGACGGTGTCGTGGGGAGGCGACATCAACCTTGCCCAGAGCCGGCTGCGGTCCGGTTCGCCGATCCTGTTCTATCCGGCGGGCGCATTGGCGCTCACCGTGCTGGCCTTCGTGATGCTGGGCGACGTACTGCGGGACGCGCTGGATCCGGCCTCGGAGGCAAGGCGATGAGCGATTGCGCGAAGAGCAGAACGCACGGCGCATGACCCACCCGCTGCTGAGTGTCGAGGACCTCGAGGTGCGCTTCGGCAACCACCCTTCGGCGGTGTCGGGCGCGACGCTGACGGTCTATCCGGGCCAGACGGTCGCATTGGTCGGCGAGTCCGGATCAGGCAAGTCCACGACGGCTGCGGCGGTGCTCGGCCTGCTGCCGCCAGGCGGCCGGATCACGGCCGGCCGCATCGTGTTCGACGGCAGCGACATCACCCATGCCGACCGGCGCCGGTTCGAAAAGATCCGCGGCCGCCGGATCGGGCTGGTGCCGCAGGACCCTATGACCAATCTGAACCCGGTGTGGAGGGTCGGGTTCCAGGTCCGGGAAGCGTTGCGCGCGAATGGGATCGCAACCGGCCGCGCTGCGAGGAGACAAGCAGTCGAGCTGCTGGACGACGCGGGGATGTCCGACTCGGCCCATGCGGCGCATCGCTACCCCCACCAGCTGTCCGGCGGGATGTGCCAGCGTGCACTGATCGCCGTCGGGCTGGCGGGCAGGCCCCAACTGCTGATCGCCGACGAGCCGACCTCGGCGCTCGATGTCACCATCCAGCGCCAGGTCCTCGACCACCTCGACACCCTGGCCGCCGAGCTCGGAACCGCCGTGCTGCTGATCACTCACGATCTCGCGTTGGCGGCCGAACGGGCCGGGCACCTCGTGGTGATGTACCGCGGCGCGGTGGTCGAATCCGGCCCCGCGACGGAGGTCATCGCCGATCCGCGCCACGGGTACACCCGACGGCTGGTGGCGTCGGCCCCGTCACTGGTGATGCGTGGTGAGCCGAAGTTGCGCACCGGCCACCCGGCCGGTCCGGTCACCCCCGTGCTCGAGGTGTCCGGGCTCACCAAGGTGTATCGGGTTCCCGGCGGCCCACCGTGGCGGCGCCGCGACATCACCGCGGTGGACTCGGTGTCGTTTCGCGTCCGCCGTGGCAGCACCACGGCGATCGTCGGGGAATCGGGTTCGGGCAAGTCGACATTGGCGCGGATGATCCTCGGGCTGCTGCGCGCGACGTCGGGGACGGTCACGTTCGACGGCTCCGACATCGCCGCACTGGACCGGCGCGAGGCGTTCGCGTTCCGTCGCCGCGTGCAGCCGGTGTTCCAGAACCCGTACAGCAGCCTGGACCCGATGTTTTCGGTGTACCGGACGATCGAGGAACCGTTGCGCACCCACGGCATCGGGAACCGTGTGCAGCGCCAGCGGGCGGTGCGTGAGCTGCTCGACCAGGTGGCGCTGCCGTCGGCGCTGCTGCGCCGGTTCCCCCGCGAGCTGTCCGGTGGTCAGCGTCAGCGTGTCGCCATCGCGCGGGCATTGGCGCTGCAACCGGAAATGCTGGTGTGCGACGAGGCGGTGTCGGCACTCGACGTGCTGGTGCAGGCACAGATTCTGGCGCTGCTATCCGAACTGCAGATTCGGCTGGGGCTGACCTATCTGTTCATCGGCCACGACCTGGCGGTGGTCCGGCAGATCGCCGACGATGTCGTCGTGATGCAGGACGGGCGGGTCGTCGAGCACGCGCCGGCCGAGGCGCTGTTCACGAATCCCCGCCGCGACTACACCCGGCGGCTGCTGGACGCGATCCCCGGCGCCTCGCCGCGGCGTGGTCGCGGCTAGCGTGATTCGCTGATGACAGATCCACTCGCACCGCTGATTGAGCTGCCCGGCGTCGCGCAGGCCAGCGAGGACGTGCGCGAGGCGCTGGGCAAGGCCCACCGGCACCGAGCCAACCTCCGCGGCTGGCAGGCCAACGCCGCCGAGGCCGCGGTCCGGGCCGCGCGGGCGTCGTCGGTTCTCGAGGGCGGTGCGCCGCGGCTGCCCTCCGACGGGCTGCTGTCAGGTCCGATCCTCGCCGGGGCGCTGCGGGTGGCCGAAGCGCTCAAGGGTGGCGATACGGCACTGGTGGGGGTGTGGCAGCGGGCACCGCTTCAGGCGTTGGCGCGGTTGCACATGCTGGCGGGCGCCAACCTCGTCGAGGAGGAGCGGTTGGGCCGTCCCCGCGCCGACGGTGAGGTCGCGCGGCGGCTGGAGCTGCTGGTCGGGCTGGTGACCGGCGGCAGCGCGGCGCCGGCGCCGATCCTGGCGGCGGTCGCGCACGCCGAATTGCTGACGTTGGCCCCGTTCGGCAGCGCCGACGGCGTGGTGGCGCGCGCGGTGTCCCGATTGGTCACGCAGGCCAGCGGACTGGACCCGCACGGCCTCGGCGTCCCGGAGGTGTATTGGATGCGCAACGCGGTCAAGTACCGCCCCGCGGCGCAGCGCTTCGCGTCAGGCACGGCCGATGGGGTTCGGGAATGGCTGCTGCTGAGTTGCCGGGGACTGGAGGCCGGCGCGCGGGAAGCCCTCGCGATCGCCGGCGGGGCAGCTCAGACATGAAGCGGGCGACGATCCGAACTGATTTCGGCCCGCCGCCCGCTAGCACGGATACCCGGTTACCAAGCGTGCATTGTGGGTTGCGTGGGACGGCCTCGGCGGTCTTGCGATGCGCTTCAACTGCAACCCCACCCAAAGGGCCGTCGTGGTTGTCCGCTCTTCGCAATAACGCAAGCCCGCAACACTTCTGCCATTATCGCGGCGTGCTCCGCGTGGGTGCCCGGGATCCGTGCTGGGTAGTCCGGTTCGGGAGATCGAATCTTCTCTTCCGATTCGAGCTTGGCCTCACCGGGCTTCCGTGGTTCCTTTGTACTACGTGACCACGGCCACAGCAAGGGCCAAATGGTGGCGTTCGTTACCCGCACAAATGATCGGTCAGAGGATGTAGCGGCGCAGCAGCGAATACGTCAGCGCGCCGGCGGCGATCGCGCTCACCGCGACGGCGGCGGTGGTGGCCACCGCGGCGCTGGACGGGGCGGGTATCCGGTCCCGCAGCGACACCGGCTTGGAGAACGTCAGCACCGGCCAGCCCCGCGCCGCAGACTCCTTGCGCAGCGCGCGGTCAGGGTTCACCACGGTGGGATGTCCGACGGTTTCGAGCATCGGTAGATCGGTGATCGAGTCTGAGTAGGCGTAGCAGTGCTCGAGCGGATAGCCCTCGCGCGCGGCGAGCTCCCGGATCGCCTGCACCTTGCCCTCGCCGTAGCAGTAGAACGCGATGTCCCCCGTGTACTTACCGTCTTCGACCACCATCCTTGTCGCCATGGCGTGGGTGGCACCCAGTGCGCGTGCGATCGGCGCGACGATCTCTTCACCCGAGGCGGACACCACGACAACGTCGCGGCCGCAAAGCTTGTGGTCGGCGATCAGATCGGCCGCCTCGGCGAACACGAGCGGATCGACGATGCCGTGCAGCGTCTCGTCGACGATCGACTTGACCTGTTCGACGTCCCATCCGGCGCACATGTTCGTGATGTAGGAGCGCATCCGGTCCATCTGGTCGTGGTCGGCCCCGGACATCAGGAAGAGGAATTGCGCATACGTCGACTTGAGCACTGCGCGGCGATTGATCAGTCCCTGATCGAAGAAGGGTTTGCTGAAAGCCAATGTGCTCGACTTTGCGATCACGGTCTTGTCGAGATCGAAGAACGCCGCAGTCTTCGCGGGACGCGGCGGTTTTGGGTCTGGCACAGGGCCCTGCCGCGTCGTTGCCGAATGTTGCGCGGCAGGGTCGAAGACTGTCACACGTTCCAGGATAGGGAACGGTTCCGAGACGGCTTAGAAACCCCTGTGAAATGGCAGATCAAGCCACGTGTCGGAGACTGCAATTCGACGCTCTCTCAATGTTATCGATGGAAAGCAGGACTTGCGCCACTACGACGTGTCGTGTGTATAGTGAGGGTTACTCGGCCTGTGCCGGGTGTGCATCAGCCCGACCCCCCGGGGCTGATACACGACGACCCTCGCCTCCTCCCCCCCTGGCGGGGGTCGTCCCATATCTCCAGCATTTTCCGCGATCGGGTCCTCACCGAATCCTCATCGAATCGTTGCGGAATCGTGTTTTCGCAAACGCCCTGGCTCGGATCCGCCGTCCGCAGATCTGTTGTTCCACATACCCCTTTTTTTGCACAGCCGGCCTGCCGTCGCCGGCGGCGGCTCTCCTGCCGAGGACAGGTTGGGCCGACTAGCTCGCCGAACCATCGACCGCGGCGTGGCAGGTGCGATTTCGCCAGGAGCGCAACGGCTTCGGCGGATGCCCGCAGACGAACACTGGTCGGTCCCCCGGTGATCGGGGGCGCGGCGGTTGTGGCGCATCGTTTTTCGCGGCCGCGCCGGGCGCAGTCAGCGCGTCCGCTCGGTTTGGATCAGCTCGGCCGGTGTGGGCAACCGGAACGTCAAGAGGCCCGCCACGGTCTTCTCGTCGAGATCGACGCGGTTGACGGTCACGTGCACGCGCACCCAGCCGCCGCTTTTGGCCTTCAGCTGCAGGACCCGGCTGGTCGGGCCATCGACGAACTCTTTCGTCATCGCCTTGGTCACCGGCTCGTCGTCAGGGTGCACGACCTCTTCGCCGGGCGTACGCCAGTCGTAATACGGGCACGGGTCATCGAGCCACTTCAGCAGCGTCCAGCTGTGAATGTCCACCAGCGCGCGGTAAACGCCCGGCTGGGCCAGCCCATCGAGGATGCGCTGACCGAGGTGGTCGGGCGCCAGCGGCGGCCCCTGGCGTTCGCCGCGCCAGTTCATCGCCCGGCTGATCAGGTGCTCGCCGCCGTCCGGCATGGTCTCGAGGTTTGCGCGTGCCACCCAGCCCACCGAGATCAGGTCGCCGTTCTGGTCGCTCACGTCCCACATCGAGCAGATCTTGTCGCCCGGATCGCAGTGAATCGTCAGCGACAGCACCTTGGTCTCGTTCGCGACCAGTTCCTTGCGCGGCAGGTCCTCGGCGAATGTCCGGCCGTGCGTCTCCTCCAGCTCCGGGTCCATGCCGGCGTTCCGCAGCGATTCCGGCGTATCGGTGGCCAGGCCCGTCGTCAGATCCCACAGCAGCGGTCCCGGAATGGGCCGCTGGGGCACCTCGGCGGCGGCCGGACCCGTCCAGAGATGAACACCGTGCACGCGCCCGTCCGACATCGTCACCGCTTCGGTCCGAATGACCCGGTCGCTGTTCGGGAACGCACGCGACAGACCGGCGCCTGTGCGCGCCGTCCCGGCCGCCGCCTCGGCAATCGCGGCGAGGTACGGGCTTCGCCTCAGAAACGCGGACAGCGGGACCATGTTTTTGAGCTGGCGCCCCTGCGCGACGACCACAGGCTCGTCGCCGAGTGTCTCGAGGAGCAGCCAGTCGTGCGCCATCGCGCAATTTTACCTGCCAGCTAACAGTGTGGACCCACTCCGTCGGGGCGACGAATCCGTCGCGGTCCACCTTCCGCCGCACGCCAAACGCCGTCGCGTCAGATGTTCGCTTGCGCAATACGTTCCGACAAGGTATCTTTCGCCTGCACCCGGGGTTACCGGGCTGGGAACGGATCGCGTTGTCCGACCGTTCGTC
This sequence comes from Mycobacterium sp., assembly GCA_025965895.1. GTDB lineage: Bacteria > Actinomycetota > Actinomycetes > Mycobacteriales > Mycobacteriaceae > Mycobacterium. The sequence continues at coordinate 13,510 of JAOPWC010000042.1, forward strand.
CGTCCGCCGCATGGGCATGGCCAGCATCTTCAGCAGCGAGGAGAGCGCGCCATCGGCAGACTCGATCGTCAGCCTGTGGAGTCGGCCGTTTGAGGGGTCGGTCGTCATCATTGGTGGGTCAAAGGGGAAACGCGCGCGGTCAGTTCGGCGAGCACCATCCGCAGCACCTGCACCGCGCCGGCTTTGTCCAAAGGGTCGTTGCCGTTGCCGCACTTCGGCGACTGGACACATGACGGGCAACCCTGCGGGCATTCGCAAGCGTCGATCGCATCGGCCGTGGCCGACAACCAGGCCTTGATCTCCCGAAATCCGCGTTCCGCGAAGCCGGCCCCGCCTGGATAGCCGTCGTACACAAACACCGTCGGAAGACCGGTGTCGGGTCCGATCGCCGCCGACAACCCGCCGATGTCGCCGCGGTCGCAGCTGGCCACCAGCGGCAGCAGGCCGATCGCGGCATGCTCGGCCGCGTGCAGAGCGCCCGGAACACGGGACCAGTCGATGCCGTTGTCCTGCAACGCGTCCGGCGTGATGGTGTACATCACCGCCACGGTCTCGAGCCTGCGCGAGGGCATGTCGAGTTCATTGAAGTCGATCACTTCCCCGTTGCCCCGTCGCCGCAGATAGCCGATCACCTCGCTGGTGACCGCGACCGGGACGAGGCCCAGCGTCACCGCTCCGAATGTCAGTCGGTCACCGGCGCCGGTGACCGCGATGTCGGTGATCTCACGGGCATAGGTCGCGTAACCCGGGTCTTGGGCGTGTACGAACGCCAAGCCCTCGTCGAAGTCCAGGGAGTCGACGACGTAGCTCTCGCCCTGGTGCAGGTACACCGCTCCCGGATGCACCGATGCCGGTGCGCGACCCGCCTCCACGCCGCCCAGCAGCCGGCCGGTGTCGGCCTCGACGATCGCGATCTGATCACCGGCCGAGCCCCGGATATTCACCGTGGGGTGCGGGTCAACGCCGGGCGCGGCGAAATAGCCGCCCCCCCGACGGCGCAGCAGCCCGTCGTCGGCGAGGGAATCGGCCACCGCGCTCGCGCTCCACGCCCGGACCTCGGCGTCAGTCAGCGGCGATTCGACTGCCGCACAAAGCAATTGCGGACCAAGCACATAGGGATTTGCCGGGTCGATCACCACCTTCTCGATGGGTTTGTCGAGTAGCGCCGCGGGGTGGTGCACCAGGTAGGTGTCCAGCGGATCGTCGCGGGCGATCAACACCACCAGCGCGCTCTGGCCCCGACGTCCCGACCGTCCGGCCTGCTGCCAGAACGACGTCACGGTGCCCGGAAAGCCGGCCAGCACGACGGCGTCCAGGCCGGCGATGTCGACACCCAACTCCAGTGCATTGGTGGTGGCCACGCCCACCAGCTCGCCGTCGGCCAGCGCCCGTTCGAGGGCGCGGCGATCCTCGGCCAGATACCCGGCCCGATATGAGGCCACCCGCTCCGTCAGCTCCGGGGCGGTATCGGCCAGCCGAGCCCGAGCGCCCAGCGCCGTGAGTTCGGCGCCGCGTCGCGACCGCACGAAGGTCAGCGTCCGGGCACCTTCGACCACCAGATCGGCCATGATCCGAGCGGCCTCCGCGCCTGCGGAGCGGCGCACCGGTGCCCCGTTTTCGCCGAGCAGGTCGGTCCGCAACGCCGGCTCCCACAGGGCGACGGTGCGGGCGCCGCGGGGGGAGCCGTCGTGCGTCACCTCGGCGACGGTCTGGCCGATCAACTCCGAGGCCGTGGCGCCCGGGGACGCGGTTGTCGCGCTGGCGAAGATCACCGTCGGCGCGCCCGAGTACCGGCCGCACAACCGCAACAGCCGGCGCAGCACCATCGCCACGTTGGAACCAAAAATGCCGCGGTAGTAGTGGCATTCGTCAACCACGATGAACTTCAGGTTGCGCAGGAAAACTGCCCAGCGGGCGTGGTTGCGCAGCAGCGACAGGTGGATCATGTCCGGATTGGAGAACACCCAGCGCGATTGTTCCCGGGCGAACCGGCGCACTTCGGGAGCGCTGTCGCCGTCATAGGACGCCGGCATCACGTCGGCCAGCCGCGGGACGGCTCCGGTCAGGGAGGCCGCCGTGCGCAGCTGATCGTGGCCGAGCGCCTTGGTCGGGGACAGGTACAGCGCCCGCGCCCTGCGATCGGCAGACAGCGCGGACAAGATGGGCAGTTGGTAGGCCATCGACTTTCCCGAGGCGGTGCCCGTGCTGAGGACGACGTGCCGACCCTGGTGCGCCAACGTCGCCGCCTGCACCTGGTGTGACCACGGCGCCGAGATGCCCCGGTCGGTGAACGCGCCGATCACCTCGGGATCGGCCCAGTCCGGCCATGTGGCGGGTACACCGTGATTCGCGGGGAGTTCGGCAACGTGACGCAGCGGCTGCTCGTCAGGCCCGGTGGCCGCCAGCGCCCCCGCGAGCAGATCGCGGCCGAAGCTCAACATCACTGCCCTCCCGTCTGCCTGGTTTCCCGCAATGCACCGCTCCGTCGAGAATTGTTCACCAGTTAATGGAGCGGAGACTGTCGCGCTCGCCTGGAACATGATTGACTTAGGGTGGTCGCAGCTTCTGTGTTCGTGTTTCATGCACTCGCAGGATCGACGTTGCGATCGCGGTTCCTGCGAGAGTCTGTAAGTCGGTGAGACTTCCGACGACTCCACGAAGGATTGGCGGTCGGAACGGGCCCGGTGTACCGAAAGACGGTGCACCGCACCCGGTAGGAAGAGAAGGATACATCGAGAAATGCCACAGGGAACTGTGAAGTGGTTCAACGCGGAGAAAGGCTTCGGCTTCATCGCGCCGGAGGACGGTTCCGCCGACGTGTTTGTCCACTACACGGAAATTCAGGGCTCGGGATTCCGCACCCTGGAAGAGAACCAGAGGGTCGAGTTCGAGGTCGGCCAGAGCCCTAAGGGCCCGCAGGCCACGGGCGTTCGTTCCATCTGATCATCCAACCTGACGAAACCCCCCCACGCAGTTCAGTAACGGGCCGCGTTGGGGGGTTTTCGTTTCGGGCGGCATGTCGGCCCGGCGGCGATGGGGCGGCGGGAAGCTGGCTTACTGTCGTGAGCGTGAGCCAGCTGTCGTTCTTCTCGGCAGAGTCGGTGCCGCCCGCGGTCCACGACCTGACGGGTCTGCTGGCTGCCACCGGCCAGGTGGTGCTCGTCGGCGGCGGGGCGCGGCTGTCAGTGGTCGTCGAGCGGGGATGGCGGGCGGTGGCTCTGGCCGCGATGATCGCCGCGGCGGGTCTGGAGCCTGAGATCGCCCGCACCGACGAGGACACTCCGCTGGTGCGCACGTCGATCGACGCCCGGCTGGTGGTGATCGCCACCGACTGGACCCGCGGGGCGGTCAAGACCGTGCCGCCGCAGTGGCTGCCCGGCCCGCGCGAACTGAGAGCGTGGGTTCTGGCCGCCGGGTCGCCGGAAGCCGACCGATATCTGCTCGGCCTCGACCCGCACGCGCCGGATACCCATTCGCCGCTCGCATCGGCGATGATGCGGGTCGGGATCGCGCCCACGCTCATCGGCACTCGCGGCACCCGTCCGGCGCTGCGGATCAGTGGCCGGCGGCGGCTATCGCGCCTGGTAGAGAACGTGGGGGAACCCCCTGACGGCCTTGAGGCGTTGACTCAGTGGCCCCATGTTTAGGTAGAAACGCGGCGGGCAAGAGCGGAGCGACGATGGGCCGTGTCCCCGAGGCAGGAGCGAAGCGGCCCGGGGAGGAATTCGGGGGAGTCAGTTTGCGTCGGTCCGTGTGGGGTGCAATCTTGTCAAGTGCCAACAGGACAGCGGTGCGCGGCGTCGCGTTAGCCGCCTGGACCGATCGGCAGCAGAGGAAGTGGAGCGTAACGGCAGTTGGCGAACGAGGACCGCGGCAGCGTTAGTAACGGCAGCAAAAACCTACGACGACTCGTGATTGTCGAGTCGCCTACGAAAGCACGCAAAATTGCCGGCTACCTGGGTTCCAATTACATGGTCGAGTCGTCTCGCGGCCACATCCGCGATCTGCCCCGATCGGCCGCCGACGTGCCGGCGAAGTACAAGTCGGAGCCGTGGGCGCGCCTGGGGGTCGACGTCGACAGGGATTTCGAGCCGCTGTACATCATCAGCCCGGACAAGAAGGGCACGGTCAGCGAGCTCAAGAGTCTGCTGAAGGACGCTGACGAGCTTTACCTGGCCACTGACGGGGACCGGGAGGGCGAGGCGATCGCCTGGCACCTGCTCGAGACGCTGAAGCCGCGCATCCCGGTCAAGCGGATGGTGTTCCACGAGATCACCGAACCGGCGATCCGCGCGGCCGCTCAGCATCCTCGCGAGCTGGACAACGACCTGGTCGACGCACAGGAAACCCGTCGCATCCTGGACCGGCTGTACGGCTATGAGGTCAGCCCGGTGCTGTGGAAGAAGGTGGCTCCGAAGCTTTCCGCGGGCCGGGTGCAGTCGGTGGCGACCCGCATCATCGTGCAGCGCGAACGCGACCGGATGGCGTTCCGCAGCGCCTCTTACTGGGATGTGACCGCCGAGCTGGACGCCAGCGTGTCCAACCCGTCGGCGCAGCCGCCGACGTTCAGTGCGCGGCTGGTCAACGTCGACGGACTGCGCGTCGCGACCGGGCGCGACTTCGATTCGCTGGGCCAGCTCAGGAAGGCCGACGATGTGCTGGTGCTCGGCGGCGCGGGCGCCAGCGCGCTCGCGCAGGGCCTGCGCGGCGCGGCGCTGACCGTGTCGTCGGTGGAGGAGAGGCCGTACACCCGCCGCCCATATGCGCCGTTCATGACGTCGACACTGCAGCAGGAGGGGGGCCGCAAGCTGCGGTTCTCATCCGAGCGCACGATGAGCGTGGCCCAGCGGCTCTACGAGAACGGCTACATCACCTACATGCGCACCGACTCGACCACGCTGTCGGAGTCGGCGATCAATGCGGCGCGCCGCCAGGCCCGCGAGCTGTACGGCTCCGAGTACGTGCACCCGACGCCGCGGCAGTACAACCGCAAGGTCAAAAACGCCCAGGAGGCGCACGAGGCGATCCGGCCGGCCGGCGACACGTTCGCCACGCCGGGCCAGCTGCACTCCGCGCTCGACCACGACGAGTTCCGGCTCTACGAGCTGATCTGGCAGCGAACGGTGGCTTCGCAGATGGCCGACGCCCGCGGCACCACGCTGAGTCTGCGGATTTCGGGTGAGTCTTCGGACGGCCGCAGCGTCGTATTCGCCGCCAGCGGCCGCACGATCACGTTCCCCGGCTTCCTGTCGGCCTACGTCGAGAGCCTCGACGACCTGGCCGGCGGCGAGGCCGACGATGCCGAGAGCCGCCTGCCGCAGCTGAGGCAGGGTCAGGGGGTGCGGGCCAACGAGCTGACCGCCGACGGGCACACCACCAACCCGCCGGCTCGCTATACCGAGGCGTCTTTGATCAAGGCGTTGGAGGATCTGGGCATCGGGCGCCCATCGACCTACTCGTCGATCATCAAGACGATCCAGGACCGCGGCTACGTGCACAAGAAGGGCAGCGCGCTGGTGCCGTCGTGGGTGGCGTTCGCGGTGACGGGGCTGCTGGAGCAGCACTTCGGGCGACTCGTGGACTACGGTTTCACCGCCGCGATGGAAGACGAGCTCGACGAGATTGCGGCGGGCCACGAGCAGCGCACGAATTGGTTGAACAACTTCTACTTCGGCGGTCCGCACGGCGTCGACGACTCTGTCGCGCGGGCCGGCGGGCTGAAGAAGCTGGTCGGGGTCAACCTGGAGGGCATCGACGCCCGTGAGGTCAACTCGATCAAGCTGTTCGACGACGACCAGAAGCGTCCGGTCTATGTCCGCGTCGGCAAGAACGGGCCCTACCTCGAGCGCACGGTCGTCGGTGGGGACGGCGAGCCGACGCCGCAGCGTGCCAACCTCAGCGACGCGATCACCCCGGACGAACTGACGCTCGAGCTGGCCGAAAAGCTCTTCTCCACGCCACAAGAGGGCCGCTCGCTGGGTGTCGACCCACAGACCGGCCACGACATCGTCGCCAAAGACGGCAGGTACGGCCCGTACGTGACCGAGGTGCTGCCCGAGCCTGACGAACCCGATGACGGCGCGGCATCGGCAAAGAAGGGCGGCAAGAAACCAACCGGCCCGAAGCCGCGCACCGGCTCGCTGCTGCGATCGATGGACCTGGAGACGGTCACGTTGGACGACGCGCTGCGGTTGTTGTCGCTGCCACGGGCGGTGGGTGTCGACCCGAACACCGGTGAGGAGATCACCGCACAGAACGGCCGCTACGGGCCCTATCTGAAACGCGGCGAGGACTCTCGCTCGCTGGCCACCGAAGAGCAGATGTTCACGATCACGCTCGACGAGGCGTTGAAGATCTACTCGGAGCCCAAACGCCGTGGGCGGCAGGCAGCTTCGCTGCCGCCACTGCGCGAGCTGGGCGCCGACCCGGCGACCGGCAAGCCGATGGTGATCAAGGACGGGCGGTTCGGCCCGTACGTCACAGACGGGGAGACCAACGCCAGCCTGCGCAAGGGCGACGACGTGCTGTCGATCACCGAGGAACGGGCCGCGGAGCTGCTGGCCGATCGCCGCTCCCGTGGGCCGGTGAAGCGGACCGCGAAGAAGGGCGGCAAGGCCGGGGCAAAAACAGCGGCCAAGGCCGGCGCCAGGAAGACCGCGAAGCGCACCTAGACGGCGGGGCGGCTAGACCCTCGACGGCACGGCGAGCTTCACCGGCCGGGCCAGCTGCGTGGGTGCGCCGCGGCCCCGCAGCTCCACCACTTCGCCGACATCCCAGCACAGCGCCTCGGCGTCGAGGGCCCCGCTGACCGCGATCGCTGACGCCAGCACGTGTCCTTCCTCGAGCTTCGCCAGCTCCGTCAGGCGGGCCGCCTCGTTGACCGGGTCCCCGATCACGGTGTACTCGAACCGCGCCTGAGCCCCGATGTGGCCGGCGATCGCGCGTCCCGCCGACACCCCGATGCCGAACTCGTTCTCGCCGAGCACATCGATCAGCTCGTCGTGCAGCTCGCGCGCGGCGGCCAGCGCGGCCCCGGATGCGTCGGGGTGCTCCAGCGGCGCGCCGAAGATCGCCAGCGCCGCATCGCCCTGGAACTTGTTGACAAAGCCGCCGTGGCGGTTGACGGTGTCGACGACGATCCGGAAGAACTCGTTGAGCAGGACGACGACCTCGTGGGGCGGCCGGGTGGCCGCGAGCATGGTGGAGCCGACCAGATCCACGAACAACACCGCGACGTTGCGTTCCTGGCCGCCGAGTTCGGGCCCGCTTTCCAGTGCGCGGCGGGCGACGTCCTCGCCGACGTAGCGGCCGAACAGGTCGCGCAGGCGCTGCCGTTCGGACAGCTCGCGAACCATGTCGTTGAAGCCCGCCTGCAGCAGGCCCAGCTCGCTGGCGTCGTAGATCTGCACGTGGGCGTTGTAGTTGCCGCGCTGCACCTCGCCGAGCGCCCACCTGAGCTGGCGCAGCGGGTCGGCGATCGCCATCGCGGTCAGCACCGTGCCGATCAGCCCGATCACCAGCGCGGCGATGGCCAGCATCAGGATCGGCGTGAACAGGTTGTCGGCGGAGGCCTGCAGAATCGACAGCTTGGCGGTGACGATGGCGACGACGATGGCCATGATCGGCACGCCGGTGGACAGCAGCCACGTCAGCACGGTTCGCAGGATCACGCCCGGCGCGTGGATGTGCTCGGGCACACCTTCGCGCAGCGCCGCGACAGCGACGGGACGCAGCACCCGCTCGGCCTGCAGGTAGCCGATGATCGAGGTGGCCGTCGCGCCCAGCGCGGTGGCCAGCGCGACCACCGGTGCCGAATGACTTGCCACCGGCCAGATCGCGACGATGAAGATCGCTCCACCGAGGCACCAGTTCACGCCGCTGATCAACGACCGGTAGAACGGCATCCTCAATGCGCGGGTGCGGGCGAATTCGGTGGCCACCGGGTCGCTGTCGCGCAACCCATCGCTGTCGCGCCGCTGCCAGCGGAACACCGGCATGAGCAGGTTCAGGCTGATCAGCGAGCCGAACGCAAACGCAAGCAGCAGCACCGTCACGAACAGCGCCAGGTTGGCCTGCGGCAGGTCCTGCAGCATCACCCGCTCTTTCGGTGGTAACCCGAACCGCAGGAAGCCCAGCACGAACAGTGCGCCGATGATGTCGGCCTGCAGCATGCCGAGCGTGAAGACCGGCCACGGAGTGCGCACGATCCACCGGACGAACGCCCGGATCCGCGCAATGGGTGCCGCCTGACTGGTCACAAGAACTACCGTATCGGTCCCCACAGACGCGCAATAGCGCCGGTGAGGCCGTCTTGTCCACCGTGATCACTACTGTTGTCGGTGATGAACAGCGTTTTCACGCGGCTGGTCGGCCAAGAAGCTGTCGAAGCGGAGCTGATCGGCGCCGCGCGGGCAGCACGCGGTGATTCGGCTCACAATGTGACCGCCACGGGCGCTATGACACACGCGTGGCTGATCACCGGGCCGCCGGGGTCGGGCCGGTCGATCGCCGCGGTGTGCTTCGCTGCCGCGTTGCAGTGCACCTCAGCGGGCACGCCGGGCTGCGGGGAATGCCGGGCGTGCCTGACGACGCTGGCCGGCACGCACGCCGACGTACGCCGGATCATTCCGGAGGGGTTGAGCATCGGGGTCGACGAGATGCGGGCGATCGTGCAGATCGCGTCGCGGCGGCCCAGCACCGGGCGGTGGCAGATCGTCGTGATCGAGGACGCGGACCGGCTCACCGAAGGCGCTGCGAACGCACTCCTGAAGATGGTGGAGGAGCCGCCGTCCTCGACGGTGTTCGTGCTGTGCGCGCCGTCGGTCGACCCCGAGGACATCGCGATCACGCTGCGGTCGCGGTGCCGTCACGTCGCATTGGTGACCCCTCAGGTGGACGCGATCGCCCAGGTGTTGATCGACGGCGACAGGCTGTCCCCGCAGGAGGCGGAGTGGGCGGCGTCGGTCAGCGGCGGGCATGTCGGGCGAGCGCGGCGGTTGGCCACGGATCCGGCAGCGCGTGAGCGGCGGCAGCGCGCGCTGGGGCTGGTGCGCGACGCCGTCATGCCGTCGCGGGCCTTCGCCGCCGCCGAGGAGTTGGTGGCCACCGCGGAGGCCGAGGCGCGCGCGCTGACGGTCGGGCGCGACGAGGCCGAAACCGACGAGCTCCGCACGGCCCTGGGCGCGGGCGGCACCGGCAAGGGTACCGCCACGACGCTGCGCGGTGCGACGGGCGCAATCAAAGACCTTGAAAAACGCCAGAAGTCGCGGCAGACGCGTGCGTCCCGGGACGCGCTCGACCGCGCGCTGATCGATCTCGCGAACTACTTTCGCGATGCTCTGCTGATCGCAGCGGGCGCGGCCGGGATACGGCCGAATCATCCGGACATGGCTTCGCCGGTGTCAGCGTTGGCCGAGCACGCATCGCCGGAGCGGCTGTTGCGCTGCATCGAGGCAGTGCTTCAGTGCCGGGAAGCGCTGGCTGTGAACGTCAAACCAAAGTTCGCCGTCGACGCGCTGGTCGCCGCGATCGGGCAAGCGCTGCGTGACTGACTTGGGCGGCTCACGCGCGCTGCCGTAGACTCGTGCCGCCCGGCGACGAGCCGCGGCATGCCACCTTAGCTCAGTCGGCAGAGCGGCTCACTCGTAATGAGCAGGTCAACGGTTCGATTCCGTTAGGTGGCTCCGTCAAAGGACCTCGCGGGCAACCGTTCGCGCGGTATTGGCCGCCGGGAAGCCGGCGTAGCCGCTCGCGTGGTAGATCACCTCGGCGATTTCGCCTTCGCTGAGCCCGTTCTGGCGCGCAATCCGCACATGGGCTTTCAACTCGTCGGTGGCCCGCAGAGCGATAAGGATCCCGAGTGTGACCAGACTGCGGTCGCGGCGGCTCAGCCCGTCGCGTCCCCACAGCCGCCCGAACACGTTGTCGACACCGATTTCGAGCAACTCGTCGCCGAATTCCCCGTCGCGCAGCTCGACGTCGCCGTCGGGCAGCAAGCCCGGCAACAGTTCCCGGAAAACCTTCAGTCCTTCTGCACGCACATCTGTCATGCGACCAAGCCTCGCATGCCCGTGATCAGACCGGCGCGACGAAGCCGACCGGCCCGGAGGCGATGCAGACCGCCAGCGAAGCGGTGTTCGCCCGCGCGTTGATCGTGTTGCCCGCCCCGGACAGGCGCACGTACACACGGTTGAGACCCGGGTGTACCGGCACTTTGGTTTCGGAACCCTCGGTCAGTGACATCGTCATCGAGCCGTCGCTGTTGGCCAGGTAGTTGATCTCCGCAGTCCATTCGGCCGGCAGCAGCGGCCCGTCCAGCGCCATCGTCACAGGAGCATCGGTCTGGGCGAAGTAGCCGCACCGGGGCGCTGGACCCGGGGTTGTCGTCCGTACCCACGTGACCTTCGCGTCGACAACCCGGCCGCTAACGTCGAACATTCGCAATTCGCTTGTGGCATCACTGAACTCGGGCCGATCCGGAAGCCGCGCGAACACGTGGCTGGCGAGATTCTCCGGCCACGCCACGCGCTGCAGCACCAGCGAGTCGACCTCCTGGTCCAGGATCGGCACGTTCGAGGCTGCGCGGGCGGCGGCCAGGCCGCGCCCGGCGTTCAGCAGATACGGCTTCGTGGGGTTGTCGCGCCAACTGGTGAGGAACGTCGCCGTCGAGTACAGGCTGGACGCAACGAAGGCCGCCGCGAGCGCGACCGTCACCGCGGTGCGAGGCGCCGACGCGTCAAGCAAGCCGAATCCGGCACGGTTGGGCGCCCGAAACGCGACGGCCGCACACAGCGCCAGCACGACGACGAGGTCCGGGAAGTACCGCAGGGTCTGGGCCAGTTCCAGCGCGGTGAACCTGGAGGATCGCATCAGGTAGATCGGCACCTGGCAGGCCAGCGTGTAGCCTGCCGCGAGCAGCCAGGCCGGGCCGATGCGCCGCTTGCGGATCAACGACACCGCGAACACCGTCGCGAGTGCGACCCACCCGGCCGCCATCACGGCCACCGGCGGCGTCGCCCACGGTGAGGCGGGCGCCCACCGTGCCCAGGACCAGGGGCCGCCGACAAGTCCGGGCACGATGCCGCGGGTCACCGATCGCCGCAGTAAGTCCCAGGTCATCGGCAGATCCGAACTCCAGCGCTGCTGATCGACGACGAGGAGGTAGACCACGATCCATCCGAGGGTCAGCGCCAGCGACGCAATCCACAGCCGCCGTCCCCGGTTCCACACGCTCCTGGGCGCCGACTGCTCACCGGTCACGTGCGCAAGCAGGGCCGCTATCGCGAACGCGACGAACGGTATGACCGCGGCCTTCTCGAAGAACGTCAGGCCGGCGAGGTACACCAGCGGGCCGGTCAACGCGTAGCGCTGATTGCCGGTGCGGACGAGCAGGATCGCATCTGCGCAGACCCAAGCCATCGCCGCCAGCATCGGCAGCGAATTCAGCGCCGCCGCCCACCACGCGAAACCCGGCACCCCAAGCGGCGTGAACAGCGCAAAGGTGAGCGGGATCAACAGCACTGGGCGCCAGCCGAGGATCACGTGCAAAGCACGCACGAGCGCCAGCGACGCGATCAACTGCAGAAGCGTCAGGCTGATCGCGGGCCCGACCCAGTTCAGCGGTGCCAACCGGGTGATCGTGCCGGCGAGCAGGAATGCGCCGGGCATCAGGTGCCCGTCGTGGTCGTCGAACAGGTAGGGCGCCGAGAAGAGGGTCTGGGTGCCGGCGCGGCCGGTGAGGATCAGGTCGTCCCAGTAGAAATAGCCGCGGAACGCCAGCACCGCCCGGACGGCGAGCTGCAGCGCGACCAGCACCACGGCGAGCACGGCAACCCGCGGAATGCGGGCCGTGCGGGCTGCCATGCGTCCTTTCCGCTGCCGTCGGGTGGTTCCTACCCGACTGTAGGGTGAGCCGGTGCGTGCATTAGTCACCGGGGCGGCGGGGTTCATCGGATCGACGCTGGTCGACCGGCTCCTCGCCGACGGTCACGAGGTGGTCGGGCTCGACAATTACAGTTCGGGACGCGCCGGCAACCTCGAGCAAGTCAGGCAGCACCCGAACTTCATTTTCGCCGAAGCCGACATCGTGACCGCCGACTTGGATGCGCTTCTCGCCGAGCGGCAGCCTGAAGTGGTTTTCCACCTGGCTGCGCAGATCGACGTGCGCCGCTCGGTGGCCGATCCCGCGTTCGACGCGTCGGTCAACGTGGTCGGCACGATCCGACTGGCCGAGGCGGCCCGCAAGGCCGGGGTGAGGAGGGTCGTGCACACCTCGTCGGGCGGATCCATCTACGGCGCGCCGACGAGGTACCCGACCAACGAGTCCATGCCGACCGACCCGGCGTCGCCATACGCCGCGGCCAAGGTAGCCGGCGAGATCTACCTGAACACCTTCCGCCACCTCTACGGGATGGAGGCCTCCCACATCGCGCCGGCCAACGTCTACGGCCCGCGCCAGGACCCCCACGGCGAAGCCGGTGTGGTCGCGATCTTCTCGCAGGCGTTGCTGTCGGGTAAGCCGACGAAGATCTTCGGGGACGGGTCGGACACCCGCGACTATGTCTACGTCGACGACGTGGTCGACGCGTTCGTCAGGGCGGCCGGTCCGCACGGCAACGGCCAGCGGTTCAACATCGGCACCGGGTTGGAGACATCGGTGCGCGAGTTACATTCTGTGATCGCGACGGCCGTCGGCGCTCCGGACAATCCCGAGTTCTACCCGGCCCGGCTCGGCGACCTGCACCGCTCCTGCCTCGACGTGCGGCTGGCCGAGATGGTTCTCGGCTGGCACCCGCAGGTGAAGCTGGACGAAGGCGTGTGCCACACCGTCGACTACTTCCGGCAGACGCAGAACGCCTAGTCCGAGCCGGGCTTCTGGGCGCCCTCCAATGCGATCGCCCGCGCCAGCCGGGCATACCGCAGCTCCACGTCCCGGAATCGCATGTACGTGCTGAGCGTCGTGAACGCGAACGCGATGATCAGCGCGTACAGCATCAGATCGGTTCCGCGCCGCACGCCGACCATGTTGGCGAGCACCGTGGTGTCGTCGGGCCGCACAATCGCATAGATCCCGGCCAGGACGAACAGCAGATAACCGACCTTCACCCACGCGCGCGCCTGCACGGAACCCCGTGAGCGCAGCAGAAACACCACCAGCACCAGTGCGGCGACCAGTAGCAGGACCTGGATCCAGTTCATCGGGACATCCTTCCGCGCAACCATCCGTCGAAGATGATATTCACACCGTTGACCAGAGGCTGTCCCTTGGACTTGGAGTATTCGGTGTACAGAATCTCAACCGGCTCTTCGGTTACCCGCCAATCATTTTCGTCGATCAGCGCGATGAACTCACTGGCGTGGCTCATGCCGTTCATCGTGAGGTTGAGTCTGTCGGCAACATTGCGGTTGAACACACGCAGGCCGTTGTGCGCGTCGGACAGCCCCAGCCTGCGGCTGCGGGGACTGAGCAGCACCGCGGTCCGCAGGACGAACCGCTTCACGAACGGCACCCTGGTGCTCGCCTCCGGTTCGGCGAATCGGGTGCCGATGACGATGTCGACTTCCTCGGCGGTCAACCGGTCGATCATCCGCAGCACGTCCTTGACGCGGTGCTGACCGTCGGCATCGAACGTCACGAACACCTCGGCTCCGGGCCGGCTGCGCGCGTACTCGACCCCGGTCTGGATCGCGGCGCCCTGCCCGAGGTTCACCGGGTGGCGCACCAGATGCGCGCCGGCCGCCAACGCGATCGCGCCGGTGTCGTCGCCGCTGCCGTCGTCGACCACCACGACGTGGTCGAAGACGGAGCGGACATCGGCGATGACCTCGCCGATGACCGTCGCTTCGTTGAAGGCGGGGACGACGATCCAAACGTCGGGATAGCGGGTGTCGATGCCCCACAAAATACACGCTAAATGGCAGGTGGAAGCGGTGCCGGGCCGGCCTGGGGCCAGGTCCTCAGCGCGGTCAGGTGCACAACGATGCCCGCCAGCGGTCCACACAGCAGCGCGACCACTGTGCGGGTCTCCAATTCCAGCGGCAACAGCAGCAGCAACGTCGACGCCACCGTCGCACTGATCCAGCCCAGCGAGTACGCGCGATGCAGGGCCGCGGCCACCGCGGCAGCACCGGTCAAGGTGAGCATCGCTATCGCCACGGCCGCGACAGTCAGCCACGCCAGCAACGCACCGCCGGCCTGGTAGCCGGGGCCGAACCCGACTCGCAGCAGCCACGGCCCCGCCACCCCGGCCGTCACCACGCCGAGCACCCCGAGACCGCCGACGACGGCCGCGGGGGCGACCAGCGCACGCATCCGGTCGCTGCGCTGGTCCACGAAATGCGCGATCAGGTTGCCCTGCATCGCGGTCAACGGCACCAGAAGCGGCGCCCGCGTCAGCGTGACCGCCAAGATCACCACCCCGCCCGTGGAGCCGAGGTCGCCCGAGGTGGCCTTCAGCAGCACCGGGAACCCCATCACCAGGACCGCGCTGGCACCGGCGGCGGCGATCGCATGCGCGGCACCGCGAACAAACCTTCTGGTGTCGCCGTAAGCCACCAGGCGCGCGGCGGCGCGTGTCGACGGCGACGCCGCCAGCATGATCAACCAGGCCACCGCCCCGCACACGGTAGCCCAGAAAAACCCGACCAGACTCCAGCCGAGCGCGAAGGTGGCCGCGGCCACCGCCACCCGCATGCCGGCGTCGGTCACCATCAGCGACCCGTACTGCGTCCACCGCCCGGCCCCGGCCAGCATGCCGAGCAGCGTGGCGTGCATGCAGAACCCGGCCAGCCCCACGCTGAGCAGGATCACACTCACCAGCCGGTGTTCAGCGAACACGCGACCCGCCCACAGTGGCGACGTGCCCGCGATGACCGCCGCCGCGACGACACCGATCACGGCCGCGACCCGCAACGGATGGGTCTGCGGACCGGGCGAGAGGACCGCGTACCGTGCCGAACGCAACTCCCTGGTGGCCTCTTGCAGCAGCCCGTTGGCTGCGCCGGTCACCAGGCCGAAGGCGCCCCAGAACACGCCGAACACCGAGAATCCGGCGGGGGACAGGCCGCGCGCGGCCAGGTAGAGCACGAGGTAGCCGCACAGCGCGGTGACGGCCGTGGCCGCGCCGACCCGGGCGACGCTGCCCCGCGTGACGGGGCCGGTCGGAATCCCTGCGTCGGTCACGGTACGGCCGTCGAATACAGCCAGGCGTCCCACAGCGGATTCAGCGACTCGTCGGAGTGGGCAGCGGCCAGGTGGGTGAAGTCGTCGGTGACGACGGTGGCGTGCCGATATCGCGTCGTCCAGTCCCGCAGCAGTGCAAAGAAATTGCCGTCACCTATCGTCCGGCGCAGTGAATGCAAGGTGAGCGCGCCCCGCTTGTACACCCGGTCGTCGAACATGTCCTGTGGGCCCGGATCGGCCAGCATCAGGTCGTGGCGCGAATCGCGAAGTCGCCGATGGTAGCGGCGCGCGAGCTCGTCGGCGCTCGGCCCGCCGGACTCCTGGGACCACAACCATTCCGCGTAGCAGGCGAACCCCTCATGCAGCCAGATGTCGCGCCAGCGCAGGGCGGTCACCGAGTTGCCGAACCACTGGTGGGCGAGCTCGTGGGCGATCAGCCGCTCGGATTCCCGGCCGCCGGTGCAGTGGTTCGCGCCGAAGATCGAGATACCTTGCGCCTCGACAGGGATCTCCAGGTCGTCATCGGTGACGACGACGGTGTAGCCGCTGGACAGCGGATACGCTCCGAAAAGCTCGACGAACAGCTTCATCATCTGCGGCTGACGCGCGAAGTCGTGGTCGAACCTGCTGCGGAGGCGGGCAGGCAACGCGGCCTGCATCGGCACCGGGGCTTGTGCCAGCCGCACCAGTTCGTAGATCCCGATCTGCAGCGTCGCCAGATATGTCGACGTCGGTTCGGTCTGCTCGTAGGTCCATGTCGTTTGCGCCGCCCGCCGCTGCCGGGAAACCAACCCGCCGTTGGCGATCACGCAATACGAGCGGTCGGTGGTCACCTGAATCCGGTAGCCGGCCTTCGCGGCGGGCTGGTCGTCGCACGGAAACCACGACGGTGCGCCGTTGGGCTGGCCGGCGACCAGCGCGCCGTCGGACAGTTCCTCGAAGCCGACGTCTCCCCAGTGGGAACGGATCGGCCGGGGCGAGCCGCTGTACCGGACGACGATCGACAGCGCGGCACCCGGCGGCAGCGCCGACGCGAACCTGATGCGCAACTTGTGGCCCGACGCGCTGAACTGGGCGGGCCGGCTGCCGTTGACCCAGACCCTGGACACGGTCAGCGCGTCGGACAGGTCGAGGGACAGCGACCGCAGCGGGGCGAGCGTCAGCGCGGTGATCGTCGCAACTCCCGACAGCCGGTTGATCCCCACTTTGTATTCCAGGTCCAACTCGTAGCGCGACACCCGGTAACCGGTGTTGCCATTGCCCGGCAGATACGGGTCGATGACGGGTGTGGTGGTGTCCTTCACGCCGCCGTATCCTCCACGGCTGGGCCGGCCGGCGTCGTGTCACCGCCACCTTTCTTGCCGCGGGTGTTCCACGGCGCAATCGGGTTGCCCTGCCAGCGGCTCGACGCCGGAACGACGTCGCCGCGCATAACCAACGACGCGGGCCCGACAGTGGACGCGGCACCGAGCCGTGCGGCGGGCAGCACCACACAGTGCGGGCCCATCGTCGACCCCGGTTCGAGGATGACGGTGTCCATCCGCATGATCCGGTCGTGGAACAGGTGCGTCTGCACCACACAGCCGCGGTTGACGGTGCTGCCGTTGCCCAGCGTGACCAGATCCGCTTCGGGCAGCCAGTATGTCTCACACCAGACGCCGCGCCCGATCTCGGCGCCGAGCGCGCGCAGCCACAGGTTCATCACGGGCGTGCCGCCGGCCGCGCGGGCGAACCAGGGTGCGGCGACCGTTTCGACGAACGTGTCGGACACCTCGTTGCGCCACACGAACGGCGACCACAGCGGATGCTCGACCACCCTGATGCGGCCCACCAGAAGCCATTTGGCGAGCACAGCCACGCTACCGGCCACCGTGCCCGCGGCCAGCAACACCAGTCCGCCCGAGGCAGCCGCCCACCAGATCCCGAAATGCTTTGTCAGCGCCTGCAGTCCGAGGAGCACCGCGAGCCCGATGCCGAACGTCACCATCAGGGGGACGAAGCGGCAGGTCTCGACGGTCGCACGCAACACCTTCAGCCGCAGCGGCGGGTGGAAGGTGCGGGACATGTCTGCCTCGGTCGCGTGCCTGCGCAGCCGTACCGGTGGGCTTCCCAGCCACGACGAACCGGCCTTGGCCTTGGGCGGCGCCGCGGACAGCACCGCCACCAAACCGTCATCGGGCACGCGCCGCCCCGGCTGGGTGATCCCGGAGTTGCCGAGGAACGCCCGCTTGCCAATGGCTGCGTTGGCGACGTGGATCCAACCGCCGCCCAGCTCGTAGGACGCCACCATGGTGTCGTCGGCCAGGAACGCGCCGTCCTCGACGATCGTGAACTTCGGGATCAGCAGCACGGTGGAAATCTCGGTTCCGCGACCCACTGTCGCGCCGAGCAACCGCAGCCAGCCCGGCGTCAGAAGGCTGGCGTAGAGCGGGAACAGGTAATTGCGGGCGGCGTCCATCAGTCGTTCCGTGGCCCACAGCTGCCAGCCGACTCGACTGCGCACCGGGTGGTAGCCCTCGCGCAAACCGACCGACAGCAGCCGCACACCGATCACGGTCAGCAACGCGTACACCGCGAACGCGACCAGCGTGGCGACCGGCGTCAACAGCGCCGCCGGACCTAACGCGTCGGCCACGCCGGTGGTGTGCCGGACCGCCCAGGTAATCACGGCGAGGCCGGTCAGCAGCGCCAGCAGCGGCAGGCTGCCCAACAGCACGGCGGTGACGCCGTACACGAACATCCACTGCGGAGCCCGCGGCGGGCGGTTCTGCGGCCAGGGATGACGGGCCTTGCCGGACTTCACCGCGGGCGAGCCCTTCCAATACTGGCCGTTCTTGATCTTGCCGACGACCGCCGAGCCCGGTGCCACGTCGGCGTTCTTGCCGACCACTGCCCCGGGCAGCAGCGTGCTGCGGGCGCCGATCGTGGCGTCGTTGCCGATGGTGATGCGCCCGAGCAGGAACTGGTCACCGTCGATCCAGTGTCCGCACAGGTCCACCTCGGGTTCCACCGAGCTGCGGTGACCCAGGGTGAGCATGCCGGTGACCGGCGGAGTGGCGTGCAGGTCCACTCCCTTGCCGACCGTGGCGCCCAGCGCCCGGGCGTAGTAGACCATCCACGGCGCCCCCGCCAGGTTCTCGGCGCCGCTGGCCGCGGCCAGCCGTTCTGCGAGCCATACCCGCAGGTGCACCGGGCCGCCGCGGCCGTAGGTGCCCGGCTGTAGGCCGCTGAGCAGCAGGCGCGCCGCCAGGACGGCGATGCTCATGCGGCCGAGCGGGGTGACGAAGACGAGGAACGCGGCGGCGACCCACCACCAGTTCACCGCCACGGTCCACGGCACCAGGCGCAGCGTCGTGGCGATGTTGTCGACCACGGCCAGCCACGTCACCCATTGCAGGCCGGTCAGCGTCGCCAGCGGAACCGACAGCAATACCTGGGCGGATTGCGTGAGCGGGGATGTCGGCCGTACGGTTCGCGGTTGCACCTGCGGCGGCGGCTCGAGGTCATCGAGGAAGCCGGCCAGCGACCCGAGCCGGGGGTGGTCGTAGAGGTCGGCCACGGTCACCTGCGGGTAGCGCTGGCGCAGCACCGCCACCAGTTGCGCCGCGGCAAGGGATCCGCCGCCGAGTGCGAAGAAGTCAGCCTCGGGCGCGGTGACGGCCGCGCCGAGCACCTCGCTCCACCGCCCCGCCAGCCAACCCATCGTGCCGCCCAGATCCTGTCCCTCGTCCTGGTCGGAACCGCCCAATGGTGGCCACGGCAGCGCGGGACGGTCGACCTTGCCGGACGTGCGGGTGGGCAGCTCGTCGATGAGCACCAGCCGCGGCACGAGGGCGGCGGGCAGTGTTTCGGCCAAGGCGGCGCGGGCGGTCGCCAGGTCAAAGGACGGGTCGGTGGTGGTGATGTAGCCGACCAGAAGCGGTGTGCCGGCGGCCGTCCGGCGCACCGCCGCCGCGCCGCCGTTGACGCCGGGCAGACCCACCAGCGCGGAGTCGACCTCGCCGAGCTCGATCCGACGGCCGCCCACCTTGACCTGGTCGTCGACGCGGCCGCAGAACATCAGTCCGTCGCGCTCGAGGCGGACGAGATCGCCACTGCGGTATGCGCGGGTCCACCCGAGGCCGGGCAGCGGCCCGTATTTCTCGTCGTCCTTGTCGGGATCCAGATAGCGGCCCAGCCCGACACCGCCGATCACCAGTTCGCCGACGTCGCCGCAGCCGACCGGTTCGCCGTTCCTGTCCACGACGGCGAGATCCCATCCGGGCAGCGGCAGGCCGATGCTGACCGGGCCGACACCGTCGAGCCTGGCGGCGCACGCCACCACGGTGGCCTCGGTGGGGCCGTAGGTGTTCCAGACCTCGCGGCCGTCGACCGCGAGCCGCTCGGCCAACTCCGGCGGACACGCTTCGCCGCCGAAGATCAGCAGCCGCACGGCCTCGAGGGCCTCGGCGGGCCACAGCGACGCCAGCGTCGGCACCGTGGAGACGACGGTGACGTCGCGCGACACCAGCCACGGGCCCAGGTCCATCCCGCTGCGGACCAGCGAGCGGGGCGCGGGCACCAGGCACGCCCCGTGCCGCCAGGCCAGCCACATCTCCTCGCAGGACGCGTCGAACGCCACCGAGAGCCCGGCCAGCACCCGATCGCCGGGCCCGATGGGGTTGCTCTGCATGAACATCTGCGCTTCCGCATCGACGAACGCGGCGGCGCTGCGATGGGTCACGGCGACGCCTTTCGGCGTCCCGGTCGAGCCGGAGGTGAAGATGATCCATGCGTCGTCGCGGCTCAGTGGCCTGCCCGCCCGCCAACCGCGCGACGAACCGCGTCCGCGGATCAGCCCGGCCCCGGTGATCACGGCAACCACGTCCGCCTCGTCGAACACCAGCGCCGCGCGTTCATCGGGATCGTCGGCATCGACCGGCACGTACGCTGCCCCGGTGGCGAGCGTCGCAAGGATCGCGACGTAGAGCGCGTAACTTCCCGACGGCATCCGGATGCCGATCCGGTCGCCGCGGCCGATACCGCGAACGGCGAGCCATGCGACGCTTTCCTCGATGTCGCTGACCATTTCGCTGTAGGTCAGTTGGACGCTGCCGTCGTCCAGCGCGGGTGCGTCCGGGTAGCGGTCGGCGGTGTCGTAGAGGATGTCGACCAGCGTGCGCGGCGACGGTGCGAACGGCGACAGCAGGTACTGGGCCGGGACCTCGGGCATCGCCACGCCTAAGAAAATACTCAGGTAGAGGCGTTTCGACGGCGAGCGCGGACCCGGCGTGTGATGAGCAAGGCCGCTATCAGGACGCCGGCCGCGATGACATACCACTGGTACTGGTGAAAAGCGCCGTAGATCTGGGTGATGTTCGTTCCCGCGAAGTAGCCCGCACAAGCCCACGTCGTGACCCACAGCACGGCACCCAGCGCGTTGAACGCCAGGAACTTCAGCCAGTGCATTCCCGCGATGCCCGCCAGGATTCCGTTTGCCTGGCGCAGACCCTCGATGAACCGGGCGATCGTGACCACCTTGCCGCCGTGACGGTTGAGGAAGTCCTCGGCGCGGTCGAGCCGTTCGGGAGTCAGCAGGATGTAGCGGCCGAACCGCTCGACCAGGGGGCGTCCGCCGAAGTGGCCGATGAGGAAGCCGATGTTGTCGCCGATGGTCGCGCCGAGCACACCGGCCAGGATGACCAGCGCGATGTTCAGGTGGCCGGAGCCGGCGAAGATCGCGGCGGCGATGAGGATGGTCTCGCCGGGCACCGGCACGCCGAAGTCCTCCAACAGGAGAAATCCGCCGACCGCCAGATAGCCATAGTGCTCGAGGACCGGTTGCAGGCCTCCGAACACGCCCGGCAGCTGATCCTGGGCCATGTCCGTAACCGTAGTTGCCGGCCGCGGCCGCGCTTCGGGGACACGTGCCCGATCTGTCAGACTGTTGGGCGGAGGGGAGTACTCCCCGGCCGCGATGTCGTCATCACGTCGACCGAAATCGGACGACCGTATCGCGGGCCGCTTCGACGGTGGAAGAGACCTCCGGCGTTTCGCGACGACCGGAGGTCCTTGCATGAATGTGTCCCATCTGGAGTGGTTCGTCACCCTGGGCGTGACAATCGCCGTCTTGCTGTTCGACGTCGTGGTGATCGCCCGTCGGCCGCACGAGCCGACGCGACGCGAGTGCGCGATCGCGCTGTCGGTCTATGGCGGCCTCGCCGTGCTGTTCGGCCTGTGGGTCTGGTTCTCCCACGGCGGCAGGTATGGGCTGGAGTTCTTCGCCGGATGGCTCACCGAGTACAGCTTGTCCGTCGACAA
Source organism: Mycobacterium sp. (assembly GCA_025965895.1). Taxonomy (GTDB): domain Bacteria; phylum Actinomycetota; class Actinomycetes; order Mycobacteriales; family Mycobacteriaceae; genus Mycobacterium. Next base: position 34,991 of record JAOPWC010000042.1, read on the forward strand.
CCTGTTCCTTTTCATCCTGATCATGGCGAGTTTCGGTGTGCCGAAGACCTATCAGCAGCAGGCGCTGCTGGTGGGCATTGTGCTGGCGTTGGTGTTCCGCGGCGTCTTCATCGGGCTGGGCGCGGTGGTGATCCAGCAGTTCTCGTGGGTCTTTTACCTCTTCGGCGCGTTCCTGATGTACACCGCAATCAATCTGGCGCGCAAGACCGAACACGACGACGAGGCCGACAACGCGGTGGTCCGGTTCGCCCGCGCCCACTTGAGATCCACGGACAAGTGGGACGGCCTCAAGCTCTATCTGAAGGACGGCCGCAAGCGCCTGATGACGCCGATGTTCATCGTCATCGTGGCGCTTGGCAGCACCGACATCCTGTTCGCCCTCGACTCGATTCCGGCAATCTACGGTCTGACCCGCGAGCCCTATCTGGTGTTCACCGCCAACGTGTTCGCGCTAATGGGATTGCGGCAGTTGTACTTCCTGCTCGGCGACCTGCTGCGAAGGCTGGTCTACCTCTCGCAAGGCCTCGCGTTCATCTTGGGCTTCATCGGGGTGAAACTGGTGCTTCACGCGCTGCACGACAACAAGGTGCCGTTCATCAACGGTGGCAAGCACGTCGACGTGCCGGAGATCCCCACGTTGCTCAGCCTCGCGGTGATCGTCGTGACCCTCGTCATCACGACGGTCGCGAGCCTCTACAAGTCGGGCGTGCACGACGCGGATTGAAAGTGATATCGAATACGAACATCGTTTTTCCAAAACATCCCACGCAACCCGAGGGGCGCGCCCCGGTCGATCGGTATCAGTGCCGCCAGCGCTGCCCGCACCTTGTCGAACCGGGCGTCGCAGTGGCCGGGCACGACGTCGTTCATGGCACCATGGTGGCCAAAACAGAAACGCAGGGTCGGGATTCGCCAGCACTCACGACCCCCGCTGCGGCGCGATCACCAGTTCTGGTAGCCGCCCTCGGGTCCCAGCATCCGCTCCAGCCGCGTCCGGTTGATCTTGGCCAACTCGTTGCGGACGACCTTGCGCTCGGTTTCGTTGTCGTGGTGCAGCCGGTCGGAGACCGCGGCAAGCACGCCCTGGGTATCGGTGCCGCCGACGAACATCACGAACCCGAAGCCGAACCTTTCTTGGTATCGTTTGGCGGCCGCGCCGAGGTCCGCCATCACCTCGGGCCGCTCGTCCCACACCGAGCACTGTTCGGCCGCAGACTTCGTGCTTCGCGGGCGCCGGCCGACGCACGGATAGGCCTGCAGGATGGTGTCCACTGATTGCTCAGAAAGCGCGAACAGCAACGCGTCGGCTTTGCGGAACAAGTCATCGTGGTCGGCGTACGGCCTGCCGCGGACCAGATCTCCCGCCAGCACCACGCTGTAACAGCATTCGTAGAGCGCATGCAGCGCCTTCTTCGGCGCTAGCTCGTTGAATGCGTCCAGGCCGATGCCCTGATGCATCAACACGACGGGCCCTCCACTCGGCCCCTATTTCGTTGAGGGGCGTCTCCCGCCATGATCGAAGCTCGTCGGCTGACCCGCTATCCGGCAAAGGGAGATTTGACGTGGCCGTAACACGCCGTAACGCGGGCGTTTCACATAAGCGAACAGGTAAGCGAATTCAGTGGCTGCTGGACCGGAACCGTTCGACCGACCGCTGCACCTCGGCCTCGGCGTCCTCGCGGCCGACCCAGTCGGCGGCCTTGACGAACTTGCCGGGCTCGAGGTCCTTGTAATGCACGAAGAAGTGTTTGATCGCGTCGAGTTCGTAGGGCGGCACGTCCCCGATGTCTTCGATGTGGTCCCAGCGCGGATCGCCGGCGGGCACGCACAGCACCTTGTCGTCGCCGCCGGCCTCGTCGGTCATCTGAAACATGCCCACCGGCCTGGCTTCGACGACCACGCCGGGGAAGACCGACTGCGGCAGCAGTACCAGCGCATCCAGCGGGTCGCCGTCCTCGCCGAGGGTGTCCTCGATGAACCCGTAGTCCGTTGGATACGCCATCGACGTGTAGAGGTAGCGGTCCAACCGCACCCGGCCCGTCTCGTGGTCGACCTCGTACTTGTTGCGCTGGCCCTTCGGAATCTCGATGGTCACGTCGAATTGCACGCGCCGGGCTCCTTCACGATCTTGGATGTCGGGGCCTAACCATAGTGGAGCGCTACCCTGCACTACATGCGTCCGAGGCGTTGGCGCCGCTCAAGCCACCTGCTGATCGCCGCGGTGGTGCTCGTTGTCGTCGCCGTCGCCCTAGCAGTCGCCGCGGTACTCACCGGCGGACGGACCACCGGGGGCGGCACCGCCGTGGCAGCGGCGCCGGCGCCGGCGACCGCCGACCCCGCCGTCGTGCCGGTGTCGGACACCGCGGAGAAGCCGACGCCCGCCGGCCTGACCGCCGCGCTGGCTCCCGCGCTGGCGAATCCGGACCTGGGTGCGCTGGGCGGCCGGGTCACCGACGCGCTGACCGAAACGCAGTTGTGGGAGCAGGGTTCCGCCACCCCGATGCAACCGGCATCCACCAACAAGGTGCTCACCGCGGCGGCCGCGCTGCTGACGTTGAACCGTGACGCGAGGGTCACCACGACGGTCCTGGCCGCGGACCAGCCCGGGGTGGTGGCGCTCGTCGGCGGCGGCGACCCGACGCTCTCCTCGGCGCCGCCGGGGCAGGACACGCTCTACCGCGGCGCAGCCCGGCTCTGGGACCTCGCCGACCAGGTACGACGCAGCGGCGTCACCGTGACGGCGATCCAGGTGGACACGAGCGCATTCGCGGGCCCGTCGATGGCGCCGGGCTGGGATCCGGCTGACATCGAGGGCGGCGACGTGGCGCCGATCGAGTCGGTGATGCTCGACGCGGGCCGGACGTTGCCGGTGACACCGGAATCTGCCCGGTCGCCCGCCCCGGCGCTGGACGCCGGACGCGCGTTGGCCGCCCTGCTCAAGGTGAACCCGCAGGCGGTCAGCGTGGTGACGACTCCGGTGAACGGCCGCCAGATCGCGTCGGTACAATCGGCACCCCTGATCGAGCGGCTGCGCCAGATGATGAACGAATCCGACAACGTGATGGCCGAGTGCGTCGGGCGCGAGGTTGCCGACGCGACGCATCGTCCCCGGAGCTTCGGCGGCGCGGTAGATGCCGTCACCAATCGGCTCGGGGCCGCCGAGGTGGATTTGACCGGCGCGACGCTGCTGGACTCCAGCGGGCTCTCGGTGAACGACCGGCTCACCGCCAAGACACTTGACGACGTGATCGGCGCGGCCGCAGGCCCCGAACAGCCCGCGCTGCGCTCCCTGCTGGACGTGCTGCCGGTGGCCGGCGGCAGCGGCACGCTGTCGAACCGCTACGTCGACATCCAGACCGACGGTGCCGCCGCAGGGTGGTTGCGGGCCAAGACCGGGTCGCTGACCGGAACCAACGCGCTGGCCGGTGTCGTCACCGACGTGGGCGGCCGCGTGCTGACGTTCGCGCTGATCTCCAACAACGCCGGACCCACCGGGCGCACCGCGATCGACGACGTGGCCGCCACCCTGCGGTCGTGTGGGTGCGGCTCGTGAGCACCAACTCCGACACCCACGACTCGCCGTTGACCGTCGGGCGCGCCGTCGACTGGGACTTCGCGGCCAGCACCGGCGGATGGCTCGCCCGGTCGGGGCCGCCGTCCACCGACTACACCCAGCGCCAGGTGGTCGAGGAGCTGGCGTCCGCCTCGCGGCGCGCGGAGGTTCCGGTGCGGGAGGTCACGGGCCTCACCCCCGGGGGCGACGTGCCCGACGCGCTGATCGTCGACCGACAGCACTGGATCCGGCTGGCCGCCGAGTCGATGCGGGTGATGACGGGCGGCACGGACAAGCCGCGCAGCTTCCTCAGCGGGCGGATCACCGGCGCGCAGACCGGTGCGGTGCTGGCGTTCATCTCGTCGGGAATCCTGGGTCAGTACGACCCGTTCGCAGGAGGTGGCGGCAAGCTGCTGCTCGTCTACCCCAACGTGATCGGCGTGGAACGCCAATTACGGGTGGCGCCAAGCGATTTCCGACTGTGGGTGTGTCTGCACGAAGTCACCCACCGGGTGCAGTTCACCGCCAACCCGTGGCTGGTGGAGCACATGTCCTCGGCCCTGGGCGTGATCACCGCGGACGGGGGCGAGAACGTGGCCCAGGTGGTCGGCCGTCTCGCGGACTTCGTCCGGGAGCGGCGGGAGGGCGGCGCACCGGCCGATCCCAACTCCGGCGGAGTTCTCGGTGTGTTGAAGGCGATGCAGTCAGAGCCGCAGCGGCGGGCGCTGGATCAGCTGCTGGTGCTCGGCACGCTGCTTGAAGGCCACGCCGACCACGTGATGGACGCCGTCGGCCCGGCCGTGGTTCCCACGGTGGGCACGATCCGCAGACGCTTCGACGAACGACGACGGCGCCGGCAGCCGCCGGTGCAGCGGCTGATTCGCGCGCTGCTGGGTTTCGACGCGAAGCTCAGCCAGTACACCCGGGGCAAGGCGTTCGTAGACCAGGTGGTGTCCCGGGTCGGGATGGAACGATTCAACGCGATCTGGTCCGGACCGGACACGTTGCCGCTGCCCACCGAGATCGACCAGCCGGCACGATGGATCGATCGGGTCCTGTAGCCGAACTGCGCCGGGCCGTCCGGAACTTCGCGGTCCGTCACGGCGTCGACGGCGAGCGCTGGTGCGTGGCGCTGTCCGGCGGCCCGGATTCGTTGGCGCTGACCGCTGTCGCGGTCCGGCTGCGGGCCACGGTCGCGCTGATCGTCGACCACGGACTGCAGGCCGATTCCGCAGCCGTCGCCGAAACCGCGCGCCGGCAGGCGCTCGAGCTGGGCTGCGCCGACGCGCGGGTGTTGGCCGTCGCCGTCGGGACCGCGGGCGGACCGGAAGCCGCCGCGCGAGAAGCGCGCTACGAGGCGCTGCGGGCGGCCGGCGGCGGGGCGCCGGTTCTGCTCGGGCACACCCTCGACGATCAGGCCGAAACGGTGCTGCTCGGGCTGGGCCGCGGCTCGGGAGCCCGCTCGATCGCCGGGATGCGGCCGTATCAGCCGCCATGGTGCCGCCCGTTGCTCGGCGTGCGGCGCGCGGTGACGCATGCCGCCTGCGACCAGCTCGGGCTGACGCCGTGGCACGACCCCCACAATGTCGACGCGGCCTTCACCAGGTCGCGGCTACGCGTGGAGGTGTTGCCGCTCGTGGAGGAGGTGCTGGGCGGCGGCGTGGCCGAGGCGCTGGCGCGCACCGCCGCCGCACTTCGGGAGGACTGCGACGCCCTCGACGACCTGGCACTGAGCGAGCTCGCCGCCGCGGTGGCCGACGAGGGCCTTGACACCGCCCGGCTCGCTGAACTGCCCGACGCGGTGCGCCGGCGGGTGATCCGAGGATGGTTGTTGGCCAACGGCGCAACGAACCTCACCGACAGGCAAATTCGCGGCGTCGACATCCTGGTGACGGCGTGGCGTGGCCAGGGCGGGGTGGCCGTCGGCTCTGCGCTGCGCAGGCAGCGGCTCATCGCGGCGCGAAGCGACGGGAAGCTCCGGCTTCGCCGTGAACCCGTCTGAGGAGAACCACGGTGGTCTGCGGTGTTCGGACGTGGCACGCTGAGGGCGTGCCAGCGTACTCCGACGCCGAGCTGTACCCGGGCGACATCAAATCGGTGTTGCTCACCGAAGACCAGATACACACCCGGACAGCCGAGCTCGGCGCCCGCATCGGCGCCCGCTATCGAGAGATCCTCCCGACCGGCGAGGACCTGCTGCTGGTCACCGTGCTCAAAGGCGCGGTCATGTTCGTCACCGACTTGGCGCGGGCGATTCCGATACCGACTCAGCTGGAGTTCATGGCGGTCAGCTCCTACGGGTCATCGACGTCGTCGTCCGGTGTGGTCCGCATCCTCAAGGACCTCGATCGCGACATCAGCGGGCGAGACGTGCTGATCGTCGAGGACATCATCGACTCGGGTCTGACGCTGTCCTGGCTGCTGCGCAACCTCGCCGCCCGGCACCCGCGCTCCCTGCGAGTGTGCACGCTGCTGCGCAAGCCTGACGCGGCGCGCTCGGCGGTGGGGATCGACTTCGTCGGCTTCGACATCCCCAACGAGTTCGTCGTCGGCTATGGCCTCGACTATGCCGAGCGCTACCGCGACCTGCCCTTCATCGGCACGCTTGACCCCAGGGTCTACCAGCAGGAGTAGGTGCGGGCGCACAATGCGGAGATGGTTGAAATTGGCGGCGTCGAGCAGCGCGCCGGGCGCACCGCACTGCGAATCTGCCCGCTGTGCGAAGCCACCTGCGGTCTGACCCTCACGATCGACGGCACATCAGGGAATGTCACCGGAGCCCGCGGTGACCGCGAGGACGTCTTCAGCGCCGGCTTCATCTGCCCGAAAGGCGCGAGCTTCGCCGAGCTGGACAACGATCCGGACCGGTTGACTCACCCGGTCGTCCGCCGCGACGGCCGGCTGACCCGGGCCACCTGGCACGAGGCGTATGCGGCCGTCGCGGACGGGCTGGGCAGCGTGCTCGCCGAGCACGGCGGGACATCGGTCGGCGTGTATCTCGGTAACCCGAACGCCCACACGATCGCCGGCTCGCTGTACGCGCCACTGGTGATCCGCGCGCTCGGCACCCGGCACGTGTACACCGCGAGCACCCTCGACCAGATGCCCAAGCAGGTCGCGTTGGGTTACCTGTTCGGCAACCCGTTCGCGTTCACCGTGCCGGACCTCGACCGCACCGACTACCTGGTGATCATCGGCGCCAATCCGGTTGTCTCCAACGGCAGTTTGGCGACGGCACCGGACTTTCCGGGCAAGCTCAAGGCGCTGCGTCGGCGTGGCGGCCGGCTGATCGTCATCGACCCGAATCGCACCCGCACCGCCGAACTGGCCGACAGGCACCTCGCGACGTGGCCCGGCACGGACGCGGCGCTTCTGTTCGCGGTCGTGCATGTGCTGTTCGACGAGGATCTGATCTCGCCCGACCTCGGCGGACTGCAGGATCACGTGACCGGTCTGGCGGAGGTCCGCGCGCTTGCCGACGGCTTCTCGCCGGAAGCCGTGGCGGCGCATTGCGGGCTGCCCGCCGACGAGATCCGGACCCTGGCCCGCGAGATCGCGGCCGCGCCGTCCGCCGTCGTGTACGGCCGGATCGGCACTACCACAGTCGAATTCGGCACAGTGGGCAGCTGGCTGATCGACGTCATCAACATCCTGACAGGCAACCTCGACCACCCGGGCGGCGCAATGTTTCCGCTCTCGCCGGTCGCCACGGCGCCTCGCCCGGGGCGCGGGTTTGTCACCGGCCGCTGGCACAGCCGGGTGTCGGGCCACCCCGAGGCGGCCTCCGAATTGCCCGCGGCCGCACTGGCCGAGGAGATCGACACCCCCGGCGAGGGGCAGATCAAGGCGTTGATCACCGTCGCCGGCAACCCGGTCCTGTCCTCGCCGAACGGGGAGCGGCTGGAGCGCGCGCTGGACGGCATCGGGTTCATGGTGAGTGTCGACCCGTACCTCAACGAGACGACGCGCCACGCCGACGTGATCCTGCCGCCACCACGGCCGTCGCAGAGCGCGCACTTCGACTTCGCGCTCAACAACCTCGCGGTCCGCAACAACGCCCGCTACTCGCCGCCGGCACTGCCGCTGACCGACGGCCGGCCCGACGAGTGCGAGATGCTGTCCCGGCTGGCCGTGATCATCTACGGGGCCGGTCCCGACGCCGACCCGAGCCTGGCCGACGACCAGGTGATCGCCACCGTGCTGGGGAAAGCGACGCGAGATCCCGACTCACCCGTCGCCGGCCATGCGGTCGACGAGCTGACCGCGATGCTGCCCGACGGGCCCGGCTATGAGCGGCGCCTCGACATGATGCTGCGCCTCGGGCCCTACGGCGATGCATTCGGAGCCAAGCCCGAAGGCCTGACACTCGAGCGGCTGAAGGCTCACCCGCACGGCATCGACTTCGGCCCGCTGCAGCCGCGCATCCCCGAGGTGTTGGCCACCCGGTCCGGCACGATCGAGCTCGGGCCCGCCGCGCTGATCGCCGACGCCGAACGGCTGCGGGAGTCCCTGGCCAGGGCGGCGGACGACTTCGTGCTGATCGGGCGTCGGCACCTGCGCTCGAACAACAGCTGGATGCACAACCTGCCTGCCCTGTCCGGCGGCACGAACCGCTGCACACTGCAGATCCACCCCGACGACGCCAGGCGGCTGGGCTTGGTCGACACCGCGGTGGTCAAAGGCCTCGGGGGCGAAGTGCGCGTCCCGGTGGAGATCACGGCCAACATCAGACCCGGCGTGGTCTCGCTGCCGCACGGTTGGGGCCACGACCTTCCGGACACCAAGCTGGCGGTCGCCTCGCAAGATCCGGGCGTCAACGTCAACAAGCTCAACGACGGCCGCAACCTGGATCCGTTGTCCGGCACTGCCGTGCTCAACGGGATTCCGGTGGACATCGCGCCCGCCGACTGAATCGCTGTGCGAGGTGGCTGGCCGAGTTCCCCTATCCGAGTTGCCTATCCGAGTTGCCTATCCGAGTTCCCAGACCGCCGTCACGGAGAAGCTGACCGTCTGCTGGCCGGGCTCGAGAGGCACCGGCGCGGCCATCGCCTGGGGCGCCTGAACCGGCGTCGGGGGGGTCGGCCCGGCCGACTCGGAGATGGAGATGATCTTCCCGAGCTTGAGTCCGGACAGGTGCGCGTACTGCTGGGCGCGGTCCTCGGCGTCCTGAAACGCCCGGGCGCGTGCGTCCTTGACCAGTTGGGAGTTGTCGTCGATCGCGTAGTTGACCGAGTTGATCCGGGTGGCGTCGCCACCGTTGCTGACGAGAAGGGCCAGCGCGTTCGACGCCGCGTCCAGCTTGCGGATCTTCACCTCGATCGAGTTGCTGGCCCGATAGCCGACGGGTGAGGTGGTGTCGGGCCCGGCGAACTGCGGCTGAAGGCTGACCTGGGTGGTGCTGATGTCCTTGCGGTCGACTCCGGCGTTGGCGAGTGCGTTGATGACGGCCTGCTGGCGCTCGCTGGTCTGGTTCATCGCGGTGGTGGCATCGGGCGCGGCGAATTCGATGGAGACGTTGGCTGTCAGCGTATCGGGGGTGCCACGTACCTGCCCGGCTCCGACGACGGTGACCTGTCGGCTGTCCTTGCCGGGTTGCTGTGACGTCCCGGCCTTGGATGAATCACACGACGACAGACCGACGACCGCCAGGCAAGAAGCGGCGAGGAGCACCAGGCGCATCCCCCTTTCGCGCCTTTTGCGCCTTTCGCGCCTTTTGCGTCCAAACGGCGTTCCCGGTTGCTGAACGCGCCGATTCGCAGCCCTCGCAGCTGTCTGGGCGAACGCCCACATCAGGTCTCCCCTTCCAGCTTCAGCTCGCTGGTGTGCTCGCTGATGGCCTTGATGACGGCTTCCCCGGCGCGGCCCAGGAGCTCGCCCCGTTTGCCCTGGGCCCAATCGTGCGACGCCCGAGTCGATTCCAGCTCGCGCTTGAAATGCGGAATCACGTGACGGGCGAACAGTTCGTAGGACCTGTAGGTCGCTTCCGGTCGTGCCCAGTCGTGGCCGAGCAGCAGAAACGTGCCGAATCCGCCGGACCGGTCGAGCAGATCCTGAATGTAGGCGATCGCGTCGTCCGGCGTGCCGATGCAGCAATTGCCTTTGGACGCGTAATCCTCGACGAACTCCCGTGGCGACTGCGAGCCTCGCACCTCGTTGGCCAACGGCACGAAACCCGCCGCCCCGAAATACTTGGCGAAGTCAGCGAGCCCGTACGTGCAGTCGTCGAGGGCTTGGTCGCGGGTGTCGGCCAGGTGCACAATCCCGAGCACCCGCCAGTCGCTGCGGTCGGGTTCGTGGCGCCCGGCCCTCTTGGCCTGGTCGACGACGATCTCCCATGCGCTCTCGAGAGCCGCGTAGCCGCCCGGCACCGACATCGACAGCGACAGCAAAGACGTGCCGAGATTGCCGGCCAGCCGCGGGCCTGACGGAGAAATCATTGCCGCCGTGGATATTTCGGGGTAGGGCCAGGTGTACGGGCGGATATGCAGTTGGGCGTCACGCAGCGTGAACCAGTCGGAGTGCCGATCGACGCGTTCATCGGGCGGGGCACGAAACAGCGCGAGGATCGCCTCGAGCGACTCCTGCATCATGCGGCGCTGTTCGACGGGGTCGATGCCCATCATGTAGGCATCGGACGGCAGCGCGCCGGGCCCGGTGCCAAACATCACCCGTCCACGCGTCAGATGGTCGAGCAGCACCCAACGGTCGGCGACCATCAGCGGGTGGTGGTACGGCAGCGACACCACGCCGGTGCCGAGCCTGAGGTGTTTGGTGCGTTCGGCCGCGGCGGCGATGAACACCTCCGGACAGGCGATCAATTCGTAGCCGCCCGAGTGGTGCTCACCGAACCACGCCTCGTCGTAGCCCAGGCGGTCCAGCGCGACAGTGCGTTCGAGGTCGTATTCCAGTGCGACAGTGGGAGATTGGCCCAACGAATGAAACGGCGTGATAAAGACCCCGAACCGCGGCGGTGCGTTCACCGCAACTCCAGTGCCGACAAGAAGCTGAGCAGTTCTGCGTTGACATCCTCCGGCCGCTGCTGCTGGATCCAGTGGCCCGCCCCGTCGATCATCACCTCGCGATAGGGCCCGCTGACGACCTCCGCGGCGCGGTCGCGCCGGGTGAACCGCAGCACCGGGTCGTCGGTGCCGCCGATGAACAGCGACGGCGCGGTGATGGCGTCGGCGGGGGTGCTCGCGGTGAGCTCCCAGTTGCGGTCGAGGTTGCGGTACCAGTTCAGCGGGCCGGTGAAGCCGGTACGGGTGAACTGCTCGGTGTAGCGGTCGAGTTCGCGCTGGCTGATCCAGCCGGGCAGGGCCCGCGGTGACGGCGACTCGGCCGGTGGATTGCTCAGCGCCGTGGCGGGGTCGGTGAACATCCGCCTCACCGTGGTGCCGGGATCGCGGTCGAGGTCGGCGTCGGCGACGCCCGGCTCCTGGAAATAGAGCATGTAGAAGAAGTGGTCGCCGAACATCCGCTTGAACGCCTGAGTCGGCGGCACCTGAGGCCGTGGGACCGGAGGCACGCTGAGGCCGACGACGGCGGCGACGCGGCCGGGGTGCAGCAGCGGCGTGTTCCAGGCGACCGTCGCCCCCCAGTCGTGCCCGACGAACACCGCCCGCTCGGCGCCGACGTCGTCGAGCAAACCGACCAAGTCTGCGGTCAGTGCCGTGATGTCGTAATCCCCGACCGCCGCGGGCCGCGACGAGCCGCCGTAGCCACGTTGATCGGGCGCCAGCACGTGATAGCCGGCCGCGGCCAACGCCGGGATCTGGTGGCGCCACGAGTAGGCCAGCTCAGGGAAACCGTGGGCCAGAATCACCACCGGCGCGCCGCGCTCACCCGCCTCGAGGACCCGCAGCCGAACGCCGTTCGTCTCGACTGACCGCTCGGTTGATGTGAGCACCGTCTCACCCAAGCACAGGCCGACCGCCCAGTGAAGCGCCGAAACGGTATTCCACGCGGCACCCACTCGGGCTTTTGCGCGCTGTCGACAGTCTCGCCGGAGGCCGCAGGAAACTGTCCGGAACTGCCGGTCGTTGGTGTAGCGGTAACCTGAACTGATTCCCAGTGCGCATTGGAAGGACGTGGCCGACCGCGGCCGATGATCGATGAACCGGAAAAACGTTATCCGCACGCTCATGGCCGTCGCTGTGGTGCTGTTGCTGGGCTGGTCGTTCTTTTACTTCAGTGACGACACCCGCGGGTACAAACCGGTCGACACGTCCGTCGCGGTGTCCCAGATCAACGCGGGCAACGTCAAGAGTGCGCAGATCGACGACCGGGAACAGCAGCTGCGGCTGACGCTGAAGAGCCCCAACAGCGCCACCGACAACTCGGACAAGGTCATCACCAAGTACCCGACCGGGTACGGGGCCAGCCTTTTCGACCAGCTCACCGCCAAGCAGGCGTCGGTCAACACCGTCGTCAACCAGGGCAGCATGCTCGGCTCACTGCTGGTCTATCTGCTGCCGCTGCTGCTGCTCGTCGGGCTGTTCGTGATGTTCTCGCGGATGCAGGGCGGCGCCCGGATGGGCTTCGGCTTCGGCAAGTCGCGGGCCAAGCAGTTGAGCAAGGACATGCCGAAGACCACCTTCGGCGACGTCGCCGGCGTCGACGAAGCTGTCGAAGAGCTGTACGAGATCAAAGACTTCCTGTCCAACCCGTCGCGATATCAGGCGCTGGGCGCCAAGATCCCGAAAGGCGTGCTGCTCTACGGGCCGCCCGGCACGGGCAAGACGCTGCTGGCCCGCGCGGTGGCGGGTGAGGCCGGCGTGCCGTTCTTCACGATCTCCGGCTCCGACTTCGTGGAGATGTTCGTCGGTGTGGGCGCATCGCGGGTGCGCGACCTGTTCGAGCAGGCCAAGCAGAGCAGCCCGTGCATCATCTTCGTCGACGAGATCGACGCGGTCGGGCGCCAGCGCGGCGCCGGCCTCGGCGGCGGGCACGACGAGCGTGAGCAGACGCTGAACCAGCTGCTGGTCGAGATGGACGGCTTCGGCGACCGCACCGGCGTGATCCTGATCGCGGCGACCAACCGGCCCGACATCCTTGATCCCGCGTTGCTGCGGCCCGGCCGCTTCGACCGGCAGATCCCGGTCTCCAACCCGGACCTCAACGGCCGCAAGGCGATCCTCCGGGTGCACTCGCAGGGCAAGCCGATGGCGCCCGACGCCGACCTCGACGGGCTGGCCAAGCGCACGGTCGGGATGACCGGCGCCGACCTTGCCAACGTGATCAACGAGGCTGCGCTGCTGACCGCCCGGGAGAACGGCACGGTGATCACCGGCGCGGCGCTGGAAGAGGCCGTCGACCGGGTGGTCGGCGGCCCACGGCGCAAGGGCAGGGTGATCAGCGAGCAGGAGAAGAAGATCACCGCCTACCACGAGGGCGGCCACACGCTCGCGGCCTGGGCGATGCCCGACATCGAGCCGATCTACAAGGTGACGATCCTGGCCCGAGGCCGCACCGGCGGCCATGCCGTGGCGTTTCCGGAGGACGACAAGGGCCTGATGACCCGCTCGGAGATGATCTCGCGGCTGGTGTTCGCGATGGGCGGGCGCGCGGCCGAAGAGCTGGTGTTCCGGGAGCCCACGACCGGCGCGGTGTCCGATATCGAGCAGGCCACGAAGATCGCCCGCGCAATGGTCACCGAGTACGGCATGAGCACCAAGCTCGGTGCGGTCAAATACGGCACCGAGCACGGCGACCCGTTCCTGGGCCGCACGATGGGCATTCAGTCGGACTACTCGCATGAAGTCGCCCGCGACATCGACGACGAGATCCGCAAGCTGATCGAGGCCGCGCACACCGAGGCGTGGGAGATCCTGACCGAGTACCGCGACCTGCTCGACACGCTGGCAGGCGAGCTGCTGGAGAAGGAGACTCTGCACCGCGCCGACCTGGAGGCGATCTTCGCCGACGTGAAGAAGCGTCCGCGGTTGACGGTGTTCGACGACTTCGGTGGCCGCATCCCTTCCGACAAGCCGCCCATCAAGACGCCCGGCGAGCTAGCCATCGAGCGTGGCGAACCGTGGCCGCAGCCCGTTCCCGAGCCGGCGTTCAAGAGGGCCATCGCCCAGGCGACCCAGCAGGCTGAAGAGGCGAAAGCGGCCAACGGCAGCAACAGCAGCAACGGCCACGGCCACCCGGGTCGTCCTGCCGGTACACAAGGGCCCGGCCAACAGCCGCCCGTACCGGCCGGCACGCAGCCGGACTATGGAGCGCCCGCCGGCTGGCAAGCACCCGGATGGCCGCCGCAGCAGCACCCGCAGCCGTACTGGTACCCGCCGCCCCAGCAGTGGCAGCGTCCCTACCAGCCCTATCCGCCGTACCAGCAGTATCCGCACGGCCAGCCGCCGTCCGAAAGCGGCAACTCGTCCGGTGAGGCGCCCGGTGAGCCGGGTAACGATTCCGGGCGGCAGAACCCGCCGACCCGCGGCTGACGACGAACGGAGACCCTCGATGGCGCAGCCGAATTCGCAGGTCGTGACGCTGTCCACGGCGGTGTTCGACCGAGAAAGAGCAGAGGCTGCGGTACGCGAGCTGCTGTACGCCATCGGCGAGGATCCTGACCGCAACGGCCTACGTGACACCCCCGCCCGGGTGGCACGCGCTTACCACGAGATGTTCGCGGGGCTCTACACGGACCCGGATTCGGTGCTCGACACCACCTTTGACGAGCAGCACGACGAAATGGTGCTGGTCAAGGAGATCCCGATGTACTCCACGTGCGAGCACCATCTGGTCTCGTTCCACGGCGCCGCGCATGTCGGCTACATCCCGGGCAAGGACGGTCGTGTCACGGGCTTGTCGAAGATCGCGCGGGTGGTCGACCTCTACGCGAAGCGGCCGCAGGTGCAAGAACGGCTCACCGCGCAGATCGCGGACGCGCTCATGCGCAAGCTCGACCCGCGTGGCGTGATCGTGGTCATCGAGGCCGAGCACCTGTGCATGGCGATGCGCGGCGTCCGCAAGCCCGGCGCGGTAACCACCACCTCAGCGGTTCGCGGACAATTCAAGACCGACAAGGCATCACGAGCCGAAGCGCTGGACCTGATTCTGCGCAGGTGAGCCAGCCACGCGTACGGGTGATGGGGGTCGTCAACGTCACCGACGACTCCTTCTCCGACGGAGGACTGTTCCTGGATCGTGACCGTGCCGTCGAGCACGGGCTGGCGCTGGCCGCTGACGGGGCGGCGATCATCGATGTCGGCGGCGAGTCGACACGCCCCGGTGCTGTCCGCGTCGATCCACGCGTGGAAGCCGAACGGATCGTGCCTGTGGTGAAAGATCTTGCTGCGCAGGGCGTTACGGTCAGCATCGACACGATGCGGGCGGAGGTGGCCGTCGCCGCGCTCGAGCACGGCGCGCGGATGGTCAACGACGTCTCGGGAGGCCGAGCCGACGCGAGGATGGCCGATGTGGTGGCCGAGGCCGGTGTGCCGTGGGTGCTGATGCACTGGCGCTCGGTCAACGCCGCCCGTCGCCACGAGGTGCCCGAGTACGCCGACGTGGTGGCGGAGGTCAAGACCGAATTGCTGGCCAGCGTGGACGCGGCGGCCGCCGCCGGCGTCGCAGCGGAACAGCTGATCATCGACCCCGGCCTCGGATTCGCCAAGACGGGGCAACACAATTGGGCGCTGCTGCACGCACTTCCCGATCTCGTCGCGACCGGGATCCCGGTGCTGGTGGGTGCTTCCCGCAAGCGATTTCTGGGCACGCTGCTCGCCGACGAGCACGGCGCCGTCCGGGCGCCCGGCGGCCGGGAGACGGCGACCGCGGTGATCTCCGCGTTGGCCGCCCTGCACGGTGCGTGGGGAGTGCGGGTGCACGACGTGGCTGGCACCGTCGACGCGCTGAAGGTCGTCGGCGCCTGGGCGGCGGCCGGCCGTGGCTGACCGAATCGAGTTGCGGGGCCTGCGAATTGAGGGCCACCACGGTGTCTACGAGCAAGAACGCAGCGACGGGCAGGAATTCGTGGTCGACGTCACGGTGTGGGTCGACCTGGACCGGGCGGCGAAAAGCGATGATCTGGCCGACACGCTCGACTACGGCGCACTCGCGCAGCGGGCGGCCGACATCGTCGGCGGCCCCCCGAAGAACCTGATCGAAGCGGTCGCCGGCGAGCTCGCCGAAGACGTGATGCGTGACGAGCGCGTGCAGGCCGTCGAGGTGGTGTTGCACAAGCCGGACGCGCCGATCCCGCTGACGTTCGACGACGTCGCCGTTGTGGCGCGGCGCTCACGGCGGCTGGGCCGCGGCGGCGCTGCCCGATGACGCGCGTCGTGCTGTCGATCGGCTCCAATATCGGCGACAGGTTGGCACGACTGCAGTCCGTCGTCGACGGGCTGGGCGACTGCGTCGTCGCGGTGTCGCCGGTCTACGAGACCGCGCCGTGGGGCGACGTCGACCAGGGCGCGTTCCTGAACGCCGTGCTGATCGCAGACGATCCGGCGATGGATTGCCCCGGTTGGCTGCGGCGCGGCCAGGAACTGGAGCAGGCGGCCGAACGGGTCCTTGGCCGGCGTTGGGGACCGCGGACATTGGATGTCGACTTGATCAGCTGCTCGTCAGGAGACACCGAGTTCGTGATCCGCGAGCCGCATCTGACGCTGCCGCACCCGCTTGCGCACCTGCGCGCGTTCGTGCTGGTGCCCTGGCTTGCGGTGGATCCGCTCGCGGAGCTGACCGTGGCAGGGGTGCGGCAGCCGCTGACACGGCTGCTGGCCGACCTCGATTCCGTCGACAAGGACGGTGTGCGGGCGACCGACCTGGCGTTGCGGTCGGAGGTGTGAATGGGTCCAACCCGAAGACGTGATCTGACGGTCGCGGTGCTCGTGGCCGCGGTGATCGGCTACCTGCTGATCATCCAGCTGTACCGATGGTTTCCGCCGATCACGGCGTGGACCGGGATCTCACTGCTCGGCGTGGCCGCGGTCGAGGCGGTCTGGGGCCGGTATGTGCGGTCGAAGATCAACGAGGGGCAGATCGGCGACGGCAACGGCAGGCTGCATCCGCTGGCCGTGGCACGCACTGTGGTGATCGCGAAGGCCTCGGCGTGGGTGGGCGCCCTCGTGCTGGGTTGGTGGATCGGCGTGCTGGCATATCTGCTGCCAAAGCGGGGGACGCTGCGCGTTGCCGCCGAGGACACCGCCGGGGCGGTGGTGGCGGCCGTCAGTGCGCTGGCGCTTATCGTCGCTGCGCTGTGGCTGCAGCATTGCTGCGAGAGGCCGGAAGAGCCGCCGGAGGACCCTGACGCGACTGGTAACTAGAATCGCCGGGTTTGGTCAACACGCGAGGTGACCTCGCACGGGTACAGTCAGCCCATGACCGTTCTGAGGCGCGGCGCCAGGTTAAGGCGCGGTGGCCGCAGGCCGGGTTGGCCGCTTCTGACGGCGTTGCTGGTCCTGGCCATCGCGGCCAGTTCCGCGTTGGTATTCACCGATCGCGTGGAGCTCCTCAAGCTCGCCGTGATCCTTGCCCTGTGGGCGGCGGTGGTCGCCGCGTTCGTCTCGGTCATCTATCGCAGGCAGAGCGACGCCGACGCGGCGAAGGCACGCGACCTCAAGCTGGTTTACGACCTGCAGCTGGACCGCGAGATCTCGGCGCGGCGCGAATACGAGCTGACGGTGGAATCGCAGCTGCGCCGCGAGCTGGCGACCGAGCTGCGGGCGCAGGCAGCCGACGAAGTCGCCGCATTGCGGGCCGAGCTGGCCGCGCTGCGCAACAACCTGGAGATCCTGTTCGAGACCGAGCTGACGGACCGGCCGGCGATCGAGACCGAACGCACCACCGTGCGGGCATACAGCGACTGGGCGCGTGACACCGCGGTCAAAGATCCGGGTGAAAGATCGGCCGTGCGGTTCCGGCAAGAGGTCGACGTCGACACGGGCGAGAACCGGATCATCGATGTGCCTGAGGAGCCGCTGGGCCGGCGGCATCTGGACGAGGAGCCGCAGGGGCGGCGACATCTGGACGAGGAGCCGCTGGGCCGGCGACATCTGGACGAGGAGCCGCAGACGGTCAACCCGGGTGTTCACCGCAGACCGTCGGAGAACGGCGGGTTTGTACGGCCGGCGCCCGAGCCCGGGCCGGTGTTCCGACCTGAACCGCCGCCACCTGAACCGGCCGCTGCGCCGGCCGCGCACCACGGTGCGCGTCCGGAGCCCGAGCTGTCCGACAGCGAGTGGAATCCAGTGCAGGCTGACGGGCAGTGGCTGCCTCCCGGCAGGCCGGGCAGCAACTGGGTGTCGTCGAAAAACGGGATTTCGGCCATCCATGACCCGGCTCCAGAACCGACGCCCGCGCCCGTCGCACCCGAGCCGCGGCCGGGGCGCCACGCCGGCCCGGGCGAGGAAGGCCAGGCGGCATTCGCTGCGCCTGCAGCGGTGGAGAATCATCGCACTCCGGAGGCGGCGCCGACGGGTAGCAGCCAGCACGGCCAGGGCCAGTCGGTCGCGGAACTGCTCGCCCGGCTTCAGGCGACCCCGACGGGGGGCGGCGGGCGCAGGCGGCGCGAGGTCTAGGCTAGGCTCGTTGCCGTCCGGTACCCGCCGAGCAGGACCGGAACGTATTTACGAGAAACTTGCGAGGTCGTCTGCGATGGAGCAGCTCGACGGACTGCGCCCGGCGCGACTTTCGGTCGGGATCATCTCCGCCGGCAAAGTGGGCACGGCGCTGGGCGTGGCACTGGAACGGGCAGGTCACGTCGTGATCGCCTGCGCCGCAGTGTCACAAGCGTCCAGGCGGCGCGCTGAGCGCAGGCTGCCCGACACCGCGATCCAGCCGGCACACGAGGTCGCCGCCCGCGCCGAGTTGCTGGTGCTGGCCGTACCCGACGACGAACTGTCAGCGCTGGTGGTGGGACTTGCCGCCACCGGAGCGGTGCGGCCCGGCACGATCGTCGCGCACACCTCCGGTGCCAACGGGGTGGCGATACTGTCGCCGCTCGCCGAGCAGGGCTGCATCCCACTGGCGATCCACCCGGCGATGACGTTCACCGGCGCCGACGAGGACATGGTGCGGCTGGCCGACACCTGCTTCGGCATCACCGCCGCCGACGACGTCGGCTACGCGATCGCACAGTCGCTGGTTTTGGAGATCGGTGGCGAGCCGTTCCGGGTCCGGGAAGACGCGCGCACCCTCTACCACGCCGCACTTGCGCATGCGAGCAACCACGTCGTGACCGTGCTCGCCGATGCGGTGGAGGCGCTGCGCACGGCATTGTGGGGTCAGGAGCTGCTGGGCCAGGAACTCGTCGCCGACGCGCCGGGAGGCATCGCCGAGCGGGTGATCGGGCCGCTGACCCGGGCCGCGGTCGAGAACACCCTGCAGCGCGGCCAGGCCGCATTGACCGGCGCGGTGGCGCGTGGCGACGCCGACGCGGTGGCCGCACACCTGAGAGCTCTTGCGGAAGTGGATCCGCAACTGGCCGACGCGTATCGTGCGAACGCGCGGCGCACCGCGCAGCGCACGCACGCACCGGCGGAGGTGTTTGCGGTGTTGGGCAACGGATCGGACCGGGCGGGCTGCGGTGACAACTAAGGCGGCGAAGAAGTTCCGTCCCGGCCAGCTGAACATCTATCCGGCGCCGAAGGACATGGCGGACGTCGCGGGCGCGCTGCGGCACACCGGCCGCCGGGTGATGCTGGTGCCGACGATGGGCGCGTTGCACGACGGGCATCTTGCATTGATCCGGGCGGCAAAGCGCGTGCCCGGGGCGGTGGTTGTGGTGTCGATCTTCGTCAACCCGCTGCAGTTCGGCACCGGCGAGGACCTCGACGCGTACCCCCGAGTGCTCGACCGCGACATGGCGCTGCTGCGCGCCGAGGGTGTCGAGATCGTGTTCACGCCGAGCGTCGAGGCGATGTACCCCCACGGCCGCCGCACATCGGTGCAATCGGGCCCTCTGGGTGAGGAGCTTGAAGGCGCCACCCGCCCAAGCCATTTCGCCGGGGTGCTGACCGTGGTGCTCAAGCTGCTGCAGATCGTGCGGCCGGACCGGGCGTTCTTCGGCGAGAAGGACTACCAGCAGTTGGTGCTGATCCGGCAGATGGTCGCGGACTTCAACATCGACGTACAGATCGTCGGGGTGCCGATCGTCCGGGAAGCCGACGGGCTGGCGATGTCGTCACGCAACCGCTACCTGTCACCGGCGGAACGGGAGCAGGCGGGCGCTCTGTCGGCCGCACTGCTGGCCGGGATGTACGCCACGCCGGGAGGCGTGGCCGCCGCGCTCGACGCCGCCCGCGCGGTGCTCGACGAGGTGCCGGTGATCGAGGTGGACTATCTGCAGGTCAGGGGCAACGATCTCGAGCCTGCCCCGGCGGGCGGGCCCGGCCGGATTTTGGTGGCCGCGAGGCTCGGAGTCACGCGGCTGTTGGACAACATCGCGATCGACATCGCCGGCACCGACGGGCACTCGCCCAATGGGCCGGACGACCATCACCAGCTGCCGTGGAGGAACTGAATGCTGCGCACAATGCTGAAATCGAAAATCCACCGCGCGACGGTCACGCAGGCCGACTTGCACTACGTCGGCTCGGTCACCATCGACGCCGACCTGATGGACGCCGCGGACCTGCTCGAAGGTGAACAGGTCACGATCGTCGACATCGACAACGGCGAGCGGCTGGTCACCTACGCGATCACTGGCGAGCGGGGCAGTCGCGTCATCGGAATCAACGGTGCCGCGGCCCATCTCGTGCATCCGGGTGATCTGGTGATCATCATCGCCTATGGGACGATGGAGGACGCCGAAGCCCGCGAATACCGGCCGCGCATCGTGTTCGTCGACGCCGACAACAAGCAGGTCGACCTCGGAGTCGATCCCGCCTACGTTCCCGACGGGTTCGGGTTGACCTCTCCGGCCGGCGTCCAGTAACCGTGCTGCTTGCCATCGACGTCCGCAACACCCACACCGTCGTGGGGCTGGTCTCCGGTTCCGGCTCACACGCGAAGGTGGTGCAGCACTGGCGGATTCGCACCGAATCAGAAGTGACCTCCGACGAGCTGGCGCTGACCATCGATGGGCTGATCGGCGACGACGCCGAGCGGCTCACGGGCGCGACCGGCTTGTCGACGGTGCCTTCGGTGCTGCACGAATTGCGGGAGATGCTCGACCAGTACTGGCCGACCGTGCCGCACCTGCTGATCGAACCCGGCGTGCGAACCGGCATCCCGCTGCTGGTCGACAACCCAAAGGAGGTCGGCGCCGACCGGATCGTCAACTGCCTGGCCGCGTTTTACAAGTACGGGACCGCCGCGATCGTCGTCGACTTCGGGTCATCGATCGTGGTCGACGTGGTGTCGGCGAAGGGCGAGTTCCTCGGCGGCGCCATCGCTCCGGGCGTCGAGGTGTCATCTGATGCTGCGGCGGCCCGGTCGGCCGCGTTGCGCCGCGTCGAGTTGACCCGCCCGCGCTCGGTGCTCGGGAAGAACACGGTCGAGTGCATGCAGGCCGGAGCGGTGTTCGGCTTCGCGGGGCTGGTCGACGGGCTGGTGCGTCGCATACGGGAGGACGTCAAGGGTTTCGACGGCGACGACGTCACCGTGGTCGCGACCGGGCACGCAGCGCCGCTGCTGCTGCCTGACCTGCACACCGTCGACCATTATGACCGCCACCTCACACTCGACGGGCTGCGGCTCGTCTACGAGCGCAACCGCGAAAGCCAGCGGGGCAAGCTGAAGCCGGCCCGGTAGCGCGCGCTCCTCAAAAGAACGTGCGAACCAAGTCGACCACTCGGCGGTCGTCGTCGAGCACCGGGATCAGCTGCCACTTGTCGAACACCGTGCACGGGTGCGAGATACCGAACCGAAGCCACATGCCGACGCGCACCCGGGACTGATCCGCCGGGCTGAGCCGAAGGTATGCGTGCTGGTCGTTGAGTTTTGTGACGTGGGCGCCCGTCAGGCCGTAGGGCACGGGCAGGTCCTGGTCGAACGACACATCGCGGCGGCCCATGGTGACCACGGCCAGCTCCGGCTCGGGCCGCGACACCACCTGCGCCCAGATGCTCAGCGCCGACCGGAACGACGTCGCGCCGCCGCGACTCAGCGGTGACGTTCGCGCGTACAGGCCGTCGTCGTGGGTCAGGTAGGCGCCGCTGCGCACGACCGTGCGGACGGCCAGCCCCACCGGCCAGCCCGTGAGCACGTTGGCCACCGCGTCGAAATAGGTGCTGCCGCCGGCGGTCACCAGGACCTCCGAGGCTTCAAACAGCCCGGCCAACCGTTGCACGGCGGCGCGCATGTCGGTCAGGAAGCCGGTGACCCGAGCCAGCGCCTCCGGCGTCACGTCGTGTCCGAGCGCGGCCTCATAACCGCAGACTCCGATGAGCCGTAGCCGGCGGGATGCGGCGACCGCCCGCGCCACCTCGTCGACGTCGGCGGCGTTGCGGCACCCGGTCCGGCCACCGGACATGCCCACCTCCACACACACGTCGACCGGCCGACGGGCCCCGGCAGCGGCCAACCGGGCGGACATGATCTGCACCCCGGCCACGGAGTCAACCCAGCAGACGAACCCGAACTCCGGATCGGAATCCAGTTGGCCCGCCAACCAGTGCAAGCCGGCCGCGTCGACGAGCTGGTTCGCGAGGATCACCTCTCGCACCCCGAACGCCCGGCACACCCGCACCTGGCTGATCGTGGCCACGGTGATGCCGCACGCGCCCGCGGCGAGCTGACGCTCGAACAGTTGTGGCGCCATATGCGTCTTGCCGTGTGGTGCCAGCCCCACACCGGCCTGTCGGCACCAGTCGGCCATCGTCGCCAGGTTGTGCCCGAGTGCACCGTCGCGCAGCGCACACAGCGGCCCGGTCGGATCATCGTCGGACAACCGGGGACGGCCCGCGAGCACTTGCGCGACTGTTCGACCCGACCACGCCGGGGGCAGGCCCTTGAACCGCCAGTCCACCGGCTCGTCGGCCAACGCGGCGACGGCGGCGCGGTCGATATCGGCTGGCACGTGTTCATCTAAGCTGGCAGGTCGTGAGTTCAGCTGATCAACGCGACGACGAAACCCCGGAACAGTTCCGGATTCGTCAGGCCAAACGCGAACGGCTGCTCGCCGAAGGCATCGAGCCCTACCCGGTCGCCGTCCCGCGCACGCATTCGCTGAAGCAGATCCGCGACGCCTATCCCGATCTGCCCGCCGACGCTTCGACCAGTGAAGTGGTCGGCGTCACAGGGCGAGTCGTGTTCGCCCGCAATTCGGGCAAGTTGTGCTTCGCCACGCTGCAGGAGGGTGACGGCACCAAGCTGCAGGCGATGCTGAGTCTGGCCAGCGTGGGCCAGGACGCGTTGGACACGTGGAAGGCCGACGTCGACCTCGGCGACATCGTGTTCGTCCACGGTGAGGTGATCAGCTCACGCCGCGGGGAGCTCTCTGTGCTGGCCGATTCCTGGCAAATGGCTTCCAAGGCGCTGAGACCGTTGCCCGTTGCCCACAAGGAGATGAGCGAAGAGTCGCGGGTGCGGCAGCGCTACGTCGATCTCATCGTGCGGCCGGAGGCGGGGACGGTGGCCCGGCAGCGGATCGCGGTCGTGCGCGCGTTGCGTGAGGCGCTGCACCGGCGCGGGTTTCTTGAGGTGGAGACCCCGATGCTGCAAACGGTGGCGGGCGGAGCGGCTGCGCGCCCCTTCGTCACCCACTCCAACGCCTTGGACGCGGACCTCTACCTTCGCATCGCGCCGGAGTTGTTCCTCAAGCGCTGCGTGGTCGGTGGCTTCGAGAGAGTGTTCGAGCTGAACCGGGTGTTCCGCAACGAGGGAGCCGATTCGACCCATTCGCCGGAATTTTCGATGCTCGAGACTTACCAGGCGTACGGCACCTACGACGATTCCGCGGCGATGATCAGGGAGGTAATTCAAGAAGTCGCGGACGAGGTGTTCGGAACGCGTTTGCTGACCCTCTCAGACGGCACCATCTATGACCTCGGCGGACAATGGCAGTCGCTGGAAATGTATCCGTCCCTGTCGCAAGCTCTCGGGGAAGAGATCACACCCCAGACGCCGGTAGCGCGCCTGCTGGAGATAGCAGATAATGTCGGTGTCGATGTTCCGCGTGACCGCGGCTATGGGCATGGCAAGCTGGTTGAGGAATTGTGGGAACACCTGGTGGGCAGGAACTTGTATGCGCCCAGCTTCGTCCGCGATTTCCCAGTGGAAACCACGCCGCTGACCCGGCAGCACCGCAGCGTCGACGGGGTTACCGAGAAGTGGGACCTGTACGTTCGCGGAATCGAGCTTGCCACAGGATATTCTGAGCTCATCGATCCTGTGATCCAACGTGAGCGATTCGCTGCTCAGGCCCGTGCGGCGGCCGCCGGCGATGACGAGGCGATGGCCATGGACGAGGATTTCCTCACGGCCATGGAGCACGGGATGCCGCCGACGACCGGTACCGGAATGGGTATCGACCGGTTGTTGATGGTATTGACGGGGCTGGGAATTAGAGACACAGTATTGTTTCCGATTGTGCGGCGGCACACTAACTGAACTGTAGGTACGTTGTCGCTGCTGGCCTCAATGGCGTCGTTATGGCAGATTGGTTGCATTCTAAAGAGAGCGGGAGCATCGACGCCCATGGTCCGCGGGCGCCGCACAGTGTTCAGAAGGAGCAGTGGCAGCAATGGCCAAAAAAGTCACCGTCACGTTGGTCGATGATTTCGACGGCGCGGCCGCGGCAGACGAAACCGTGGAATTCGGCCTCGACGGTGTGACGTACGAGATCGATCTGTCGAACAAGAATGCCAAAAAGCTCCGCGAGGATCTGAAGGTCTGGGTGGACGCGGGCCGCCGGGTCGGCGGTCGCCGGCGTGGCCGGTCGGCCGGCCCGGCCCGCGGGCGCGCGTCGATCGATCGGGAGCAAAGCGCGGCCATCCGGGAGTGGGCCCGTCGCAACGGGCACAACGTGTCCTCTCGCGGCCGCATCCCGGCGGACGTGATCGAAGCGTTCCACGCGGCGACGTAGCCGGCCCGGTCGCCCGCAAACAGCACCGGCCCGCAAACCGCAAACAGAACCGGCCCGGACACCGCCCGTACAACCGCACAGAGAAACTGCCGAATATTCGCCGCGAAATATTTCGCGGCGGCCCGTCGTTGCTTTCGCTTGCCGCGAACCAAAGGGTTGAACCGACCGGGAAACGAATCCGGACCGCCCAGCGTTATTACCCATGTACTGCGGTGACACCGCAAAACTGTGAGGCTGTGCCATAGGTAACGACGAGTTCCCACGGTGGGGCGTTGGACGGCCCCGCCCATTAGAGTGGATGGCAGGTGCAACGGGTATCCGCGGTACCTACTGGTGAGGGAGAGCAGGTAGACCACCGATGTTTGAAAGATTCACTGATCGCGCACGGCGCGTTGTCGTCTTGGCTCAAGAAGAGGCCAGGATGCTGAACCACAACTACATCGGGACTGAGCACATCCTGCTGGGGTTGATTCACGAGGGTGAGGGCGTAGCCGCCAAGTCGCTGGAATCGCTGGGCATCTCGTTGGAGGGTGTCCGCAGCCAGGTCGAAGAGATCATCGGCCAGGGCCAGCAGGCGCCGTCCGGGCACATCCCCTTCACGCCGCGTGCCAAGAAGGTGCTCGAGCTGAGCCTGCGCGAGGCGCTGCAGCTGGGCCACAACTACATCGGCACGGAGCACATCCTGCTCGGCCTGATCCGCGAAGGCGAAGGCGTCGCGGCGCAGGTGCTGGTCAAGCTGGGCGCCGAACTGACGCGTGTGCGCCAGCAGGTGATCCAGTTGCTGTCCGGGTACCAGGGCAAAGAGACCGCAGAGGCGGGAACCGGCGGCCGCGGTGGCGAGGCGGGCAACCCGTCGACGTCACTGGTGCTAGACCAGTTCGGCCGCAACCTGACCGCGGCCGCGATGGAGGGCAAGCTCGACCCGGTCATCGGCCGCGAGAAGGAAATCGAGCGGGTGATGCAGGTGCTGAGCCGGCGCACCAAGAACAACCCGGTGCTGATCGGCGAGCCCGGCGTCGGCAAGACCGCCGTCGTGGAGGGCCTGGCGCAGGCGATCGTTCACGGCGAGGTGCCCGAGACGCTGAAGGACAAGCAGCTTTACACGCTGGACCTCGGGTCGCTGGTCGCGGGCAGCCGCTACCGCGGTGACTTCGAGGAACGCCTGAAGAAGGTGCTCAAGGAGATCAACACGCGCGGCGACATCATCCTGTTCATCGACGAGCTGCACACGCTCGTCGGTGCGGGCGCCGCCGAAGGGGCAATCGACGCCGCGTCGATCCTGAAGCCGAAGCTGGCCCGCGGCGAGCTGCAGACCATCGGTGCGACCACGCTCGACGAGTATCGCAAGCACTTTGAGAAGGATGCTGCGCTCGAACGCCGCTTCCAGAGCGTGCAGGTGCACGAGCCGTCGCTCCCGCACACCATCAACATCCTCAAGGGACTCCGCGACAAGTACGAGGCGTTCCACAAGGTCTCCATCACCGACGGCGCCATCGTCGCCGCGGCGAACCTCGCCGACCGCTACGTGTCCGACCGGTTCCTTCCTGACAAGGCCATCGACCTGATCGACGAGGCGGGCGCGCGCCTGCGGCTGTCGATCCTCTCGGCCCCGCCGGAGCTGCGTGAGTTCGACGAGAAGATCGCGGTCGTGCGTGGCAAGAAGGAGGCCGCCATCGAGGACCAGGACTTCGAGAAGGCCGCATCCCTGCGTGACGAGGAGAAGAAGCTGCTCGGCGAGCGGCTGCGCCTCGAGAAGCAATGGAAGTCGGGCGACGTCGGCGCGAGTGGAACCGTGGATGAGGGAATCATCGCGGAGGTCCTCGCGGCCGCCACCGGCATCCCGGTATTCAAGCTCACGGAGGAAGAGTCCAGCCGGCTCATCTTCATGGAGAAGGCGCTGCACCAGCGAGTCATCGGGCAGGA
>JAOPWC010000056.1 GCA_025965895.1 Mycobacterium sp.
GGTTGCTGGTCGGGCAAGTTCTCTCCCAGCCCCTGCGGCATATTGGTCCCGGGTGGGGGCGCGGTGCCCGGGAGGGGCTCACCAAGTTGACTTGGGTCCATCTTGCCCATCACGCCGTGCCAGAGGGAGTGCGCCCCCTTTAGGCCGGAAATCGTTCCGGTGCTCCCATCACCCGGCGCCATGCTGTATGGGTTTTCCTGGTCGGGTGGCGACAGCCTGTAGTTCAGCGGGTTCAGGTATCCCATGCTGTCCATTGCGTTCATCGGTAGCCCGGCGGGCTGACCGCCGCCTACGGCGGGAACCGGATTCTGGCTCAACAGGAAATCGGGGGGGCTGCTCGGGCCGGCGGGCTGCGCGGCCT
Organism: Mycobacterium sp.; assembly: GCA_025965895.1. Classification (GTDB taxonomy): domain Bacteria; phylum Actinomycetota; class Actinomycetes; order Mycobacteriales; family Mycobacteriaceae; genus Mycobacterium. The sequence goes on from JAOPWC010000056.1 coordinate 362, forward strand.
GCCCCAATATCGAGTTCATGGTCCCCAGCGCTGACGGCGGCGGCGCTGTGGGGTCGGGCGGTGGAACCGGAGCCGCCGGATCGGCAGGGATCGGTGGCGGAGGATCCGCGGGGATCGGTGGCGGAGGATCCGCGGCGGCAGTCGCCGAGCAGGCGACCGCCGCCCCGATGGCCAGCACGCCCGCCACCGCGATCTTCGTGGACATGTCTTTGGCGACCCTCGTGCGATCTCGGCTACCCATGGCTGTCAGAACGACTTGGTGACACCGTAGTAACCGACAATGTCATCAGTGTCCGGGCCGGAGCTGGTCAGCGTCGCGTACGACCGCAGCTCCGACGCGCCGACACAGTTGTCGATCTTGATGTGGATATCCCTGAGGGTGACTCGCGTCGTGGTGCCTTTGAACGTCTTCTTGTCCACCGGAACGTTGATGACCTCACCGGGCCTGGGCTCCACCTCGATCTGGCCCTGGATCGGGAAGGTGAGGCCAACATTCGGTATCGCCGTGAGTGGAGGTTGGGCGATACTGACTGAGCTCGTGCTAATGCCGATCGAGCCGTTCAGCTTGATCTTGTCCATGGCGATCGCGCAGCCGATCTGATAGCCGGCCTCCAGCGTTCCACCGTTCACCGAGCCCGTCACGTTGCCGGTGAAGGTGCCGCCCACCAGCCATTCACGTGACGATAGCGCGGTCGTCAGCGGCGGCACCGGCAGCTGGGTCTCGTCCTTCGCGGCCACCGTCAATGTCCGGCCATCCGGGGTGTGCGCGATGCCCGGTACCTCCGACGGGACGGCTCCGTTGTCCGGCGGGGGGCCGGGGTCGGCGGCCGGCGCCACCGCGGGATCGGGCGGCGGGTCCGCTGACGCAAGCGAAGCCGTCCCCACCGGAGCCAGCATGCAAACAGCAGCCAAGGTGGCAAAACGATTCAACATGTCGAGTTGGCGCCTCTCGTCGTCCGAGTCCCTACGGGATCTGTCCCGTGGAATGATTAATTGGCCGAGTGTCCAAACGGTAAACGGGCCGCCAACAGTTCACGCCAGATACCCATCTACTAAGCGTCTCCGAATCTGACTTACAACCGTCGCAGGAAGATCCCCGGATAACGGCAACAGTGCGCCACATCGTCGAACCTGCTGAGCGCCAAAGTCCGTTGGCTTCTGGGAGCACCCCTGCGCATTCTCCGGATGAACAAAAGCGGCGCCTCGCGCCGCAGCGCGGCGGTGCAAACGCTGTCACACACGCCGTCGTCGCGGCTGACAAGTGCCGTCCACGTGGTCGGCGTCCGGTTGGCCGCGACGTCACGGGCGCCGAAGATCCTCGACGCCTGCTGCCGCGGCGTGATCGCGTTCGGCGGCCCGCCTCGCTCGATGCGCACCACCGGGTCGGTCATCCCTGGGCGGCGCGGGACCGCGGCCCCGTTTACCTGCACTGCCCAACGTCTCGGCGCATCAGCGGCTTCGGCATGGACGCCCGTCGGCCTGCGCGCCATGTCGGAACGTCCGAGCGGCGGCGGCTTCACCTAGATAGCCGCGTGCCCCTCACCGAGGGTGAGGGGCTGCGGTTCGTCGGCTGCGCTACGCCGGCTCAGACACCCAGGCGAAACCTCTGGCGTCAAATGACCTTGGTGACACCGAGATAGGTGATCACGTCGTCGGTGTTGTCGGTCGAGCTGGTGAGCGTCGAGTACGACCGTATGAACGACTGACCGGCGCACAGGTCGAACTTGATGCGCAGACCGGTGATGTTGATCCGCGGAACCGTGCCCTTGAACGACTTCTTGTCCACCGGAACGATGGTCACCGTACCGGGCTTGAGGTCTACTTTTATCTGTTCGGAGAGGCTGCCCGAAATGGTCAACGGGAAGAGGGTCCCAGGACCAGGGATCGCCGTCCCCCCGGTGAACGGGACATGGAATCCCGGGGTAATACCGGCCGAAGAGATGGATTCGATGTCGTCCGCCAGGATGCCGCAGCCGATCTGATATCCGGCCTCCAGCGTTCCACCGGTCAGCTTCGTGCCACCGCCGCCCGTGATCTTTCCGGTGAACGAGCCGTCCACCAGGTATTCGCGGGAGGCCGGCGAACCCGTCAGCGGCGACACTGGCTCCATGGATTCGTTCATCCCCTGCACCGTCAAATCCCAGCCGTCCGCGGTGTGCAAGACTCCCGGCGGCGCGGACGGCACGGGTCCGTTGGGTCCGTCCGGCGGCGGCGGTGGGGGTGCCCCCGGGTCGGCGGCCGGCGCCACCGCGGGATCAGGTGGCGGGTCCGCTAACGCGAGCGGGGCCGTCCCGACCGGGACCAGCATGCAAACAGCAGCCAAGGTGGCAAAACGATTCAACATGTCGTGTTGGCGCCTCTCATCGTCCGAATCCCCACAGGATGTGTCCCGTGGAATGATTAATTGGTCGAGTGTCCAAACGGTAAACGGACCGCCAACAGTTCACGCCCCATTCCCATCTACTGAGCGTCTTCAGATCTGGGATGGCCGCGCGCCAGATCTACGGCAGGCCGCCGCTCTCGCACCGTGACACCTTGGCACCCGGCCTCCGATATCGAGAAACCCAATGGATTGCTCTTAGGCATCATCCGTTTGGGCCCCGTTAACGATCGAGACAGGTGCCCCATCGATGATTTTTCTCGACCTGGCCTTGAGGCCTTGGGTTGATTGACCGCTGCGTTCTACTCGTGAACGATGTTGTCGCCGGCACGTTGAACGGCTCAACGACTGGCCGGGGGAAGACCGGACCGGCCGGCGTCGCCCTAGATGCCGGAAACCGACCATTGGAAGGAAACGATGAGGTCATCACACGTTTGCGCGCGGGCGTTGGCTAGTTCACTCATCGCGTTCGGCATGGGGCTGGCCGTCGTCCCTACCGCATCCGCCGACCCCAACGACGCCGCCCAGCCGGATCCGCCGGCTCCCGGTCCGGGGACGGGTCCGGCAACGAGCGCCACCCAGGCCTCAGACGACCCCGGTGCTCCAGCGGCTACTGCCTGCAAGCAGTTCAGCGCTGCATCGAATTACGCTGCGGTCAATTATGAGGATTTCGCGTATTCGATCGCCGGTAATGGCGCGAACGTGGATTACGCAAAACCTGATGTTCAGAGCAACAACGTGGCCAGTAGGACCGCGCTGCGACAGGCGGCTGCCGCAGCGCTCGACGCGTCGGGGACACCGGGTCTGCAGCCGGAGGTCGGGGATCCGATGCGGTCATGGTCAATGAACGCGACGAAGCTCCTGTTGGTCATGGGCGTGCACGGAAACGGCGACATGATCAACGGAGCGGCAACCGATTTGAACAACGACGCCACCAACGTCCAATTTGCCTGCGCCCACGCCGGCACACACGCCTGAGACGCCTCAGAGCAGCTTCGAGAGGAACGCCTTCGTCCGGTCGTGCTGCGGGTTGCGCAGCACGTCACGCGGGTTGCCGCTTTCGACGATCACCCCACCGTCCATGAACACCAGCTGGTCGGCGACTTCGCGAGCGAAGCCCATCTCATGGGTGACCACCAGCATGGTCATGCCCTGCCCCGCGAGCTTTTTCATCACGCCGAGCACCTCACCGACCAGCTCCGGGTCCAGCGCCGAGGTCGGCTCGTCGAACAGCATGATCTTGGGATCCATGGCCAGCGCCCTGGCGATCGCCACCCGCTGCTGCTGGCCGCCCGACAGTTGCGCGGGGTACGCCCCGGCCTTCTCCGACAGGCCGACCTGTTCGAGCAACTCCCTGCCGCGCGCCACTGCCTGGTCACGCCTGACCTTGTTCACGTGGATCGGCGCCTCGATGATGTTCTCCAGCGCCGTGCGGTGCGGGAACAGATTGAAATGCTGGAACACCATGCCGACGTCGCGACGCTGCTTCGCCGCCTCGCGGGGCGCCAATTCGTGAAGTTTCCCCCGCGCTTCGCGATAGCCGACTAACTCGCCGTCGACGTAGAGCCGGCCGGCGGTGACCTGCTCCAGATGGTTGATGCAGCGCAGGAACGTCGACTTGCCCGACCCCGACGGGCCGACGATGACCAGCACCTCACCCTTTTGGACCTCCAACGTCACACCCTTGAGCACCTTGAGCGCCCCGAAGTCCTTGCACACTTTTTCGGCGAGAACCATTGGCCTTTGGCCGGTTTCGGTTGTACCGGTCACGGGTGTGTTTCGCCCGTCTGCGCCGCCGCCAGTGCTTCGAGTTGTTTGGACGTGAGCTTGCGCGAGATTCCCCGGGAGAAATACCGCTCCAGGTAGTACTGGCCCACCATGAGCACGCTGGTGATCGCCAGGTACCACGTCGCGGCAACCATGAGCAACGGGATGGGCTGGAAGATCACACCGGAAATGTCACGGGCCCGACCGTAGAGCTCAAGGCTGTAGGGCACCGCAGTGACCAGCGACGTGGTCTTCAGCATGCTGATGACCTCGTTGCCCGTCGGCGGAATGATCACCCGCATCGCCTGCGGAAGCACCGTGCGCCGCATCGCCATCCACCACGACATGCCGAGGGCAGTTGATGCCTCGAACTGTCCTTCCGGTACCGAATTGATTCCCGCCCTGATGATTTCGGCCATGTACGCGGCCTCGTTCAAACCCAGCCCCACCGCCGCAAGGATGAAGCTGATCGACAGGCCCTGCAGGTTGATGTGAAAGAGCGACGGACCGAACGGAACACCCAGCTGAATGTTCTGGTACAGGGTCGGAAACAGCCCCCAGAACACCAGCTGCACGTAAACGGGTGTCCCGCGGAAGATCCACAAATACACCCACGCCACCGACTTGAAGACCGGGTTGGGCGACAGTCGCATCACCGCCAAAATGACCCCGAGCACCACTCCGAGCGCCATGGCCCAGATCGTGAGCTGGAGTGTGTTCCATGCCGCCGATGAAATGCGTTCGTCGAAAAGGTATTTCCGATACGTCGACCATCCGTAGGCGGCGTTCGTCGCCGCGCCGTAGAGGAACAGCGCGACGAGGACGATGATGACAACCGCAGCAAACCATCGCCATGGGTGCCGCAACGGGACGGCGTCGATGGCCGCCGCCGATGATTGGTCAGCAGTCATCGTCAGCTGGTTGCGCCGTTGATCACCGGGTTGTTGATCATCCCGGACTCGACGCCCCAGTTGGTGGCGATGGTCTTGTAGTCACCGGTCTGCATGATGTGCTGCAAGGCCTTGAGCAGCGACTGGCCCAAGGGCGAACCCTTGGCCACCGGCCAGCCATATGGAGCGGAGCCGAAGATCTGCCCGGCCGGTTCGATCTTGCCGCCGCTCTGCTTGATCGCGTAAGCCGTCACCGGCGAGTCGGCCGACATTGCATCGACCTTGCCCAGCACGAGCGCCGTGGTGGCGTCGTCCTGTCGGTCAAACTTCTGCTTGTTTATCGGCGGTTTGCCGGCCTTCACACAGGCGTCGCTCTTCGCGGGGATCTCCTGGGTGTCCTGGATGGTGTTGGACTCGACCGCCACACTCAACCCGCATCCGTTATTGGGATCGATCGGCGCGCCGGGGCGCTGCGCCCACAACGTACCCGCCGAGAAGTACGTAACGAAGTCAACCGTCTTCTCTCGTGCTTTCGTATCGGTGAACGACGACATCCCGACGTCATAGGTACCACCCGTGATGGACGGGATGATCTCCTCGAAGTCGGACTCGCGGTAGTCAGGCGTCACCCCGAGGACGGACGTAACGGCGTTCATCATGTCGACATCGAACCCGACGATCTTGCCGCTGGGATCTTTGAACTCGTTAGGAGAGTAAGGCAGGTTGACGCCGACGATGAGCTTGCCCGACGACTTGATCTTGTCCGGCAACGTGTTCGCGATGGCGTCGACCTTGGTCGGCTTGACCGGGGTGGTTGCACTCGTCGACGTCCCCGAGCTCTCGGTGTTGCTCACGCAACCTGCCAGCACGAACGCTGCCGACGCAGCAACTGCCGCCGCTACCCGCCACCCGGGTGATTTCGGACGCTCCGGACACCCACCATGCACTATTTCCTCTTTCTTGATCGGGCCGTCGACGTGGTGACGTTAACGACCGCGGTCCCTGCTCGCGTTGCCAGTAACCGAACAGTAGTGGAGTCGTAACGTTGTGGCAGGGGAACAAAAGGCGGCTGGATGACGCGCAGGGTCTACCGGCCGACGCGGCGACCGGCAGGCCCCTCGTCGACCGGTAGCGCAAAAAGTGCCGTTCTTTAGCTGATGGAGTCCCTGAACTCGATTCCCTGCTGCAGAGACTGCGCGGCCTCCGCGATGTCCACGGCCGGGTAGATCTGGTAATCCGCGATGAACCCGAATTTGCTTGTGGCATCGGCCAGGTCCATTGGGTTGTCCGTTTCAACGACTGAGAATCCTCCGCCGCCGTCCAGTCGGCCGACGAATTGGTGATACGTCATGGTCTCCACTGGCGTCTACTTCGACAACACGGCCAAGCCGCGCCGCACCGCCTCTTCGTTCTCCGCCGCGAAGCCGTTGAGGCGATATGTCCAGGAAACGACGTACTTCATCTTCTTCTCCTTGCGATCTACGCGCAGTCGGACGGTTCGCAGTCTCCTCCCGGGACGGACTCGCCGAGAGCCGAATGGCGACGGACCAGTGCGGGGTCGTTCCCGCCGGAAACATGACGAGGCCACCCAGCAAAAAAGTCATGTCGGGCCCTTCCTGCCAACACCCGGATAACCTTTTGCACACTTCCCGGTGAAATCTCGTCCGGGCGATTCGCCTTGTGCAACACTTCCCGGCATGACTAACGCTGCTCCTGCAAGTCCTCCAAGGCTGCTGCCCCATCTGTGGAAATCCACGTTGCTTACCGGGGTGTTGTCCGTGATCCTCGGCATCCTGGTGCTGGTGTGGCCAGGGATCTCGATCCTCGTGGCGGCCATCTTCTTTGGCGCGTATCTGCTGGTGTCCGGCATCGCGCAGGTGATCTTCGCGTTCAGCCTGCACGTGTCGGCAGGCGGCCGGGTGCTGCTGTTCGTCAGCGGGGCAGCATCGCTGATCCTGGCGGTCCTCGCGTTTCGTCACTTCGGCAACGCGGTGCTGCTGCTGGCCATCTGGATCGGTGTCGGGTTCATCTTCCGCGGGGTCGCGACGACGGTTTCGGCCTTAAGCGATCCCGGCGTTCCCGGTCGCGGCTGGAACATTTTCTTCGGCGTCATCAGCTTGATCGCCGGCATCGTGGTGATTGCGTCGCCGTTCCAGTCGATCGTCACGCTCGCGCTCGTCGTAGGCATCTGGCTGATCGTCATCGGGGTGATGGAAACCGTCTCCGCGTTCGGCATCCGCAATGCATCGAAGAAGGTCGACGAGTTCAGGAACCCCGCCACACCCTGACCACTAAAGGCAGGCCCGCGCACCGGATCTGCGCGCGCTGGTTGGTGCGGCGTTGCCACATCAGGCACTTTCCGCTGGCTTTCCTACGAGTGCTGTTGCAACGCAATGCATTTGGCTACCCAACGGAGAAATTGGGGTCGTGAGCACCGATACACCCTGACATAAAGCGGATCTTCGCCGGGGCACCATTTGCCGACCCCGGGGCGGTACATTGAGACCCATGACTGAACCGTCGGATAAGCCGGAAAGCCCGTCGGGATCACCCCAAACGCCGCACCCGCCACCACCTCCCCCGCCGTACCCGTACGCACCGGGCCCGTATCCAGGTGCCGGCTATCCCCCGCCTCCGCCGCCGCCGTATTCAGGCTGGACGCCGCCGCCCACAGGTCCAAAGAACGGACTGGGGATCGCGTCGCTGGTGATCGCGATCGTCGCGGTGATCACGGTCTGGTCGGTGGTTCTCGCCGTGATTCTCGGCATCGTCGCGGTCGTGATCGGGTTCGCCGCCCGCGGTCGGGTCAAACGCGGCGAAGCCAATAACGGTGGCGTGGCGACCGCCGGAATCGTGCTCGGGATCCTCGCGATCATCGGCGGCCTTGCCTTCATCGCGATCTGGGTAGGGGTCTTCCACCAGGTCGGCGGTGGCACCTACGTCGACTGCCTGAAGCAGGCCGGCAGTGATCAAGCCAAGATCCAGAAGTGTGCGGACGACTTCAAGCAGCACGTCGAGAATCAGTTCAGCGTCACGCTGACGCCGTCGCCTTAGAGGTGTCGTCGGCGGGGCATGAACTCCAGCGAGAGCAGCACCACCAGAGCGTACGGAATGTGTCCCATAGACAGCAGCGCATAGCGCCGGTCGCCGAGGGAGCGGAACTTCCGTAGGTAGCGGTAAAGCGATTCGAGTGCGATCAGCGCGTCCAGAAGATGGATCGCCTCGTAAAAGAGGGTCTGGATGTGCCCACGGTGTTTGTCGTCGAAGATTTCGGGAAACGCGGCGAACGCCAGGGAGAGCCGTTGCCCACCATCGGCTTTCACCTCGGAGATCATGTCGACCGACAATCGTTCGTCGATGCCATTCGGCGCCCCCGGGCGCCGAAACGGCACATCAAGGGTCACGTCGCGACCCTCGCCCGCGGTCGCGTAACGGTGAAAACCCTGGACGCGGCCGGACCGGTCGCGGGCGATGATCAGCTGGATGCCCGGGTAGCGGCGCTCCAGGGCACCGTCCAAAATCATGGAGAATCCCCGCTCGGTGTGCGCGCCACTGTGCGAGGCGTACAGCACCTGGGCGAGCTCATCCTGCAGCGCGTCGTCGATCTCCTGCTCTGCGACGACTTCAGTCGTGATCCCGCAGTTACGCGTGCGCTGCACGGCTTGCCGCAGATTGCGGTACTTGCGACCGACCGTGTCGAAGCGCTGCACGTCGATAACGACATCCCTGCCGATCGGCACCGCCCGCATGCTCTGGCCGGTCACCGCCGGGTCACGCCACAGCGACAGCCGACGTTCACTGCAACCGAGCACCATGATCCGCCAGCCCCTGGTGCGGCACATGGCGACAAAGTCTGCGACCAGTTCGGGGAAACGTCTCTCATCGCCGATCGGATCGCCACTGACCACTGCGAAACCGATGCGGGCGCGGTAGGCGATCGCCGCGGTCGCGTCTTCGTTGAAGTGGTAGCTCTTCAACGAATGCATCGCAAAGGGCGCCAGCGCATCCCCGGCGGTCGCGTTCACCAGCGCCCACACTCTGGGGAGTACGCCGGGCTCCCGCGAGGACGCGGTCGGCCACATCAACACCAGGCCTGTCCCGGCGATCAACACACTGCCGAGCAGATCGAACCACAACACGCGCGCCCCGATGCCCGCCAGCAACACCACCATCGCGGCGAACGCGTGCACGGCCGTGACCGGCCGTCCCAGGAAGATGCCGCGGGCGATCAACGCCACCGCGACCAGAATGGTGACTGACCAGACCAATCGGCTTTCGGCGTGCCAGTTCGGATGGTGGTGATCGTGGGCCAGCAACACCACCAGCCAGAAGAACACGCTCAAAACTGCGAGCGCGCTAATCCAGCGCGCCGCCGGCGAGGCGACGTTGACGACGACGCGTCCGCGAGCTCGGACCTTGGCGACCTTCACCGGCGGCTCCGTCACCCGGTAAACATTACGCCGGTCAGCGCCCGGCGCTTGGAAAGTACTTCACGATTCCCTCCTGTACCACCGTTGCCATCAGCCGGCCGTCGCGGTCGAAGAAGTGGCCGGTGCCCAACCCGCGGGAGTCGGCAGCCACCGGGGACCGGGTGGAGTACAGCAACCAGTCGTCGAAATTGACTTGGCGGTGAAACCACACCGAATGGTTGACCGTGACCGCGAAAATCCGGTCGAAGCCCCAAGACAAGCCGTGGGTCGTGATGATGGAATCCAGCACGGTGGTGTCGGACGAATACACCATCGCGGCGGTGTGCAGCACCGGGTCGTCAGGCATGTCGCCGTCGGCCTTCAGCCACACCCGGTTGTAGTCCAGGCGATCGCCTTTGTCGCGCATCACCCATGCCGGATCGTTGGCATAGCGCCATTCGATCGGCCGCAACGCACTGACGAATTGGGGCACAACTCTCTCGTACCCATGCAGCATTTCGTCGATCGACGGCAAGGTTGTGGGATCGGCCACAATTGGGGCCTCGACATTGTGCTCGAGCCCCTCGCCTCCCGACAGGTAGGAGACCATCGCCGAAGCGAGCAGCTTGCCGTCCTGCATCACGTCGACGCGGCGGTTGGCGAAGCGGCGCTCGTCGCGCAGCCGCACCACGTGATACTCGAGGTCTCGCGTCGGGTCGCCACCGCTGATGAAATGCACCGTCAACGCTGCGGGCGGGCAATCATGCGTGACGGTCCGTGTGGCAGCCACCAGCGACTGGGCCATCATCTGACCGCCGAAGGTGCGGATGGGCGTCTTGGTGGGATGGGAGCCGATGAAGAGGTTGTCGTCAGCGCGGTCCAGGTCGAGCGTGCCAAGCAGCTGCTCGAAATCCGAAGCCGAAGCACTTCGCGCGAGCGGCTCATCGTCCGCCAACCAGCGACCCCCTATACGTCGTCCTCTCCGATCCGGTGCACGTGGATCAGATTGGTGGAGCCTACTGTGCCCGGCGGAGCGCCCGCGACGATGACCACCAGGTCGCCCCGCTTGTAGCGGTTGAGCCCCAGCAGCGACTTGTCGACCTGGCGGATCATGCCGTCGGTGCTCTGGATGTGCGGGACGATGAACGTCTCGGTTCCCCAGGTCAGCGCCAGCTGACTGCGGATTTCCGGCAGCGCGGTGAACGCCAGCAGCGGTAGCGGCGTGTGTAGCCGGGCCAGCCGGCGCACGGTGTCACCGGATTGGGTGAACGCCACCAGCGCCTTGGCGTCCAATCGTTCGCCGATGTCGCGTGCGGCGTACGAGATGACGCCGCGCTTGGTCCGCGGCACGTGGGCCAGCGGCGGCGCCGCGGTCGAATTCTGCTCCACCGCGGTGACGATGCGGGCCATTGTCCGCACAGCCTCCTGCGGATACTTGCCCACGGACGTCTCGCCGGACAGCATCAACGCGTCGGCCCCGTCAAGCACCGCGTTGGCGACATCGGACGCCTCCGCGCGGGTCGGACGCGCGTGGTCGATCATCGAATCGAGCATCTGGGTCGCGACGATCACCGGTTTGGCGTTCTCGCGCGCCATCTGGATCGCGCGCTTCTGCACCAGCGGCACCTCTTCGAGCGGCAATTCGACGCCGAGGTCGCCGCGCGCGACCATCACCGCGTCGAACGCCAGCACGATCGCTTCCAGGTTGTCGATCGCCTCGGGCTTCTCCAGCTTGGCGATCACCGGGACCCGACGCCCTACCCTGTCCATCACCTCGTGCACGAGTTCGACGTCGGCAGGTGACCGCACGAACGACAAGGCCACCAGGTCGACGCCCAAACGCAACGCGAACTCGAGATCCTCGATGTCTTTGCGTGACATCGCCGGCACCGACACGTTCATGCCAGGCAGAGACAAGCCTTTGTTGTTGGAGATCGGGCCGCCCTCGGTGACGGTCGCGACGACGTCGTTGCCATCAATGTGCTCGACAACAAGCTCGAGGTTGCCGTCATCGACCAGCATGCGGTCGCCCGGCTGCGCGTCGTGGGCAAGCTGTTTGTAGGTGGTGGACACCCGGTCGTGGGTGCCGTCGACGTCCTCGACGGTGATGCGGACGACGTCGCCGTTGTTCCAGTAACTGGAACCGGTGGCGAACCGGCCCAGCCGGATCTTGGGCCCCTGCAGATCGGCCATCACACCGACGGCGTGACCTGTGGTGTCGCAGGCGGCGCGGACTCTGTCGTAGGCCGCCTTGTGGTCGGCGTGTTCGCCGTGACTCATGTTCAGCCGGGCGACGTCCATGCCCGCCTCGACCAGTGCACGAACTTTCTCATCGGTGCTGGTCGCAGGCCCGAGAGTGCAGACGATCTTGCCGCGTCTAGTCACGAATTCCGAGCATAGTCGCGCTGGGAGGCCTTCACACGACCGCGAGCGGCAGGGCTGACGGCCGCACCGGCTCAGGCAAATCCGATTCGCCCATCAGGTACGTGTCGACGGCGTGCGCAGCACTGCGCCCCTCCGCGATCGCCCAGACCACCAGCGACGCGCCCCGGTGCGCGTCACCACACACAAACACCCCCGGTGCGGTGGTCTGCCAGTCGGACCCGCACGGCAGCGCCCCGCGGCGATTGAGCTGCAGGCCCAGCTCGTCCAGCAGCCGCATGTGCTCGACGCCTTCGAAGCCGATGGCGAGCAACGCCAGATCGCACGGCAGCTCGAGGCTCTCGTCGACCGGCGTGATCGTGCGGCGGCCGTCCACGTCCCGGCTGACGCGCACCTCGGCGACCTCGATCGCTCGCAGGTTCCCGTCCTCATCGCCGAGGAACCGCTGCACGGCGACCTCGTAGTGGCGCTTGCCGCCCTCTGCGTGGGCGGGCGACGTGCGCAGCAACAGCGGCCAGGTGGGCCACGGCGAGCGGGACTCGTCGCGGACCTCCGGCGGTTCGGGGTTGTAGTCGAGCTGGGTGACCGACGCCGCGCCCTGCCGGTGCGCGGTGCCCAGGCAGTCGGCGCCGGTGTCGCCACCGCCGATGATCACGACATGCTTGCCTTGCGCGGTGATCGGCGACGGTCCGTCGCCCTCACGTTCCCGGTTGGAGGGCACCAGGTGTTCCATCGCCAGGTGCACACCGTTGAGGTGCCGGCCTTGCACGTCGTAGTCGCGGGCGCGCAGCGCGCCGACGGCCAGCACCACGGCCTCGTGCTGTGCGCGAAGCGCTTCGACTGAGATGTCGGCACCGACCTCACATTCGGTGACGAATCGCGTTCCTTCGGCTCGCATTTGGGCCAGCCGCTGGTTGAGGACGGATTTCTCCATCTTGTATTCCGGGATGCCGTAGCGCAGCAGTCCGCCGAGCCGATCGTCGCGCTCGTAGACGGTGACGTGGTGGCCGGCACGGGTAAGCTGTTGCGCCGCAGCCAATCCCGCTGGACCTGAGCCGACCACCGCGACGCTCTTGCCGGTGCCGATGGCCGCGGGCTGGGGTCCGACGATGCCGGTCATCCACGCGTGGTCGGCGATCGTCTGCTCGATGCGCTTGATCGTGACGCTGCCGCCGGTCTGCTCCTCTTCGATCGACAGCACGCAGGCGGCCTCGCATGGCGCCGGACACAGTCGACCGGTGACCTCCGGGAAGTTGTTGGTGGCGTGCAGCCGCTCGCTGGCGGCATCCCAGCGGCCCCGGCGCACGAGGTCGTTCCACTCGGGAATCAGGTTTCCGAGCGGACATCCGGCAGTCACCGAGTGGCAGAACGGGATTCCGCAGTCCATGCAGCGACGGGCCTGCTGCGAGACCTCACCGGCACGCTGCGCCGGATCCTGGCGCTCGTAGACCTCGTGCCAGTCGCCGACCCGTTCGTCGACCGGCCGCTTGGCGGCTTCGACCTTCGACACCTTCAGAAAGCCGGTCGGATCAGCCACGGGACGCCTCCATGATCGCCGTGTCGACGTCACGCCCCTCCGCCTTGGCCATTCGGGTCGCCTGCAGCACCCGCTGGTAGTCGGTGGGCATGATCTTCGTAAATTGCGCACTGCGCCTTGGCCAGTCGGACAGCACCGAATTGGCCACCGTGCTGGCGGTGTACTGGGCGTGCCTGGCCACCACCTCGTGCAGCCACATCAGATCCTCGTCCTCGAGGGGTTGCAGCTCGACCATCGCAGTGTTGACCTTGTCGGGGTCCAGACCGAGCACGTAGGCGATGCCGCCTGACATGCCCGCCGCCATGTTGCGTCCCGTCCGGCCGAGGATCACCACGCGGCCACCGGTCATGTATTCGCAGGCGTGGTCACCGACGCCCTCGGCGACGGCCAGTGCGCCGGAGTTACGGGCGCAGAAGCGCTCCCCAACGCGCCCGCGCAGATACACCTCGCCGGCGGTCGCGCCGTACAGCAATGTGTTGCCGGCGATCACGTTGTCCTCAGGAAGGAACAGCACGTCGTCAGGTGGCCGGACGATCACCCGGCCGCCGGAAAGACCCTTGCCCACATAGTCGTTGGCATCACCCGTCAGCTCCAGCGTGATGCCGGGCGGCAGGAACGCGCCGATCGACTGTCCAGCCGAGCCGGTCAGCCTGACGTAGATCGTGTCGTCGGGCAACCCTTGCCCGCCGTAGCGGCGGGTGACCTCTGCGCCGAGCAGCGTGCCCACGGTGCGGTTCACGTTGCGCACCGGCAGCTCCAGGCGCACGGGATGGGCGTCTTCCAGCGCGCCTTCGGCCAGCGCGATGATGGTCTGGTCGAGCGCCTGGTCGAGTGCGTGGTACTGGTCGCGCAGCTTGCGTCGCTGGGTGAGCCTGGCGCCGTGCGCGTCTGTGGGCATGGCGAAGATCGGCGTCAGGTCCAGGCCCTTGGTCTTCCAGTGTGCGACGCCCGTCGCGGTGTCCAGCATCTCGGCGCGCCCGACCGCCTCGTCGATACTGCGGAAGCCCAGCTCGGCCAGATAGCGGCGCACGTCATCAGCGATGAACCGGAAGAAGTTCTCGACGAACTCCGGCTTTCCGTTGAACCGGGCGCGCAGCTCCGGATTCTGGGTCGCTACACCCACCGGGCAGGTGTCGAGGTGACAGACCCGCATCATGATGCAGCCCGCGACGATCAGCGGCGCGGTGGAGAAGCCGAACTCCTCGGCACCCAGCAGCGCCGCCACCACGACGTCGCGCGCGGTCCGCATGCCCCCGTCGGCCTGCACGGTGATGCGGTCACGTAACCCGTTGAGCACCAGGGTCTGCTGGGTGTCGGCAAGGCCGATCTCCCACGGCGCGCCGGCATGCTTGAGCGAGGTCAGCGCCGCCGCCCCGGTACCGCCGTCGTGCCCGGAGATCAACACGACGTCCGCGTGGGCCTTGGACACCCCTGCCGCGACGGTCCCGACACCGACTGAGCTGACGAGCTTGACGTGGATGCGGGCCTTGTCGTTGGCGTTCTTCAGGTCGTGGATCAGCTGGGCGAGATCCTCGATCGAGTAGATGTCGTGATGCGGGGGTGGCGAGATGAGCCCGACACCGGGGGTGGAGTGCCGTGTCTTCGCGATGTTCGGATAAACCTTGTATCCCGGAAGCTGGCCGCCTTCACCAGGTTTGGCGCCTTGGGCCATCTTGATCTGAATGTCCGTGGCGTTCACCAGGTAGTCGCTGGTCACGCCGAACCGCCCGGAGGCAACCTGTTTGACGGCGCTGCGCCGCTGAGGATCGTAGAGGCGGTCGACGTCCTCGCCGCCCTCTCCGGTGTTGGAGCGGCCGCCGATGTTGTTCATCGCGATGGCCATGGTTTCGTGGGCTTCGGCAGAGATCGACCCGTAGCTCATCGCGCCGGTGTTGAACCGGCTGCAGATGGATTCGACCGATTCGACCTCGTCCAGAGGCACCGGGGGCCGAAGCCCTTTCTTGAACTCGAACAGCCCTCGCAGCGTGCCGCCCTCACGCGACAGCCGGTCGACCTCGTCGGTGTACTCCTTGAAGATTTCGGACCGACGAGTTCTGGTCGAGTGCTGCAGCAGGAACACGGTTTCAGGGGTGAACAGGTGCAGTTCGCCCTCGCGGCGGAATGCGTACTCGCCGCCGACCTCAAGCCGGCGGTGCACCCGCTCGGTGGGGTTGTCGGGGTAGGCGCGGCGGTGCCGTTGCCTGACCTCCTCGGCGATGACGTCCAGCCCCACGCCGCCGATCTGGCTCGATGTGCCAGTGAAGTACTCGTCGACCACGGCGCGGTCCAGGCCGATCGCCTCAAAAGCCTGTGCGGCGGTGTAGGAGGCGACCGTGGAGATGCCCATCTTGCTCATCACCTTCGTCACGCCCTTACCGAGCGCCTTGAGGTAGTTGCGGACCGCCGCAGCGCATTCGATGCCGGTCAACTCTCCTTCACGGATGAGGTCCTCGATCGATTCGAAGGCGAGGTACGGGTTGACCGCCACGGCGCCGAACCCGATCAGCATGGCGATGTGGTGCACCTCGCGGGCGTCGCCGCTCTCAACAACCAGCGCAACGCTGGTTCGTTCCTTCGTTCGTACGAGGTGGTGGTGCACGGCCGACACCGCCAGCAGCGAAGGGATCGGCGCTTTGGTGTGGTCGGAGTCGCGATCCGAGATGACCAGCGTGCGCGCGCCCTTGGCGATCGCCTCGCTGGCGCGCCTCCGCAGATTGTCAAGTGCGTCAGCGAGGCCCTCACCGCCGCGCTCGACTTCGTAAAGCGCCCGCAGCACTTTGGCTTTCAGGCCCGGTTGATCGCCGTCATCGTTGATGTGCACGATGTTGTTCAGTTCGGCGTTGTCCAGAACCGGCCACTCGATGACGATCTGGCGGCAGGACGCAGCCGTGGGCTCGAGGAGGTTGTGCTCGGGTCCCATGACGCGGGCCATCGAGGTGACGATTTCCTCGCGGATGGCATCCAGTGGCGGGTTGGTGACCTGGGCGAACAACTCGACGAAGTAGTCGTAGAGCAGACGCGGCCGCTGTGAGAGCACCGCGGTCGGCGTATCGGTACCCATTGAGCCCAGCGGCTCGCTGCCGGACGCGGCCATCGGAGTGAGCAGGATGCGGAGGTCTTCCTCGGTGTACCCGAACGCGATCTGGCGGCGGACCACCGAGTCGTGATTGGGCTGGAACCGGCCGCGGTCGGGCAGCGTCTTCAGGTCCAGAAGTCCGGCGTGCAGCCATTCGCTGTACGGATGCGCCTGAGCGAGTTCGTCTTTGATCTCGTCGTCGCCGACGATGCGCCCCTGCGCCGTGTCGATGAGGAACATCTTTCCCGGTTCGAGGCGGCCTTTGGCCACGATCTGGGCCGACGGCACGTCGAGCACACCGCTCTCGCTGGCGAGGATCACGCGGTCGTCGATGGTGCGCCACCACCGTCCGGGGCGTAACCCGTTGCGGTCCAACACCGCTCCGACGACGGTGCCGTCGGTGAAGGTGACGCACGCTGGACCGTCCCAGGGCTCCATGACGGAGGCGTGGAACCGCCAGAACGCGCGCCGCGCCTGGTCCATCGTGGTGTTGTTCTCCCACGCCTCGGGGATCATCATCATCACCGCGTGCGCCAAGCTGCGGCCACCGAGATGCAGCAGTTCGAGGACTTGGTCAAACGAGGCTGAGTCAGACGCGTCGCGGCTGCAGATCGGCGACAACCGGGTCAAGTCGCCAGGGATCCGGGAGCTGGCGAGCATGGCCTCGCGGGCATGCATGCGGTTGCGGTTGCCTCGCACCGTGTTGATCTCGCCGTTATGGGCGATCAACCGGAACGGGTGAGCGAGCGGCCAGGAGGGGAAGGTGTTGGTGGAGAACCGGCTGTGCACGATCGCGATCGCGCTCATACAGCGCTCGTCGCGCAGGTCGGCGAAGTACCGCGGCATCTGCACCGTGGTCAGCATGCCCTTGTAGACGATGGTGCGGCTGGACAACGACGGGAAGTACACGTCGGTGTCGGCTTCCGCGCGCTTGCGCAGCGGGTACACGCGACGATCGAGGTCGATGCCGCCCGGCCGCGCGCCGTTGTGTTCCGGGGCGGCCACGAACAACTGGGACATAGACGGCATGCAGCTCAACGCCGTCACGCCGACCTCGGCGCCGTTCGGATCCACCGGCAATTCGCGCCAGCCGAGCACCTCGAGACCTTCCTCGGCGGCGATGGCCTCGACTCGGGAGCGCGCCGAGGCGCGGGCGACCGGATCCTGGGGAAGGAAACACAGGCCTGCGGCGTAGCTGTTGCATCCATCGGCCGTGGCCGTCGGCAGCTCGAAATCGACCACCGCTTCGAACAACTCGACCGGAAGCTGAATCAACACGCCGGCGCCGTCGCCGCTGTTGGTCTCGGCGCCGGCGGCACCCCTGTGGTCGAGGTGCTCGAGCGCCACGAGGCCGTCGGCGACGATCGCGTGGGACCGTCGGCCCTTGATATCGGTCACCATGGCAACGCCGCACGAATCCTTCTCGCGCGACGGGTCATACAAACCCTGGGCTTCGGGCAGCGCCGAAAACAGCAATTTCACGTACCTCCGCAGTCGGCCTGCGGCAGGGGCTGAACCGCGTGGGACGCTTTGATTGGGTTCTGAGCCGCAGTCTTACGGGTGTTGTCCGGGACTGCACCGGCCCGAGATTAAGGGCGCACAGCAAGTGACGCGCCGACTTATCAGTGTATATCAGCGCAGCCGCCGCGCTACCCGCTGTATAGCGTCGGGACCAGCGGGAAACCGGGCAGATTGCGCACGATCGTCCATATCAGCGCGGCGGCTGCGACCATCACGAACGCCGCTCGCGTCATCAGCGGCTTTCCTGTGTGGCGGCGCCACAGAACCCAGGCGAGCAGCATCGGGATGCCGGCCAGCAGGAAAACGTTGTCGGCCACCGCGGCGGAAAGGCTGCCGTGAAGCAGGTCGTGGGTCATCCGTAGGCCGCCGCAGGCCGGGCAGTTCCATCCGGTGAGCAGCTTGAACGGGCAGGGCGGAAAGACAGACCCGTGGCGGTGAGGGTCGGCGATGCCGACATAGGCCAGCGCACCAACGGCAAGCGCGCCGGTCCCCAGAGACGCGTAGATCCTGCGGCTGATGAGCGCGGTGCTAGCTTCCATCGCGCAGCGGACGCCCCTGCGGGTCACGCACTTTGTCGGTGAGGATGAGCACCGCGTCGATGATCCCCCAGATGAGGGCTCCGATACCGCACGTGACGACGCCGACGATCAGCTGGGCGACGCCGAGTCCGGTGTAGCCGAGATAGATCCGCCCGATGCCGACGATGCCGACGAGTCCCAGCAATTGGAGGAGACCCGCGACTACCTTCGACTTCTCCGAGAGCGGTTCGCCAGTGAGCGGGTGACGCCCGTAGGGAGCCGTGGGGTCTGTGTATCCGCCGGGCGGATAAGTCCCATGCGGAGGCGGCGGGAACGGATATCCGGGAGGGGGCGGAGGTTGCGCGCTCTCGCCAGTGCCGAACTGCGACGGATCGGTCATGCCACTCAGCATGCCAGCTTCCTGATCCGAACGGCGTGGTTCGGCGCTGTAACTACGCAGAGGTGCGCTTCAGCGCCGACCGTTCGAGTGGGGGCTGCAGCCACGAAATCAACGAAGCAGTGGCGATGGCGGCGACGATGCAAAGAATCCAGAGCATTGCGTGCCCCCTTTCCGATGAAGGTCTGATATGAACCTCCTCGCCGGTAGATACGCCCATGGGTGACACGGGATCTGGCGGGAATTCCGCACACTGCCCACGGCCAGGAGAGAAGCCGCCGTCAGCCGTCGAGTGCCTCCTGGTGTTGCGGGAGCAAACCCCCCGCAACCAGAAAGGTTTCCGTCGACATTGAGCGGTGGCATTAGATCGATCGCAGCTGCCGTTCGGCGGCGGCACTAAACCGCTGCTCTGCGGGTCAGATGTTGTCCGGGCACGACACGTCGACGTACACGGTCGTGAACGTGGCTCGGCTGGCCGCCGAAAGGTCGGGGTTTTCGATCCCGGTGACGTTGCACCGCGACAGCGGGACATTGTGCACACCATTGATTTGCACGTTGTAACCCTGTGCGCTCAGGTCGTTGATCGTGGCGCTCGCCGACTCATCGCCGGCTACCGGCCATGAAGAAGCGGCGGCGGCGATCGGCGCGATCGCGATCGACGCGGCGGCGCCTGCCCCGGCAACCAACAACGGGACGAAGTACTTGGGCTTGAGTATCATGAGTGTCCTCCCTTGGCGGCCGGGCCTCTCCCGGCGTGTGTCTAAGGATTCCGCTACAGCAAACTTCTGTCGCTACTGCTGACACCCACGAATGGCCCCCGCCAACGGGTGTTCTGATTCTCCCGCCAGCCGGGGTTCGCTTGTCTGGAGCCGGCACTGCCGTGAGCGAGCCGGGGGCCGTGTATGGGGCAAACTCAGTTGTTGCTCGGCGGGCAGGATACGTCGACGTACACGGTGGTGAACTGCGCTGGCTTGACCTGACCGGACGCGTCCGGGTTGTGGATGCCTGTGACGATGCAGTCCGAGAGCGGGCCAGAACGACTACCGTTGAGCATGACGTTATATCCCTGGTCTTGCAGATTGTTTACGACGTCGCCGGCTGAGCCGGGGCCAGCTGGAGCAGCAACAGCCGCCCCCGCCAAACCCACCGTCGCCGACGCCAGGGCACCAGCGATACCAGTCGCGATAGCGAAATTCTTCATTGTCATGCCTTTCTTGCGCCGGAGCTTTGCTCCTGCATTACTAGAAATGTCGGATGAAGCACCGCAGAACGGCGCAGCATCCGGCAGACCAGAGCAGTTATCGGCGGGTGCCGAGCCGCTTTCACGATTGTCTGGACTGCCGCTTTGAGACGTCCATGTGAGACCCTCACTTCTAAATAGCGCATCGGGTTACACACCGAAGGGCGCCCTCACCTACTATTCCGCCAGCGGTGCGCGCTGTTAGCGGCGCGGAGAGTTCGTTACGTTGCGAAATGGCAGGATCGAGCCCGAATTAGGACATGCAAATAGCCGAATTCCGCGCCAAAAAACAATGGCCGGCTGGAATTCCGAGGCGATGGGCGGTGTTGGCACCCAGCTTATTGACGACGTACAGGGGCAGCGAGTTCAATGCCCACGAATCGTGCACTGACTACCTCCCCGACTATGGGCCCGCAGGGGTGAACCGCGGTCCAGCGGGGGCGAAGACTTCGATGGCGCCGTTGGCCTCACGAGCTTGTAAGCGCGGCAACGGTGCCGGCGCCGTGGGCAGCTGGTGGGTCAGCAGCTGGCCGGCCGGTGAGAACGACGTCGAATGACAGGGGCAGCGCAGTCGGTCGTCGGATTTGTCGAACCATAGCCGGCAGCCCTGATGCGTGCACACCCCCGACACAGCCTCGGCACGGCCGTCGACGCGGCGGACGAAACCGATGAGCGAGTCGTGTTCAAACGGATGCATCACGCCGTCGTCGACGACGTCTGTGCTCGCCGCCACCGGCTGCCAGCTGCCGTCGTTGGGCACCATTTCGCCACCCGCGGCCGTCATGTGACCGGCGGCTGCAGTCATCTGATCACCAGCAAACAGCAGCCGATCAACTACCACCGCCGCCACCGCGGCCGCCGCGGCCGCCGACGTCCCGACGATCACCTGCCGGCGGGTCGTCGATGGCGTACCGGTGGACGCATCGAGCGGGTCACCCCGCATCTGCCCGGCCAGGCGGCGGTGTAGATCGGAAATAAATTCCTGCCGCGGCGCATCGCCGCCCAGCCTTGCTGCCCGCAACTCGATCGCGGTACGAATTTGCGCGGCCTCGAATTCGTCCGGGCCGAACGGCGCTGGACGCCGGTCGCGCAACAGGTCATCCACATAGCGCCGCAAGCCTCTTCCGTTCATCGCTCGTCTTTCTCATTCACTTGAGCGGGCAACGCACGATGTTGTTTGCATTCACGACACTGACACCCAGCTCCATCGCCGAGTCCTTCATCGAACACCCCTGCAAAACCGCAGCTCTAGAATTCGGCGGTACTGGTCAGGAACAGCGTCAAACACGGCACGCACACGCTGGGGGGCCATGCTGGCCGAAACCTGCAGCGGCCGGAGCGCTGCCAGAAACACTTCGGCCGTCAGATCCTCGGCGCCGGCGCGGTTTGCCACCCGGGCGAACATCGTTCTGTAGACCCAGGTCACATTGTCGCGACAGACCGCCTCCGTATCCGCGTAGCGTCCGCCATGCAGCACCCGCAGAGACGTGGTCACCGGATCGCGGTTTGCCATCGCAAGCCTGCCTGCCTGCCCGGTCGGAAGGGTTCGCGCCGCAGACAACACTGCGGCGTCTACTAATAGCGGTCCGGGTTACAGCGAGCGGGTTCACAACTTGGGCACGCATGGCCACCGCGGCCCCGTCGATAGGCCTACTGGTTGCGTTGGTTGCGCCGGAATCCGCGCAATCGCCGCCATCGCGCGGCTGGAGCGCGCTGTTGCTCGATGGCGGGTTGAATCGGAGGCAGCAGGGACTGCTGAGGTTCCGCGACGGGGCCGGGTTTCGTGGTGGTCGTCCGGGCCCCGACGGCGGCGGGTTCCTCGGCGCCCTCGTCAGTCTCGGCCAACTCCTGGGCCTCCGGCTCGGCCGGCTCCGCCCCTTCGGTTTCGGTCACGTGGGAATCCGCGGCCGCGACCGGCTCCGCTTCGACCGCTTCCTCAGGGGGCGCCTCAGCGGTGATCTCCTCGCCGCTTTCTTCTGCGGCTTCTTCCCCGGCGGGTTCCACGGGGACCGCGGTACCGGCGTCAACGTCGGCCAACTCCTCGGCCTCGGGCTCGGCCGGCTGCGCCTCAGCCTCCGCAGCAGCGGGTTCCGCCACAACCGCGGCCTCACCGCCGGCCGCCACCCCTTCGGTTTCGGTCACGTGGGAATCCGCAGCCGCGGCCGGCTCCGCTTCGACCGCTTCCTCAGGGGGCTCCGCAGGGGTGATCTCCTCGCCGCTTTCATCTGCGGCTTCTTCCCCGGCGGGTTCCACGGGCACCGCGGTACCGGCTTCAGCGTCAGCCAACTCCTCGGCCTTAGGCTCGGCCGGCTGCGCCTCAGCCTCCGCAGCAGCGGGTTCCGCCACAACCGCGGCCTCACCGTCAGCCTCCACCCCTTCGGTTTCGGTCACGTAAGAATCCGCAGCCGCGACCGGCTCCGCTTCGACCGCTTCCTCAGGGGGCGCCTCAGCGGTGATCTCCTCGCCGCTTTCATCTGCGGCTTCTTCCCCGGCGGGTTCCACGGGCACCGCGGTACCGGCGTCAGCGTCGGCCAACTCCTCGGCCTCAGGCTCGGCCGGCTGCGCCTCAGCCTCGGCCGGGACCGGCTCCCCGAGCGCTTCTTCTGCAGCGGGTTCCTCCGTTTTCGAGGCGTCAGCCGTCTCCTCGCTATCCGCCTTATCTGAAGGTTCGGGAGTTTTCTCCCCGCCAGTCGCTTGCGCTTCATCAGCGTCGGGAGGCTCATCCTGCTTCCGAGACCCGCCACCGCCGTCAGCCCGGTCTTCATCGGCGACCACCGTCGCTGCCGCTACCACGCCGCTCGTCGCAGCGACCGCCGTCAGTTCCTTCGCGACCTCCGTAACAAGCGATTCCTCTTCGTCGGGCTCACGCTTGCCACGCAGCGTCGCGGGATCTTCCCGGCCCTTCGGCGCCACCATGATGTACACCACCGCGCCGATGAACACGAATGTCGACGTGAACGAGTTGATCCGAATGCCTGCGATGTGGGTGGCGGCGTCGCTGCGCATCAACTCAACCCAGAACCGGCCGACACAGTACGCCGCGACATACAACGCGAACAGCCGACCGTGGCCGAGCTTGAACCGGCGGTCGACATAGATCAGCACAACGAAAACCAACACGTTCCAAAGAAGTTCATAAAGGAACGTCGGGTGGACCACCGCAGCCACCTGGCCGGTGGAAACCCCGTCGAGCGAGTGCACGTCGACGACACCGGACGGATCGCGCCGGTAGTAAATTTCCAAGCCCCATGGCAGCGTGGTGTCCTGACCGTAAAGCTCCTGGTTGAAGTAGTTGCCAAGCCGCCCGATCGCCTGTGCCAGGACGATTCCCGGCGCGATCGCGTCCCCGAATGCGGGTAGTGGTATTCCGTGCCGTCGGCAGGCGATCCACGCGCCGACCCCGCCGAGCGCAACGGCACCCCAGATCCCGAGACCCCCGTCCCAGATCTTCAGGGCGGCAACAAACCCGGCACCGCTGTCGCCGAAGTACGTGCGCCAGTCGGTCATGACGTGATAGAGCCGGCCACCGACCAACCCGAACGGCACCGCCCACAACGCGATGTCGTAGATGACACCGGGCTCTCCGCCTCGCGCCACCCACCGTCGATCGCCGATCACCAGCGCCACAATGATGCCGACGATGATGAAGAGCGCATAGGCCCGGATCGGCAGCGGCCCAAGGTGCCAGACACCCTGGGCTGGACTCGGCAGGTATGCCAGTGTCGTCACGCGTTAATCCTCTGCCGCACCCCGCCAGCCAGCTCCTGCGTCAATATGCGCACCTGCTCGACGCCGCCGTCGCCCAGCGCGGACACGAGCGCCGATCCGACGATGACGCCGTCCGCGTACGCCGCGATCTCGGCAGCCTGCTCGCCCGACCGCACGCCCAAGCCCACGCCCACGGGGATGTCCGATACCTCCTTTATCCGGCTCACCAGTTCGGGAGCCGCGTGCGACACAACATCGCGCGCACCGGTGACGCCCATCGTCGATGCGGCATATACGAAACCACGCGACGCGTGGACGGTCGACGCCAGCCGCTGTGGGGTTGACGACGGCGCGACCAAAAAGATGCGATCGAGCCCATGCCGATCCGATGCCGCCAGCCATTCGTCGGCCTCATCGGGAATGAGGTCGGGCGTGATCATGCCGAGGCCGCCGGCCGCGGCGAGATCGCGAGCGAACGCATCGACACCATAGTGCAGCACCGGGTTCCAGTATGTCATCACCACCGCGCGGCCGCCCGCGCCGCTGATCGCCTCCACCGCAGCCAACGAATCCCGCACCCTCACGCCGACATCCAACGCCGCCTCCGTCGCGCGCGCGATCGTCGGCCCGTCCATGCCGGGATCCGAATACGGCACGCCTACTTCGACCACGTCACAGCCGGATTCGACCAGTGCCCTCATCGCGTCGATCGAGGTCGGCACGTTCGGGTAGCCGGTAGGCAGGTACCCGATCAAGGCGGAACGGTCCTGCGTGCTGCACGCCGCGAACAGCTCGGCCAGCCGTGCGCGCTCAGCCACGTGCTTCGCCTTCGTCATCCAGCAGACCGAACCACTTCGCCGCGGTGGCGACATCCTTGTCGCCACGGCCCGACAGGTTCACCACGATGATGCTGCCCGGCCCCAGCTCGGCACCGAGCTGCAGTGTGCCCGCGACGGCGTGCGCCGATTCGATCGCCGGGATGATTCCCTCGGTGCGGCACAGCAGCCGAAATGCGTCCATCGCCTGCGTGTCCGTGACCGGCCGGTACTCCGCCCGGCCTGTGTCTTTCAGCAGGGCATGTTCAGGACCGACGCCGGGATAGTCCAATCCCGCTGAGATCGAATGGGATTCGATGGTCTGGCCGTCCTCGTCCTGGAGCAGATACGAGTACGAACCCTGGAACGCGCCGGGCGACCCGCCGGCGAAAGTAGCCGCGTGCCTGCCTGTTTCGACGCCGTCGCCGGCGGCCTCGAAACCGACGAGCCGGACGCCCGGCTCGTCTATGAAGGCGTGGAAGATGCCGATGGCGTTGGAACCGCCGCCAACGCATGCGGTCACCGCGTCTGGCAGTCGCCCGGCCTGCGCCAGTATCTGCGCCTTCGTCTCAAGCCCGATCACCCTTTGGAAATCGCGGACCATCATCGGGAACGGATGCGGTCCCGCGGCGGTGCCGAAGCAGTAGTAGGTGCTGTCCGCGTTCGTCACCCAATCACGGAACGCTTCGTTGATCGCATCCTTCAATGTCTGCGAGCCCGACTTGACCGACACCACCTCCGCGCCCAGCAGCCGCATCCGCGCGACGTTGAGAGCCTGACGCTCGGTATCGACCGCGCCCATGTAGATGACGCAGTCCAGGCCGAGCAACGCACACGCGGTGGCGGTGGCCACTCCGTGCTGACCAGCTCCGGTCTCGGCGATGACCCGAGCCTTACCCATCCGCTGGGCCAGCAGTGCCTGCCCGAGCACATTGTTGATTTTGTGAGAACCAGTGTGGTTGAGGTCTTCTCGCTTCAGGAACACGCGCGCGCCGCCGGCATGCTCGCTCAGCCGTGCGGCCTCGTACAGCGGCGACGGCCGGCCGCTGTAATGGGTCTGCAATCGGTCCAGAGTGTCAAGAAACTCCTGGTCGCCGCGGGCCTTGTCGTAGGCGGCGGTGACTTCTTCGATCACCGCCATCAGCGCTTCGGCCACATACCGTCCGCCGTACACCCCGAAGTGCCCCCGGCTGTCCGGGTCGTGGATGGTGGGTTCGGCAACGGCCGCGCTGGAACGCGGGAGTTCTGTGCCGGCGATCTCAGGCACGTTACTGGCGTGTGGTTTTCGGGCAGGACGGATGAGTTCCGGCGGTGACGAGGTCGGCCACGGCGCTCCGGGGATCGCCGCTTGTGACCAGGCCCTCGCCGACGAGTACCGCGTCGGCGCCCGCACCGGCGTAGGCCAGCAGATCGGCCGTGCCGCGGACACCGGATTCCGCAACGCGGATCACGTTGGTCGGCAAGCCGGGAGCGATCCGCGCAAAGCAGTCGCGATCCACTTTGAGCGTTTTGAGATCGCGGGCGTTGACGCCGATGACGGTAGCGCCCGCCTGCAACGCACGATCCGCCTCTTCCTCGGTGTGCACCTCGACCAGCGCCATCATGCCCAAGGACTCCGTGCGATCAAGCATCGACACCAACGCGGACTGCTCGAGCGCGGCGACGATGAGCAGCAGCATGTCCGCACCGTGGGCCCGGCCTTCATGAATCTGATATGGCCGGACGATAAAGTCCTTGCGCAACACCGGCACCGACACCGCGGCGCGGACCGCGTCCAGGTCGGCCAGGGAGCCGTTGAATCGCCGCTGCTCGGTGAGCACGCTGATGATGCGGGCGCCGCCGTCCTCGTAGGCGCGTGCCAATTTCGCGGGGTCTGAAATCGTCGCCATCTCGCCGCGCGACGGGCTCGCGCGCTTCACTTCCGCGATCACCCCGATGCCGGGTTCGCGCAACGCGGCCATGACGTTTCGCGGCGGCGGGGCATCCGCGGCCGCGGCCTTCACCTCGGCCAACGGCACGGCCGCCTCGCGGGCGGCAACGTCGGCGCGCACTCCTTCGATAATGGAATCGAGGACGGTTGCCGAACTCATGGCTTGTCGGCTCCTTCCTGACACTCCCCCGCCGGCGCGCAATCGATCGTCACCGAAAGGGTAGCCGCCGCGAGCTTGCGGCCCCTCACCGACCCTCGGTGTCCGAATCCCGGGTCGGATCGCGGCCCTCGTCGATGGCATCCCACAACATCCGTTCTGACATGGTGCCCCCTGAATCACTACGTACCGCTGCGGCACGCCGTTCAGCCGGTGACGCATATCTCGCTGCCGCGCGGGTGCCTTTGACTGCGTCACGCATCAGTAACACCGCCGCCGCCAATGTGGTCACCGCAGCGGCCAGCGCCACCGCTGCGCCAGCGTGATGGCGCTCGCTGCCCACCAGCGACGCCACCGGAACCTGCGCCAGACCGGCGCCGCGCACCGCGACATCGCGGACCGCCCACAGGCTGACGGCCAGGTAGCCGGCACCCGCGCTGATGGCGGCCACCAGCACCGCCAGGACCCGCAACAGCCAGCCCCGCACGGCCAGCGCGGCGAGCGCGGCAGCCGGCAGCAGCAGCGCCAGCGGCAGCAGCGCCGTCGACCATGACCCGCCGGACAGCGTCGCCGTGCGCGGCTGGCCGAGGCCGTCGAAGGACCGCACCACCACCCACGGCAGCCGCGACGCGACCCACAGGCCCACCCCGGCGACGACCAGCAGCAGCTGGGCGATGCGGATCATGGCGCCGAATGCGGGGCCGTCAGTGTCTCGGCGGCGGCGATCGCGTTGAGCACGGCTTTCGCCTTGTTGGCGGCCTCGGTGTATTCGTACGGGCCGTTGGAATCGGCGACCACACCTCCGCCGGCCTGCACGTATGCGGTGCCGTGGCGCATCAACGCAGTGCGGATCGCGATGGCGAAGTCGGCGTTGCCCGCGAAGTCGAGGTAGCCGACCACCCCGCCGTACAGGCCGCGCCGCGTCTTCTCGACCTCCTCGATCAGCTCCATCGCGCGCACCTTCGGCGCGCCGGACAACGTCCCGGCCGGGAAGCACGCGGTCACCGCGTCAAGCGCGGTGCGCCCGTCGGCGAGCTGGCCGGTGACTGTCGACACCAGATGCATCACGTGGCTGTAGCGCTCGATGTGGCTGTAGTCGTCGACGCGCACGGTGCCGGGCCGGGAGACCCGGCCAAGGTCGTTGCGGCCCAGATCCACCAGCATCAGGTGCTCGGCGCGCTCCTTGTCGTCGGCGAGCAGCTCCCTTTCGAGCAGCAGGTCTTCTTCCTCAGTCTCCCCGCGCCAGCGTGTGCCGGCGATCGGATGCGTGCTGGCCCACCCGTCCTTCACCGTCACCAGCGCCTCCGGGCTGGAGCCTACGATCGAAAAGTCAACGCCGCCTTTGTCGTTGGGCACGTGTATCAGATACATGTAGGGGCTGGGGTTGGTAACCCGCAACATCCGGTACACATCGATCGGATCCGCCTCCGTGTCCATCTCGAACCGCTGCGACGGCACGACCTGGAACGCCTCACCCGCCTCGATGTCGCCGACGAGCTTCTCGACGATCGCGCCGTACTCCTCCACCGTGCGCTGTGAGCGGTGCAACGGCGCAGGCCGGTCGAAGATCGCCACGGTCGACGGCAGCGGCTGGCCCAGAGCCTCGGTCATCACATCGAGCCGGGCCACGGCATCGTCGTAGGCCCAGTCCACACGGTCACCGGTGCCGTTCCAGTTCACCGCATTGGCAATCAGCGTGATGGTTCCCTCGTGGTGGTCCACCGCAGCGACGTCGGTGGCCAGCAACAGCACCATGTCGGGCAGTTTCAGGTCATCGACGACCAGCTCGGGCAACCGTTCGAGCCGTCGGACCATGTCGTAGGCGAAAAAGCCGACAAGGCCGCCCGACAGCGGCGGCAGCCCTGGTACTGCCGCGCTGGCCAGCAGATCCATGGTCGCGCGAAGTGCCTGCAACGGGTCGCCGCCACGGGGCGCGTCCTGCGGGGTGACCCCCAGCCAGGCCGCCTCGCCGTTGCGCACGGTCAGCGCCGACGGGGCGCCCGCGCCGATGAACGACCACCGCGACCACGACCGACCCACCTCTGCCGACTCCAGCAGAAAGGTCCCCGGCCGGTTCGCGGCGAGCTTGCGGTACGCCGAAAGCGGCGTCTCGGCGTCCGCGAGCACCTTGCGGATGACCGGCACGAACCGGTGCTCGGCCGCCAGCGCATGGAACTCCTCGCGACTGGTCGTTACGGCTAGATCGGCGGTCGAAGGCACACGTTCATCTTCCCATCCCGTTTTTTGCCACGTGCACCGCGCGTAGCGTATGGCTGCATGAAACGCGGTGACATCGTCGACGAATTCGTGCTCCCCGATCAGACCGGCTCCCCACGAGAGTTCAGCGAGTTCCTCGCCGACGGGCCCGTGGTGCTGTTCTTCTATCCCGCCGCAGGCACCCCCGGATGCACCCGGGAAGCGTGCCACTTCCGCGACCTGGGCAAGGAATTCGCCGAGGTCGGCGCGTCGCGAGTGGGAATCAGCCGCGACCCGGTGAACAAGCAGGCCAAATTCGCTCAGGACCACGGGTTCGACTTTCCGGTGCTGTCGGACGCGGACGGCACCGTCGCGGCGGAATTCGGCGTCAAGCGCGGGCTGCTCGGCAAGTTCATGCCAGTTCAGCGGAAAACGTTCGTCATCGACAGCGACCGCACGATCCTCGAGGTGATCGGCAGCGAGGTGAATATGAACGTCCACGCCGACAAGGCGCTGGAGGTGTTGCGGGCGCGACAGTCGGCCTAGTCGCCGCCGGCCAGCAGCACGTCGGCGTCAAAGCAGCTGTGGTCGCCGGTGTGGCATGCGCCGCCGACCTGGTCCACCTCGAGCAGCACGGTGTCGCCGTCGCAGTCCAGTCGAACCGAGTGAACGTGTTGTGTGTGACCCGACGTCGCGCCCTTGACCCACTGCTCCCGCCGTGAGCGCGAGTAGTACGTTGCTTCCCGAGTTTGAAGCGTCCGAGCCAGCGCCGCGTCGTCCATCCACGCCACCATCAGCACCGTTCCGGTCCCGCGTTCCTGGGCCACCGCACTGACCAGGCCGTCGGCGTCACGCTTGAGCCGCGACGCGATCTCGGCGTCCAGCTTCATCGCACCACGATCCCTTCTGCTGCCAACGCCGCCTTGACCTCTTTGATGGTCAGTTCCCGAAAGTGGAACACGCTGGCGGCAAGCACTGCATCGGCACCTGCAACAACCGCGGGCGCGAAATGTTCCACAGCGCCCGCTCCGCCGCTGGCAATCACCGGCACCGTCACTGCTTCGCGCACCGCCCGCAGCATCGGCAGGTCGAAGCCCGCCTTGGTGCCGTCGAAATCCATGGAATTCAGCAGGACCTCGCCGACCCCGAGTTCGGCGCCGCGGACCGCCCACTCCACGGCGTCGATGCCGGTCCCGCGCCGGCCTCCGTGGGTGGTGACCTCCCAGCCGGACGGCGTCCCCGGCGATCCTTCGGGAACCGTGCGGGCATCCACTGACAGCACGATGCACTGCGACCCGAACCGGCGGGCGAGATCGGCGAGCAGTTCCGGGCGCGCGATCGCGGCGGTGTTGATGGAAACCTTGTCGGCGCCGGCCCGCAGCAGCGTGTCGACGTCGGCGACCGACCGCACGCCGCCGCCCACCGTCAGCGGGATGAACACCTGCTCGGCCGTGCGCCGCACCACGTCCAGCATCGTCGCCCGCCCGGCCGACGAAGCGGTCACGTCCAAAAACGTCAGCTCGTCGGCGCCCTCGGCGTCGTAGGCGGCGGCCAGCTCGACAGGGTCGCCTGCGTCGCGCAGGTTCGCGAAGTTGACGCCCTTGACCACCCGGCCGTCGTCGACGTCCAGGCACGGGATCACGCGGACCGCCAGTGAGTCTTTCCCCGGCCCCATCAGTACGTCTCCGGCGGTCCGACCTCGTTGAGGATCTCGAGGATTTGTCCGTGGCAGCCCGGCACTCCGGCCAGCACCGAACGGGCCTGAGGGGTCCAGTCGTTGCCCGCCAGATCGGTCACGACGCCCCCGGCGCTGTGCAGCAGCGCCACCCCGGCGGCGTGATCCCAGATGTGGTCGCCGAAACTGATCGCGCCGCCGAGGATTCCGGCCGCGGTGTACGCGAGGTCTACTCCGGTGGCGCCGTGGATCCTGATTCGCGAGGTCACCCGGCTCAGGTGTTCGAGCACCGCCAGCCGATACCGGCCCGGGAACCGGCCCCGCCACTCGACGTTGAACGTGCCCATGCCGACGACCGCGTCGACGAGTTCGGCGGGTTGCAGGGGCCGCTGCTCGACGCCGTTACAGCGCAGCGGGCCGCCGACGACGCCGGTGAAGCGCTCGTTGGTGAACGGCAACCAGGTCAAACCCGCGACCGGCTCGCCGTCGCGCATCAGGCCGAGCAGGATGCCGGCCAGCGGCAGGCCCGCGGCGTAGTTGAAGGTGCCGTCGATGGGGTCGAGCACCCACACCAGCGGGGAGTCGATGTCGGCGCCGCCGAACTCCTCCCCGTGCACGCCGATACCGGTGGCCGACGTCAGTGCGTCGACGACTTCCCGTTCGATCGCGAGGTCGACCTCGGTGGCGAAGTCGTTGCCTTTCTTGCTCACGGCGGAGTCGGCGCCACGGCCCTCGACGAACCGCACGGCCGACTTGTCCAGGATCACGGCCGCCTCGGCGACCAGCCCGTCGAGGTCTCCTGTGTCAATTGCCATCGCCGGCCTACTGGTTGACCGCGGCCAGCGCCTGCGGCAGCGTGAACCGCCCGGCGTAGAGGGCTTTCCCGACGATCGCACCCTCGACGCCGACCTCGGTGAGGGCGGCGATTGCGCGCAGGTCGTCGATGCTGGAGACGCCGCCGGAGGCGATCACCGGTGCGTCGGTGCACTCGGCGACATTCGTGAGCAGGTCGATGTTCGGGCCGGTCAGCGTGCCGTCCTTGGTCACATCCGTGACCACGAAGCGTGAGCACCCCTGTGTGTCAAGGCGTTCCAGCACTTGCCAGAGACCGCCACCGTCGGTCTCCCAGCCTCGACCACGGAGCCGGTGCTCGCCGTCGACGATCTGCACATCCAGCCCGACCGCGACCTGGTCGCCGTGCTCGGCGATCACCTTGGCGCACCAGTCCGGGTTCTCCAGCGCGGCAGTTCCGAGATTCACCCGTGCGCATCCGGTGGCCAGCGCGGCCTTCAGCGATTCGTCGTCGCGGATACCGCCGGACAGTTCGACCCGGACGTCGAGCCGGCCGACCACCTCGGCCAACAGCTCACGGTTGGAGCCCCGTCCGAACGCCGCGTCCAGGTCCACCAGATGGATCCACTCCGCACCGTCGTTCTGCCAGCCCAGCGCCGCGTCCAGGGCGGAGCCGTATCCGGTCTCGCTGCCCGCCCGGCCCTGTACCAGGCGCACCGCGCGGCCGTCGACCACGTCGACAGCCGGCAACAGAATCAGAGGCACGTTCGACAACCTAAACCAGCCCCCGCACCCAGTTGCTGAGCAGCATCGCGCCGGCGTCGCCGCTCTTCTCGGGGTGAAACTGCGTGGCCGCCAGCGCCCCGTCCTCGACGGCGGCCAGAAACGGCACGTGGTGGGTGGCCCAGGTCAGCACCGCGTCATCGTCGCCCTCCCAGCGTTGGGCGGCATAGGAGTGCACGAAGTAGAAGCGGGTGCCGGCGTCGAGACCGGCGAACAGCCGGGTGCGGTTCCCCGGCTCGACGACGTTCCACCCCATGTGGGGGATGACCGGCGCATCCAGTCGCGTAACAGCACCTGGCCACTGGCCGCAGCCTGCCGATTCGACACCGAACTCGACGCCGCGGGCGAACAGGATCTGCATGCCGACGCAGACGCCGAGCACCGCCCGCCGGGCGGACAGGCGTTCAGCGATGATCTTCTCGCCGCCGATCCCGCGCAACCCCGCCATGCACGCCTCGAAGGCACCGACGCCGGGCACCACGAGCCCATCGGCGTCGGCCGCCGCGGCCGGATCGGCGGTGACCTCGACGTCGGCCCCCACCCGCTGTAGCGCCCGTTGTGCCGAACGCAGGTTACCGGAGCCGTAGTCCAGGACAACCACGGATTTTGTTGTCACAGGGTGCCTTTCGTGGACGGCACACCGGACACCCGCGGGTCGCGTTCGACGGCCTGGCGCAGCGCCCGCGCGACGGCCTTGTACTGCGCCTCGGTGATGTGGTGGGGGTCGCGACCGTAGAGGGTGCGCACATGCAGCGCGATCCGCGCGTTCATCGCCAGCGACTCGAACACATGCCGGTTGATCACGGTGTGGTACGGCACGGCCGAACCGGCGATCGTGGTGTGGCGCAGATGGTCCGGTTCGCCGGTGTGCACGCAGTACGGACGGCCCGACACGTCGACCGCGGCGTGCGCGAGGGTCTCGTCCATCGGGATGAACGCGTCGCCGAACCGGCGGATGCCCTTCTTGTCGCCGAGCGCCTGCGCCAGCGCCTGGCCCAGCACAATCGCGGTGTCCTCCACGGTGTGGTGGGCCTCGATCTCCACGTCGCCCTTGGCCCGCACGGTCAGGTCGAAGCTGGCGTGGCTGCCCAGGGAGGTGAGCATGTGGTCGTAGAACGGGACCCCGGTGTCGACGTCGACCACACCGGTCCCGTCCAGGTTCAACTCGACCACGATGTCGGACTCCTTGGTGGTCCGCTCGACGCGGGCGCGGCGGTTCTCGGTCACGATGCTCCTAGGGGCGTGGTCAGTTCTGTGGCCGCGAGCTTGGCGCTGACCTTCAGCAGCGCGTCGTTCTCGTGGGCCAGTCCCGTGGTCGCGCGCAGGTAACCGGGCAGGCCGACGTCGCGAATCAGCACGCCGGCGTCCAGGTAGCGCTGCCAGGTGGCGGGCGCGTCGGCGAATTCCCCGAACAGCACAAAGTTCGCGTCGCTGTCGATCACGCGAAAGCCGATGCCCCGCAACGCTTCCGTGACGCGCTGACGTTCAGCGACGAGTGCGGCGACGCTGCCGAGCGTCTCGTCGCCGTGGCGTAGCGCCGCACGGGCGGCGGCTTGCGTGGTCGTCGACAGGTGGTACGGCAGGCGCACCAGCAGCATCGCGTCGATCACGGCGGGCGCGGCGATCAGGTAGCCGAGTCGACCGCCGGCGAAGGCGAAAGCCTTACTCATCGTGCGGCTGACGACCAGCTTCGTCGGATACTCGTCGACCAGCGCGATCGCGCTCGGCGCGACGGAGAATTCGCCGTAGGCCTCGTCGAGGATCAGAATTCCGGTCTGCATCACGTCGAGCATGCGGCGCAGATCGGCGAGTGAAACGCTCTGCCCCGAGGGGTTGTTGGGGCTGGCGACGAACACCACGTCGGGCCGGTGCTTTTCGATGGCTGCGGACGCTACGTCGACGTCGAGGCTGAAGTCGTCGGCACGGTGAGCCTCAAGCCATCGCGTCTGGGTGCCGCCGGAGATGATCGGGTGCATCGAATACGACGGGACGAACCCGATCGCGCGGCGCCCGGGTCCCGCGAACGCCTGCAGCAGCTGCTGCAGGATCTCGTTGGAACCGTTCGCGGCCCAGAGGTTTTCGAAACCGACTCGGACACCGGTCTGGATTGTCAGATATGCGGCAAGGTCGGAGCGCAGCGCCACCGCGTCGCGGTCGGGGTAGCGGTGCAGGTCGGTGGCGGCTTCGCGGACCGCGCGCGCCACGTCGTCGACCAGGGCCCGCGTTGGGGGGTGCGGGTTCTCGTTGGTGTTCAGCCGCACCGGCACGTCGAGTTGTGGCGCGCCGTAGGGCGACTTGCCGCGAAGATCCTCGCGCAGCGGCAAGTCAGCCAGCGTCACGCCCCGCCCCGGAATCTGCGTCGCCGCTGTCTGTTCGTCGCGCACGCGGCCAATCATGTCTCGAACCTCCGGCGCACCGCTACACCATGCGCGGGCAGGTTTTCTGCCTCTGCCAAAGTGATCACATGCCCGGTCACGTCTTTCAACGCCGCCTCGGAGTAGTCGACGACGTGGATGCCGCGAAGAAAGGTCTGCACCGACAGCCCGCTGGAGTGCCGGGCACTGCCCGCGGTGGGCAGCACGTGGTTGGAGCCGGCGCAGTAGTCGCCGAGGCTGACGGGCGAGTACGGCCCGATGAAAATCGCTCCCGCCGAGCGGATTCGCCGGGCAACGCCGGCCGCGTCGGCGGTCTGGATCTCCAAGTGCTCGGCGGCGTAGGCGTTGACCACCGCAACGCCTGCGTCGATGTCGTCGACGAGGACGATCGCGGACTGGCGGCCGCCGAGCGCAGCGGTCACCCGCTGCCGGTGCACGGTGTCCTCGAGCTGGCGGGCAAGCTCGGCCAGCGTCGCGTCGGCAAGCTGCACACTGGGTGTCACCAGAACACTGGCGGCCATCTGGTCGTGTTCTGCCTGGCTGATCAGGTCGGCGGCGATGTGCACCGGGTCGGCGGTGTGATCGGCCAGGATCGCGATCTCGGTCGGACCGGCCTCGGCGTCGATGCCGACCACCGAGCGGCATATCCGCTTGGCCGCCGTCACGAAGATGTTTCCCGGCCCGGTGATCATGTCGACTGCCGCCAGCTCGGCACCGTCTGTGTCCGTGCCGCCATAGGCCAGCAGCGCGACGGCCTGGGCGCCGCCGACGGCCCACACCTCGTCGACCCCGAGCAGCCGGGAGGCGGCGAGGATCGTGGGGTGCGGCAGGCCGTCGAACTGGGCCTGCGGCGGGCTGGCGATCACCAGCGACCGCACCCCGGCGGTCTGTGCGGGCACGACGTTCATCACCACGGTGGACGGATAGACGGCGCTGCCTCCGGGTACGTAGAGGCCGACCCGCTCGACCGGCACCCACCGCTCGGTGACCGTGGCGCCCGGGCCCAACACCGTGGTGGTGTCGGTGCGGCGCTGGTCAGCGTGCACCGCGCGGACGCGCCCGATGGCCAGCTCGAGGGCGGCGCGGACACCGTCATCGAGCGCGGCCAGCGCGTTGTCGAGTTCGGTGACCGGGACGCGGACCGTGCCCGGGCGCACACCGTCGAACGACGTCCCGTATTCCAGGGCGGCCTCGCTGCCCCGCTGCGCGACGGCGTCGACGATCGGGCGGACCTTCGGCAAAACGGCGTCCACGTCGACTCCCCCGCGCGGCAGCACACCGCGCAACGCCGTGGCGCTCAGGGCACGCCCGCGCAGGTCGATGCGGGCCATCGGCGTTCGCGGTGCGTTCACGCTGACCATTCTCCCAGAGCAGCTCAACTCGATACCGTCGTGCGTCGGTACAGTGACCGCACACCCGCGTTTCCGATGGGAGCCGTCATGTCCGCACAGGATCATCCCAACAATGCCCCGGGCGTGCCGATGCGGTTCCCGCCCTGGCTGGAACGTCTGCAGATCAAGTACATGAACCCGTTGATCGGGAAGGTCGCGCGCTATCTGCCCTCGTTCGCGATCGTCAAACACCGTGGCCGGACGTCGGGCAAAAACTATGAGACGGTCGTCAGCGCATACCGCAAAGGAGACGTGCTGGCGATCATGTTGGCCCACGGCAAAACGAACTGGGTCAAGAACGTGCTTGCCGCCGGTGCGGCCGATGTGCACCTTTTCCGGCGCGACGTGCATGTCACCAACCCGCGGGTGCTGCCCGCGGGAACCGACGACGAAACGCTGCCGTGGATCGTGCGGCGGGGAGCGCGCCAGGTCGGTGTGTTCGTCGCCGATATCGCCTGACAATCGGGGCAATGGACTCGTCGTGCTTGTCACCGCGGGGCGCCGCGCGGGTGCGCGTCGCGAGCGTGAACGCACGGCGAGAAATCGCGCGCGAATCTCGCGGTAGCTTCACGCTCGCGGTCGCCTAGGTGCGGGTGTCGGGCCAGGTCGCGCGCAGCGTGGTGGCCCCAGCTTCTCCGCCGCGGCGAAGGCCGCCGTGCAGCCCTTGCTGACTCGCCGAAATTCGTCGAATTCTCCCGTTGCCCGCTATTGAAATGAGCAATAGAGAGTAGTACAAAATTACTGGCTCGTAGACCTCTCGCATGAGGATCGATGTCTCAGAGGTGGCGGAGCTGCGCAGAAAAAGGCACAGGGTATTCCACAAAGGGGTATTCGATGCAGGCTCTCCGAGATGTCCTTCAGTCAGTAAGTAACTCAGACAGCTGCTGCCCATCCGAGGACAGGCTGGAAGAGGCGTTGGCCGCTGGTGCGCCCGAGCGGGTGGGCTGGTTCCGGTTCTATTTCGACGACGACCGCTGGGAGTGGTCGCCGCAAGTCGAGAAGATGCACGGCTACCTTCCGGGTTCGGTCACACCCACCACCAACCTGGTGCTGGCCCACAAACATCCCGACGATTACCGACAGATCGCCGACACCTTCGACCTGATCCGTCAAACGCGCCGGGCGTTCAGTAGCCGACACCGCATCTGCGACGCACACGGCCGGGTGCACCATGTAGTCGTTGTCGGCGATCTGCTCACCGACGAGCGCGGCAAAGTCATCGGGACACACGGCTTCTACATCGACGTCACACCGTCGGAACGGGCACGCCAGGACCAGCTGACGGCCGCGGTCGCCAGGATCTCCGAGAGTCGCGCAGTCATCGAACAGGCCAAGGGCATGTTGATGGCGATCTACGGCATCGACGCACCGGCCGCCTTCCAACTGCTCAGGTGGCGGTCCCAGGAAGCCAACGTGAAGCTCAAAGTCGTCGCAGAGCAGGTTGCAGCGGACTTCGTTGCTCTCGGCGGTGGCGAAACGCTGCCCCCGAGAGTGACCTACGACAACATGCTACTGACCACCGATCGTCGAATAGAACCCGACACCGGCCCCGACCACGAGGGCGGCGCCGCCTGAGCGCATGCCCCCCGGCTAAACGTCGAGGCCGATGTCGAGGACGCTGACGGAATGCGTCAGCGCGCCCACCGCGAGGTAGTCGACGCCGGTGCCCGCGTAGGCCGCCGCGGTGTCCAGCGACAGCCCGCCGGAGGACTCCAGCGTCACCGCGGGCGCCCGCGCGTCGCGGCGCTGCACCGCGATCTGCGTCTGCCAGACCGGGAAGTTGTCCAGCAGGATCAGCGGACCGTTGTCGCCCAGGTTTTCGCCGAGCACGTCGTCGAGCTGCTCGAGTGAGTCGACCTCCACCTCGCAGGGCAGCTCCGGCGCAACCGCGCGGACAGCCCGCAGCGCCGCCAGCACCGAGCCGGCCGCCGCGACGTGGTTGTCCTTGATCAGCGCGGCGTCGCCGAGCGCCATCCTGTGGTTCACCCCGCCGCCCACCCGCACGGCGTACTTCTGCAGGGCCCGCAGCCCGGGCAGCGTCTTGCGGGTGTCGCGGATCTTGGCCTTGGTGCCGTCCACCGCCTCGACCCATCGTGCCGTTTCGGTGGAAATCCCGGACAGATGGCAGACGAGATTGAGCATCGTGCGTTCGGCGGTAAGCAGGCCCTGTGCGCGGGCCTGAAGGCGCAGCAGCGGGTCGCCGGGCTGAAGCCGGTCGCCGTCGGTGACGCGGTCGAGCACGCGGTAGCCGTCCGGCCCGAGTACCTCGTCGAGCACCAACAGCGCGATGTCGACGCCGGCGACCACGCCGGCCTGCCGGGTCACCAGTGCTGCGGACGCGGTTGCGTCGGGCGGCACGGTGGCCAGCGTGGTGATGTCCGGCCCGTAGCGCAGGTCCTCGTCGAGGGCATGGCGGATCGCCGCCCGCGCCTCGGTGAGCTCGTAGGCGCCGAGCTCCATCAGTAGCACGCCCCTGCCGCGACCGGCGCGTCGACGCTGCGCGCCTGCGCCGGGTCGGGATCGGGGTAATCGGCCCGGTGGTGGCAGCCCCGGGTTTCGGTGCGGGCGAGCGCG
This sequence comes from Mycobacterium sp., assembly GCA_025965895.1. GTDB lineage: Bacteria > Actinomycetota > Actinomycetes > Mycobacteriales > Mycobacteriaceae > Mycobacterium. Next base: position 38,875 of record JAOPWC010000056.1, read on the forward strand.
GCGGCGGCGACGGCACGGGCGGTGGCCGTCAACGCGATGTCCTCGGCGTCGGCACGGGACACGACCACGCGGGGCCGTGCCTGGTCGAGTTCTTCGACGAGACGCCGCAGACCCGCGCCGTCGCGGACGACGGACGCATAGCGGCTCATCGCACGCTGCAGCCTGCGGCGCGACAGCGCCGGGCGAGGCACCCGTTCCGGGAGCCGGGCCGTGACCGCGCCGGCCGCCGAGGCGTGCTCAGCGGCGGCATTGCCGGCCCGGCCGCCCACCACGAGGCCTTCCAGGAGGCTGTTGGACGCGAGGCGGTTCGCGCCGTGCATCCCGGTGCGCGCCACCTCCCCTGCGGCGAACAGCCCGGCGAGCGCAGTGCGGCCGACCACATCGGTCACGACGCCCCCGCAGCTGTAATGCGCGCCCGGGACAACCGGGATGGGCGCCCGGGCCGGATCGATGCCGGCCGCCCGGCATGCCGCGGTGACGGTCGGGAATCTGCGCTCGAATCCCGTAATGCCGCGCGCGTCGAGGTAGACGCATTGCCCGCGGGTCTGCGTCAGCCGCGCCTGCACCGCGGCCGCGACCACGTCGCGAGGAGCAAGATCACCCAGTGGGTGTACACCCGCGGTTACCGAACGGCCTTGGGCGTCAACGAGTATCGCGCCCTCGCCGCGCAACGCCTCGGTGATCAGCGGCCGCCGGCCGCCGGCCTGGCCGTCGAACAGCATCGTCGGATGGAATTGGATGAACTCGATGTCAGCGACCGCCACGCCGGCCCACAAACCCAGCGCGACACCGTCGCCCGTCGACCCGTCCGGATTCGTCGTCGCCCGGTACAGGTGACCGAGGCCCCCGGTGGCCAGGATCACCGCAGGCGCATGCACCACTCCAACGCCGTCGTCATTGACGACAAGCACTCCCGTCACGCCGTCTGCACCGTAAAGCACTTGCAGCGCAACGTGATTGCGGCGGACATCGACAGTTGCGGCGGCGTTGTCGAGTGCACGCTGCACCTCGGCGCCGGTGGCGTCCCCGCCAGCGTGGATGATGCGATGCCGTGAATGCCCGCCCTCCCGGGTGAGCGCCCAGCGGCCCGGCGGGGACTCGTCGAAGCGAGCGCCGTCACCGACCAGGTCGGCGACGGCCGCGTAGCCGTCGGCGACGATGGAGCGCACCGCATCGGGATCGCACAGGCCCCCGCCGGCTGCGACCGTGTCGGCGACGTGGGCGTCTACCGAGTCGTCACTGGCGGGAAGCACCACGGCGATGCCGCCCTGCGCGTAGTGGGTGGCGGTCTGACCGGCCTTGCTCAACACCATCACCGAGCTGCCGCGGCGGTGCGCGGCCAGCGCGGCGGCCAGTCCCGCGACGCCGGTGCCGATGACGACGACGTCGGCGCGGGCCTGCCAGCTCATTCGCCGCCGCCGGGCTGGCCGATCGCGATCATCCGCTGCACACTGCGCCGGGCCAGCCGAGCGGTCTCGCGGTCCACGTCCACCTCGTCGGTACCCTCGACGAGGCAGCGCAGCAACGCCTCCGGGGTGATCATCTTCATGTACTTGCAGGACGCCCGGTCGTTGACCGCGCGGAAATCGACTTCCGGTGCGGCCTTGTGCAGTTGGTGCAACATGCCCACCTCGGTGGCAACGAGGACCTCACGGGCGCGGGTGGCACGGGCGGCCTCGAGCATGCCGCCGGTGCTCAGGATCTTGACCCGATCGGCGGGTACGGCACCTTCGCCGGCCAGATACAGCGCGGATGTCGCGCAGCCGCATTCGGGATGCACGTACAGCTCGGCGTCGGGGTGCGAACGGGCCTGTTGGGCAAGTTCGTCGCCGTTGATGCCGGCGTGCACGTGGCATTCGCCCGCCCAGACGTGCATGTTGGTCCGGCCGGTCACACGGCGCACGTGGGCACCGAGAAACTGGTCGGGCAGGAACAGCACCTCGCGGTCGGGGTCGATCGACGCGACGACGTCGACCGCGTTGGCCGACGTGCAGCAGATGTCGGTGAGCGCCTTGACCGCGGCGGTGGTGTTGACGTAAGAGACCACGACCGCATCGGGGTGTTCAGCCTTCCACGCGCGCAGCTCGTCGGCGGTGATCGACTCCGCCAGGGAGCATCCCGCGCGCTGGTCGGGGATCAGCACCCTCTTGTGCGGGCTGAGGATCTTCGCGGTCTCGGCCATGAAATGGACGCCGCAGAACACGATCGTGTCCTGCTGTACGTCGGCGGCGATGCGGGACAACGCCAGCGAATCGCCGACGTGATGCGCCACGTCCTGGATGGCCGGCAGCTGATAGTTGTGCGCGAGAAGAGTGGCGCCGCGAAGATCGGCCAGCCGGCGTACCTCGGCGGCCCAGTCGGCGTCTGCCTCGACACCGGGCTCGTCAACCCGCGCCACGACCGTCATGGCCGCCTCCTCAGATCGGGGTTTTCGACTTATAATCGAAAACATGACCCATGGTAGCACCGAGCACGAAGTGCTGGCCGTCGTGTTCCAGGTTCGGCACCTGGGCACACCAAAGCCCCAGCTCAGCGTGCTGCTGTGGCAGCGCGCAATGAACCCCCAGCGCGGAGCCTGGTCGCTGCCCGGCGGCCGGCTGCGTCACGACGAGGACATGACGAGTTCAGTGCGCCGTCAACTGGCCGAGAAGGTGGACCTGCGAGAACTCGCGCACCTCGAACAACTCGCGGTGTTCTCCGAGCCGGCCCGCGTGCCGGGCACACGGACCATCGCGTCGACGTTCCTTGGCCTGGTGCCCTCGCCCGCCACGCCGGCTCTGCCGCCCGACACCCGCTGGCATCCGGTCAACGCGCTGCCGCCGATGGCTTTCGACCACGCCCCGATGGTGGCCCACGCCCGCAATCGGCTTGTCGCGAAGCTGTCCTATACGAACCTCGGATTCGCCCTGGCACCAAGGGAATTTGCGCTGTCGACGCTGCGTGACATCTACGGGGCGGCACTGGGCCACCAGGTGGACGCGACGAACCTGCAGCGGGTGCTCGCGCGCCGCGGCGTGATCATCCCGACCGGCACCACCGCACGGTCCGGCCGCAGTGGGGGGCGCCCCGCGGCGTTCTACCGGTTCACCGATTCACGACTGCGGGTAACCGACGAATTCGCCGCGCTGCGTCCACCCGGTGAGTCGATTGGGCGTTTACCGTCTCCTTAAGGAAGAATGACCGGTTGGTCACGAAGGAGTGTCAATGACGGACCCTGCCAGCTTGGCCGCCGCGACCGGCGCAGACTGGATCGGCGATGCCCCGCATCAAGATCTGCGGCGCGGACGACCCCTGCTGCCGGCCAAAGACCTGTTCTACGAGCCGCCGCCCGGCTACCAGCACGCCAGGCCCGGCACGGTTTTGCGGTCCCGCGATGTCGAGCTGGCTTTCCTTGGGCTGATCCCTCAGAAATTCATTGCCACCCAGTTGCTCTATCGCAGCACTGACATGAACGGGCGCCCCGAGGCGACCGTCACGACGGTGCTGGTGCCGGCCGAACGCGGGCCGGAGACGGACTGCCCGGTGCTGTCGTACCAGTGCGCGATCGACGCTGTGGCGTCGCGCTGTTTCCCGTCGTACGCACTGCGGCGCGGGGCCCGGGCGGTCGGCGCGCTCGCCCAGTTGGAGTTCCTGCTGATCGCCGCCGCGCTGGCGGAGGGCTGGGCCGTGTCGGTGCCCGATCATGAAGGGACGCGCGGCTCGTGGGGCACCCCGTACGAGCCCGGCTACCGCGTTCTCGACGGTGTCCGCGCCGCAGTCAACTGCGAGCGCCTCAGCCTCTCGCCGTCAGCGCCTATCGGGCTGTGGGGCTACTCCGGCGGCGGCCTGGCCTCGGCGTGGGCGGCCGAGGTCGCGGGCGACTACGCACCGGAGCTGGGCATCGTCGGCGCTGTGCTCGGCTCACCGGTCGGCGACCTGGGGCACACATTCAAGCGGTTGAACGGCACGTTCTACTCCGCGTTGCCCGCGATGGTCGTGGCGGCCCTCAGCCACGCCTACCCGGAGCTCGACCGGGTGATCCAGCGGCACGTCACCTACCAAGGCAAGGCGTTGCTGGACTCGCTCGAGAAGATGACCACAATCCGCGCGGTGTTCCGGATGGCGCACAAAGACATGGACTCCTACGTCGACCGGCCGCTCGCCGAAATCCTCGAAGAGCCCGAAGTCCAGTTCGTGTTCGACAGCATCAAACTCGGCACCGCGAGCCCGACACCGCCGGTGCTGATCGTGCAGGCCGTGCACGACAAGATCGTCGGCGTCGACGACATCGACGATCTGGCCGAGGGTTACCGCTCGGGGGGCGCCGCGGTGACCTACCACCGCGACCTGTTCAGCGAGCACATGCTGCTGCACCCGATGTCGGCCCCGATGACGTTGCGGTGGCTGCGCGACCGCTTCGCGGGACGGTCGCTCAACGAACACGTCGTGCGCACGACCTGGCCCACGCTGTTCAACCCGTCGACGTACCGAGGCATGATCCGGCTGGGGCGGATCGCCGCGAAGGTCATCACGGGTCGCCCGGTCGAACGTCGCCCGCTGTCGCTGACCGACACCTGAGGAGTTCGGGGTGAAGACGGCGATCTGCGAACTGCTCGGCGTCGACATACCGCTGCTGGCTTTCAGCCACTGCCGCGACGTGGTCGCAGCCGTCACCAACGCCGGCGGCTTCGGGGTGCTCGGCGCGTTGACGCACACACCGGAGGAACTTGAGCGCGAGCTCGCGTGGGTCGACGACGAGGTGCACGGCAAGCCGTACGGCGTCGACATCATCGTGCCGGAGCGCTACACCGGCAAGGGCCGGCGCCTCACCTCCGAGCAGTTCGCCGACATGATCCCCGCCGAGCACCGCGAGTACGTCGCGTCGCTGCTCAAAGACCACGGCATCGAGCCGGTCGAGCAGTCGCGTCCGCCGCGGGTGTCGATCTCAGACGACGCCGGCGACGCGCTGCTGGAGGTCGCGTTCTCGCACCCGATCAAGCTGGTCGCCAACGCGCTGGGCAGGCCGCCGAAGTCCATGCTTGAGGCGGGAAAGGCACACGGTGTGCCGGTCGCGGCGCTGGTCGGTGCACGCGAGCACGCGATCAAACAGGTGCACGCCGGCGTCGACATCCTCGTTGCGGCCGGCACCGAAGCCGGCGGTCACTGCGGCGAGGTGACCACGCTGGTGCTGGTGCCCGAGGTGATCGACGCAGTCAAGCCGATCCGCGAGGTGCCCGTGCTGGCGGCAGGCGGGATCGTCACAGGCAGGCAAATGGCCGCGGCGGTGGCGATGGGCGCCGCCGGCGCGTGGACCGGTTCGGTCTGGCTGACCACCGAGGAGGCCGAGACCGCGCCCTACAGCAAGCAGCGGATGCTGACTGCCACCTCCCGCGACACCGTCCGCTCCACCTGCCGAACCGGCAAACCCACCCGTCAACTGAAGTCGGACTGGACCGACGCGTGGGAGTCCGGCAACGGGCCGGAGCCGCTGCCGATGCCGCTGCAGTCGATGATCAGCGAGCCCGTGCTGCGCCGGGTCGACAAACTGGCGGCCAACGGCGACGAGGGCGCCCGGGCACTGGCCACGTACTGGGTCGGCCAGGGCGTCGGGCTGATGAACACGGTCAAGCCCGCGCGGCAGGTGGTCTACGAGTTCGCCCGGGATTACCTCGAGGCCGCCGAGCGGCTAGCCGACAGTCTCGGGGACTGACGGTTCGTAATCGTCCCCGACGTCGAGATCGTCGTGCGCCGACGCGGCGGCCATGATGGCGTAGGCCAGCGCCGCGGCGGCCGCCGGCAGCAGCAGCGTCGCCAGCGCCTGAAGCGGCGCGTGCCCGAAGAACACGGTCGACGCCTCGGTGACGTAGTGGACGCGGTGTTGGGGCGAGACCGGGGCCGTGGCGACCTCGACGGCACCGTAGCGCAATCGGGCCAGTCCGGCGCCGACGGCCGTCGCGGCGGCGGCCGAGGCGATCCCGCCGAGCACCAGCGCGACCACCGTCGCGGGCCCGCGGCGCTGTCGCCACTGCCACACCAGCACCGCCCCGACGACCGCGACGGCGATCAGCATGCCGACCATCATCACCGCGGAGACGAAGAAGTGGTCAGCCTCGTTGCCGAGGTAGACGTGCAGCCGCTGGCCGGCCTTGTTCAGCGCGACCGCGCCGTGAACCGGCGGGGCCAGCAGCACCCACAGACACCCGACGAGCACGCCTGCGGCCGCCATTCCGGCCACCACGATCGCCACCGCGCGCGTCACCGGCGCGCCTCCAGATCCTTGGAGTCCACCCGGCCGTGCCGCGAGCAATGCGCCCACCAGCCATCGGGACGCACCTGCACGACCATCCGCCGGCCGCAATCGGCGCAGAACCGCGGCGGCTCCAGCCCGAGCTGCGCGGCCATCGGCATCGCGGTGCCGTCCGGTTCGCCGGTGTAGACGTTGAACATGCCTACATGTTTACAGCGTCGCGTTGAGCGCCTTGATCGGCATGTGCAGGTCGTCGAGCAGCTCGAGATCGTTCTCGGCCGGACGGCCCAGCGTCGTCAGATAGTTGCCGACGATCACGGCGTTGATGCCGCCCAGGATGCCCTGCTTGGCGCCCAGGTCGCCGAGCGTTATCTCGCGGCCGCCGGCGAAGCGCAGCATCGTGCGCGGCAGCGCGAGCCGGAACGCGGCCACCGCTTTGAGCGCTTGTGAGGCCGGCAGCACGTCCAGGTCGCCGAACGGCGTGCCGGGCCGCGGGTTCAGAAAGTTCAGCGGCACCTCATCGGGCTGCAGCTCGGCGAGGTTCGCGGCAAACTCCGCGCGCTGCTCGAGCGTCTCGCCCATGCCGAGGATGCCGCCGCAGCACACTTCCATGCCCGCGTCGCGGACCATCGACAGCGTGTCCCAGCGCTCCTCCCAGGTGTGCGTGGTGACGACCCGGGGGAAGAACGAGCGCGAGGTCTCGAGGTTGTGGTTGTAGCGGTGCACGCCCATCGCGGCCAGCTGCTCGACCTGTTCTGTGGTGAGCATGCCCAGCGAGCACGCGATCTGCATGTCGACCTCGTTGCGGATCGCCTCGATACCTGCGGCCACCTGGGCGAGCAGCCGTTCATCGGGTCCGCGCACCGCCGCCACGATGCAGAACTCCGTCGCGCCGGTCTTGGCCGTCTGCCTGGCCGCCTCGACCAGGCTGGGGATGTCCAGCCACGCGCTGCGCACCGGCGACGAGAACAGCCCCGACTGCGAGCAGAAGTGGCAGTCCTCCGGGCAGCCGCCGGTCTTGAGGCTGATGATCCCCTCGACCTCGACCTCGGGGCCGCACCAGCGCATCCGCACCTGGTGGGCGAGCGCGAGCAGCTCCTCCAGCCGGTCGTCGGGCAGCCGCAGCACCTCGAGCACCTGGTCCTGGTCGAGGCCCTCGCCGCGGTCCAGCACCTGCTCGCGGGCCAACGCAAGGATGTCGTCGGTCACGCATGCTCCTCTCGAGGGCGACTTGAACGGTGTTCAGGTTAGGGTAATCGCGTGCAGCTGCACAAACGGGACGTGGTGGACGCGGCGACGGCGCTGCTGGACAGCTACGGGATAGCCGATCTGACCATGCGCCGGCTGGCCCGCGAACTCGACGTCAGCCCCGGCGCACTGTACTGGCATTTCGCGAACAAACAGGAGCTGCTCGGCGCGGTCGCCGACCGCATCCTGCACCCCGCGTGCGCCGACGTGCCGGCGACCGGCTGGGGTGAGCGCGTCGACGTGATCGGCACGCGGCTGCGCGATGCGCTGTTGTCGCACACCGACGGCGCTGAGCTGGTGTCGGCCAGCTTCGCCGCAGGACACTCGGACGCCGCCGCAAAGATCGTGGCCCGGCTGACAGACGCCGCGGCGGACGCCGGCGTGGCGCCGGAGCAGGCGGACCTCGCGGCCCGGACGGTCGTGTACTACGTACTGGGTTTCACCGCCGACGAGCAGTCGCGCATTCAGTGGGATGCGGCCGGCGCGCTGGCCGACGCGCAGTCGGTGCTGTCGACGGACGCGAGCGGCCGGTTCGCATTCGGGCTGCGCCTGCTGATCGTCGGAATCGCGGCCCACCGCGCCGACATCGACCCTGTTGCACACTGACCGATTGCCGAAATACCAACTGGCAGGGGCCCTTTGTTGGGTGCCAGCGGCGCCGACAGCGCTTTGCCGCGGCGGGACCCTGGAAACGACGGATCGGGCCTGGACAGGCCTCCGCGATCAGCCCACCACAGAACCCAGCCACAGGAGTCCCGCGATGATCATCAAACCGAAATACTTCCCGCCGTTGCTGATCGCCGCCGCGGCTGGGGCATCGATCGCCCTCGGGCCGATCGCCGCCGCGGACCCCCTGGTGCCCCTCGGTACGCAGTGAGACCTGGATAACCTCAAACTGGCGGCGGGATAACGTATTCCACCCGGTTATCGCCGTCCCAGCGCCGCAGCCCGACGATGCTCGCGGAGAGGTCGCGGGAGAGCTTACGGATCGTGACGGCACGGGCCAGCTGCGCCGGGTCGACGCGGCGGGCCATCGTCAGGTGCGGGGTCCACTCGCCCGGCACGGTGTTCGACGCGGCCCCGGGCACCAGGTATGGCAGGCAGATGTGATGCACCTCGGCGTGCAGTGACAGCAACTCGGCGGTCGGCACCACAAGCCGCACGAGCGTGAACCTGGGGCCGCCGAACACCATCGGCGCACCGATGCGGCACGGCAGCGGCAGCCGCCGGGTCACGGGCCTCAGTACCCCATCGACATCGGCGGAGATCGCGTCGGCGACCACCATCGTCACGTGCGGCCGGCTGGTCTGTCCCGGGCTGCGCAGGCCCGCCTCGGCGAGCGCTTCCCACATGCGCCGGGTCGCCGATTCGGAGTGCGGATCGACGAGCAGCTCGATCGAATGGACCACTAGCCCACCAATTCCGTCAGCCAGTCGGCGTCGATCGCCGCAACGCTCATCTGCGCGAACTCCCGGGCCGCCAGCGCGGCTGCCCCGGTGGGCAGCACCGCCCGCAGCGGCGCCAGCCGGGACAGCGCCTGCAGGTTCGACTCCTCGGCACCACCCGGGTTCGCCGGCCACGCACCGATAATCAGTCCGGCGCAGGAGACATCTTGCGCCGCAAGCGCTTCCAGCGTAAGTGCGGTGTGGTTCAATGTGCCCAGCTCCGCTGACACCACCACCACCACCGGGGCGTGCAGATCGACGGCCATGTCGCGCAGCGTCGTCCCGTCGGACCCGAGCTCGACGAGCAGCCCTCCGGCGCCCTCCACCAGCGTCAGCCGCCGGGCCCGGTCGACGGCACGCACCAGCACGTCCAACTCCACCCGGCTCGGCAGCGCAAGCGCCGAGCGCTGCGCAGCGGCGACCGGGCCCAACGGCTCCGGATAGCGCCACGACCCGACCACGCTCTCGACACCCGAGAGGCGCCGCACCTCAGCGAGGTCGTCGTCGCCCGCGGCGGTACCGGTCTGCACCGGCTTGCACACCGCGACGTCGATGCCGAGTTGCTCCGCCCGGCACGCCAGCGCGGCGGTGGCGACCGTTTTGCCGACCCCGGTGCTGGTACCGGTGATGAGCAGGATGCTCACGCGGGGGCGGAAGCGAGCACTTCCGTCAGGACGCGGTGGGCGGTCTGGAGCTCATCGTCGGTCAGCGACGCACGCGCCGTCAGCCGCAATCGCGAGGTGCCGGCCGGCACGGACGGCGGACGGAAGCAGCCCACCCGCACACCGCGGTCCAGGCAGGCGGTGGCCGCGGCCACCGCGACCTCAGGCTCGCCGAGGATCACCGACACCACCGCGGAGTCCGGACGCTCGGTCACACCGCAGGCGCGTGCCAGCGCCGCGGCGTTACGCAGCACGGCTGCCGGCAGCTCAGGCCGTGAGATCAGCACCCGCAGCGCGGCCAGCGCCGCACCGAGCGACGCGGGCGCGAGGCCCGTGTCGAAGATGAACGGCCGCCCGGCGTCGATCAGATGCTCGCGCACCTCAGCCGGTCCCAGCACTGCGCCGCCCTGACTGCCCAGCGCCTTCGACAGCGTTGTCGTCATCACGACGTCCGGCGCGCCGGCGAGCCCGACTTCCTGCAGGAGTCCCCGGCCGCCTGCGCCCCGCACACCGAGGCCGTGGGCCTCGTCGACGAGCAGCAGCGCGCCCTGAGCGCGGCTCACGTCGTGCAGCCGCAGCAGCGGCGCCAGAGCACCGTCGGCGCTGAACACCGAGTCGGTGACGACGACCGCGCGTTCCTCCGCCCGGTCGGCCAGCGCGGCCTCGACGGCGTCGACGTCGCGGTGCGCAGTGACCATCACCCGCGCCCGGGAGAGCCGGCAGGCGTCGACCAGCGACGCGTGGCTGTACGCGTCGGACACCAGCAAAGATCCCGGTCCGGTGAGCCCGGCCACCGCGGCCAGGTTCGCGGTGTAGCCCGACGAAAACACCAGACCCGCCTGCGCGCCGATGAAGTCTGCGAGCGCGGTCTCGAACTCCTCGTGCAGTTCCGTGTTGCCGGTGACCAGGCGCGAGCCGGTCGAACCCGCGCCCCAGGTGCGCAGCGCCTGCACGCCGCCGTCGATGACCTCAAGATGCTGCGAAAGGCCCAGATAGTCGTTGGATGCCAGGTCCAGCTCCGCACCGACCGGCGGCCGCGTCAGCAGCGATCGGCGCAGCCCGGCCTGCCTCCGCTGCCGCTCGACGTCGTCAAGCCATGCCAGCGGTGAGCTGTCGGTCCGGGCCCTGATCATCGCGCTCTACCCTAAGGCCCGGGCAGCCGCGACCATGGCTGAGGTGATTCGGTCGATCTCCCCCGCCGTGCAGATGTAGGGCGGCATCGCGTAGATCAGGCTGCCGAACGGCCGGAGCCAGACGCCGCGGTCCAGTGCGGTCGCGGTCGCGACCGGCAGATCCACCGGCCGGCGCATCTCCAGAACCCCGATCGCGCCGCGCACCCGCACGTCCGCGACGCCCGGCAGTGCGGCCGCCGCCTGCAGGCCGGACTGCAGACCCGTTTCGATCTCATGCACCCGGGTCCGCCAATCCTGACCGAGGAGCAGCTCGACGGAGGCGACCGACACTGCGCAGGCCAGCGCGTTGGCCATGAACGTCGGTCCGTGCATCAACGCGCCGGGCTCGTGGGTGCTGATCGTGTCGGCGATCTCCCGGGTGCACAGCGTCGCGGCGAGCGTCAGGTAGCCCCCGGTCATCGCCTTGCCGACGCACATGATGTCCGGCGCGACGCCGGCGTGGTCGGCGGCGAACAACTCCCCGGTGCGACCGAAGCCGGTCGCGATCTCGTCGAAGATCAACAAGACGTCGTGCCGGCCGCACGCCGTGCGCAGATCCGACAGGTAGCGGGGATCGTGAAACCGCATCCCGCCGGCGCCCTGCACCGCGGGTTCCACGATCACGGCGGCCACCTCGTGCGCATGTTCGGCCAGCTGCGCCTCGAACCCGGCGCTGTAGCCGGGGTCGTAGCCTGCGGGTACCTGCGGCGCGAACACCTGGGGGGTCAGGACGTCGGTCCACAGCGAGTGCATGCCGCCGTCCGGGTCGCACACACTCATCGGAGTGAAGGTGTCGCCGTGGTAGCCGCCGCGCCACGTCATCAGCCGGTGTTTGGCGGGTCGGCCGCGGCTGCGCCAGTACTGCAGCGCCATCTTGACGGCCACCTCCACGGCCACAGATCCGGAATCGGAGAAGAACACGGTGTCGAGCCCGTCGGGTGTGATCTGCACCAGCAGCTGAGCCAGCCGCGCGGCCGGCTCATGGGTGAGCCCGCCGAACATTACGTGGTTCATCGCTGCGAGCTGGTTGGCGACCGCCGCGTCGAGCACCGGGTGGCCGTGCCCGTGGATCGCGGTCCACCACGAGCTCATCGCGTCGAGGACGTCGACACGGCGCCCGTCGCGGATCACAGTCAACGAGGCACCGCGCGCGCCCACGGCGACCAACGGTTTCCACGCCTCGGCGCCGATCGTGCCGTACGGGTGCCAGACGTGCGCTGCGTCGATCGCGCTGATCTCCTCCGGGGTCAACGCGGGCACGGTCAACGAGCCTAACCGAGGCATGAGCGTGAACCGGTTGAGCTTTGCTCACGGCCGGGTGAGCAGCTCCTGTGACATGAGGATGAGCCCCCGCTTGGGTAGATTGGTCGTCGACCATGAGCACCCTGACTCCCACCCGGCGCGTGCCGGCAACCCACCCGGAGGCTGCGCCGACCCACCGGACGGGTACTCGAAAGGCGGGGTTCTACCGACACGATCTTGACGGCCTGCGGGGCATAGCCATCGCGCTGGTGGCGATGTTCCATGTCTGGTTCGGTCGGGTTTCAGGTGGTGTGGACGTCTTCCTGGTGCTGTCCGGCTTCTTCTTCGGCGGGTCGGCGGTGCGGACCGCGCTGACCCCGAACTCTTCGCTGTCGCCGGTTACCCAGATCGTGCGACTGATCAGGCGGCTGCTGCCGGCGCTGGTCGTCGTGCTTGCCGCGTCGGCCGTACTCACCATCCTCATCCAGCCCGAGACCCGCTGGGAAACGTTTGCTGACCAGAGCCTGGCAAGCCTCGGCTACTACCAGAACTGGGAATTGGCAAGCACCGCGGCGGACTACCTGCGGGCCGGTGAATCCGTCAGCCCGCTGCAACACATCTGGTCGATGTCGGTGCAGGGCCAGTTCTACATAGCGTTCCTGGCCCTGATCTTCGGGTTTGCCTTCGCGTTCCGTCGTGTGCTCGGCAAATACACGCGGATTTCAATTGTGATCCTGCTGGCCGGACTGACGACCGCGTCATTCGTGTTCGCCATCTTCGCGGAGGCGGCCAACCAGTCGACTGCCTACTACAACAGCTTCGCGCGGGCGTGGGAACTGCTGCTCGGCGCGCTCGTCGGCGCACTGGTGCCGTACGTCCGGTGGCCGATGTGGCTGCGCAATGGCGCGGCGACCGTCGCGCTGGCCGCCGTCCTGTCGTGCGGCGTGCTGATCAACGGCGTGCGGGAGTTCCCCGGTCCGTGGGCACTGGTGCCCGCCGGCGCGACCGTGCTGATGATCCTCGCGGCAGCAAACCAGCAAGCCGATCCCGGCACCCGCCACCGCTTGCCCGTCCCGAACCGGATCCTGGCGACGGGCCCGCTGGTCGCGCTCGGGGGGATGGCGTATTCGCTGTACCTCTGGCACTGGCCGCTGCTGATCTTCTGGCTGGCCTACAGCGGCCACAAGAGCGCCGGATTCCTCGACGGCGCCGTCGTGTTGCTGGTGTCCGGGGTACTGGCGCATCTGACCACGCGATTCGTGGAGAACCCGCTGCGCCGCCGATCGTCCGCGGCGGCCTCTCGGCCCGCGCCGACGCCGCTGCGGGAGAGGTACGGCCGCCCGACCATCGTGCTCGGTTCGGCGGTGGCGCTGCTCGGGGTGACCCTGACGGCCACGTCGTTCACGTGGCGTGAGCACGTCACCGTGCAGCGGGCCAACGGCAGGGAACTGGCCGGGCTCTCCGCCCATGACTACCCGGGCGCCCTGGCCCTGATCAACAACATGAGGGTGCCGAAGCTGCCGATGCGCCCCACGGTCCTGGAAGCCAGGAAAGATCTTCCCGAGACGACGAGCGATGGCTGCATCAGCGACTTCATCAACCCGACGCTGATCAACTGCACGTATGGCGACCCCGCGGCGACCCGGACGATCGCCCTGGCCGGCGGCTCGCATGCCGAGCACTGGATCACCGCGCTCGACCTGCTCGGCCGGTTGCATCACTTCCGCATCGTCACCTATCTGAAGATGGGCTGTCCGCTCTCCACGGAGCAGGTCCCGCTGATCGTGGGCGGCAACATCCCCTATCCACAGTGCCGGGCGTGGGTGGACAAGGTGATGGCCAAACTGGTCACCGACCGTCCCGACTACGTCTTCACCAACAGCACCCGGCCACGCAACGCCCAGCCGGGCGACGTGATGCCCGCCAGCTATCTCGGCATCTGGCAGATCCTGTCCGCCAACAACATCGGGATTCTCGGCATCCGCGACACGCCGTGGATGATCAAGAACGGCGAGCCGTTCGCACCCGCCGATTGCCTTGCCAAGGGGGGCAACCCGACGTCGTGCGGCATGAAGCGGTCCGATGTGCTCGACGGGCACAACCCGACGCTCGACTTCGTCGCACAGTTCCCGCTGCTCAAACTCCTCGACCTGACCGATGCGATGTGCCGCAAGGACGTCTGCCGCGCTGTGGAAGGAAACGTGTTGGTATACCACGACTCTCACCATCTGTCTGCCACATACGTGCGGACCATGACCGCCGAGCTGGGGCGGCAGCTCGCCGTCACCACCAGCTGGTGGTGACACGCCGAGCAGCCGATCCCGGGCGTCTATATGGTCGAAAGATGGCCTCGAGTGAACCATCCTTAGACACGGGACCGATTCTTGCCACCGTGTGGCCGGGAACGGCGTACCCGCTCGGCGCCACATACGACGGCGCGGGCACGAACTTCTCGCTGTTCTCCGAGGTCGCGGACAAGGTGGAGCTGTGTCTGATCGAGAGGGACGGCTCCGAGGAACGCACCCGGCTCGACGAAGTCGACGGCTTCGTCTGGCATGCGTACCTGCCCGCCGTGACGCCGGGCCAGCGGTACGGGTTCCGGGTGTACGGCCCGTGGGATCCGGCGTCGGGACATCGTTGCGATCCGAGCAAGCTGCTGCTCGACCCGTACGGCAAGTCGTTTTACGGCGATTTCGACCACGGGCCCGCGCTGTACTCGTATGACACCACCAGATACGACGAATCCGCGTCAGGGCCGCCGCCGATGATCGACTCGCTCGGTCACACGATGACCAGCGTGGTGGTGAACCCGTTCTTCGACTGGGCATCCGACCGGGCGCCGCGTACCCCCTATCACGAGACGATCATCTACGAGGCGCACGTCAAAGGCATGACGCAGACGCATCCGAGCGTGCCGGAAGAGTTGCGGGGCACCTACGCCGGGCTGGCACACCCCGCGGTCATCGACCACCTGAAGTCGCTCAACGTCACCGCGATAGAACTGATGCCGGTGCACCAGTTCATGCATGACCACCGCCTGCTGGAGCTGGGGCTGCGCAATTACTGGGGCTACAACACGTTCGGCTTCTTCGCACCGCACAACCAGTACGCGTCGGTCCGGCACGCGGGCGGCGCGGTGGCCGAGTTCAAGACGATGGTCCGCTCGTTCCACGAGGCGGGCATCGAGGTCATCCTCGACGTGGTTTACAACCACACAGCCGAGGGCAATCAGCTGGGGCCCACCATCAACTTCCGCGGCATCGACAATGCCGCCTATTACCGGCTGGTTGACGAGGATTTGCGCTACTACAGGGACTACACAGGCACGGGCAACAGTCTCAACGCCCGGCACCCGCACACTCTGCAACTGATCATGGACTCGCTGCGCTACTGGGTGCTCGAGATGCACGTCGACGGGTTCCGCTTCGACCTGGCGTCCACACTGGCGCGCGAACTGCACGACGTCGACCGGCTGTCGGCGTTCTTCGACCTGGTGCAGCAAGACCCGGTGGTCAGCCAGGTCAAGCTGATCGCCGAGCCGTGGGATGTCGGCGAGGGCGGCTACCAGGTCGGCAACTTCCCCGGCCTGTGGACAGAGTGGAACGGCAAGTACCGCGACACCGTGCGGGACTACTGGCGCGGCGAGCCGGCCACGCTCGGGGAGTTCGCTTCGCGGCTCACCGGCTCCTCGGACCTGTACGAGGCCACCGGCCGCAGGCCCGGTGCCAGCATCAACTTCGTCACCGCGCACGACGGCTTCACGCTCAACGACCTGGTCTCCTACAACCAGAAACACAACGAGGCCAACGGCGAGGGCAACCGCGACGGCGAAAGCCACAACCGATCCTGGAACTGCGGGGCGGAGGGCCCCAGCGACGACCCGGAGATCCTCACGCTGCGCGGCCGGCAGATGCGCAACTTCATGGCGACGCTGATGCTGTCGCAAGGCACCCCGATGATCACCCACGGCGACGAGATGGCCCGCACCCAGCGCGGCAACAACAACGTCTACTGCCAGGACTCCGAGCTGTCGTGGATGGACTGGTCGCTGGCCGAGAAGAACGCCGACCTGCTCGAGTTCACGAAGAAGGTGACCAAGCTGCGCAAGGATCACCCGGTGTTCCGTCGGCGGCGGTTCTTCGCGGGCACCCCGATCCGCAGCGGCGCGCAGGTCCGCGACATCGCCTGGCTGACCGTGGCCGGCCAGGAGATGACGCCCGAGGACTGGGACAACGACTTCGGAAAGTGCATCGCGGTGTTCCTCAACGGCGAAGCCATTCCCGAACCCGACGCACGCGGGTTCCCGGTCGTCGACAACTCGTTCCTGCTCTGCTTCAACGGCCACGACGAGGAGCTGGATTTCGTTGTGCCGGCAGGCAATTACGGCAAACAGTGGTCAGCGTGCGTCGACACCGCCGATCCGGTCGGCGCGACGTCGCTGGTGGTGACCGCCGGCGAGAAGATCTCGCTGGTGGGACGCTCGGTGCTCGTGCTGCACAGAACAGCGTGACGTCGCCGTCACCGGTGATCTCCACGTACCGGCTGCAGCTGCGCGGGGACGCCTTCACGTTCGCCGACGCCGAAAAACTGCTGGACTACCTCGACGAGCTCGGCGTCTCACACCTCTACCTGTCGCCGGTGCTGAGCGCGGTTCCGGGCTCGACGCACGGCTACGACGTCACCGACCCGACGAAGGTCTCCGACGAACTCGGCGGTGCCGACGGGCTGGCCCGGCTCTCGCAGGCAGCCCGCACGCGCGGCATGGGACTGGTCGTCGACATCGTCCCCAACCACGTCGGCGTGGACAAACCCGACCGGAACCCGTGGTGGTGGGACGTGCTGCAGCACGGCCGCGACTCGGCGTACGCGCCGTTCTTCGACATCGACTGGTCGCCCGACAACGGCGTCGGCGGCAAGCTCGCGTTGCCTGTGCTGGGATCCGACGACGACATCGCCGCGCTGACCGTCGACGGCGACCTGCTGCGGCTGGGTGATCTGGCCTTCCCTATCGCTCCGGGCACCGGTGAGGGCAGCGGCCCCGACGTGCACGACCGCCAGCACTACCGGCTGATCGGCTGGCGCCGCGCCTTGAGCGGGTATCGCCGGTTCTTCGCGATCACCTCGCTGGCGGGACTGCGCCAGGAGGATCGCGACGTGTTCGACACCAGCCACGCCGAGGTGCGGCGGTGGTTCAGCGACGGGGTGGTCGACGGGGTGCGGGTCGACCACCCGGACGGATTGTCGGAGCCGGCGCGCTATTTGGCGTGGCTGCGCGAGCTGGCCGGGGCGCAGGCGTGGATCGTGATCGAGAAGATCCTGGCGGTCGACGAGGCGCTGGACCTGACCATGCCGGTGGCCGGCACCACCGGCTACGACGCGCTGCGCGAGGTCGGCGGGGTGTTCATCAACCCGGCCGGCCAGGCTCAGCTGACCGAACTGCTCTCGTCGACCGGTATCGACTACGCCACGATGCCGGCGTTGGCGCGGCAGCTGAAGGCCGCCGCGGTGACCGACACGCTGGCCAGCGAGCTGCGTCGGCTGTGCAGGACGGTCTCGGCGGCCGCCGGTGCCGACCACGCGCTGCTGCCGGACGCGGTGGCCGCGCTGATCAGCCACATCGGCGTGTACCGCTCCGACTACCCCACCCTGTCGGCGGTGCTGCCGATTGCATTGGCTGACACCGCTTCTGACGCGCCGGAGCTGGCCGAGCCGCTGCAGATCGTCGCCGCTGCGCTGGCGAACGACGCGGAACCGTCGGTTCGTTTGCAACAGCTGTGCGGCGCCGCGACCGCAAAGTCCATGGAGGACTGCCTGTTCTATCGCGATGCGCGACTGGTGTCGCTGAACGAGGTCGGGGGCGATCCCGGGCGGTTCGGCGTCAGCGCCGCGGAGTTCCACCACCGCGCCACCGTGCGGGAACGGATGTGGCCGCGGGCAATGACCACGCTGACCACTCACGACACCAAGCGCGGCGAAGATGTCCGCGCCCGGATCGGCGTGCTGTCGCAGGTGCCCGCATTGTGGTCACAGCTCGTCGGAGGCTGGGAGCAGCGGGCACCCTCCCCCGATCCGGTCACCGGACTTTTCTTGTTACAGAACATGTTCGGAGTGTGGCCTGTGGACGGCGCCGTGTCACAGGAGCTGCGCGACCGGCTGCACGCCTACGCCGCGAAGGCGATCAGGGAAGCCGGCACCCACACGTCGTGGAACGATCCGGACGCCGAGTTCGAGTCGGCGGTTCACGGGTGGATCGACACCGTGATCGACGGCGACATCGCTGCGGAGCTGACCGGGCTGGTCGCCCAGCTCGACCCGCACGGCCGCAACGACGCGCTCGGGCAGAAGCTGTTGCAGCTGACCGCTCCCGGGGTGCCGGACGTCTACCAGGGCACCGAGCTGTGGGAGGACAGCCTCGTCGATCCGGACAACCGCCGCCCGGTGGACTACGCCGCGCGTCGGGCCGCGCTGGCCTCGCTCGAGCACCCGAAGATCCGGGTGACCGCGGCGGCGCTGCGGCTGCGCAGGGCCCGTCCCGACACGTTCCTGTCCGGGGAATACACGCCGGTGTTGGCCGGCGGTTCCGCACGCGAGCACGTGGTCGCGTTCATGCGCGGCGGCGATGTGCTGGTCGCGGTCAGCCGCTGGACCGCCACGCTGGCCGAAAAAGGCTGGGAAGACACGGTTGTGGCGCTGCCTGAAGGGACGTGGACCGACCGGCTGACCGGAAGGTGCTGGACGCACGGCGTCGAGGCGAAGGATTTGTTCGCCGAGCTGCCGGTGGCCCTGCTGGAACGCGCGGATGCCTGAGTTCGCGGTGTGGGCGCCCACCCCCGAGCGGGTGCGGCTGGACGTCGACGGCACGCAGCACGAGATGAGCCGCGACGATGACGGGTGGTGGCGCGCCAGTGTCCCGGCCCGCCCGGACAGCCGCTACGGCTTCGCACTCGATGACGACCCCGCCGTCCTGCCCGATCCACGCTCGCCACGCCAGCCCGGCGGCGTGCACGAGCGATCTCAACTGTGGCAACCCGATCCGGTGGCCTGGAGCGACGACGACTGGCGCGGACGCTCGATCGAGGGCGGCGTGATCTACGAGCTCCACATCGGCACGTTCACCGATGAGGGAACGCTGGACGCGGCGATCGGGAAGCTCGACTACCTGGTCGATCTGGGTGTGGACTTCGTCGAGCTGATGCCGGTCAACGCGTTCGCAGGCACCCACGGCTGGGGATACGACGGCGTGCTCTGGTACGCCGTGCACGAACCGTACGGGGGACCTGACGCGCTGGTGCGCTTCGTCGATGCCAGTCACCGCCGCGGGCTTGGCGTGCTGGTCGACGCGGTATTCAATCACCTTGGCCCGTCGGGCAACTACCTGCCGCGCTTCGGGCCCTACCTCTCGTCGGGCAACAACCCATGGGGCGAAGGCGTCAACGTGGCCGACGCCGGCGCCGACGAGGTGCGGCGCTACATCGTCGAGGCCGCACTGCGGTGGATGCGCGACTTCCACGCCGACGGGTTGCGGCTGGACGCCGTGCACGCGCTGGTCGACACCACCGCGATCCACATCCTCGAAGAGCTTTCGGCAGAAACCGAGGCGTTGTCAAAGGAGGTGGGTCGGCCGCTGTCGCTGATCGCGGAGAGCGACCTGAACGATCCGCGGCTGATCACGCCGCGCGACCACGGTGGCTACGGCTTGACGGCGCAATGGGACGACGACATCCACCACGCGATCCACGCCGCGGTGTCGGGTGAACGGCAGGGCTACTACGGCGATTTCGGCTCACTCGAGACGCTGGCAACGACTCTGCAGAACGGCTACTTCCACGCCGGCACCTACTCGTCGTTCCGCGGGCGCCGCCACGGCCGGCCTCTGGACAAGGCGCTGATCCCGGCGAGCCGGCTGATGGCCTACACCACTACCCACGACCAGGTCGGCAACCGCGCCGTCGGCGATCGGCCCTCTCAGAATCTGGACTTCGGCCAACTCGCCGTCAAGGCAGCGCTTGCCCTGGGCTCCCCATACACCGCAATGCTTTTCATGGGCGAGGAGTGGGGATCGTCGCAGCCGTTCCAGTTCTTCACCTCCCATCCCGAACCCGAGTTGGCGCGGGCGACCGCCGAAGGCCGCAAGCGCGAGTTCGCCGAACACGGCTGGGACGCGGACGCAATCCCCGACCCGCAGGATCCGCAGACGTTCCTGCGCTCCAAGTTGGACTGGAGCGCGGTCGACGCCGGTGAGCACGGGCGCCTGCGCCGAATCTATCAGCGGCTGACCGCGTTGCGGCACACCGAGCCCGACATCGCAGACCCGTGGCTGGAGCATCTGTCCGTCGACTACGACGAGGACCAGCGGTGGATCGCGATGCACCGCGGGTCCCTGAGTGTCGTCTGCAACATCGGGGCCGATGACGTGGCCGTGCCCGTCACGGGCGAGGTGGTGCTGGCCTGGGAGGAACCGCGATCCAGGGAGAACGCGACAGTGCTGCCGGGCCACTCGTTCGCGATCCTGCGCAGAACCCGGGTTACGGGTTGATCAGGTAGCGATACGCCGGTGAATCGGGACTCAGTCGTTCGGCGTCCATCTCGGAGGCGGCCATCCGGTGGAGCAGGCCGTCGAGGTTCTCGGCGGAACCCAGCTCGATGCCGACCAGCGCCGCACCGGTTTCGCGGTTGCTGCGCTTGACGTACTCGAACAGCGTGATGTCGTCGTTGGGCCCGAGGACCTGGTCGAGGAAGCGGCGCAACGCACCGGGCTCCTGCGGAAAGTCGACGAGGAAATAGTGCTTGAGACCCAGGTGAACCAGCGAGCGCTCCAGGATCTCGCCGTAACGCGAGACGTCGTTGTTGCCGCCGGAGATCAGACATACCACCGTCGAGCCCGGCTCCACCTGGTCGGTTTCCATCAGCGCGGTCACCGACAGCGCGCCGGCAGGTTCGGCGATGATTCCCTCGTTCTGGTACAGGTCGAGCATCGCCGTGCACACGGCGCCCTCATCGACCGTCGTCACCGACACCATGTCCCCTGCCGCCGCCAGCGCGGCGTAGGTCAGCGCCCCGGCCCGGTTCACCGCCGCGCCGTCGACGAACTGGTCGACGTGCTCCAACGTGACCGGCTCGCCGGCCGCCAGCGCGGCGATCATCGCGGCCGCGCCGGCCGGTTCGACACCGAGCACGGACGTCGTGGTGGTCCGCTCGGCCAGATAGATCGTGATCCCGGCGACGCAACCGCCGCCGCCGACCGGCACCACCACCAGGTCGGGCTCGTCCCCGAGCTGATCAAGAATCTCGGCCGCGATGGTGCCCTGACCGGCGATGGTGCGCGGGTCGTCGAACGGCGGCACCAGGGTCGCGCCGGTGCGTGCCACGTCCTCGAGCGCCGCGGCCGCGGCCGCGTCGTATGTGGAACCAACCGCGATCAGCTCGATGAAATCGCCGCCGTGGAAGCGGATTCGGTCGCGCTTCTGCTTCGGGGTCTTGTGCGGCACGTATACCCGCCCGTGGATGCGCATCGACCGGCACGCGTGTGCGAAGCCCTGCGCGTGGTTGCCCGCGGACGAGCACACCACCCCGGCAGCCAACTCGCCGGCGGACAACTGCATCAGCAGGTTGTAGGCGCCGCGCAGCTTGTACGAGCGGACGGACTGCAGGTCTTCGCGCTTGAGGTACACCGTGGCATCGGTGGCCGCCGACAGCCGTTCACTGAGCTGCAACGGAGTGGGCGCAACCACCCCGGCAATTCGCTCAGCCGCCGCGTCGATGTCGGCCGCGGTGAGCGGCCCCCCACGATGGCTCAGGCTAAGTTCGGCAGACACCGGTCAATGGTGCCATGCAACGTTGCAGGTCAGTCAACCCGGGTGAGCACGAAGACCGGAATCTGGCGATCCGTCTTCTTCTGGTATCCGGCGTAGTCAGGCCACGCCTGCACTGCGCGGTCCCACCAGGTGGCCTTCTCGTCGCCGGAGACCTCCCGCGCCGCGTACTCATGCCTGTCGGTGCCGTCCTGCAGTTCCACCCGCGGATTGGCCTTGAGGTTGTAGTACCAGACGGGGTGCTTCGGCGCGCCGCCCAGCGACGCCACGACCGCGTACTCGCCGCCGTGCTCCACCCGCATCAGCGGGGTCTTGCGCAGCTTGCCGCTCTTCGCGCCGACGGTGGTGAGCAGGATCACCGGCTTGCCCTGCATCTCGGTGCCGTCGGCACCGCCCGATTCCATGTACTTTTCGGCCTGTTCCCGGGCCCAATCGGAGGTGCTGGGAGCGTATTCACCTTGGAGTGCCATGCCCCCATCCTAGGCGGCGCGCCAGTGGCGCAGGCGGGCCGTGACCCACACTGTCCTGATGGACGAGACGTCGGGACAGCCGAAGCAGCCGCACGAAGACCTCATGCACAGGGCGGAACATCTGGCGGAGCACGCCGGACAGCGGCTGCCGTCATGGCTTCGACCGGGGAATCCGGAGGGCCGTTGGCCGGTGCTGCTGGCTTTGGTCGCCGCGATTGCGATGCAGCGAGCCATCCCGCAGCGCTACACAGTTGTTCCGCGCTGGCCGCTGATTGCGCTCGAGGTCGCGCTGCTGCTCGTACTGCTGATCATCAACCCGGTCCGGTTCAGCCGCCCGACGCAACTGGGCCGGGCCGCCAGCGTGGTGCTGCTGGCCGCGATCACCGCCGACAACACCGCGTCGGCGATCCTGCTGGATTACCACATCGTCACCGGGAAAGTGAGCAATGACGCCGCCATGCTGCTGGGCAGTGGGGCCGCAATCTTCATCACGAACATCATCGTTTTCGGGATCTGGTACTGGGAGCTGGATCGCGGCGGCCCGTTCGCCCGCGCCGGCCTGAAGCGCACCCGCAAGCGTGTCCATCCGGACTTCATGTTTCCGCAGATGGCCAATCCTGCCCTTGCGCGCAAGGATTGGCGGCCGACGTTCGTCGACTACCTGTACGTGAGCGTGACCAACGTGATGGCGTTCTCCCCCACCGACACCATGCCGCTGGCGCGCTGGGCCAAGGGCCTGATGACGCTGCAGGCCCTGGTCGCGGTGTCGACGCTCGCCCTTGTGATCGCCCGAGCGGTGAATGTACTGAAGTAGCGGCTCTAACCGCCCAGACAGCCGGGCCCGAGCAGCGCCTTCAAATCACCCATCAGCGCCGACGACGGTGTCACCCTCAGCGATGCGTCCAACTCCAGCGTGGTGATCCGGTCACCGCTGATCAGCCGCAGGTGCACCTGCGCCGTGCCCGGATGCCGTGCCAGCACCTGCTTCAGCGCGGCCACCTTGTCGACGGTGCATTGTCTCGTCGGCATGCTCACCGCCAGTGGGCGGTTCATCTGTGCCGACGAAAAGTCCGGCACCGCAAGGTCGCCGGCGATCAAGCAGACCCGATCGTCTTGCACGCGCACTTTGCCACTGACGACCACCACAGCGTCGTCGGCGATGTCGGCGCCGTGGGTCGAGTAGGTGTGCGGGAAGAACATCACCTCGATGCCGCCGGTGAGGTCCTCCAGTTGAGCTGACGCCCACGGCATCCCGTTCTTGTTGACCCGGCGGTTGACACCGGCCAGGATGCCGCCGACCCTCACCTGCGCATCATTGGGCACGTCGCCGTCGAGGATCGCGGGTATCGGGGTGTCGATCTGGGTGGCCAGCAGGTGCGCCACACCGTTGAGCGGGTGCCCGGACACATACAGGCCCAGCATCTCCCGCTCCAGCGCAAGTTTGTGCTTGTCGTCCCACTCCTCATCGGGCACCTTGATCGTGAACACCGGTTCGGCGCCGCCGTCCTGACCGCCGAACAGATCGAACTGGCCCATCGCCTCGGCCTTCTTGGTGCCGAGCACGGAATCGACCGCGTCGGTGTGCACAAGGAAGAGGCCTTTGCGCGGGTGGCCCAGCGAGTCGAACGCGCCGGCCTTGATCAGCGACTCGGTGACCTTCTTGTTGCAGGCCCCGATGTCCAGCTTGTTGAGGTAGTCGGAGAAGTCCGCGAATTTGCCTTTGTCGCTTCGCGTTCGGATGATCGAGCCGACGACGTTGGCGCCCACGTTGCGCACACCGCCGAGACCGTAGCGGATGTCGGCGCCCACCGAAGCGAAGTTCAGGCCGGACTCGTTGACGTCCGGCGGCAGCACGGTGATGCCGAGCTTTCGGCAGTCGGCGAGGTAAACCGCGGCCTTGTCCTTGTCGTCACCCACCGACGTCAAGAGCCCCGCCATGTACTCAGCCGGATAGTTGGCCTTGAGATAGCCGGTCCAGTACGACACCAAACCGTACCCGGCGGCGTGTGATTTGTTGAACGCGTAGCCGGCGAACGGCAGCACCGCGTCCCACAGCGCCTTGATCGC
This sequence comes from Mycobacterium sp., assembly GCA_025965895.1. Lineage (GTDB taxonomy): Bacteria > Actinomycetota > Actinomycetes > Mycobacteriales > Mycobacteriaceae > Mycobacterium. The sequence goes on from JAOPWC010000056.1 coordinate 63,219, forward strand.
GCCGGCCGAGAAGCCGTTGGCTTTCATCCCCTCGGAGAAACCCTCGAACTCCGCGACGAGCACGTCGGCCTTCTTCTTGCCCATCGCCTTGCGCAGAATGTCGGCTCGGGCCAGCGAGTAGCCGGCGACCTTCTGCGCGATGCGCATGATTTGTTCCTGATAGACGATCAGGCCGTAGGTTTCGGCGAGGATGTCGGCGAGCGGTTCGGCGAGCTCGGGATGGATCGGCCGGATCGGCTTGCGGCCGTTCTTGCGGTCGGCGTAGTCGTTGTGGGCGTTCATGCCCATCGGGCCTGGGCGGTACAGCGCTATTACCGCGACGACGTCCTCGAAACCGGTGGGCTGCATGCGGCGCAGCAGGTCGCGCATCGGTCCGCCGTCGAGCTGGAACACCCCAAGCGTGTCGCCGCGGCACAGCAGCTCGTAGGTGGGCCCGTCGTCGAGCGGCAGCGACTCGAGGTCGAGGTCAATGCCCCTGTTGGCCTTGATGTTCTCGATCGCGTCACCGATGATCGTCAGGTTGCGCAGGCCGAGGAAGTCCATCTTCAGCAGGCCGATGGCCTCGCATGACGGGTAGTCCCAGCCGGTGATGATCGCGCCGTCCTGTGGCCGCTTCCACAGCGGGATGGCTTCGGTCAGCGGCTCACTGCTCATGATCACCGCGCAGGCATGCACGCCGGCGTTGCGGATCAGGCCCTCGAGGCCCAGCGCGGTGTCGTAGATCGTGCGTACGTCCGGGTCGGTGTCGATCAGGCCGCGGACCTCCGCGGCTTCCTTGTAGCGCTCGTGCTCCGGATCGGTGATGCCCGACAGTGAGATGTCTTTGGCCATGATGGGCGGCGGCAGTGCTTTGGTGATCCGGTCCGCGATCGCGAACCCGGGCTGGCCATAGTGAATACGGGCCGAATCCTTCAGCGCCGCTTTGGTCTTGATGGTGCCGAAAGTGATCACCTGGGCGACACGGTCGCTGCCCCACCGTTCGGCGGCGTATCGCACCATCTCGCCGCGGCGACGGTCGTCGAAGTCGATGTCGATGTCGGGCATCGATGTGCGTTCGGGGTTCAGGAACCGCTCGAACAGCAGCCCGTGCGGGATCGGGTCGATGTCGGTGATTCCGAGCGCGTAGGCCACCAGCGATCCTGCGGCCGAACCCCGGCCGGGTCCGACTCGGATATCGACCGAGCGGGCGTAATTGATGAGGTCGGCGACGATCAGGAAGTAGGAGGGGAACCCGGCGTTGCAGATCACCTCGATCTCATAGTCGGCCCGCGGCGGATACCCCTCGGGCGGCCCGGACGGGAACCGCCGCGACAGCCCCGCCGCGACCTGGTGGCGCAGCCATGAGGCCTGGGTGTGGCCGTCAGGCACGGGGAACTCGGGCATCCTGTTGCGCGGTGTCCACACGTCTTCGTAGGGCTGCACCCGCTCGGCGATCAGCAGCGTCGCGTCGCACGCGCCGGGCACCATGTCGTCCCAGATCTGGCGCATCTCGGCCGCGGACTTCAGGTAGTAGCCGTCGCCGTCGAACTTGAAGCGGTTCGGGTCGGACAGTGTCTTGCCCGTCTGTACGCACAGCAGCGCCTCGTGGTTGTGGGCGGCGTCGCGGGTGACGTAGTGGCAGTCGTTGGTGGCAAGTGGCGAAATGCCCAGTGAGCGGCCGACTTCCAGCAGCCCGTCGCGGACTCTGCGTTCGATGTCCAGGCCGTGGTCCATCAGTTCCAGGAAGTAGTTCTCGGGGCCGAAGATCTCGCGCCACTTTGCGGCCGCCTCCAGCGCCTCCCGGTACTGCCCGAGCCGCAGCCGCGTCTGCACCTCACCGGAGGGGCAGCCCGTGGTGGCGACGATCCCCTCGGCGTGCTCGGCGATCAGCTCGGCGTCCATCCGCGACCACTTGCCCAGCTGGCCCTCGAACGACGCCACCGATGACAGCTTGAACAGGTTGCGCAGCCCGGTCGCGTTCTCGGCGACCATGGTGAGGTGCGTGTAGGAGCCGCTGCCCGACACGTCGTCGGCCTTCTGGCCGGGGTCGCCCCACAGGATCCGGCGGCCGTCGAACCGGGACCCGGGCGCGATGTAGGCCTCCACCCCGATGATCGGCTTGATCCCGACCGCTGTGGCCTCGGTGTAGAACTCGCTGGCGCCGAACATGTTCCCGTGATCGGTCATCCCGATCGCCGGCATTTCCAGCCGCGTCGCCTCGGCCAGCATCGGTGCGATCTTCGCGGCACCGTCGAGCATCGAGTACTCGGTGTGGTTGTGCAGGTGCACGAAGGAACGGTTCATAGGGACGCCAGTCTATGGCGGCCCCCCGACGCTTCTCGGCGTGTCGCCGTTCGTGTCTTCGCCACCGCCAGAATCGGCCTGTGCGCCGGGAGCGTCGTTGGCTCTGGTTGGCCGCCGTCACTGGTTTGCTGAAGCCAGTGGGGAGTCCGTCGCCGTTCTGCGCCGGATCCAACAGTCGGTGACCGCAGGAGTGTCCGAAATGGGTAAAGCGTTCGCTGAAGATGCTGTGGCAACTGCGCTACGGTGAACGGCGAGCGACTCGTCCTCAGGCTTCAGCATGAGGGATGGTGGGGCCGGCTACTTCGTCTTGCGCAGGCGCCCGCGCCCGCACCACTGATGTGGCAAGCGCGGTCGCCCGGGCACGCAAATAGTCGGCAACGCCGGGGTCAGCCGTCAGCTCGAGCGTGTGCTCGTACGCGGTCAGCGCTTCATCGACGTGGCCGGCCTGAGCCAGCAGGTGAGCCCGGGTCGCCCAGGCCGGCTGGAACCGGTCCATGGCAGGGTCTTCGATCGCGTCGAGCGCCGTCAATCCGGTCTCCGGCCCGTCGATCTGGGCGTCGACGGCGGCCAGCGAGACCTCCGCGCCCAGCGAGCGGGCCATCCGCAGCAGCCCCCGGTGCAGCCTTCGCAGGGCAGCCCAGTCAGTGCGCCCCGAATCGACCCGCGCGCAGTGCGCCGACTGGATCGCAGCCTCCAGCTGATAGCGGCCGGGCCGGCCGTGTTCATGCGCCCGCCGCAGCAGCGCCTCGCCTCGCGAAATCAGCGCCAGGTCCCACGCGTGCGGGTCCTGCTCGTCGAGCGGCACGAAGCGTCCCGCGCCGGTGCGCCGGGCCGGTCGTCGCGACTCGGCAAGGCACACGAGCGCGGCCAGCCCAAGCGCCTCCGGCTCGTCGGGCAGCAACTCCGCGAGCACCAGCGCCAGGTGCAGCGCCTCCGCCGACAGTGATTCGATGCGCCCGTCGTCGGCCTGCCAGTCGATCGCGTAGGCGCCGTGGACCGCCGCCAGCACGGCGGGCAGCCGGTCGGCCAATTCGGCGCGGCCCGGGATGACGAACGGGATTCCCGCGGCGCGGATCCGGCGTTTGGCGCGCACGAGCCGTTGCGCCATCGTGGCGGCCGGGACCGCGAAGGCCGCCGCGATCGCCTCGGCGTCCACGCCCAGCACTGCTTGCAGCATCAGGGCTGTTCGGATGGCCGGCGATATGGCCGGATGCGCGCACACCAGCATCAGCTCCAGTCGCCGGTCCGGTATCGACTCGATATCCGACGGTTCTGAGGGCACCGCGTTCACATCTGGTTCACGCAGGGGGCCGGTCATCCGATAACCGGCCGACTTCCACAGGTCGCGAAGCCGGTTGCGTGCGACGGTCAGGATCCACCCTGACGGGTTGGCCGGTACTCCGTCCACCGGCCAGCGGGTGAGTGCCCGCTCGAAGGCGTCGGCGAGGGCATCCTCTGCCGCGGCGATGTCGCCGGTCGGTGCCGCCAGCAGTGCGAGCAGCCGCCCGTACGAGTCACGGGCGACTTGCTCTACGGCGTGAACCACTGGCCACGCTCGCCGGTGTACGTCCGTGCGACGGGCCGGATCTCGATCGAGCCCCAGGCGGCGGCGGGGTTGCGCTTGGCCCAGTCCAACGCGGCGTCGAGGTCGGGAACGTCGATGACGAAGATTCCGCCAAGCCGCTCCTTGGTGTCGGCGAACGGGCCGTCCTGAATTTCCGGGCCGCCGTGCCGTGCCGTGACGGTCGTCGTCGCGACGCTGGGTTCGAGCACCTGCGTGGTGAGCAGCACGCCGGCCTCGTCGAGGTCGCGTGCATAGGCCTGGAACGCAGCCATCGCGGGCGCCATGTCCTCTTCGGTCAGCCCGATCTCGCCGGCCTCCTGGTAATGCATGAGCAGGCAGTACCGCATGATGTCCTCCGTGATGTCGATGGTGTCGAGCCTGTCACCGGGATGACGATTCAGGCTCCATCTGATCGACATCGCCGTCACCGGGCCGGGCAGCGCGATCACCACTCACGCGTCGTGTCCGCGCAGCACATCGAGAGCGTGCTGCAGGTCCGGCGGATACGGGGCCGTGATCTCCATGCGCCGGCCGTCGGCCGGATGGGCGAACGTGAGCGACCTGGCGTGCAGCCACTGATGTTCCAGCCCAAGCTTTTTGGCCAGCGTGGGGTCGGCTCCGTAGGTCAGGTCACCGATACAGGGATGGTGCAGCGCCGCGAAGTGCACCCGGATCTGATGCGTCCGACCGGTTTCCAGGTGCACGTCGAGCAGGCTGGCCGCGGGGAAGGCCTCGATCGTGTCGTAGTGGGTGATGCTGTGCCTGCCACCCTCGGTGACCGCGAACTTCCAGTCGTGGCCGTGGTGCCGGCCGATCGGCGCATCAATCGTGCCGCTCGACGGGTCCGGGTGGCCCTGCACCACTGCGTGGTAGCGCTTGTCGATCGTGCGCTGCTTGAATGCCCGCTTCAGTACGGTGTAGGCCCGCTCTGAGATCGCGACCACCATCACTCCCGACGTCCCGACGTCGAGGCGATGCACGATGCCCTGCCGCTCGTGCACCCCGGATGTGGTGATCCGGAACCCGGCGGCCGCCAGGCCGCCGAGCACCGTCGGTCCCGTCCATCCGACTGAGGCGTGCGCGGCGACCCCCGCGGGCTTGTCAACCGCAACGATGTCGTTGTCCGCGTGCAGGATCGTCATGCCCTCGACCGTCTCGACACGGTTCTGCGGGGGAGCCGGTTCATCGGGCAGCTGCACCTGAAGCCAGGCCCCCGATGGCAGCCGGTCGGATTTGCCTGCCGCGACGCCGTCGATCTCGACGCCGCCTTCCTCGGCCAGCGCTGCGACGGCGGTACGCGACAGGCCAAGCAGCCGCGAGACGCCGGCGTCGACGCGCATTCCGGCCAGCCCCTCCGGCACCGGCAGCGCCCGCTCGGCCATCAGGACCGATCGGGCTTGCGTCGGCCGACGGCGTCGAAGTCGAAACCGAACAGCGACAACGCCACCAGCAGCGCCGCCCCACCGACCACGGATGGGTCAGCGACGTTGAACACCGGCCACCACCCGATCGACAGGAAGTCCACGACGTGGCCCCGCAACGGGCCGGGCGAGCGGAAGAACCGGTCGACGAGGTTGCCCATCGCCCCGCCGAGGATCATCCCGAGGCCGACGGCCCACCACGGCGACAGGAGCCGCCGTCCCATCCAGATGATGCCGATCACCACGAAGGTCGCGATCAGGGTCAGCAGCCAGGTATATCCCGTGGCCATGGAGAACGCGGCGCCGGAGTTGCGCACCAGCGTCCAGGTCACGGTGTCCCCGATGATCGGCACGGGCTGCCCAGGGGTGAGCAGGCGCACGGCGAGCACCTTCGTGACGACGTCGAGCGCGAGCACCACCGCCGCGACCGTCAGCAACAACCGCACCCGTCGCTTCGGGCGCACCTTGCTGTCCTCGGCCGGCGCCTCACGGGCTGCGGGGGATTCGTCGGTCACCGTTCCATCATCCCTCAGCCCCGATAAGGCAAGATTCTCGGATGAGCGCTTGCGCGAAGCTGAACCGCATCGTGGTCGTCACCACGGGCGGCACCATCGCGTCAGTCCCTGACGCCAGCGGTGTGCTGCGGCCCTCACGCACCGGGGCGGAGTTGCTGGCCGGGTTCGACGCACACGTCGTGGACCTGATGGCCAAGGACAGCTCGCAGTTGACCACAGCCGACTGGGATCGGATCTCCGCTGTGGTGTCCGACGCGGTGGCCTCCGGTGCTGACGGCGTCGTGGTCACCCACGGGACCGACACCCTGGAAGAGACCGCGCTGTGGCTGGACCTGACCTACGGGGGTGCGGCGCCGATCGTGCTGACCGGCGCGGCCAAGAGCGCAGACGCGCCGGACGCCGACGGGCCCCGCAACCTTCGAGACGCGCTCGCCGTTGCGGCCCGCCCTGACTCGCGAGGCGTCGGGGCGCTGATCTGTTTCGGCGGTGCGGTGCTGGCGCCGCTGGGCACCCACAAGGTGGCGGGAGGTTTCGACGGCCCACCCTTCGCAGCCGGCAAAGAACAACCGTTCCTCGGCGAGGCGTCGGCGGCATCGGCTCCGCGCGTCGATGTCGTGGCCTGCTATCTCGGCTCTGACGGGGTGGCGTTGGACGCCGTCGTGGCGGCCGGGGCGCGCGGGGTCGTGCTGGAGGCGCTGGGTTCGGGCAATGCAGGGCCTGCGGTGGTCGAGGCGGTGCGACGGCACCGCGCCGACGGGGTTGCGGTGGCGGTGTCGACGCGCGTGCCCGGTGGCCGCGTCGCCGCGAGCTACGGCCCGGCCCGCGACCTGCTCGACGCGGGCGCTGTCGTGGTGCCGCGGCTGGGCCCGGCGCAGGCCCGGGTGCTGCTGATGGCCGCGCTGGCCACCGGTTCACCGGTCGACGACGTGATCGCCCGGTGGGGTTGATTCGTCGAGCAGGCCGTGGATGAACTCCGGCCAGTCCAGGCTGTCGACCGGGTTGGCCCGCGTCACGTCCGGGGTGTCCTGGAGGAAAGTTCGCGCAGGGCCCGGACCGCTGGCGCGGGTTTCGAACCGCACGGTCATCACGCCGTGGCCGGCGCCCTGGGTCCAGCCGTGCCCATACTGGTCGTGGTGCACGTCGTCGCCGACGCGCCAGCCCGTGGGCATTGCCGCGGCCGCAGCGGCAGGATGAGCGTCGGTGTGTTCGTCGTTCCACTGCTCCAGATCTGGGAACAGCGACTCCTGGCGGACATCGCTCAGGCCCGAAAAGCCGACGCCCAACAGGCGGACAGGGCCGATGTCGACAGGATCCAGCAACAGGCGGCGGGCAGCCGCGATCAGCGTGGCACCGTCGGCGGTGGCGTACGGCAGCGTCGCTGACCTGGTCAGCGTGCTCATGTCCGACTTCTTCAACTTGACCGTGACGGTGCGCGCGCCGCGGCCGTCGCGCGTCAGCCGTTGGTGGGCGTGTTCGCCGATCGGCCCCACCGCGTCCTGAAGCTGTTCGAGCGTGGTCAGGTCCGCCGGAAAGGTCGACTCGGCGCTGATCTGCTTGGCCTCGGCCCGTTCGGTGACCGGACGCTCGTCGATGCCTTGGGCGAGCCGGTGCAGCGCGGGACCGACCGTTGCGCCCAGGATGCTGGCTGCTTCCGCATCGGTCAGCGCGGCTAACTGGCCGATGGTCTGGATGCCGAGCCGGTGCAGTTTGTCTTCGGCGACCGGACCGATCCCCCACAGCCGCCGCACCGGCAGGCCGTCGAGCAGCACTCGTTCCTCGTCACGGCCGACGACCCGGATGCCGTCAGGCTTCGCGAGCCCGGAGGCGATCTTGGCGATCTGCTTGCCCGATCCCGCGCCTACCGAGGCGACGAGCCCGGTCTCGTCAAGCACTTTGGCCCGCAACTGCCGGCAGAAGTGCTCGACCTCCTCGGCGGACCCCCCGGCGAGTTCCGCCGGCTCACCGAAGGCCTCGTCGTAGGACAGCTGCTCGAGGACCGGCATCACCGCGCGAACCGTGTCGAGGACCCGACGGCTGGCTACCCCGTAGACGACGCCGCGCGGGGGCAGCACGACGGCGTGAATGCCGACGAGCCGCCGCGCCTGGTGCATCGGCATCGCCGAGCGCGCCCCGAAAACCCGCGCCTCGTAGCTGGCGCCGGCGACCACGCCCCGCCCGCCGAGACCGCCGACCAGGACGGGACGCCCACGCAGCGTGGGCCTGGTCAGCTGCTCGACGGACGCGAAGAACGCGTCCATGTCCATGTGCAGCACCCAGCGGCCGTCCATGTCAGGCCCGGGCGATCGCCACCTGGACGCCGTCGCCGATCTCGACGCCCTCGGACGGTTCGGCGAACTCGAAGCGGGTGGCGAGGATTTCGCGGGCCATCATGTCCCGGTGGGTGCGGGCCCATTCGCCGCGTTCATCGGGCACGCCCATCACGACGCTGATCCTGTCGGACACGTCCAGCCCGCTGTTCTTGCGCAGTTCCTGCAGCTCGCGGATGCGGTCCTTGGCCCAGCCCTCTGCCTCGAGCTCGGGTGTGACGGTGGCGTCGAGCACCACCAAGCCAGCGCCGTCGGGGAGCGCCGCGGTGTATTCCGCATCGGCGGCAACCAGCCGTGACGTGTATTCATCGGGCCACAGCACCGCCGGGCCCGCGGCAAGCGTGCCATCGTGGTTGACGACACCCTCCCCCGCCTTCACGGACCTGATCGCGGCCTGCACGTCCTTGCCGAGCCGCGGGCCGGCGACGCGGGCATTGACCGTCAGCTCGAAGCGCCCGTAGTGGGCGATGTCGTCGGTGAGCTCGACGGTCTTGACGTTGAGCTCGTCGGCGATCAGGTCGGCGAACGGCGCGAGTCTCTGCGGATTCTCCACTGCCACGGTGAGTTTCGGCAGTGGCAGCCGCACCCGCAGCTTGTGGGCCTTGCGCAGCGAGGAGGCGGCCGAGGCGACGTCGCGCACCAGATCCATGTCGGCGAGGAGGTCCGGGTCGGCGGCCAGCTCGCCGGGTTCCGGCCAATCCGTCAGGTGCACCGAGCGCTCACCGGTCAGACCACGCCAGATCACCTCCGTGGTCAGCGGCAGCAGCGGGGCCGCCAGCCGTGCGGTGACCTCCAGCACGGTGTGCAGGGTGTCGATCGCATCGGGATCCTCGTCCCAGAACCGCGAACGTGATCGCCGCACATACCAATTGGTCAGCGCCTCGGTGAACCGGCGCAGCTGCTCGCACGCGCCGGAGATCTCGCAGACGTCCAGCGCGGCGGTGAGGTCGTCACGAAGCTGTGCCAGCTTGGCCAGGATGTAGCGGTCCAGCACGTGTGACGAATTGGTCCGCCAGGTACCAACTTTCGGCGCGTACAACGCCAGGAAGCTGTAGGCGTTCCACATCGGCAGCAACACCTGGCGCACGCCGTCGCGGATGCCCTGCTCGGTGACGACCAAGTTGCCACCCCGCAGGATCGGCGAGGCCATCAGGAACCAGCGCATCGCGTCCGAGCCGTCGCGGTCGAACACCTCTCCCACGTCCGGATAGTTGCGCAGCGACTTGCTCATCTTCTGCCCGTCGTTGCCGAGCACGATCCCGTGTGCCACACAGGTTTTGAACGCAGGCCGGTCGAACAGCGCAGTGGCGAGCACGTGCAGCGTGTAGAACCAGCCGCGGGTCTGGCCGATGTACTCGACGATGAAGTCACCCGGATAGTGACCCTGGAACCACTCCCGGTTCTCGAAGGGGTAGTGCACCTGGGCGTAGGGCATCGAGCCGGAGTCGAACCAGACGTCGAACACGTCGGGGATGCGCCGCATCGTCGAGCGGCCGGTGGGATCATCGGGATTGGGCCGGGTCAGCTGGTCGATGTAGGGCCGGTGCAGGTCCCTGGGGCGGATGCCGAAGTCGCGCTCGAGTTCGTCGAGGCCGCCGTAGACGTCGATGCGCGGGTAGGCGGGGTCGTCAGAGACCCACACCGGAATCGGCGTGCCCCAGTAACGATTTCGCGAGATCGACCAGTCGCGGGCGCCCGACAGCCAGTTTCCGAACTGACCGTCTTTGACGTGCTCCGGATACCAGGTGATCTGCTGGTTGAGCTCAACCATGCGGTCGCGGAACTCTGACACCTTGATGAACCACGACGACACCGCCCGGTAGATCAACGGGTTCCGGCACCGCCAGCAGTGCGGGTAGGAGTGCTCGTAGGTTTCGTGGCGCACCAGCACCGCACCGTTGACCGCGGCCGATCCGGTGCCGTCTTTCAGGTCCCGGATGATGTGCGGGTTGGCGATGAAGACGTGCTGGCCCTCGTAGTCGGGCACGGTGGCGTCGAAGCGGCCCTTGGAATCCACCGGCGTGACCGGCACAATACCGGCCTTGTCCGCGGTGGCCTTGTCGTCCTCGCCGTAGGCCGGCGACATGTGCACGATGCCGGTGCCGTCCTCGGTGGTGACGAACTCGCCGGGCAACACTTGAAAGCTGTTGGGAGTGTCCATGAAGTACGGGAACGGCGGCAAGTAGCGCATGCCCAGCAGATCGCTTCCGGTGTAGGTGGCGACGATGTCGGGGTCCTCACCGAGTTCGCGGGCATACGCGGCAAGGCGCGCCCTGGCGATCAGATAGCGGCGGTCGTCCGATCGGACCAGGACGTATTCGACGTCCGGGTGGACCGCGACGGCCTGGTTCGACGGTAGTGTCCACGGCGTCGTCGTCCAGATCAGCAGGTAGGCGCCGTCGAGGTCGCCCCCGACCATTCTGAAGCCGACGGTGATCGCCGGATCCTGCCTGCCCTGATAGACGTCGTCGTCCATCCGCAGTTCATGGTTGGACAGCGGGGTCTCGTCGCGCCAGCAGTACGGCAGCACGCGGTAGCCCTCGTAGGCCAGGCCCTTGTCCCAGAGCTGCTTGAACGCCCATATCACCGACTCCATGTAGGTCGGATCGAGCGTCTTGTAGTCGTTGTCGAAGTCCACCCAGCGTGCCTGGCGAGTGACGTACGCGCGCCACTCGTCGGTGTAGCGCAGCACCGACTCGCGGCAGGCTTCGTTGAACTCGGCTATGCCCATCGCGTCGATCTGCGACTTGTCGGTGATGCCCAGCTGCCGCTCGACCTCGAGTTCGGCCGGCAGCCCGTGGGTGTCCCAGCCGAACCGGCGCTCGACCTTGTAGCCACGCATGGTGCGGTAGCGGGGCACGATGTCCTTGACATAGCCGGTCAGCAGGTGGCCGTAGTGAGGCAGCCCGTTGGCGAACGGCGGCCCGTCATAGAACACGTACTCCGGGGCGCCGTCACGGCCGGTGATGCTGGCGCGGAAGGTGTCGTCGGCCTGCCAGTAATCCAGCACCTGCAGCTCGAGCGCCGGGAAATCCGGGGACCCTGTGCGCGGATAGGCGGTATCAGTCACGCCTGCGTCTCCTGTGCCCATATGTCGGTCAAGGCACGGGGACGACGACGCGCGGTTGCGCGAGCGCCGCGGTACCACCCCGCTTGCCACGCACCTGCGTGACCACTCATGCGCGGGCTGTGACGGGCCCACCCGTTCGGTTCTACTGGGCTGCTCGAGCTGTTCCTCCGAAGGCTTCCCGGTGATGGCCGGATCGATGCCGTTATGTCTATTCTAACGGCCGACCCCGATCTGTCCGAGATTCAGAATGGTGGTGGCTCGTCGTTGGCGATGAGGCGGGCTTCCTCGAGTCGCTTGAGTTCGTCGAGGCGAGCCCGGTTGTCACGACGTTGGCGGCTGATGCGGTATCGGAGGTCTTGGTCGCGGGTGCGCTGGCGCAGCGGCATCATCACCGTGGGATCTCCAGATATCGGCTGCATCCTCGGCGATAGCCGGACCGGGCCGGTGGATTGGCCCAATGCCGGAAACAACAAGGCCCCGGCCGGGTAAGTCGGATAGGCATGTCCGGTCGGCGCGGTCCAGATCACGGTGCCGTCGGGCAATTGCCGATCGCTCCAGCCGGCGCAGAACGTTTTGAGCAGATGATGCTTGCGGCACAACAGCTTCAGATTCGACGCCGCAGTCGGCCCACCAATGGCATCGGCGATGGTGTGGTCAATGTCGCACACCGCGGCCGGGGCATCACAGCCGGGAAAACGGCACGTCAGATCGCGCCACCGGACAAACTGCGCCAACCCCGCGGAGGGCCGGTACCCCGGCTCACCCAGCCCGGGCTCAGGGATCACCAACGGCCGCAGCGCCGCCGAGGCGGCCACATCCCACAGCAGCGGAGCCGGTAGCATCCCGAAGCCGGCCAGCAGCGCCGGGCCGCTGCCTGCACGCGTCACGGTGCTTTGCTCGGCGAGCACATGAATGACCACCTTCAGCCCGGTCTTGATGGCCGTGCCCGGGCATTGCCGCGATCCGCAGCCGCACCACAACGCCGCATCGCCGGCAGCAAGTGCCCCCAGTGCGTCGGCGCGGCGCTGCTCCTTGGTGCGGGGATCATCGGCGCACACCGTGGCCGCCAACTGATCCAGCCGCTGATCCAACGCGGCAGCATCGATGGCATGCACCTGGGCCCACACGCCCGCCATCCCCGCAGCCGTCGGGGCGATCTCCACATAGCGCGTCGGCTCGGCCTCGGGCTGCTGGTGGACCCCGGCCGGATCAAATCGCGCCACCCATGAGTCAATGCAATCGGCCAGTTTTGGCCCCGACAACTTCATCCAGCGCGGGTTGCGGCGGGCCAGCACCACATCGATCTTGGCCAAGATCTGCGCGTCATCAACCAACTCGGTGCGCCGCACAATCGTCGCCACCATCCGAAAATCAATCGTCCCGGTAGCAAACACCGCCGCAACCTGGGGAAGATCCCGACGCAGTGCCACCCCGACCCGAATCTGATGATGAGCCCGCGATCGGCCGATTCCCTGGGCCGCCGACAACTCAGCGGCCACCTCCTCCCACGGATCGATCACCCATCGGCCGGCCTCCACCCGCTCGCGGCGACGGCGCAGATACAACTCGCCCACCGCGATCAGCCGCCGCGCCAGCACCGCCGACTCCAACCGGCCCGACCCCGCCATCACATCGATCAATCCGGCATCGTCCATGCCCGCGACCGCAGAAAGTCCTGGCAGCCCATCGGTATCGAACATACTTGCGATACTACGGCCGGGCACCCGCGTTGAATCGCCTTTTATGCGCGCGAAGTGGGTATTCGTTGCCTCATCCAAAATGCGCGCGTGCGGCGTGCCTACCTGAGGGATCGTCGGAGGTCTCGGTAGGCCCAGACGATGGGGTTGACG
>JAOPWC010000064.1 GCA_025965895.1 Mycobacterium sp.
TGCTCGGTCAGCGCTTCATGTACATCGGCACGGACGCAGTCGATGTGGATGTGCAGCTGGTTCTGCGACCGGGAGACGTCGGAGTTGACTGCGAGGCTCACCCAGTCGCGTGGCAGCGTCTGCCCGGCGCGTTCATCGACGAAGGAACGCGCCCGCCACGCTGCGGCGAAGTAGTTGGTCGCGCCGGGCGCCAGGATCGCCGGACTTTCGATGCCGCTGATGGGCTCGGTGGGGATCAGCAGAAATTGCGTCCCCCCGTTGATGTCCTTGAGCACGGCGTACCCATGCTCGTCTCCAGCGCTGAGATCGACCGTCGCGCAGGGGGCGGGATCGTCGTGCTGCTGCTGATCTGGAACGCAGCGGTCATGAACGATCGTCCAGAGCGCGTCAGGATCGGCATCCGCGCGGCCAATGCCAAAGCCCCAGAACACAACAATGATCGCGGCCGCGAGAAGCGATTGACCCAGCGTCCAGACCCAAGACGCCGCCACACGTGCTCGGCGACGTGTGAGCCTCATGCGCTCCCCTTCCCAGCTGCGCAACCGACAGCCTCATTCAAAGCCGGTAGCTATTCGGGGCCGTGACCAACAGTAAGGCGAAGTGCCGGCAATTCTCGGGATTAAGAGGCTCGGCTTCGTCGATGAGTGCGCAGCTATGTCGACCACGATCTGCCGGCCGGTGTGCCCCGAAAGTGGCGGTCAGATCGGCAGCTTGACCATGTAAACCCTTATGGCTGCCAAGCAGGCCTTGAGTTCGACCTCGCGAGGTGTTCAGAGCTGGATGTCGGGCACCCCCTGGATCGCGTTCCGAACCGAATCGCTGACGTGGATCTCGCCACCACTGGCGCGTCCCGCTACTCCCGCCGCCATCGCAACGTTGCGCCCAAAGAGGTGGTCACCACGTCTGAGCAACGTGCCCATGTGGATGCCGATACGCACCCGGATGGCCCCCAGCGGTCAGCGCTGTCGTGCAGGTCTCGTTGCACCTCGGTACTGCAGAGCACGGCTTGTCCAGGATCGCCGAAGGCGATCATGAATCCGTCGCCCTGGCTCTTCACGACATGGCCGCCGTCGTCATCGACCAGCTTGTAGATGAGTCTGTTGTGGCATGGCACTTTGATGCCCGCTGCAAGGTCGTAAGCGCACCACGATTAGGTGCATGGGCTGATCACCGGGTAGTGTTCAAAATGTTGGTACCCAAGACATGTTGGTATCAACTCATTCCGGGGCGGTCTTGTTCTCGATATGCCTTGAGCCTCAGCTCGATGCCGGACATCATTCAGGCAATCAACAGCGGTTGTGCGACGAGCCTGTGCTTGGTTCACCGAAACGCGTTAGTCCTTGAAGGCACGGCCGATCACGGCTTCTGCCAAGTAATTTGCGCATATCCCTGTTGGGGTTGCACCCGGGCCATGGCCCGGTCGGCACAATTGACCGCGTCGGAAGGAGCACTACATGACCACCAATAATCCCACCACACCGCACCGACGCACCGGGCGCCGTCGACGCGCAGCCGGCTCGGGTCCCTGGCCGGCGCGGCAGCGAGACCAAGGCTTCGTTCAAGACCACTGAACTGATCGTCTTCAGCGCCGCGGTCGTCGGCGTGCTGCTCGTGTCGTACTTGGTCAAGACCACCGACGGGCACACCGACTACTTCCAAGCCGACCGGGCATGGTTCTTCGTCGTGCTGCTCAGCATCGGCTACATGGTGAGCCGCGGTCTGGCCAAGGCCGGCAGCCGTCAGCACGACGCTTAATCAAACTGTCGGGGAGGCTCAGACCGCCGCTCGCGCGTCTGGCCTCCGCCAGGCAGCTCCGCTCAACATTCGACGAACAGAAGCGAAACAACGGGCGGGCGGCTGACATTGCTGGCAAAGACCGACGTCACCACATGGGCACGACACGCGCCGTGAGGAGCGAATGATGCTGTGGCTCTTTGCTATCCTCTCAGTAGTAACCATTTCACGGGGAATCGCGCACCGGCTACAGACGGTCAGTCCAGCGGCTAATTGCACTAGCGAGCGGTGCTCGTGTCGCCTCGACGACCGCACGTGACTTCACTCCGAAAGACGATTCGCCAACCCTCGAACGGGGCACCCTCTGTTGAGAACCCGTAACCCAGACACAACACGCATCAGGAGAAGAATGACCGACACAACAACCGAGAAGCTCATCACCCAACTTCGCACGCTGCACCACCTCACCAACACCGAGGCGCAGATCGCGCAAACTCGACAGGCGCAGGCCCGCGACGAAGCCGTGCGTGAAGAATTGGCGACGAATGCGGCGAACGCGCAAGAACGCGCGCAGCTCATCGCAGCCGCGTTGCGTGATCTCGGCGGGGTGCCCGACGTCGTCACCCCCGCACAGGGCCGCGCTACAGCCCTCGCCAAAATAATAGTTGAGCAGGGCCAACCGATCGCCGCCGCGCTGTTGGGTGACCTCGCTTTGGAACACCAACTACTCGACCGCGCCCGCTATCTCGAGGCCCTCGCCGACACAGCCGATCACGCCGACACCCGCGACCTGGCGCGGCGCCTACAGGCTGCACATCAAGAAACCATCGACTGGATCACCTCGGTGCTCGTCGAAGAAGCGTCGGGGGAGCCCACCGCGGTCCGGCCGACCCCGGTGCAGAAGGCAGTGGGCCGGCTCACCAGCGTGGTCAGTTACCCGACCCGCTGGACCGCTGAATGGATTAACGGGACCGCTGAGGCCGTGGCCCGCACCCGCTCACGCGTCGGCAACGTCGCCGAACACGCGGTCGATTCCTTGACCGCCGGGCGCGACGCCGCGCTCCTTCAAGCCGAGCAGATCGCCACCCGGAAAGGGGCACGCACTGCCGAGACTGCTTTGCACCGCACCCGCGTCCTCGCCGGGGGCCTGACCGGAGATGAACTAGCCGTCGACAATTACGACGACCTCACCGTCAGCGAAGTCGCTTCTGCGGTGAGCAACACACCGACGCCGCTGCACTGACCGCCCTACTGCGCTACGAACAAAACCACAAAGACCGCGCGGGAGCGGTTACCGCCATCGAAAACCGGCTGTCCGCCCTCGTTGAGCAGGACATCAGCCTAAACTGACGGATCCCGGGCCCCGGCTGCACCTCGGATCGGGGTGCAGCCGGGCCGCGTCGCTCAACACGTCATACTCCTGCCACAACCGAATGGATCATCAGTCGGCGGAGCCAAACGCGACCGCCGAATCAATGCTTAGGACACTCCATGGCAATCACCGATGTCGAGAGATACGCGCATCTGAGCAAGTCGGATATCGAGGCACTCGGCTCCGAACTCGACGCGATTCGCCGCGACATCGAAGCTTCACGCGGTGAGCGTGACGCCGCCTATGTCCACCGAACCATCTTGTTTCAAAGGATGCTCGAAGCCGTCGCGCGGCTGCTCATTGGCGCAAGTCGCTCGAGACTCGGGTGGATACTGGGGACGGCATCGCTAGCCGTCGCGAAGAGCATCGAAAACATGGAAATCGGCCACAACGTGTCCCACGGGCAATGGGATTGGATGAACGACCCGGAGATCCACTCGAACACATGGGAGTGGGACATGGCTGGCAGCTCTTCGCAATGGAGATATTCACACAACTACCGCCACCATGTGTTCACCAACGTTCTGGGCATGGATGACGACATCGGCTTCGGCGTGATACGGATAACCCGCGACCAGCCGTGGCAACCTCGTCATCTGCTGCAGCCGCTTCGGAATATGTTGCTGGCCCTGACCTTCGAATGGGGTATCGCCCTGCATGGCCTCCACTCGGCACATGATCGAGCGGCGACAGATGCCGAAACGGCTTCCCAGACAAAGGCATTTATCGACAAGATCAAAAGCCAAGTAGCTAAGGACTACCTGCTATTTCCGGCCCTGAGCCTGTCTCGATGGCGACGGACCCTGGCGGCGAACGCCGCGGCCAACGTTCTGCGCAACATCTGGGCTTACGTGGTGATCTTCTGTGGGCACTTCCCCGACGGCGCGGAGAAATTCACACCGGGTGCAATCGAGCAAGAGAGCAAATCTGAGTGGTACCTGCGCCAAATACTCGGGACGGCCAACTTCAAAGCCGGGCCATTGCTGGCGTTCTCCAGCGGCAACCTGTGTTACCAGATTGAACATCACCTGTTTCCAGACCTTCCAAGCAACCGGTACGCCAAGATCGCACCTCGGGTACAGGCACTTTGCGACAAGTACGACCTGTCGTACACCACTGGCTCACTTGTGCGCCAGTTCCTGTTGACGCTGCGGACCATCCACAAGCTGGCGCTACCGGACCGCTTCCTGATCGCTACGAGTGACGATGCGCCGGAGACGGCTTCGGAACGAAAGTTCCTCGACACCGACACGAGATCAGTCCCTCAGCGGGGGTGACAGCCTGCCGTTGGAAATTGAAGACGGGAAGCGCGACCGAGGTATGTCGGACTCCGCGAGCCCCGGTCGAGGCTCGCGTCGCCGGCGATGGTCGCCAATGGCGCGGAAATCCGAGGAGACAACTCACCTCCGGACCGGAGAGAGTCTCCCTTCGATGAGCCAACGCGCTTTCTTGCCCTATCGGGCAAGGTGAGTAGAGGTCTCGATTACCACGCGCCACGCAGTCGGCGAATACTTAGTAACTACCTCATCTCGCAGTTTGTCCGGTCCGTTGTCTATGAAGGCCCGATGCACGAGCACACCGTTGTCTTGGATCGTATAACTGTCATCCCCCTTCATGTCCACTTTGCTTCCGTCCCCGAGTATTATTTGTCTTTCCATCATTAGTTCCCCAGTCACCACATGCTATTGTCAATGATTGCGCGGGTCAGGTTTGGCAAGGCTTTCAGCAATTTTGTCAAGATCGGCCTGCGACTTCTCGGCTTTGGCGGCTTGACGATCCTGTTGCTTACTTTTAGCCTTGAGCTGCTGGAGCGTTATTGTTTCGTAGCACTCATTTGCATACTCAATCGCCGAGTCGATCGCCTCGACTACGGTTGCGAGAGCATCGGGATGTTCCGCGGTGGCCGTGATTTCGTCACGTGAGGAGTTGAATACAGCACTGACCGCGTGCTCGTCGGCCTTTTTTTGAAAGAAGTTCAGCCAACCGTGTCCAGGATGCCTCGGCCAGATCTTCAGTCGGATGGTTGTTGAGCCGCTTGAAGGGTGAACGCTTTTGAAGTCCGGGGTGCCAACCCTAGATACCCTCTCCCATTCCCCTGGCATGGCTTCGCCTTCCGTGTTTGGGATACACCTACCTCACCCGGTTCTACCATGCGCCCGCGACTGGCGTACATGACACTGTTAAGGGGACGGCACCGGGGACCAGCACCGATCAGCGCGCCACGGGCCGCGCTGATCGCCCAGCAGCAGGCGACGCTGGCCGCCGCCCTGGCCAAGCTGGACGAGCTGATCGGGCCGGCCGGTCCAAAATAGCAGATCACGTTGTGGCGCACCGAGATTCAGATCGATCAGATCCTGGCCACCGGCAGCGAGAAAACTTCGAGGACCAACGAGAGCCACATGGTGCTCGAAGGGCCTGGCGGGGACAACCAAGACGTCGTCCGCCCGCGCCGCCGAGGAGGTCCTGTTCGGGCTGGGCAAGATCGCAGAGCCCACAACCGTCAGAGTAGTTGTGACCTTGGAGCTGGAACCGGGCGATCTGAAGCGGAGGAGTCCCCGCAGCCCCAGAGGCTAGCGTAGGTGTCGCGCGGGCTGGAACTTGAGCGCCTGCGTTAGGGCAGTCAAGCTAGCGGGCCGCCGCGGGCCGCCGCAGGTCCGCACACAAGCCCGGCGTGAACGCCGCCGGCCGGCCAGCCGCAATGCCCGCACTGCGCTTCCCATCGCTCATCGTCCCAAATGTGGATGGCCGCGCCGGCGACCTCGACCGTGCGACATGCCTGATCGAAGAGATCAACGCGGTGACCGATGCGACGGGCACCTACCTCGTCTCCTCTGGCGCGCTGTATCTGGCGGCATCACGCGGTGACGCTGCGGCGGCATCGATGCTGACCACGGCGACCGTAAGAGACGCGGTTCTTCGCGGCGAGGGAATCGGCGTTGCTGTCGCTGAACACACGAACGCCTTGCTGAACAATTCCCTCGGACGATACCGGGAGGCCGCCGCGCTGGCCCAACGTCCGATGGAACATCCCGACCATTTGGGCGTGTCGGCGTTGGCGACCGTCGAGTTCATTGAGGCAGCCGCCCGCAGCGGTATGACCGAAATGGCGGCCGATGCCGTGCATCGCCTCACTGCGCTCACCCGCGCCGGCGCCACCGATTGGGCGCGGGGCATCGAGGCGCGTTCGCGTGCGCTGGTCAGTGACGGTGACGCAGCTGAGCAGCTCTACTGCGAAGCCATCGAGAGACTCGGTCGTCCCCGGCTTCGTGTCGAACTCGCCCGCGCCCACCTGGTCTTCGGAGAATGGCTGCGGCGGGAGCGCCGGCGTAATGATGCGCGACCAATTGCGCATCGCCCACGACATGCTCGAAGCCATGGGTGTGGAGGGTTTCGCCGAACGAGCCCGCCGAGAGTTGCATGCCGCAGGTGAACCGACCCAACGGCGCACCGCGGCAGCAGGGCATGGAGAACTCACCGCGCAGAGGCACAGATTGCGCGTCTGGCCAGCGAGGGCTTGTCAAACCCGGAAATCGGTGCGCGTCTTTTCATCAGCGCGCGCACGGTCCAGTACCACCTGCGGAAGGTCTTCGCCAAGCTCGGCATAAGCTCACGCAGCCAGCTTGAACAGGTGCTTCCCGCAGCATCGGCCGGTCGGCGGCTCACCCCGTTGCAACGCAGCGACAGGCCACGCTAAGCACGGGTGCGGATCTGGCCTGTCTCCCGTCTCAACTGAGACTTCGGGCCTCTGATGGCCGAGCACCGCAAGTACAAACGCGACAAGGACGGGCCGGTTTGCGTCGACCGGCAGCGTGAGGCGGCTGCCACGGCAGGACGCGTATCGGTGCCTAAAGGCCGGCGGCGTCGTCTGGGCGACAAGGTCACCGTTACGGTCGACATCGAAGCGACGAAGACGGATTGGACCAACCAAGCCTTCTCGCCGCCCGCCCGGACGCCTTCGCCCCAGCGGGGTGTACCCGATGGACGCCATCACCCAAGCGGTCCGGGAGGTGTCGCGGCCCGGCAAGGCTGGCACCGTCGTCGTACGCACGCGAAACCCGAAACTCCCGCCGCCGCAGCATCCCAACGCCGCGGCGGACTGTTATGTACCGCAACGTCGAAAACTGGTATCATGAAACTCATGGCGCGTCCACGGAAATTCGACGAGGACCAGGTCGTACGGGCCGGCCGTGACCTGTTCTGGTCGCAAGGTTATGCCGGCACGTCACTCGACGATCTCGGTGAAGCCACCGGGCTGGGCCGCGGCAGCCTCTACAACACCTTCGGCGACAAGCACACCATGTTCCTGCGCAGCCTCGACGACTACTGCACTGAGACCTCCGACGGTCTGCGCGCCCAGCTGCGCGACCCCGAGCTGGCGGCCTACGATCGCCTGGTGGCCCACGTCGAGGCCATCACGGCATCCACCGCCGCCGACACCAAGCGGCGCGGATGCTTGATGGCCAAGAGCGCCGCTGAACTCTCGGGCACCGACCCCGACGTGGCCAAGCGGGTCAAACGCACCCTGGACGCCTGGCTGCGCGAACTGACTGCCACCATCTCCGAAGCGCAACGCGACGGTGACGTCGACCCCGTGGCGGATCCCCGCGCACTGGCCAGTCTGCTGCTGGCGGTCCTGCGCGGCATCGAGGCCCTGCGCAAGGGCGGTGCCTCGGTCGTCACCATCAACGCCGCAGCCCAGCAAGCGATCTCGCTGCTACCCGCCGCTGCGCACAAAGCCCGCTGACCCCGACCTCGACGAGTCGACGTATGGTCCCTAGTTTTTGACTAATTGATACACAACGGGGTAACGTCTGATCGGGCAATGTGATTGCCACGAAAACGGAGGGCGACCTCAGTGTTCAACGCAGCGGGAATCAGCGGAGCTGGCCCGGAGGGCCGAGCGCTCGCTGCGCCCGCCGACCTGGCCGTCCTGATCAGCAAAAGCCGAGGGCCCGACGCGTTGGGCGAGGTGATCGCCGAACTTCCGCCGGGCACCACTGCCGTCACCGTCGAGCGCGCCGCCCGGGCCGATCTGGTCATCCTGGCCATCCCGTTTGTCCGGGTGCCCAAACTCACCCGCGCGGTCCGAACTGGAGCGGACGCGTCGTGGTCGACGCCACCAACCAGTTCTCGCAGTACCCCCGAGTACAGCGGCTACGTGGATCTCGGTGAGGACACCGGTACCGAGTGGGTCGGCCGGCAGCTACCCGGCGCCACCATGATCAAGGCCTTCAACGCGATGTTTGCCTCCTACATCAGCCCCGACCGTCGGCACACCGAAGGGCGCCAGGCAGTGTTCTACGCCGGTGACGACGAGGGCGCATGAACGTATTTTGTATCAAATAGTATAAAAGCGGCTCCGACCCGAAGGATTAATCACGGAACTCACCGGCAAGACCGCCCTCATGACCGGCGCGACCCTGCCCGTTGACGGCGGCCGCAGCGCCGTCCCCTAACCCCCAGCCCGACCATCACCCACTACCGGACAAGGACTCCCGGCATGACCCGACCCATCCGCATCGGCGTACTTCTGCAACCCGGCAATGCCCCGGACTTCGCCGGCTGGCGCAATGCGGTGCTGCACGCCGAAGAACTCGGGGCCGACATGATCTTCGGCTGGGACCACTTCCACAGACCCCAGATCGACGACGTCAACCAGGGCATCCCGGTCCTGGCCGAGGTCCAGCCCGACGTCACCAACTTCGAGGGCTGGACCGCACTGGGTAGCTGGGGCGAGATCACCCACCGCGCCGAGATCGGGCTGCTCGTGACCGGCATCGGCTACCGCAACCCCGACCTGCTCGCCGACATGGCCCGCACCGTCGACCACATCAGCGGCGGCCGCCTCGTGCTCGGCATCGGCGCAGGCTGGTACGAAAAGGACTACGCCACCTACGGATACGAATTCGGCAGCTGGAAGTCACGCTTCGACCTGTTCGACGCCGGTCTGGAACGCATCGAGGCGCGCCTGGGCCAACTGATTCCGCCCCCGGTCCGCAAGATACCGATCCTCATCGGCGGCACCGGCCCCAAGCGGACCCTGCCCGCGGTGGCACGCTACGCCGACATCTGGCACACCTTCCTCTCGGTGGAGGCCTTCACCGAAGCCAGCGCCCGAGTCGACGAGCTGGCCCCGGCCGCGGGACGCTCCAGAAACGACATCGAACGCTCGGTGCACTGGTTCGGCGCGCCCAGCGCTGAGGCTTACCGCGCCGCCGGCGCCACCAGGTTCATCACCGAGATCGCCCCCGACGCCACCACCGGTTACGACTTCAGCACCTTGAAAGAAATGCTGGCCTGGCGTGACGCCAGCAGTGAAGACGCCGTCAGTACGGTGACCGCAGCGCAGGAAACGGAGACACAGATCCCCTGCAGCACCTCAGCATAGCGAAACATGTTGCGAGAGGAGTTATGACGTAACGGCGAGGTCCTCCGGTCACGGAGGGGATCGTCTCATTACTGCACCGGCCACCAGTCGTTGGACCAACAGCTCGACGCTCTCACCCGAGCAGGCGTGGACCCGAATCGCGTCTACACCGACAAGCTCTCGGGAACCTCCACACGTAACAACGGCCCCGGTCTTGCCGCGCTGATGGACTGCGGCCGGTGCGGTGACGCAATCGTCGTCGTCGGGATTGACCGCGTGGGGCGTAACGCCGCTGAGGTGATGACCACCATTCGCGAGCTGAGTGAGCGCGGCATCGTGCTTCGCTCACTGCGAGAAGGCACCCTCCAACTGGCCGGGAACCCGACCGGATCGGTGTACCAACTGAGCAATGGCGGTGAGGTGCCAGAGGAGGCGTTTGTCGACCGGCCTGCTGAGGATCGAGAACCGTTGTTGTGACTTCCGCCTGAGCGTAGCGTTGGTCTGCCGTTAGTCTGGCCCGCCGCGGACGAGAGAAGGTCCGACATGATTAGCGTTCGGCAAGCAACCCTCGACCTGTTCCGCACGTGTGGGCTGACCACGTGGTTCGGTAATCCCGGCTCGTCGGAGCTCACTCTGCTGGAGGATTTTCCTGAAGATTTCCGATATGTGCTGGGACTGCAGGAGATGGTGCCGGTGGGGATGGCCGACGCCTATGCCCAGATCACCCGACGACCCGCTCTGGTCAACGTTCACACCGCGCCAGGCGTGGGCAACGCCCAGGGCGCGCTCTATAACGCATTCGTGAACAAGACCCCGTTGATCGTTACCGCCGGAAATCAGCGCCGCTTCATGCAAAACCAGTACTGCCTGCTGACCAACATCGACCCGACGACGGTGCCCAAGCCGTTCGTGAAGTGGGCGGCCGAACCGGCAATCGCGAGCGAGGCTCCCGCTGTGCTCGCACATGCCATCCACTTGGCTACAACCCCGCCGATGGGGCCGGTGTTCGTGTCGTTGCCGATGGACGACATGCAGGCCGAACTCGACGACACCCAGGCCGCCGACATTGTCGCGGTGCGCGACCGCAAAGTCACCCAGGCCGTCGGCTTTCCCGCAGATCTCGCCGAGGAGATCTGTGCGCGCATCGAGGCCGCAACGTCACCGGCGCTGATCGTGGGTGGCGATGTGGAACGCTACGGGGCGTGGGACGCCGTGATCGGGTTGGCCGAACGCACCCAGTCTGTCGTGTGGACAGCGCCGCTAACCGGGTGGAGCGGATTCCCCGAGAATCACCCGCTGTATCAGGGCATGCTGCCGCCCGGTGCGGGCTGGATCTCCCGGGCGTTAACAGGCCGCGATTTGGTGGTGGTGATCGGGGCCCCGGTGTTCCGGTACTACCCGCGAGTCCCCGGACCTTATCTGCCCCAAGGCACAAGCCTGATTCACATCACCAATGACCCAGACGAAGCCGCCCGGGCCCCGGTTGGGGACGCGATCATCGCCGACTTGCGCAGCGCCGCCGAGGCCCTGCTCGCCGCGGCGAAACCAACGCAGCGACCCGCTCCACCGCCGCGGGCCCCGATCCCCGACGTCGAGCACGCGGAGGCACCGCTCAAGCCCGAAACACTTTGGGCGGCCGTCGGGCATGCCGCACCCGCAGACACGCTGTGGGTCAGCGAGGCCGGCAGCAACGAGTTCTCGATCACCACCGGTATCCGGCCCGGCAAGCGGTTTTCGCACTTATCGGCCGCGGGTGGCGGACTTGGCTTTGGGTTGCCTGCGGCCGTTGGCGCTCAACTGGCGGCCCCGGATCGCCCTGTCGTCGCGTTGATGGGCGACGGTTCCATGCATTACGCGATCAGCGCGTTGTGGACAGCTGTGCACTACCGGATCCCGCTGACTGTCGTGGTCGCATCCAACGCCGAATACGGGGTTCTCAAAGAGTTCGGCAAGTGGGAGAAAACGCCGGGGGTTCCCGGCCTGGACCTGCCCGGGCTGAATGTCGTGGACACCGCCGCCAGCTACGGTGTTGACGCCCACGAAGCACACACCACCGACGAGCTCATCAAGCTGGTGGAATCGGGCATCGCCGATCGCGAACGACCCACTCTGATCAACGCGCGCACCACACCCGTCGATGCCTAAATCCCTTGACACCGCTTGGATGAGATGCCCGTCAGGGTCGCGGACGTAGGTCGCGTAGTCGATCCCCAGGTGCAGTTCTGGCGGCGGCTCAACGATCTCACGGCCGTGGGAGCCGAGGAATTCCACCGCGTCGAGCAGCTCGCGGTAGCTGCCCACCTGCATGCCCACGCTCAGGCACGACGCGTCCGGTTTCAGGCCCAAATCGGCGCGCAACGCCTTGTCCGCCAACACCATCGAGTGGTACACGATGCGGCGACGGTCAAGGCTGGTTCTAGACTGCGAACCCGCAGTAAGTGCGGGGCATCGCTCGCAATCTTCAACTTGACGAGACACTTGGGTGGCGAAGTCCGAAGATATTTGGCGGGGTGCGCGGGGACAGAATTACTTCAACTGGCAGGTGGAGCGCTGGCTGGATGGGCTCGGGCCGTCCAACGGCGACACCGGCGTCGCCATGGTCCGCGGCGGCGTGCTGCGCGCCGCGATGGCCAGCACCAAAGGGCCGCTTCAGTTGCGACCAGCCGACTCGGCGACGTCGAGACCATGCACGCCATGACCATCCACAAAAGCCAGGGCAGCCAGGCCGACGAAGTGACCGTGCTGCTTCCTTCGGAGGACTCGCGGCTGCTGACCCGTGAGCTGTTGTATACGGCCGTCGTACGCGCGAAGGTGAAGGTTCAGCTGGTGGGATCGGAGGGGGAAGTGGTCGCGGCGCTGGGCCGGCGGGTGGTGCGGGCGACCAGGCTGCGGCAGCGGGTGCGTGCGGTGGTCGGCCAATGGCAGCGACTGACCACCGGCGGTGGCTGACCCGACGGCCGGGGACGGCGCTGCTCCCGGCGGGCGGGGGTGGCGGGGGGCGCGGACGCTGCTGGCCGGTCCGCTGGGACCGTTGGTGGGCGGGCAATGTCTCGGGCAGCTCGCCGACGGGCTGGCTCAGATCACCTTCGCGCAGTTCGTGTTGTTTGACGTCGCGCGCGGCGCCACTCCCGCCCGAATCGCCGCCGTGCTCGCGGTGACCCTGCTTCCGTTTAGCGTGGTCGGGCCGGCTGCGGGCGTCTGGATCGACCGGTGGGATCGACGCCGCACGCTGGTCGTGGTGTCCGCGCTACGCGCACTGCTGACCGTCGTGGGCATCGCCACGGTCGAGACCCTGTCGACGATCGGGGCCTACGTCGGGGTGCTGGTGCTGCTGTCCTCGTCCCGGTTCGTGCTGGCGGCCAAGGGCGCCGCGCTGCCCCGAACGGTCGCCCGCCCCGATCTGGTCACCGGCAACGCCGTGTCCTCCCTGGCCGGGATGACCGCATCCTTCGTCGGTGCGGTTGGCGGCTCGTTGATCGTCGGCCGGTCGACCATGGTGGGATTCCTGCTCGCCGCAATCTTGTATCTGGCGGCGGCCGTCGTGTTCACCCGGCTGCCGAACGTCGGCGGCCGACAGCGGGTGGCGCTGCTCTCCGGGTTGCGACTCCTCGCCGGGGAACTCGGCGAGGGGGTACGCGCGGCGGCGGGCGTCGCCGCGATCCGGCGGCCCCTGCTCGCCGTCGCGGCCCACCGGTTGCTTCTGGGGGCCGGTTTCGTGGTCTTGGTGCTGATCGCCGATTCCCGTTATCACCTGCGTATCTCGGGTTATGGCGTCGCGCTGGCCGCGACGGGGCTGGCCGCGTTCGCCGGAAGCCTTGTGGCGCCGCCGCTGGCCCGCCGATACTCCCCGCGTCTGCTGGTGCCCGCCGCGTTCCTGCCGGCCGCCGCCGCAGCCTACGTCGGCGGGCTGTTCCCGTCGCTGCCGATGCTGGTGTGCTGCGTGAGCGTCGCGGCCTTGGCCTTCCAGGTACTCAAGATCGCTGTGGACGCGTTGGTCGGCGGAACCGCTCCGGACGCGGTGCGCGGTCGCGTGTTCGCCGTCTACGACGTGCTGTACAACGTGGCTTTCGTCGTGGCCGGGCTGGTGATGGTCCCGCTGTGGCGGATGGACCGGGAGCGCTCTTTGCTGTGGCTGATTGCGGGCGGTTTCCTGCTCGGCTGGGTCGTGGTCGGCATGGGGATGCTCGACTGGGGGTGGCCGCGATCCCGCGGGCGACCGGTATCTATTCCCCGGTCGCTGCGCTCCTGCCCTCCGGGTCGACCGCGTACCGCTGGGCGCGCGGCGGCGTTGGTTGTCGGCGCGCTGCCCGCGCTCGCCTTTCCCGCGCCGTCCTGGTGGTGGCTGGCCTGGGTCGGGGTGGCCCCGCTGCTGCTGGTGGTGCGCGCCGCGCCGACGGCCCGGGAGGGCGGTGTGCGGGCGTGGTGGGGTCTTGGCGGGTATGTGCTGATCACGCAGCACTGGCTGCTGCCCAGCAGCGGTCCGTTGCTGGCGGTGCTGGCCGCCGGACTCGGCGCGTTGTGGGTGCCGTGGGGGTGGGCCGCGCACCGGCTGCTGGCGGCCCCGCTCACAACCCGCCGATTGCTTGCCGCCGTGATCGTGTTGCCGAGCACGTGGGTCATAGCCGAGGCGGTGCGGTCCTGGCAGAGTCTGGGTGGCCCGTGGGCTTTGCTGGGCGCGTCGCAGTGGAACCGGCCCACCACGCTGGCCTCGGCCTCACTCGGCGGAGTGTGGCTGACAAGTTTCCTGCTGGTCGCCGTGAACACGGCGATCGCCGGCGTGATCCTGCACCGGGGTGTGTCCGGTCGGGTCATCGCACTGGCGGTAGCGCTGGCGTGTGGGGGACTCGGCCCGGCCTGGTTCGTGCTGGGACCGGCACCTCCGGTCGGTTCGACGGTACGGGTGGCGCTGGTGCAGCCGGGCGACATCGCCGACTCAGCGGCGCGTCAGGCGGCCAGTGAAGCGCTCACCGCGACCCTGGCAGGACAGCGCCCGGACCTGGTGGTCTGGGGAGAGAGCAGCGTCGGAGTCGATCTCACCAGCCATCCGGACGCCATGGCTGACCTAGCGGAGCTGTCCCGGCGGGTCGGCGCGGACCTGCTCGTCAACGTCGACGCACCCGCTCCGACAGGGGGAATCCACAAGTCATCGGTCCTCGTCGGAGCGAACGGATCACCTGGCGCATACCAGAAAGTCCGGCTGGTGCCCTTCGGCGAGTACGTGCCCCTGCGCCCGCTGCTCGGCTGGATCACCCGCTATACCAAGGCAGCAGCCCAGGACCGGCGGCGTGGGAGCGGACAGGTGGTGCTGCGCGCCGGCTCGCTCGTCATCGGCCCGTTGATCAGCTTCGAAGCGACCTTCTCCGACCTCCCCCGCCGCGAGGTGCAACTCGGCGCCCAGCTGCTGGCGTACCAGAGTTCCACGTCGACGTTTCAGGGAAGTTGGGCGCAGCCGCAGTTGGCCAGCGAGGCAGCGGTACACGCCGTCGAGGTGGGCCGCGCGGCGGTGCACGCCGGATTGTCCGGCGACAGCGCGGCTTTCGACGCGCGGGGCCGGGAACTCGTCTGGTGCCCGTCCACCTATCGCGGCGTGATCATGGTGAGTGTTCCACTCGGATCGGACACCACCGTCTACCAACGGCTGGGCGACTGGGTGCTGGCGCTGGCGTTCTCGATCCTCGCGGTCGCCGGCGTCCTGGCGACGCTGCGGTCCCGCCGCTGACCGGCGACGTTTGGTGGGGCTCGTCGAAGACGGAGTGATCCAAGGCGTCGCCGCGGATGCTGCGGCTACGTTCGCCGGTGACGCCGATGGGGATGTCGTCGGCCAAGGTGATTCGTTGGCTCGTCGCCGAGGGTTCACGCCGACGAAATTGCAAAGTGAATCTGGACGAACCGGGTTGTCTCAGGCGATGTCATCTGGCTTCTGTCTCAAACGCGTGTCATTTTTTCAGATGCCCGACCCGGCACCCGGTGGAGGGCGTCGATGCTCTGCACCAACAGTCCACATGGCGAAGAGTTACGTCACCTGACAGCGGGGCTAACGAGCGCGTCGGTCCGACTCCGCCCCACTTGGCGCTATGCGCGGGGCTCGCAGATCACGACCCCTGGGGCCGGACAAGAGTCGGCGTGTTCAACGAGATTCTTTGCAAAGCAACCTAACCGAGTCAAACGGCTCTTACCTTACTCACTCACGCCGATAGTCCAGCACCGGACGGTGGTAATGCCCCGCCGCTTCCACACCAACCTTCACCTGCGCAGATGGTGGCACCATGGCCACCACTCGATGCACCGCCGCAGCCAAGCCTGAACGGCTCATCGCGAACTCGACAGGACCCAACAACCGGCTACGGGCACTGTCTGTCGCCGACAGCATCGCCGAGGTCTTGCCGACATCGACGGCAACGACGATCGTGGACAACGTGACTGGAGCAACTCGCACAGACACAACAACACCTCCGGGGCGTGCCAGGAGAACCAGAGCGCGCCAACGCTCTGATCCTCAGCAAGGGAACTTCTGACAATCCCTTCCTGACACCCCCGGAGGCGTTTGTGAAGGACTTACCCCGATCTATATCAGCTCTCAGCCGCTGCGACCGAATCGCCGCTGCAGCGCAGCGTCAACCTCCCTGAACTCGCGGTTCTTGGTCTCTGGCACGTAGCGGAGCGAGAAGATCAATGCCCCCACGCAGATCGCTGCGAAGATCCAGAACGTTTGTCCTTGCCCGATAGCGTTGACCACGTTCAAAAACGCCAGGCTTACCACGAAATTCGAAGCCCAGTTGACCGCTGTCGAGGCGCCCGAGCCTTCCGCCCGGGCATCAGGCGGAAATATCTCACCGAGAAGAACCCAGAATACGGGGCCCATGCCGACAGCGAAGAAGGCGATGTAGAGAACCATGAAAACCAAGGAGGCCAACGCTCCCCAGCCCCCGACGAAAGACAGGCCCAGCAGTCCAAGCGTCACCGTCATGCCGCCCAGTGAGGACAGCAACAGCAGCCGGCGGCCCGCGCGGTCGATCAGCCGGATCGCGACCACTGTCATCACCAGGTTGATGAAACCGACAGCGGTTGAGTAGAAGATCGAGTTCGAAGCTGTCAGACCGCTGTGCCCGATGATGGTCGGCGCGTAATAGATGATGGTGTTGATCCCGCAAAATTGCTGAACAGCGGCGAGGGTCAGGCCCACAATCAGGGCGGGACGAACCCGCGGCTCCAACAAGACTAGCCACCCTTTCCTCCGTCCTGTGGATACACGATCGTCGGTTGCCGCACCGGCACGTCCCATGTGCTTTTCGAGCAGCCGCCGCGCGGTGTCGGTATCGGTCACCAAGGCCATCACTCGGATCGCGGCGGTGGTGCGGCCGCGCATGATCAACCACTGTGGGGACTCCGGCAGCAGCCACAAGGCGCCGGCGGTCATAACGAGTGCCGGGACGCCGCCGACGGCGAACATGGCCCGCCAATTCCCCGAATGCGAGAACAACAGATTCACCAGATACGAGATCAGGATGCCGCTGGTCAGCATCAGTTGGTTCACCGTCATCATCCGGCCCCGGACGTCTGTCGGTGAAACCTCGGACAAATAGACCGGCACGGTCGCCGACGCCGCCCCCACGCCTACCCCCAAGATGAATCGCGCCGCGAGCAGCATCCAGTAGCCCGTGGAAAAAACGGCGACGGCCGTGCCGATTACAAATATCGCCCCGATGATCCCGAACACCGTTCTGCGTCCGAGCCGATCGGATACCGGGCCACTTCCCAAAGCGCCCAGCATCGCCCCAAGAAGCAGGGCGCTGACCACGCTTCCCTGCTGGAAGGGGGAGAGATGAAATTCAGTTTTGATGAACAGCAGTGCACCGGAGATCACACCGGTGTCGTAGCCGAACAGCAAGCCCCCCAACGAGATCACGATCGACCATCGCCAAACCCGCCGCAGACCTCGCCGAGGGACTTCGGCCAGCGGACCCTCGGCGATCGGCGCGATGGAAAATCCTTGCATCGCCCTGCCCCTTTTTGGTTGCCGCCTCCGATCGAAGTACCCACTTCAGTGTTTGCGATTCAGCAGGCAACCTTCCTCTTTCGCGGCACCCCAGCGCCGCCAAGGTGGCCTGATAAACCTTCCCACCCGGCCCAGTCCCGTTTTGCGCTGCCATCCAGTGGCCTCCGCCGCTGCGCATGCGCCGTTCAAAGCTGACCGATAGGTTCGCGCTGCGCGCCGGACCTAGGTATCGATCGACGGCGCGGCCGCAATGACGAGCAGTGCGTCGCCGGCGCTGATCGGCCAGGGCAGGCGGCCGCCCGGGTGATGCCAGTGCGGGCGCCAACTGCTCGCGTGGCCGGGCGGAGAACCAGATCATTCGGCTTGGCGATCTCGACGTTCACATCGGCGGACCACTGCTGTGGCGTAATGCTGTTGGTGTCAAACGTCGTCGCCGCCTTCGGCCGGTCTTTCGGCCCAGCGCCATTGACCGATGTGGCCCTGCAGAGCAAGGGTTTTCGACATATCGGAGGCGCGCACGCCGTCGGGGCAGAGGGCCCGGGGCGAGGGCGCGATGCCCTAGCTTCACGCGTTCGCCTCCAGCGAAGGTCGGGCCGAACAAGGCCCCAAACACGTACACGCCTGTTCGGTTTCAGCACGTACTCCGGAACGGTGACCGCGGCCAGCGAGTGGGGCGGGATCGCGGAGCGCAAAGTCGTCCGGCCCGGCTTGTCCAACAGTGTCGAGGAACTAATGCACGAAACCGGCAAGGAGTCATTCTACGTGCCGATGCGTGACGACGACCGGGTATCGGCCGAGCCCTTGGATGACGTCCGGCTGGGACGTGCGATCGGGGTGATCTACCGTCCCGAGACCGAACGGCAGAGCCACTACTTCCATGTCCGGCCGGCCGACCAGTTCGACGCGATGATCCACATTGACCGGACGCGCGCCTTGGAGCCGCTTGAGCTCACCAGCGAGTGGATCGCTGGTGAGGTGCCCGAAACCTATCCGACCGGCCTCTAGCACATCGACTGCTCTCCGCTTCACTCATGACCTCCGAAACAAGTTGTGCCCGAAGGGTATCGGCGGATACCCGGTGAAGGGAGGGGTGCGCCCTTCCCGGCGCGCGCAACGGCGGGGCCCAGCCAGCCGCCGGCGGCGGCCTGAACGAGATCGTCGTCAACGGGCACGGAAAACATTACGTTCATGGTGGCAACGACTTTCATCCCGACCGGGGTGAGGCGCCCGGGTTCATCGTGCTTGTCACGGCCGACGGAACGGTTCGCCGAGTCGCCGAGGGGATCGCGTTTCCCAACGGCATCACGGTCACGCCAGGCAACTCGACGCTGATCATCACGGAGTCATTCGCGGGCACATTGAGTACGTCCGACATCGGTTCCGACGGCGGGCTGTCGAACCGGCGGGTGTGTGCCGCGGTGCCCGGCGACAGGATCTGCCTGGACACCGAGGGCGTCTGGACCCACGGCTTCACTGATGACGGGCCGGCGAGCAGGCGGGTCGCCGAGGGCGGCGGGGTGCTCGACAGCATCCCGCTGGACCCGGCCGGGTTCGCGTGCATGCTCGCCGGCCCCGACGGGCGCACGCTGTTCATGGTGGCCGTGGACTGGCGCATCCAGGTCAGCTTCGAGGACAACATCGAGCGGCTGACCGCCGGGCCGAAGACCGGTCAGCTGCTGACCGCGCGAGCGCCCGCACCGCCCGCCGGCCATCCCCGAGCCTCGGGCTCAGCGCAGGCCTCAACGAAACGGCTACCCGAACTGCGTTTTGGGTAGCCACAAGAAGTCGTGTACTCCGGCGGCGCGCAACGAGATCCGCTCGTCGTGACACCTTAGCAAAACGCTATGAACCTTGCGGACAGGCAGAGTAATCCAGATCGGCCGGTCCGCCGGCATCTCGCGGTTGCGCTTGTACTTCAACGTCTTTGCCCGCGCCGGCGTGGGTGCGGGTAAAGCCAGATGTTGCGCGGGGCCACGGCCGGGCCCGCGTCCAAATCTAGGCCAAGCTTTTCAGCAAGAAGGCCGCTGCTGTCATCGTCAGGGACATGTCACGTCTATCTCGAACGGTTTGGTCACCGGCTGTTGCGGGTTGGCCATATCGACACCCGTCGCTGTGCCGGTGATCTTGTACGAGTTACCGGTTTTCATCGCTTGGGCGTTGCCTTGACTTGCTGCGGCGTCGGAGTAACCCATCACTATGCCGTTGACGCTGCCCAGTCCGATCGAATGCACAGCTGGCGGAGTAGTGCTGGTGACCACCGCGCCTATCCCTTTAGTCGGATCGCCAATGCCGATGGTGACGTCGCCCGTGGCAGGGGTGCAGCTGACTGCACCGTTGACGTTCTGATTCTGACCGGCGACGGTGACCTTCGCTGAGCTGGCGGAGGATTGGCTCGAACTTGACGAGCTCGTATTGGACTTGCTGCTAGAACACCCCGCCACACCCGCGACCACGATGGCCACGCCGGCGACGCCGATCACCATCCCACGCTTCACTACTGACCTCCTTTGTGTCGTGGCAGTCAATGCCGTTGGATCGTCTATAGGTTCCATTCACGAGAAGCGGTTATCCCTTCTGCCCGCGTTTCACGACCTCTCGCTTCTGAAGGACACCCCGCGGTTGCCAAGGGCACGCTTGCTTTTCTGGGCGCGATGGCAAGCGCCTTCTGGCCGGCGCTGTTGCCGGCGTAGCGTCGAAGCGACGTCGGCGGCAGCCGTGATTCTGGCCGCCTTCCTCTTCTGGAGAGCTTCCGGCGATTGTCGTTGCGTCCATCAGATAAACAGCGGGATCCAGACACCGAAGTACCAGAAGCCCCAACCGCCAAAAACCGGATTGAAAACCGGAATGGCCGTGTAGTCGTCATAATCGAAGGGCCCGAAATCGAACCGCGCCCGGTCTATATCGCGCGGCGGCCCGTCCCACCGTCGGTTCCAGCCACCCTGGGGCGGCGGACCACTCCAGCCACTCAAAGGGGGCGGGCCGTCCCAATCGCGGGGCGGACCCCCGGGGGGCGGACCGTCATTCCACCCCACCCCTCTCACCGGCGGCGGCGGCGGCGCGCCATGGTCGGGTGTGCTAAATCCGTGAGGCGCATCCGTGGGCCCACCCACCTCAGGAGTGCCCCGATCGAACGTTCCCCTCGGCGGGGGCTCCGGCGCGACGTGCGGCGCCGGGGTATTGCCCGGCGTGCCCTGAGGCGCATTGTTCTGCGGCCCCTGCGGGGTATTGTTCTGCGGCCCCTGCGGGGTATTGCCCGGCGGGCCTTGCGGCGCATAGTTCTGCGGACCCTGCGGGCCGTTGCCCGGCGGGCCCTGCGGCGCATAGTTCTGCGGGCCGTTGCCCGGCGGGCCCTGCGGCGCATAGTTCTGCGGGCCCTGCGGGCCGTTGCCCGCCGGGCCCTGCGGCGCATTGTTCTGCGGACCCTGCGGCGCATTGCCCTGCGGCCCCTGCGGCGCATTGTTTTGCGGACCGCGCGGATTGTTGTCGTGCGGAGCATTGTTGTCCGGTGCGCCCGGGCCGCGTTGACAGTTGTTACACGGTGGCGGTGGCTGCAGGGGCGCGGCGACCGCCAGCCCCACACTCCCCGTCAGTGCTGAGATGCCGACACTTCCGGCGATCGCCGCTGCGCGGGCGACGCGCTTCACATACATGAGTGCTTGTTCCCTCCCGAGTTTTCCTGCTGACGCCCCCGACACGGCGACCACTGCGTGAAGGATCCGGTTCGCCTCGCCTGCTTTCAAACCCAGTGAAGGGTCAATCGACTCGTCGCAGCCCCACTGATTGGAATGCCCCCGCGGTTCCTATCCGAAACCCGGGTCCCGGCCATCGGAACTGATGGCGTTGCGATTTGCGGCTGCCAAGACGAACGAGGCCGCGCCGACGAGGTACCAGCGGCGGCCGCATCAGCTGGCCGGTCCTCAGGTCCGCCACGGTGACGACCAGCTTGTAGCGCGGGTCGGCGCGGTCAGCTCCACCGGAACGCCGGGTGCATCCGTGCGCCGGACTGACCTTGATCAGTAACTCAGCAAGAGCCGATCAAGGAAACTCACCCGCGTTTGCCTTTAACGCGCTGCAACGCCTCGTCGCTCGATGCCGCCAAGGGGAGCCGGTGGTCGCGCCCGGCGCTGCAAATGACCGGACCCACCCAAATCACCGGGCGCCAGCGCCCAACCCACCCCCGCGGCGCGTGACATTCGTCGTCGACCGCCGAAGTTCTCGGCGGTCTCATCGGCGCGGTCACTGGGCGGCACCTGAATGCCCGCATTGTTGAACGCCATGTCCAAGCGCCCGAACGTGGCCGCGGGTTGATCAATCATGGCGGCGACTTGACTTTCGTCGGCGACGTCGCAGCCACTCCCGATCGCGCGGCGGCCTGCGGCCGACAGTTCCTCGGCTGCTGGGTGGGCAGCGTCGACGTCGCGGTCGGCTAGGGCGACGGCGGCGCCGGCGTCGGCGAAGGCCCGTGGGGTGGTCAGCCCCATTCCTGAGGCTGCGCCGGTCACGACGGCACGCTGCGGGCGGCCCACCTACGTCAGCGTGCGCGGCTGGCGCGCCGACCGCGACTGCGTGATGGGCGGCATCGCTCACGGCCGGCGTTGTGTCCTCACGTGTGCGCCGGTGATGGCGGTGATGGCGTTGGCGCACAGCGTGTTTCTGATGGTGGCGCTGACGGTGGTGCTGTTGACCGAACGTGCCCCCGGGCCCAACCCGGACCGCCGCGCCGGACGGCCGCTGGAGTCCGTCGCGCTGGCCGGGCTGGCCGTCGGTGTGGGCACGTGGGCTGGTTTCCGCGGGGGTTATCTGCTGTAGGGCGCCCATCAAGAGCTTGGCCAGGGGAGATGACCGCACCGTTGGCATCGGAGAGGCTCACCACGCTGGGTCGCGCTGTCCTGCACCGGTTACCGAACTCGCTGGATACTGGCAAAGTCATACCTTTTCGCAGGTACATGGCGAATGATTCAGGCGGAGAACGCCCCAACAGCGGCCAGGCGCATTCGATCGGCTTCGCAGCCCGATCGGACGGGAAGGAATCGGATGGCGGATAAAATAGATCGTCCTGCGACCCAGAGGATCGGCATCCTGGTCTTTGACCGTTTCGAGCCGATCGACGTTTTCGGCTTTGCCGAAGCCTTTGCCAGCGCGCGCTTCCTCGGCCAGGACTATGTGTCGAAGCTGCCATACCCGTTCGAAATCGTGCTGATCGCCAACCAGGTCGCGACCGTCAAAAGCATGAACGGTCCCTCGGTCATGCCGGACTGGGACTTCGCGCAGGCACTCGAGGAGTCGCTCGACGTCCTGATGGT
The DNA here is from genome assembly GCA_025965895.1 of Mycobacterium sp. Lineage (GTDB taxonomy): Bacteria > Actinomycetota > Actinomycetes > Mycobacteriales > Mycobacteriaceae > Mycobacterium. The sequence goes on from JAOPWC010000064.1 coordinate 22,773, forward strand.
GCCCGGCGGTCAGGGAAACCGGCCGCTGCTCGACGATCAGGCGGTGCTCGACTGGATGCGCGCCATGGACAAGAAAGTGCGCATCATGGCGTCGGTCTGCACCGGCGCCGCCATTCTGGCGAAGTGCGGCTTCCTGGACGGCTTGCCCGCCGCGACCAACCATGACGCTTTCGCGTGGGTGGCCCAGCACGGCCCGCGGGTGCTCTGGGACAACGTCGCGCGATGGGTCGATGCCGGCAAATACGTCTCCTCCGCCGGGGTCTCGGCCGGCACCGATCTCGGCTTCTACCTCGTATCGCGGCTGGCTGGTCGGGCGGTCGCCGAAATCGCGGCGATATCGGGCTCTACTGACTGATCCGTGGGTGTTTGTTTCGACCGGGTAGTGCGGGTCGGTGACCGCCGAGGGCGAGCATGGCCAGGGCGATCAGTGCGTCTGCGGATCGGAATCCGAAGGCGATGCGGGTCAGGAGTCGGATCTTGGTGTTGGTGGATTCGATGAGTCCCTGGGATAGGCCGTGCTCAA
>JAOPWC010000104.1 GCA_025965895.1 Mycobacterium sp.
CGGCCCAACTCGCCCGCAACGCCGTGTTCTCCCTCATCGGGGCCTTACCGCCGGCACGCAAACAAATGGCCCTGCACATGGCCGAACTCGCCTGAAACGGAACAACAATGGCTGCCCCTCGCCTCAATGGCCTACACCACATCAAACTGCCCGTCACCGACCTGGACACCAGCCTGAACTGGTATCGGCGGGTGTTCGACGCCGAGCACCTGACCCGGTTCGATCACTACGACGGCGCCGGCACCCGCTACGCCGTGATCCTGCAGCTGCCCGGCGTCGACATCCCGATCGAGCTGCGATGGGCCCCCGCCGCCGCCACCGCCACCGCCGGCTACGACCCGGTCCACTTTGTCGCCGGCGGCGCCGATGAGCTGCAGGCCTGGGTCGCGCACCTCGACACCCTCGGCGTCGAGCACTCGCCGGTCATCACCGCCCTCGCCGGTGAGTTGCTGATCTTTCGCGATCCCGACCAGACATATCTGCATCTGCTCACCGCGCCCGAAGGCGGGGTCCTGGCAATCGAGATGAACCCCGACGCCGCCGAACCCGAGGGTCCGTGGATCATGCCCGACCTGATGCGACATCCATGAGACAAGCGCACACCTACACGGGAGCGAACCAACGGCGAAAGGACCCCCAATGTCCGTGGCGGACGTGAACCAAGACACACGTGCGCAGGGTGAGCCCGGTGGGCTGATGGCGTGTCATCTGGATGGTCCGGTGGCGGTCGTCACGATGAATCACCGGCCCTACAACCTGATGGGTCGGGGGTTTACCGAGCAGCTGATCGAGGCGTTGCGCTGGGTTGGGGAGTCCGGCGCGCGGGCGGCGATCCTGCGCAGCGGGCTGCGGCACTTCTCGGCCGGTGCGGACCTGGACGACATGCTGGCTGCGGCCGCGGGCGGGGACGGCACGTTGGGCTGGCCGATCCTGGAGATGCTGCAGGCCTTCGACGAGCTGCCGATCCCGATCGTGGCCGCGGTGCACGGCAACTGTCTGGGCGGCGGACTGGAGATGGCGTTGGCCTGCGACCTGATCATCGCCGCGGAGTCAGCCAAGATCGGCTCGGTGGAGGCCACCGTCGGGCTGCATCCACTGGCCGGTGGTATCCAGCGGCTCACCCAGCGGGCCGGGGTCGCGCGGGCCAAGGAGATGGCCATGCTCGGGCGCCGCTATGACGCGCGCACCCTGGAACGCTGGAATGTGATCAACCGGGTGGTCGCCGACGAGCAGCTCGATCAGGCCGCCGCGACCCTGGCCGGTGAACTCGCCGCCGGCCCCACCATCGCCCATGCCGCGACCAAAGCCCTGGTGACGATCGCGGTCAACGAGGGTGTCGGCGCCGCCGACAAGGCAATGGCCGAACTGCAGAAGCCGATCTTTTCATCGGAGGACTTTCGCACCGGGGTGGCCTCGCTCCAGGAGAACGGCCCCGGCATGGCCATTTTTGAGGGGCGCTGAAACATGGCTCCACTGACCGGAATCCGCGTTGTCGACTTCTCCCGGGTGCTGGCCGGGCCGCACTGCGCGCAGACCCTGCTCGACCTGGGCGCCGAGGTCATCAAGATCGAACCGCCCTCCGGGGACATGGCCCGGCGGGCCTATCCTCGTATCGGTGAGATCTCCGGCTACTACGCCAGCAGAACGCCGGCAAGCGCAACATCTCCATCGACCTCAATGTCGAGGGGGCACGCGAGATCGCGTTACGGCTGTGCGACGAGGCCGACATCATCGTGGAGAATTTCCGCCCCGGTACCCTCGCCGGGTTCGGGCTCGGTTACGACGACGTCGCCGCGCGCAATCCTCATGTTGTCTACGCCTCGATCAGCGGCTACGGCCAGCACGGGTCGTGGCGTGCACGCGCTGCCTACGCCCCGACAGTGCAGGCCGAGACGGGAATCACGGAGATGTCGAACGCGCACTGGGACGCCCCGGCCGATCGTCCGCGCAGCGATTCGCTGTCCCACGCGGATGTCTATTCCGGGCTGCATGCCGCGATCGCCATCCTCAGGGCCCTGAATGAGCGAAGCGTGACCGGCCGAGGCCAGTACATCGATGTGGCGATGGCCTCGGTCATGCTGGCGATCAACGAACGGGTCCACGCCGATCTCTCCGATACAGAACTTGGCGACGAGCCCCCGATCCTGGGTGCCACCGACTGCGTCTTCTTCATCGGACCCGACCGGAAACGCTTCATCAGCCCGCTAAGCCTCGTCAGCAGCTTGTCGTTCCCGTTCTACCTGGCCGCCATGCGCAGACCCGACCTCGCCGCAGACCCGCGCTTCGCCACCCCGCAGGATCGGCGACGCAATCTGGCAGCGCTACATGAGATCGTGCGGCGCTGGATCTGGAGCTTCACCGACGTGGCATCGCTGGACGCTCAGCTGGACGAGGCCAAGATCCCGATCGGGGCGCTGCGCGATATCTCTGAGTGCGCCGACACTGACTGGGCGGCGCAATGGGGGGCCACCCGCACGGTGCCCGACGGCGCCGGCGGCCGAATCACCGTCCCCGGCCGGCCTTGGCACTTCCGTGGCAACACCAAGCCCAACGAAAGTGGCGACGGCACCGAGACCGTCGACACCGGCCCCGAGCCGGATCGGCAGCCGGCCCGCCAGGGCGAGCACAACGACGAGGTGCTGCGCGAATTCGGCTACAGCGACGACGAGATCTCCGACTTCGCCGCCCGCGGGGTGCTGGTGCACCACAGCGACGCAACATGAGCGAGCCCACAGCGAGGAGATCGCGTGCAGATCGTTGCCTATGACGATGACGGTGGCAGTACCGCAATGGGCATCCGCCTCGAAGAAGGCGTGCTGCCCACCGGTCACACCGACCTGGCGGCATTGATCAACGCGGGCCCGCGGGAACTGGACCGGTTGCGCCAATCAAGTGAAAGCCCGACCAAATTGGTTCGTCCGTCGCGACTGAGGGCCCCGATATCGCCAACATCCACCCTCCTTCTGGCGGGCGGCAATTACGCCGACCATCTCGCCGAAACCGGGCTACATCCAACGGAGCCGGTGTTCTTTTGCAAACTTCGCTCAGCGGTCATCGGTCCCGACGAACCGATCAGAATCCCCACCCCCGAGACGCACACCGACTGGGAAGCCGAACTGTGCATCATCATCGGCAAGCCCGCGTATCGGGTGCCCGCCGAGCGTGCCCACGAATACATCTTCGGCTACACGATGATCAACGACGTCAGCGCGCGCGACGTGATGGAGCGCGAGCCGCTGCAGATCACG
>JAOPWC010000105.1 GCA_025965895.1 Mycobacterium sp.
CCGGCTCACCATGGCCATGAGCTATGGCGGCGCCATCTGGAGACGATCCTGCGGGGTTTCCGGAGTGCGCCGGGTTGACGACTATTCGGCGCAGCTGTGCTCGACGAAGCCGGAGGTGTCTGGGCTGAGTCTGCGTCGTTTATACCGTCCAACATCGTGCGCGGGTAGACGGTTCTACCGCGATCGCCGCCGCCTCGCGAACGACATTGCCGCCCACTCAGTCTTGGCGAAGGGAACAAACGCGAGGCGTTGCCCGTTGCCATGGTGGACAACTTGAGTGATATAGGCTCAACTGTGAGTTGCGCGAACGCTTCGGCGGGAGCAGACTTGAGCCGAGTTCACTCAGCAGGCGTAGAAGATATATCAGGAGGAAAACCATGGCTCGTGCGGTCGGTATCGACCTCGGGACCACCAACTCCGTCGTCGCGATTCTGGAGGGTGGCGACCCCGTGGTCGTCGCCAACTCCGAGGGCTCGCGCACGACGCCCTCCGTCGTCGCGTTCGCGCGCAACGGCGAGGTGCTCGTGGGCCAGCCCGCCAAGAACCAGGCGGTGACCAACGTCGACCGCACGGTCCGGTCGGTCAAGCGCCACATCGGCACCGACTGGTCGATCGAGATCGACGGCAAGAAGTACACCGCGCAGGAGATCAGCGCGCGCATCTTGATGAAGCTCAAGCGGGACGCGGAGTCCTACCTCGGTGAGGACATCACCGACGCGGTGATCACAGTCCCCGCGTACTTCAACGACGCGCAACGCCAGGCCACCAAGGAAGCCGGGCAGATCGCCGGGCTCAACGTGCTGCGGATCGTCAACGAGCCGACCGCGGCGGCGCTGGCCTACGGCCTGGACAAGGGTGAGAAGGAACAGACCATTCTGGTGTTCGACCTGGGTGGGGGCACGTTCGATGTCTCGCTGTTGGAGATCGGCGAGGGCGTCGTCGAGGTCCGCGCCACTTCGGGTGACAACCACCTCGGCGGTGATGACTGGGATCAGCGCATCGTCGACTGGCTGGTCGAGAAGTTCCGCTCGCAGACCGGCATCGACCTGACCAAGGACAAGATGGCCATGCAGCGGCTGCGTGAGGCCGCCGAGAAGGCCAAGATCGAGCTGTCCTCGAGCCAAGCCACCTCGATCAACCTGCCCTACATCACGGTCGACGCGGACAAGAACCCGCTGTTCCTCGACGAGCAGCTGTCGCGCGCGGAGTTCCAGCGGATCACCCAGGACCTTCTGGACCGGACCCGCAAGCCCTTCCAGCAGGTGATCGCCGACGCCGGGATCTCGGTGTCTGACATCGACCACGTGGTGCTGGTGGGTGGTTCCACCCGCATGCCCGCGGTGACCGATCTGGTCAAGGAGCTCACGGGTGGCAAGGAGCCCAACAAGGGCGTCAACCCCGACGAGGTTGTCGCGGTGGGTGCCGCGCTTCAGGCCGGCGTGCTGAAGGGCGAGGTGAAAGACGTTCTGCTGCTTGATGTCACGCCGCTGTCGCTGGGTATCGAGACCAAGGGCGGCGTGATGACCAAGCTGATCGAGCGCAACACCACGATCCCGACCAAGCGGTCGGAGACCTTCACCACCGCCGATGACAACCAGCCGTCGGTGCAGATCCAGGTCTATCAGGGCGAGCGTGAAATCGCCGCGCACAACAAGCTGCTCGGCAGCTTCGAATTGACCGGCATCCCGCCGGCCCCGCGCGGGGTGCCCCAGATCGAGGTCACCTTCGACATCGACGCGAACGGCATCGTGCACGTCACGGCGAAGGACAAGGGCACCGGCAAGGAGAACACGATCCGAATCCAGGAGGGCTCCGGCCTGTCCAAGGAGGAGATCGACCGGATGGTCAAGGACGCCGAGGCGCACGCCGAGGAGGACCGCAAGCGTCGCGAGGAAGCTGACGTTCGCAACCAGGCCGAGACGCTGGTCTACCAGACGGAGAAATTCGTCAAGGAGCAGCGCGAGGCCGAGGGCGGCTCGAAGGTGCCCGAGGAGACGCTGAACAAGGTCGACGCCGCCGTGGCCGAGGCCAAGACGGCGCTGGAGGGCACCGACATCTCCGCGATCAAGTCGGCGATGGAGAAGCTCGGCCAGGAGTCGCAGGCACTGGGCCAGGCCATCTACGAGGCCGCGCAGGCCGAGCAGGGCGCCGGCGGCAACGGAGCCGGCGGTAGCAGCGACGAGGACGTGGTAGACGCCGAGGTGGTCGACGACAGCCGGGAGAACAAGTGACCCGTCCCACGGATGAAGCCCACGAACCGGTGACCGTCACCGACAAGCGGCGCATCGATCCGGAGACTGGAGCGGTGCGAGAGGCAACTGCCGGTGCGGCCCCCAGCGGGCCCGCACCGCAGGAGCCCACCCCGTCGGATGAGGCCGCCGAGCTGAAGGCCACGCTGCAACGCGTCAAGGCCGAATACGACAACTACCGCAAGCGTGCGGTGCGCCAGGAGCAAGCCGCCGCTGACCGGGCGAAGGCGGCCGTCCTCACCCAGTTACTGCCCGTGCTCGACGATCTGGATCGCGCGCGCAGCCACGGAGACTTGGACGCCGGCCCGCTGCGCGGGGTCGCCGACAAGCTGACGAGCGCGCTCGAGGGGCTCGGCCTGTCGGGGTTCGGCGACGAGGGCGACGAGTTCGACCCCGAGCGGCACGAAGCCGTACAGCACGAGGGTGACGGGACCAAACCCGTCGTCGGCTCGGTGCTGCGGCGCGGCTACCAACTCGGTGACCGCATCATCCGGCACGCGCTGGTGGGCGTCGTCGACACCGTCGACGAGCCAGACGAGCAACGGTCGGACACGCCCGATAACGGCGCCGAAGCGGGCGCCGAGAACGCACAATCAGAGTCACCGGCCGGGTAACGCCGGCCGGTCAAAACGAGGCAGACATGACAGAAGTAAGGAGGTGACGCACCATGGCCCAACGCGAATGGGTCGAGAAGGACTTCTACAAGGAGCTGGGCGTCACCTCTGACGCCGGCGCCGAGGACATCAAGCGCGCCTACCGCAAGCTGGCCCGTGATCTGCACCCGGACGCCAACCCCGACAACCCGAAAGCCGAGGAACGCTTCAAGGCGGTGTCCGAGGCACATAACGTGTTGTCGGATCCCGCCAAGCGCAAGGAGTACGACGAAACCCGTCGCCTGTTCTCCGAGGGCGGTTTCGGGCGTCGTTTCAACGCCGGCAATTTCGGTGGATTCGGCACGGGCGGCGACGGCACGGAGTTCAACCTCAACGACCTGTTCGACGCCGCCGGACAGACCGGCGGCGCCAACATCGGCGACCTGTTCGGGGGGTTGTTCGGCCGCGCTGGCGGCACCCGGCCGAGCCGGCCGCGGCGGGGAAACGACCTCGAGACCGAGACCGAGCTCGACTTCCTGGAAGCCACCAAGGGCGTCGCGATGCCGTTGCGGCTCACCAGTCCCGCGCCGTGCACGAACTGTCACGGCAGTGGTGCGCGGCCGGGAACCAGCCCGAAGATCTGCCCGACCTGTAACGGCTCCGGGGTGATCAACCGCAATCAGGGCGCGTTCGGGTTCTCCGAGCCGTGCACCGACTGCCGCGGCACCGGCTCGATCATCGAGCACCCGTGCTCTGAGTGCAAAGGCACCGGCGTCACCACCCGCACGCGCACGATCAACGTCCGGATTCCTCCTGGCGTCGAGGACGGCCAGCGCATCAGGCTGCCCGGCCAAGGTGAGGCCGGGCTGCGCGGCGCGCCCTCGGGCGACCTCTACGTGACCGTCCATGTGCGTCCCGACAAGGTGTTCGGCCGCGACGGCGACGACCTGACCGTGAACGTGCCCGTCAGCTTCCACGAACTGGCTTTGGGCACAACACTTTCAGTGCCGACGCTGGAGGGCAAGGTGGGAGTTCGGGTGCCGAAGGGTACCGCCGACGGCCGCATCCTGCGGGTGCGGGGGCGCGGGGTGCCCAAGCGTGACGGCGGCCACGGCGACCTGCTGGTCACCGTGAAGGTTGCGGTACCGCCGAACCTCGAAGGCCAGGCGCTCGAAGCGCTGGAGAAGTACGCCGCCGGCGAGCGGGCCAGCGGGTTCGACCCACGGGCCGGATGGGCGGGCAACCGCTCATGAGCAAATCCGAGGACTCCACCACGTTTTTGATTTCGGTGGCGGCCCAGCTGGCCGGCATGCACGCCCAGACGCTGCGCACCTATGACCGGCTAGGGCTGGTGAAGCCGCGACGCAGCATCGGTGGTGGCCGGCGCTACTCAGAGCGCGACGTCGAACTGCTCCGGGAGGTGCAGCGGCTGTCGCATGACGAGGGCGTCAACCTGGCGGGCATCAAGCGGATCATCGAGCTGACCAACCAGGTGGAGGCGCTGCAGTCACGACTGCACGAGATGGCCCAAGAGATCGAGGCGCTCCGCGCCAACCAGCGCCGAGACATCGCGGTGGTGCCGAAAAGCACTGCGCTCGTCGTCTGGCGGCCCCGCAAGGGGCGGTAATGGTGCAATAGCAAGGTGTCAGCTACCACCGTGGTAGGGGGGTGGATGCACCGGGGCGCCGCCTGTCTTGCCGTGTTACTGGTGGCCGTTCTGGCTGCCTGCTCCAATACCAGCTCCGACAGCGGTAAGCCGCCCGACCGTCAGCCTCAGCTGGACCAGCTGACGCAACAGCTGCAACACATGCCGGGGGTGGCGTCGGCGACCAACGAACTCGTCAACGACCCAAGTCATGGCCAGGTCTATTTCAACGTCGAAGTGCAGCTCGCCGACGACGTCACCGGTGCTCAGCTCGGCGCCATCACCGGCAGATATCTGGACAATCTGCGCACCGTCAACTATGCCCCGTACAAAGGCAACTTGCGCGCCAGACGGGGCTTTGACTACTTCGCGGTCGACAGCGGCTCGGCTGACGTGAGCAACGTGCACCAGATCGAGCAGCAGGCCAACAGCTGGGTCGACATGCTGCACGAGTTCGGCGGGGCGATCGTGTATTTCCGGCCCACGATCGTCGTCGGTAACGGTGCGTCGGTCAGTCAGGCGGGCAACCACGCGAGCACCGGCACCATCACGATCTCGACCGACGCGGACTACACCGCCGTCGCGACCACATTCGCCACGCTGGCCGCGAAGTTTCCCGATCTGACGAGCGGCGAGTGGAAGGTCATCGCGGGCAAAAGCCTCGGCGGGGGCATCGAAACCTCCGGACGCATGCCGAACCAGGTCGAAATCGACGTGTGGAACAGACTCAACGGCGACCAGGTCATCCCGCATATCGACGTCATGTCGATCGACAGTTCGGGCAACGGGCCGCCCCTGTGGGTTTCCGAAGGACCGCAGTCCGCCGATCCCGACATCGCGATCCGGCTCGCCCGTGCGCATCTGCCGATCGTCGCGACGCTGCCCGCCCCGATCCTCTACACGGCCAGCGACCAGATGGAACGGCGCCTGGACAACCAAGGGCGTGCGGTCGGGCCGGTGGCCATCACGATCGGCGGCTGCACGCGGCGCGCCTACCAACCTGGCCCAGCCGAGCAGGAACTGATCGACCAGTACGAGAAGTGCAGATAGCGCCCTACTTGCTGGCGACCCGGATCGTGAACGCCGCGGTCGCGGGTTGATCCTCTGTGGCCGCGCGATAGTTGCCGCGGCGCAGCGCGTCGGTCGGTGCGGCCATCGGCTCGAAGCAGACCACGTCGTCGGTGGCCGGGGCGAAGATCTGCGCCGCCGGGTAGCCCTCGTCGAAGGTGACCTCGATACGACGGTCGCCACCGGAAACCGCGAACACCGCACCCTGGGGCACGTCGTCGTATCCGTTGTCGAACATTTTGTCGCGCAAGAGCTCTGCGGCGGCCGGATGTGGCTGTGACGCGCCGGTGGGCAGGCCCCAGGCGTCGACGAGAAGGTGCCGCATGGCGGGGGTCTCGATCTGCCACTGCGCGCGAGGCACCTCGGGGATCTGCAGGTAGGGGTGAAAGCCGAAGCACAGCGGCACCGGCGTGCTGGTGGTCGGGCGCACCGTGGTTTGCACGCTCAACGCGCGATCCGACAGCGACACGTCAAGCGTGAGCACGTGTGGGAACGGGAAGTACGCGAGCAGCCGGGGCTTGGCGGCGAAGTCCAGTTCGGCGGTCAACCTGTTGTCGGTCTGTTCGGTGACCTGCCAGCCGGGGTAGGCGGCGAGCACCCCGTGGATCGGCACACCGTGTTCATCGGTTCGCACACCTCCGACGCCCGAGATCAGCGTGACGATGCCCCCGTCGACGGCATAGTTGTTCGCGCTGAGCCGGTTTGCCCACGGATACAGAATGGGGATGCCCATCGTCCTGCCGGTCGTCACGTAGGCCCCCAGGCCGCGACGCTGGCCGAGCAGCTCGACGCCGTCCTCCGATAGCGAGGTTCCGATCATCCCGGCGGCGGGGACGAATTGGGCGGTCAGCTTCGACGACGGATCGGTCAACGTCACAGCGGGCAGCTCAGACATGAGGTTGATCGTGCCATGACAGCATGGGTGAAGTTCAAGTCCCCGGGACTTGGTGAGCTGATGCGGCCGGCGCACCCGTGACAATGGGCACGCTTGTCATCAAAGCCTCCTCGCTCGTCGTCACGACGTTGGATCGTGCTGAATGCGTTCGGGGGGAGCACCTTTGGCGATCAGGGCGGCTTTGGTGGCGGCAACCATCTGCGGGCCCCCGCAGATCAGAATCTGCCGATCGCCCCAGGCGCCGTACTTCGTCACGATCTCGGGCAGTCTGCCCGTCTGGCGCACGTTCAGGCCCCGGGGTGGCTGCACGTCGGGATACTGTGCCGCCCACGGCGGGTTCTGCTTGTACTCCGCCACCGGCGACACGACCAGCCACGGGTTGTGCGCGGCGATGTGCCACAGCGTGCGAAGGTCGTACAGTTCGCAGGGGTAGCGGGCTCCGAAGAACAGGTGCACGCGGGGGTTGTCGCCGTAGCGCGCCAGATCCATGATCAGGGTGCGCAACGGAGCAAGCCCGGTGCTGCCCGCGACCATCAGGACATCGCCGCCGTCGCGGTCAACTTCCATCCCGCCGTGCGGGCTCGACAGCCGCCACCGCTGCCCGGCCCGGGTCTCGTCGACGATCGCTGTGCTCACCAAGCCGCCGAGCACGGAGCGGACGTGGAACTCGATCGTCCCGTTCGGGTCGGCCGGCACCGCCGGGCTGAGATAACGCCATCGGCGAGGGCACTGCGGCACCTGGACGTTGACATACTGGCCGGGGAAGTAGTCCATCGGGCGGTCGAGTTGCATCCGGACCACCGCCAGGTCACGCGAGACTCGCCGATGCTCGGTGACGGTGCCGTCCCACCACGCCGGTCCCGCCTCGGCTTTGGCGGCCCCGCTCATCACCCCGACGACCAACGCCAACGTGTGGCGGGCCGTCTCCTCGAGCGCCGGATCCCACTCCTCGACGAGGTGGCTGCGCAATGTGCTGTACAGCGCGTCCTGCATCGACCGGTAATGCCGTTCTAGGACACCGTATTTCCTGTGGTCGCGACCCAGTTGCGCAAGAAACGAGACCGGTTCCTCGGCCCGCTGGGCGATCAGCTCGTTGAGCACCCACGTCAGTGCGCTGCCGAACGCGCCCCGTTGCCTGCTCATGTCCGGCGGAAACAGGTCGCGAACGGAGCTGTCGAGCGCAAACCACCGGGTGTAGAAGCGGCGGATCAGTTCGTCGCCGCCGAACCGTGGGTCGACAGCGGCACGCAACTTGTGCAGTTCGCTGCGATCCTCGAGTCCCACGCCCGCCGATTCTAGGCGCCGGCGGCGGCGCAGCGATCACGATCGGCACCGCCCCGGCCACTGCCCAGCAGGTCAGCAGGTCAGCAGGTCAGCACCAGTATTGCCCTACCGCCTCCGGCTCCGCCGAGCAGTAGCGCCACGAGGCGCTCCTTAGCTTCATGCGCTGCTTGCTGTACCGAACCTGGTCGGCACCGCGATGCTGCCGAGCTCGGCTTCGACTCGTTGTTGCTACAGGGCGTGGATTCCAGCGTGGATTCCAGCGTGGATTCCCTTGTAGAGCACGAGTAGCCCGATCACGATCAGGATGGCCGCCACGAGTGCGGCGTTGTGCTTCTCCATCCAGTCCTTGAGGCGGGCAAGCGGTTGTTCGAGACGATCGCCCGAGACGGCGTAGGCCAGTATCGGCAGGGCGACCGACGATCCGGCGATCAACACGAACCACACCACTGCCGCCCAGGACCGCCCGGCTCCCAGGCCCGCCGTGCCGATCGCCAAACCCGCTGCTGCGCAGATGAACAGCACCTTGGGGTTGGCTACGGCCAGCAGGGCGGCGGTGCCACCGGCCTTGGCGGGTGTGGTGTCCGTGATCCGGCGCATCCATGCCGGCGAGTGCGCCGACCGGTGCCGCGTCAGCCACCGGAAGACACCGAAGACGATCAGCGCGGCGCCCACCACGATCCGAACCCAGGACGCCCACTTCGGGGGTTGGTTGAATCCGCCGAGCAAGCCCGACACTTCGACGAACACCGCGGTGAGCACGGCGAGCATCAGCAGCCATCCGACCAGGTATGCCAGCCCGGCGGGCCGGGGCCGTGGCGAGTGCAGCACGAGAACGGCGGGGATGATCGTCAGCGGCGACAGCGTGATCACCAGCGCGAGCGGGACGAGCTCAGTCAGGACAGAGCTCCAACTTCCTGTCATCGCCAGCCTTTCCGCCGCGTTCGACGAGAACCTGACAGCGCGCGGCGAGCGCACTGTCACGGTAGACAACGGACATGGAAATTGGCGCTGTTGCGATCATGATCTTTCATCCGCCCACCGAGGCGCAGCGGTTCGGCGCCTGGGTCGCCGACACCTCGACTGGGCCGTCGAAGTCGACGTCGACCGGCTCGACGACCGGCTTGACAGCCCAGCCCGACAGGCAGCCTGCGAGACGGGGAAGCGCTCGGCCACTGGCATCGCACCGCCGATCTGGTCCTCGCCAATCGCGAGCTGACTGCGGCGTCGCGAGCTGCCTGCGGCAGGGATCGCGAGCTGCCTGCGGCAGGCGTCGCGAGCTGCCTGCGGCAGGCGTCGCGGTCTGCCTGCACGATGTCGCTTTCGGCAAGGAATCCGAATTCGTTGCGGCTCAGGAGGATCTGGCAGTGCATACCGCCGGCCTCCCGGGGTACGAGGTCACGGGCGTTTCGGCGATGGCTGGATCCGATCGACGGCGCCGGGCCGCGTATCAGCCTGGCAGAGCCGCGGTGGTCGTGCTCGGGTACGCCGCACTGCTTCTGATCTTCGCATTTGTCGGCTAGTGTGCCGCCCCGCTGACTAGGGTCAATACGGGGGTTCAGACACCTCTGGAGATGGTCACGATGCAACCGCAGACGGAAATTCGGACGGAATCGCCCAACCGAGCTCCCCTCCCACGGTGGTCGTGAGTACGGCAAATCGCGGGGAGACGCGGGTGCTGAAATCACCGCCAGCGGATTCATCAATTACTGGGCTGAGAATGCGGCGGCGTTGATGGCTGCCGCCCCAAGAGCATCGTCGCCGACCGGTTTGCGGTGAAGAAGGAAGTGAATTGGTACCCGTACACACGCAGGAAGGGCAGATTCCAGTCCGCGATGGCCCGGCTGCTCACTGCCAGGGACTGGCGCGCAGGCGGGGGCGCCGATCATCGCGAAATCCGCTAAAGTTGAGCGGAACAGACTCAATCTCTGCGACGTTGGAACGGAAGACAAACACTTTCACCTAGAGAATCGGAGGTGTCGTGGATTCGTTCAACCCGACCACGAAGGCTCAGGCGGCGCTGACCTCGGCGTTGCAGGCGGCGAGCGCTGCAGGCAATCCGGAGATCCGGCCCGCTCACCTATTGATGGCGCTGCTGACGCAGAACGACGGCATCGCCGCGCCGCTGCTGCAGGCCGTCGGCGTCGACCCGGCCACGATCCGGACCGAGGCGCAGCGCCTGCTCGACCGGCTGCCTCAGATCACCGGCGCCAGCGCCCAGCCGCAGCTGTCGCGCGAATCGCTCGCCGCGATCACCGCTGCCCAGCAGCTGGCCGTCGAAATGGACGACGAGTACGTCTCCACCGAGCACCTGATGGTCGGCCTGGCCACCGGCGACTCGGAGGTCGCCAAGCTGCTGACCGGCCACGGTGCGTCGCCGCAGGCGCTACGCGAGGCGTTCGTCAAGGTGCGCGGCAGCGCGCGCGTCACCAGCCCTGACCCGGAAGGGAGCTATCAGGCGCTGGAGAAGTACTCCACCGATCTCACCGCCCGCGCGCGTGACGGCAAGCTCGACCCGGTTATCGGGCGCGACAACGAGATTCGCCGTGTCGTGCAGGTGCTCTCCCGTCGCACCAAGAACAACCCGGTGCTCATCGGTGAGCCCGGCGTCGGCAAGACTGCGATCGTCGAGGGCCTGGCCCAGCGCATCGTGGGCGGCGACGTGCCGGAAAGCCTGCGCGACAAGACCATCGTCGCGCTGGACCTCGGCTCGATGGTCGCCGGTTCGAAGTACCGCGGCGAGTTCGAGGAGCGGCTGAAAGCCGTGCTCGACGACATCAAGAACTCCGCAGGCCAGATCATCACGTTCATCGACGAGCAGCACCCCATCGGGGGCGACGGTGCCACCGGCGAGGGCGCGATGGACGCCGGCAACATGATCAAGCCGATGCTGGCCCGCGGGGAGCTGCGCCTGGTCGGGGCGACCACGCTCGACGAGTACCGCAAGCACATCGAGAAGGACGCCGCGCTGGAGCGGCGTTTCCAGCAGGTGTTCGTCGGTGAGCCGTCGGTCGAGGACACCGTTGGCATCCTGCGCGGGCTGAAGGACCGCTACGAGGTGCACCACGGCGTGCGCATCACCGACTCGGCGCTGGTGGCCGCGGCGACGCTGTCCGACCGCTACATCACCTCCCGGTTCCTGCCTGACAAGGCCATCGACCTGGTCGACGAGGCCGCGTCGCGGCTGCGCATGGAGATCGACTCCCGGCCGGTCGAGGTCGACGAGGTCGAGCGGCTCGTGCGTCGCCTCGAGATCGAGGAGATGGCGCTGGAGAAGGAGGAGGACGACGCCTCCAAGGAGCGGCTGGAGAAGCTGCGGGCTGAGCTGGCCGACCAGAAGGAGAAGCTGGCCGAGCTGACCACCCGCTGGCAGAACGAGAAGAAGGCGATCGACACCGTCCGCGAGCTCAAGGAGCAGCTGGAGACGCTGCGCGGTGAAGCCGAACGTGCCGAACGCGACGCCGACCTGGCCAAGGCCGCCGAGCTGCGGTACGGGCGCATCCCGGAGGTCGAGAAGAAGCTGGCGGCCGCGTTACCGCAGGCGAAGGCCCGCGAAGCCGTCATGCTCAAGGAAGAGGTCGGCCCCGACGACATCGCCGACGTGGTGTCGGCCTGGACCGGCATCCCGGCCGGGCGGCTGCTCGAGGGCGAGACCGCAAAGCTGCTGCGGATGGAGGACGAGCTGGCCAAGCGCGTCGTCGGCCAGAAGAAGGCTGTCCAGGCGGTGTCCGACGCGGTGCGCCGCAGCAGGGCCGGTGTCGCCGACCCGAACCGGCCGACCGGATCGTTCCTGTTCCTCGGCCCGACGGGTGTCGGCAAGACCGAGCTGGCCAAGGCTCTGGCCGACTTCCTGTTCGACGACGAGCGCGCGATGGTCCGCGTCGACATGAGCGAGTACGGCGAGAAGCACTCGGTGGCCCGCCTGGTCGGTGCACCCCCGGGTTACGTCGGATACGACCAGGGCGGCCAGCTGACCGAGGCCGTGCGACGGCGCCCGTACACGGTGGTGCTGTTCGACGAGGTCGAAAAGGCCCATCCCGACGTGTTCGACGTGCTGCTGCAGGTTCTCGACGAGGGCCGGCTCACCGACGGGCAGGGTCGCACGGTCGATTTCCGCAGCACGATCCTGATCCTGACCTCCAATCTGGGATCGGGCGGCAGCGAGGAGCAGGTGCTGGCCGCGGTTCGGGCGACGTTCAAGCCGGAGTTCATCAACCGTCTCGACGACGTGCTGATCTTCGAGGGTCTCAACCCGGAGGAGCTCGTGCAGATCGTCGACATCCAGCTCGCGCAGCTGCAGAAGCGGCTCTCCCAGCGGCGGCTGCAGCTCGAGGTGTCGCTTCCGGCCAAGAAGTGGCTGGCCCATCGCGGATTCGACCCCGTCTACGGCGCCCGGCCGCTGCGGCGTCTCGTGCAGCAGGCCATCGGTGACCAGCTGGCCAAGATGCTGCTGGCCGGCGACGTGCACGACGGCGACACCGTTCCGGTGAACGTCAGCGCCGACGGCGACTCGCTGGTGCTCGGTTGACCGGCCGAGCAGCCGCGCATGTGACCCGGTTGTGACCCGCTGGAGTTCGGGGTTGGCTCGAACCAACAGATAGGCTACGTGTAATGGTCCCGTTCTGGTTCACGCTGTCCGCGCTCTGCTTTGTGAGCGCGGCGGTTCTGCTGTACGTCGACATCGATCGTCGACGAGGGCGGAGCCGGCGTCGCAAGTCGTGGGCCCGCTCACACGGCTTCGACTTTGAGCCGCAATCGGGGGAGATCGTCAGCCGCTGGAAACGTGGCGTGATGTCGACTGTCGGCGACGTCGACGCGCACAACGTCGTCCTCGGCCAGATTCGTGGCGAAGCGGTCTACATCTTCGATTTGGAGGACGTCGCGACCGTGATCGCGCTGCACCGCAAGGTCGGCACCAACGTCGTGATGGATCTGCGGCTCAAGGGGCTCAAGGAACCACGCGAAAACGACATGTGGCTGCTGGGTGCCATCGGCCCCCGAATGGTGTACTCCACCAACCTCGACGCGGCCCGCCGCGCCTGCGACCGACGCATGGTCACGTTCGCCCACACCGCGCCCGACTGCGCGGAAATCATGTGGAACGAGCAGAACTGGACGTTGGTCAGCATGCCGATCACCAGCACGCGCGCCGAGTGGGACGAGGGACTGCGAGCGGTGCGTCAGTTCAACGACCTGCTGCGCGTGCTGCCGCCGGTGCCCAAGTCGATCGGCAACTCCGCCACCCGCCGCAACGGCTCACCGGGGCGCCCGGTGGTCCCGCCCGCGGAATTGCCACCGGGGCGCTCGGATGCCACCCGACGCATACCCGAGCCCGGCCGAAGGGAGCAGCCGCGCCCTGAGCCGGTCCGTCGGCCCCAGCAGACCAGGGCCGGACGCCCCGGTCCGCGCAGCTACCATCCGTAGCTGTGCCACGCCCCCTCGCGTTGATCACCGGGCCCACGTCAGGGATCGGAGCGGGCTTCGCGCGGCAGTACGCGGCCGACGGCTACGACCTCGTGCTGGTCGCCCGTGACGCGGCACGGCTCGACCAGCTGGCCGCCGAACTTCACGACAAGCACGGTGTCACCACGGAGGTGATGGTGGCCGATCTGGCTGACGCCGCCGGACGCGCGAAGGTCGCCGACCGGCTTTCCGCCGGAGTCGCCGTGCTGGTGAACAACGCCGGCATTGCCACATCGGGCGACTTCTGGACCGCGGATCCGGCACTGCTGCAGGCTCAACTCGACATCAACGTCGCCGCGGTGATGCAGCTGACCCGGGCCGCGTTGCCGCCCATGCTCGAAGCTGGCGTCGGCACCGTCGTCAACGTGGCGAGCATCGCCGGTCTGCTCGCCGGGCGCGGCTCGACGTACTCGGCATCCAAGGCGTGGGTCGTGTCGTTCTCTGAAGGCCTCGCCGGCAGTCTGGCCGGCACCGGAGTGATCGTGCACGCGCTGTGCCCGGGATATGTGCACACCGAATTCCACCAGCGCGCCGGCATCACGATGAAGCGGATGCCGGCGTTCGTGTGGCTCGAGGTCGACGACGTCGTCCGGGCCTGCCTCGCAGACGTCGCCAAGGGCAAGGTGGTGATCATTCCCGGCGTGCAGTACAAGGTGCTCGCCACTGCGGCCCGGATGATGCCGCGCACGCTGATGCGATGGCTGACAAAGACTTTGGGGCAGGGACGTGGCCGCACCTGAGCTGACGAAGCTGGACCGTGACGAGCTGGCCGAGCTGGTGCGGCAGCTGTCCGTGGTGCACGGCAGGGTGACGCTGTCCTCCGGCAAAGAGGCCGACTACTACGTCGACCTGCGGCGGGCAACGCTGCACCACCGGGCGTCCGCGTTGGTCGGCAAGCTGATACGCGAGTTGACCGCCGACTGGGACTACGTCGCCGTGGGGGGCCTGACGCTGGGCGCCGATCCCGTCGCGACCGCGATCATGCACGCGCCCGGCCGCCCGATCGACGCGTTCATCGTCCGTAAGTCGGTGAAAACCCATGGGCTGCAACGTCTTATCGAAGGCACCGACATCGCCGGCCAGAAGGTGTTGGTTGTCGAGGACACCAGCACCACGGGCAACTCCGCGCTGACCGCGGTGCACGCCGCACGCGACGTCGGCGCCGAAATCGTCGGCGTGGCCACCGTGGTGGACCGGGCAACCGGCGCCGCCGAAGCGATCGAGGCCGAAGGCCTGCCGTACCGCAGCGCGCTGGGCCTGGCGGACCTGGGGCTGGCATGACCGAATCGGTATTCGTCACCGGTGCAGGCCGCGGCATCGGACTGGCCATCGTCCGCCGGTTCGCCTGCGCCGGATACGCCGTCGGCGCCGTCGACGTCGACGAAATCGGTCTTGCTGCCCTGAAAACCGAAGCCGTGCAGAAGAATTGGTCGGTGTGGACGTCCCCGATGGACGTCACCGACTACGGCGACTGGCAGTCGACCCTGAAGGCGTTCGTCGAAGCCGGCAGCGGACGGCTCGACATCCTCGTCAACAACGCCGGTGTACTCGCCTCCGGCGATTTCGTCGACATCGAACCGCAGCGGCACCAGCAGATCATCGACGTGAACGTCACCGGTGTCATCTACGGTTGCCACGCGGGCTTCCGGTATCTGTGCGAGACCCCCGGCGCACGGGTGCTCAACATGTGTTCGGCATCGGCCATCTACGGCCAGCCCGAGCTGGCCTCGTACAGCGCATCGAAGTTCGCGGTCCGGGGGCTCACTGAAGCGCTGGAGCTGGAGTGGCGGCCACATGACATCTCGGTGCGGGCGCTGTGGCCGCTGTTCGTCGACACCGCGATGCTGGCCGACGTGGACATCGGCACCACCCGGTCACTGGGCGTGCACCTGAGGCCCGACGACATCGCGGGCGCGGCATGGGACGCGCTGAACCGACGTACGCCGACACGCAGGGTGCATTTCCCGGTCGGCCGCCAGACAAAGGTGATCTACCACCTGTCCCAGGTGAGCCCGTCCTGGTTGACCCGCCTGACCAACAAGCGGATGGCGCACTAGATCAGTGCGTGCGTTAACCGCGGTCCTGTTCCTCGCCGTGTTCGCGTTGGCCTCCGGCTGCTCGCGACACGACGCCACACCGTCTCCGTACGGCGCCACCGCCGCGAAGATCGGCGAATCGCTGGCCGTGCTGGGTTGGAACATGTCGCTGACCAACCTGCGCTGGGATTCCGCTCATGTGCTGGTAGACATCGACGCAGCACCAGCCGATCCCGGCAAGCCTCATGCCGGCCCCGGGAACATCCGCTTCGGGCTGTACGGCGCGCTAGCCCACCCGATTGAGGCCACCGGCCTGGGCAGCTGCAGCGGAGTGACGACGCTCGCGATCCGGCCGTTGGCGGCCTCGTCACCGGACCGACTCACTGGCACCGTGTGCCTCGGCCCGCTGCCCGACCAGGCGGCCGTGCGCGGCGTGTATGTCTACTCTCCGGGCGACCGCATCGGGGGCACCGCCGCGGCCTATCCGGCCGCGTTCCCGGTCGGCCTGCCGCCGACCAAGACCAGCGACACCGGCTTGACGATCAGCACCAGCAGCGTCGAGGCGTTCCGCACCGACGGCGCCCAGCTGACGCAGGACTCGCTGAACGACCCCACCGCATTCACCGGAAAGGGCTACATGCTGCTCGGCGTCGACGTCTCCGCGCCGGCGCCGCAGTACCGCGACGACTCGGCCAAACGCGGCGGCCCGATGATGCTGGTGGTCTCGCCGACCCTGCCCCCGCCGGGGGTCACCCCCGAGTGCAACGCCTATGGTTCCTCGGTGCTGATCCTGCCCGACGCCAAACTCGACGCGGTGCGCGTCAACGCGTCGCTGTGCACACAGGGCGAGATCAACGAGGCGGTGCTGTACGCGACGCTGTCGGCGGTCGGCACCCACGCCGCGGTGTGGACCAGCCGTGACTGAGCCCGATGTCGGGCCGACGGAATGGAATACCGGCACACCCGGCGTCGGGCCCTGGACCGGGACGCCGCCCACCGACGCGCGTTACGACCCGCAGCTGCTCCGCGAAGGGGATGCCCGCAACGTGATCGACGCCTATCGCTACTGGACCCGTGAGGCGATCATCGCCGACATCGACACCCGCAGGCACCGGCTGCACATCGCGATCGAAAACTTCGGCAACGACGCGAACATCGGCGCTGTGGTGCGCACGGCAAACGCTTTCGCCGTCGACACCGTCCACATCGTCGGTCGGCGGCGATGGAACCGGCGCGGCGCGATGGTCACCGACCGCTATCAGCGGCTGCGCCACCACGACACGACGGCCGAGCTGACGGCGTTCGCCGGAGTGGCCGGGCTGGTCGTCGTCGCGGTGGACAACGTCCCCGGTGCGGCCCGGCTCGAGGACACTGCGCTGCCACGCGACTGCCTACTGGTCTTCGGCCAAGAAGGACCCGGCGTCACTCAAGAGGCCCGCGCGGACGCGGCGGTCACGGTGTCGATCGCGCAGTTCGGCTCAACGCGCAGCATCAACGCCGCCGTGGCGGCCGGCATCGCAATGCACACCTGGATCCGGCAGTGGGCTGATCTCTCGCACGCCTGGTAAGGCAGGATTCCAGGGATGGAGCAGCAGTGGGCGAATCGGGCCGCCAGCGCGGAAGCAGCCATCGCGACACGACATTTCGCCCCGCTTTGGCATCTGCCCGGCACGCAGCTCGGCGTCTGCGGGTGGCCGCCCACCCGGACCGAACGCCGCTTCGGCAGCTGGAATTACTGGTGGCAGGCCCACCTGCTGGACTGCCTGGTCGACGCGCAGGTGCGCGACCCGCAGCCCGACCGGCGCACCCGGATCAACCGGCAGCTGCGCGGGCACCGGCTGCGCAACACCGGCCGATGGGTCAACGACTACTACGACGACATGGCCTGGCTTGCGCTGGCAATCGAGCGTTCCGGCAGGCTGACCGGTGTCGGGCGGCCGAGGGCGCTGCGCCGGCTGACCAACCAGTTCACCGACGCGTGGACGCCCGAGCACGGCGGAGGCATCCCCTGGCGCAAGCAGGACCGGTTCTTCAATGCCCCGGCGAACGGACCGGCCGCCATCTTTTTGACGCGCAACAAAGAATTGCGCCGAGCCCAGCTGATGGCTGATTGGATCGACGCGACGCTGGTCGACCCCGAGACGAAGCTGGTGTTCGACGGCATCAAAGACGGCTCCATGGTGCGGGCGCAGTACACCTACTGTCAGGGCGTGGTCCTTGGGTTGGAGACCGAACTCGCCGCCCGCACCCGCGACCAACGCCACAGCCAACGCGTGCACCGGCTGGTCGCCGCGGTTCATGACCACATGGCGCCCGGCGGCGTCCTCAAAGGCACGGGCGGCGGCGACGGTGGCCTGTTCGGCGGCATCACCGCCCGTTACCTGGCCCTGGTCGCCACCACACTGCCCGGGGACACGCCCGACGACAAGACGGCCCGCGACAGCGCCCGCGAGCTGGTGCTCACCTCCGCCCGGTCGGCCTGGGACTCGCGACAGACGGTCGCAGGGCTGCCGCTGTTCGGCGCGGACTGGGACAAGCCGGCGCAGGTGCCCAAAGCCGGTGCCGCGGTCAGCCAGTTCGTACAGGGCGCAGTGTCGGCGTCGGCCGTTCCCGAACGTGACATGTCGGTTCAGCTGTCCGGGTGGATGCTGATGGAAGCCGCACACGTGCTGACGACATGAGGTTTCATCCGTGACCACCCGCCTGTTGCCCTCCCGTACCGGCCGCGTCACCGGTGCGGAGTCCACCCGCGAGAAAGCCGCTGCGGGGCTGCTGCTCGTGTTGACACTCGCGGCGATCCTGTGGGCCAATTCGCCCTGGCCGGCGACCTATCCAGCATTCTGGAACACCCCGATCGGGTTGAGCTTCGGCTCCACGCACGCCGAGATGACGGTCCGCGAGATCGTCAACGATGCGCTGATGGCGTTCTTCTTTTTCGCCGTCGGGCTGGAGGTCAAGGCCGAGTTCACGATCGGCGAGCTCACGGACCGTGCGCGCGCCGTCGTGCCGATCGTCGCCGCCCTGGCTGGACTGACTGTTCCGGCCCTGATCTTCCTGGGGTTCAACCACTCCGGTGACGACGCCCGCGCATGGGGCGTGGTGATCTCCACCGACACCGCGTTTCTGATCGGGGCACTGGCGGTCATCGCGCCGAAGTACCCGTTGCGGTTGCGCACCTTCCTGCTGACGCTGTCCATCGTCGACGACGTCGGCGCGTTGGTGGTGATCGCGCTGTTTTACACCAAGCAGCTGCGGGTCGTCCCGCTGCTGATCGCGCTGGCGCTGATCGTCCTGTTGGTGCTGGTCCGCTATCTTCCCGCCGCACGAGGACCCGCGTCCGCGGTTCTGGGGTTCACGCTGTGGCTGGCACTGTTGTCCGCGGGCGTACAGCCCACGTTGGCGGGTGTCGCCGTAGCGCTGACGATCCCCGCCTTCACCCCCGAGCGTGAGCGGGTCGAGCGCGTGGAGGAGTTGACCCGGGCGTTCCGGCAGTCGCCGAATTCGCAGTATGCCCGTGCGGCGGCCCGGAGCCTTCGCGATGCACTGTCGATCAACGAACGGCTGCAGACCGCATTCGCGCCGTACGTGTCGTTCGTCGTCCTCCCGGTGTTCGCGCTGGCCAACGCGGGCGTGCGGTTGGACCGCCATACCGTGTTCTCGGCGCTGCACTCGAAGCTGACGTGGGGCATCGTCGTCGGACTGGTGGTCGGGAAATTCGTCGGTATCTCCGGTGCCACCGCGATCGTCCAGCTCACCGGGATCGGCCGGCTCTCACCCGGCCTGACGCTGCGCCGCGTCGCCGGCGGCGCGGCGCTGTGCGGGATCGGTTTCACAATTGCACTGTTCATCGTCGACCTGGCCATCACCGACCCGGCCCGACAAGACCTTGCCAGGGTCGGCGTGCTGGCCGCCTCCGTCTTCGCGTTCGTCCTCGGCTGGGCGATATTCCGGGTCACCGACCGGCTCAGCCCGCCGAGGCCTGTCGGGGCGTTCCTGGTGCGGCCGGTCGACCCGGAGCGCGACCACATCCGCGGCGCCCCTGATGCGCCGCTGACGCTGGTGGAATACGGCGACTTCGAATGCCCGTTCTGCAGCCGCGCAACCGGGTCCATCGACGAGGTGGCTGCCCGCCTGCGCGGCGAGCTGCGCTACATCTGGCGCCACCTGCCGCTTCAACGGGTGCACCCGCACGCGATGGACGCCGCCCGGGCAGCCGAGGCGGCAGCAATGCAGGGCCGGTTCTTCGACTTCGCGCCGGTTCTGTTCGCGAACCAGGACGATCTGGAGTGGGAGGATATCTACCGCTACGCCAACAACGTCGGACTCGATCTTGAGCGGTTCAACGACGACGTGCACTCGTCCAAGGTGCGCCACCGGGTCGAGGACGACGCGCAAGACGCGGAGTTGATGGACCTCAACTCGACGCCGACATTCTTCATCGGCGGCATGCGGCACAAAGGCCCGTTCGACGCCGCCACCCTGATCAGGGCGCTGGAAGCCAGCCGCGACGCTAGCTCCATAACGTGACGTGCACTTTGGGCCGGAACCTGGTCACGCCGACGCCGCTGCCACGGATCATGGCCTGCGTGCACCGCGGCGTCGTGATGAACCGCACCAGTTCGGACACGGCGGGCTGGCGGGCGGCCGGGGTCAGCGTGTACGCACACCATTGACCGGACATCTGCAGGCCGGGGCCTTTGACGTGGACCAGCCGCCCGGCGCCCAGGTCTTTCGCGACCGAGAACCCGATCGTCATCGTGACACCGCCGACCCTGCGCACCTCCTCGAGAGCCGCGGCGTCGCTTTGGAAAATGCGCTGCCGCTTTTCCGGAATGGACAACGCCCGTAGCATTCCCGCGATCTCGCCATCGACGCTGCCCGCGGATGGACCCAGCATCCACTCCTGCTCGCGAAGCAGCGCAATCGAAGGCGCCGCACCGGCGAGTGGGCTGTCCGGTGCCGCGACCGCGATGACCTGATACTTCAGAAACGGCCGCACCACGATCGAGCCGTCGGCATCGGCGCGCTCGCCGGACGCCGGGCCCAGCGCGATGTCGACCGCCCGCGAGCTGATCAGGTTGGTGAACTGGCTCGTCGGATGCACGCTCAACTCGACCGACAGGTCATTCGCGCGCGACGAGAACAGCTCGATCAGGCCGGGTGCCGCGTGCTCGGCGAATGCACTCGACGCCGCGATGCGAAGCAGCCTGCGACCGTGGGCCGCCTCGGTCACTTCGATCGCGGTCTGCTTCTGCAGGCCCAGGATCTCGATCGCCCTGCTGGCCAGCCGTAGCCCGCCGGGGCTGAACGCCAGGCCCGACGCCGTCCTGCTGAACAGCTGATCGTCGAGCTCCTTGCGCAGCTGCGCCACGTGCATGGAGATGCCGGCGTCCGACATGCCGAGCTCCTCGGCCGCCGCGCGTACAGAACCCAGCCGGACCACCGCCGAATAGGCACGAAGCTGCGCCGGTGTCACGGGTCGAGCCTACGTTGGCAGGGGTTACCCGGTGTGCACGGTGAATCCGTACTTGCTCAGTGGGTCCAGCACCGATCGGTCGCGCGGTGATGGCGCAACAAACGCGAAGATCTCCCCGGACGTCAGCCGAATCGTCGCGTAGACCGGACCCTTGAATTGCGCCATGTCATTGTTCAGCAACCGCCGATCGGGGTACGTGCCCATGACGATCGAATCGTTGTTCGCCTGTGCGGAACACTGGCCCGTGCCCGTCGCATTCGGAAGTGCGCCGCCGATGACCCCGTCCTGAAATGAGCCGGGTTGGCACAGGGTTTTGGTCCAATCGTCCATGGAGCCGGTTGACAGGGGCGGCGGCTTGGCGCTGATCGCGAAATGGGGCGTTCCGTCCCGATGAATCAGGAGCACCGAGCCGGCCAGCAGCACCCCGGCCGCGACGACGCCGACGATGAGTGCCTTCGATATGGGGCCCCGTCGGCGCCACAATCGAGCCTGCCCGTGATTCTCAACCACCTGACGATATCTCGGCGTAGGGCCGGCTGGTCGGACAAAGCGAGTTAAGCGATCACTTAAGTCGCTATTGACCGGCATGTCACGTCGGCAGACACTTGTCTTCCCGTCCCCGGGAGTGAGGTCGGCCGATGCAGGTACCCGGACCCTTCGAATACGAACGCGCGTCGAGCGTGGACCACGCGATAGGCCTGCTGGACAGATTGGGGGAGGGCGCGTTGATCGTGGCCGGCGGCCACAGCCTGCTTCCGATGATGAAGCTGCGCATCGCCAATCCCGAGTACCTGATCGACATCAACGACCTGGCGACACAGCTCGCTTACATCGTCGCTGACCCGGCCGTGGTACGGATAGGTGCGTTGACGCGGCACCGCGAGGCGCTGGAGTCCGACGAGCTGGCCGCGGTGTGTCCGATCTTCCGGGACGCCGAGCGCGTGATCGCCGACCCGGTCGTTCGGAACCGGGGCACCGTTGGAGGCTCCCTGTGCCAGGCTGATCCTGCTGAGGATCTGACCACGGTCTGCGCCGTCTTGGGCGCCGTTTGCCTGGCACAGGGCCCATCGGGATCCCGGGAAGTGGCGATCAACGACTTTTTCCTGGGGCCGTATGAAACCTCGTTGGCGCACAACGAGATGCTGGTGGAAATCCGGATCCCCCTGCGACCCAACAGCTCCAGTGCATACGCGAAAGTCGAACGCCGCGTTGGTGACTGGGCTGTGACCGCCGCGGGTGCTGCCGTAACGCTCGACCGCGACACGATCATCGATGCCCGCGTCGGACTGACCGCGGTCAACGCGGACGCCGCCGAACTCGCCACCGTCGCGGACGTGCTGGTCGGGCGGCAGCCCACCGATGAGGTGTTCGCCGAGGCGGCCCGGCGCGCGGGCGATGCCTGCCGGCCGTTGAGTGACATGCGGGGCAGTGCGGACTACAAGCGACATCTCGCCGGGGAACTCACCAAGCGAACGCTGCGCACGGCCGCTGCCCGGGCGCGCGGAGAAAGGCACTGACCATGCAGGTGACCATGACCGTCAACGACGAACCGGTGACAGCCGACGTCGAACCCCGCACGCTGCTCGTGCACTTTCTCCGGGATCAGCTGCGGCTGACCGGCACTCACTGGGGTTGTGACACCAGCAACTGCGGAACCTGCGTGGTGTCGGTGGACGGGGAACCGGTGAAGTCCTGCACGATGCTGGCCGCCATGGCCAGTGGACACAGCATCCGCACGGTGGAGGGCCTCGAGGTCGACGGCACGCTCGACCCGGTACAGGAAGGTTTTATGCGCTGCCACGGTCTTCAGTGCGGCTTCTGCACCCCCGGCATGATGATGACCGCCCGCGCGCTGCTCGACCGGATTCCCGATCCGGACGAACAGACCATCCGCGAGGCCATCTCCGGCCAGATCTGCCGCTGCACCGGCTACACCACGATCGTGCGCTCCATCCAGTGGGCGGCCAGGAACCGCAGTGCACGCGCAGTCGAATCAGGGCCTACCGAGACAGAATTCGCGCCGGAGGCCCAGACCGGCACCACACTGGGTGCCGACGGCGCGGAGCCGCTGATCGAGGCCGGGAGCCAGTCATGACAACTCTCGAAACACGCCCCGAAGACACCGCCGACAACGACCAGAAGCCCTGTGGCCACGGCCGGATGCTGCGCAAGGAGGATCCCCGGTTCATCCGCGGCCGCGGCAACTACGTCGACGACGTGGTACTGCCGCGCATGCTGCACCTCGCGATCCTGCGGTCTCCGTTCGCCCACGCCCGGATCGTCAGCGTCGACACCACCGCCGCGCAGGCGCATCCGAAGGTCAAGGCGGTGGTCACCGGGGCGGACCTCGCGGACAAAGGCCTGGCGTGGATGCCGACACTGTCCAACGACGTGCAGGCGGTGCTGGCCACCGACAAGGTCCGCTTCCAGGGGCAGGAGGTGGCGTTCGTCGTCGCCGAAGACCGCTATTCCGCCCGCGACGCGCTCGAATTGATCGACGTGGAATACGACCCGCTGGACCCGGTGATCGACGCCCGGCACGCGCTCGACGCCGACGCACCGGTGATCCGCAGCGACCTGGAGGCGAAGACCGACAACCACATTTTCGACTGGGAGACGGGTGATTCGGCCGCGACCGAAGCAGTCTTCGCAACGGCCGACGTCGTCGTCAAACAGGAAATCGTCTATCCCCGGGTACATCCCGCGCCGCTGGAGACCTGTGGCGCTGTGGCGGATCTGGACCCGGTGAGCGGCAAGCTGACGTTGTGGACCACCTCCCAGGCCCCGCACGCGCACCGCACGCTGTATGCACTGGTCGCCGGGCTGCCCGAACACAAGATCCGGGTGATCTCACCCGACATCGGCGGCGGGTTCGGCAACAAGGTGCCGATCTATCCCGGCTACGTCTGCGCGATCGTTGGTTCACTGCTGCTCGGCAAGCCGGTCAAATGGATGGAGGATCGCAGCGAGAACCTGACCAGCACGAGTTTCGCCCGCGACTACATCATGGTCGGGGAGATCGCCGCGACGAACGACGGCAAGATCCTCGCGATTCGATCGCATGTGCTGGCCGACCACGGCGCATTCAACGGCCAGGCCGCGCCGTTGAAGTTTCCGGCCGGCTTCTTCGGCGTGTTCACCGGCAGCTACGACATCGAGGCTGCGTACTGCCACATGACCGCGGTGTATACCAACAAGGCGCCCGGCGGTGTCGCATACGCATGCTCGTTCCGGATCACCGAGGCGGTGTACTTCGTCGAACGGCTCGTGGATTGCCTGGCCCACGAGCTGAAGACGGACCCGGCGGAGTTGCGCCTGCGAAACCTGCTGCGAGCCGACCAGTTTCCGTACAAGAGCAAGACGGGCTGGGTCTACGACTCGGGTGACTACCAGACCACGATGCGCAAGGCCATGGAGATGATCGGCTACGACGCGTTGCGCGTAGAGCAGATCCAGCGGCGTGAACGCGGCGAGCTGATGGGAATCGGCATGTCATTCTTCACGGAGGCGGTCGGCGCCGGACCGCGCAAGGACATGGACATCCTCGGCCTCGGCATGGCAGACGCGTGTGAACTGCGAGTGCATCCCACCGGCAAAGCCGTGGTGCGGCTGTCAGTTCAGACGCAGGGCCAGGGCCACGAGACGACGTTCGCACAGATCGTCGCCGAGGAACTCGGCATCCCGCCGGACGACATCGAGGTGGTGCACGGCGACACCGACCAAACCCCGTTCGGGCTCGGTACCTACGGCAGCCGGTCGACCCCGGTGTCGGGTGCGGCTGCGGCACTGGTCGCGCGAAAGGTCCGCGACAAAGCCAGGATCATCGCATCCGGCATGCTGGAGGCCTCGGTGGCCGACCTGGAATGGGAGAAGGCCTCTTTCCACGTGAAAGGCGACCCGTCCGCGTCGGTGACGATTCAGGACATCGCGATGCGCGCCCACGGCGCGGGCGATCTGCCTGAGGGCATCGAAGGCGGCCTGGACGCCGAGGTCTGCTACAACCCGGAGAACCTCACCTACCCGTACGGCGCGTACTTCTGCGTGGTCGACATCGACCCGGGCACGGCCGTGGTCAAGGTGCGCCGGTTCCTCGCCGTCGACGACTGCGGCACACGCATCAACCCGATGATCATCGAAGGCCAGGTGCACGGCGGCATCGTCGACGGCATCGGGATGGCGCTGATGGAAATAATCGCGTTCGACGAGGAAGGCAACTGCCTGGGCGGCTCGCTGATGGACTACCTGATCCCCACCGCGCTGGAGGTGCCGCACCTGGAGACCGGCTTCACTGTAACGCCGTCGCCGCACCATCCGATCGGCGCGAAGGGCATCGGGGAGTCCGCCACTGTCGGCTCGCCGGCCGCGGTTGTCAACGCGGTGGTGGATGCGTTGGCGCCGTTCGGAGTTCGGCACGCCGACATGCCGCTGACGCCGTCGCGGGTGTGGGAGGCGATGCAGGGCCGGGCGGCACCCCCAATCTGATGGAGCGCCGATGAGGATCAACCAGCGTGCGGAGCAGTTGCTGCGTGACCGGACACCGTTCGTGCACGCGACGGTCGTGCGCGCGCAGCAGCCCACGTCGGCCCATCCGGGTGATGAGGCGATCCTTTCGGCCGACGGGACGATCGAGGGTTTTGTCGGCGGACAGTGCGCGCAGAACTCGGTCCGCAAGGCCGCCATGGGGGCGTTAGAGACCGGCGAAAGCGTATTGCTGCGGGTGCTCCCCGACGGCGACGTGCACTTCCCCGACGCGCCCGGGGCGTCTGTCGTCGTCAACCCGTGCCTGTCAGGAGGAGCGTTGGAGATCTTCCTCGACCCGCAAGTTCCCGCGCCACTGCTTCGGATCTGCGGGGCCACGCCGATTGCCGACAAGCTGGCTGAGATGTGCGCGGTGCTCGGGTTCGACGTGCGACGCGACGACTCCGGGGACGGAGGGCAGTTCACCGCGGTGGTGATCGCAACGCACGGTGGTCCGGAAGCGGAATCGATTCGCGCGGCATTGGACGCAGGCGTCGGCTACATCGGGTTGGTCGCCAGCAGGGTCCGTGGGGCCTCAATCCTCGACGGGCTCGAATTGTCCGCCGACCAGCGGGACCGCGTGCATACCCCGGTCGGGCTCGCCATCGGTGCCAGGACGCCCGGCGAGATCGCGGTGTCGGTGATCGCCGAAATAATCAGGGAGATGCGGCTAGGCGGTCTTGTCGAAGAGCGCTGGACGAAGCGTGAGCCGGCGCCCGGGGCCGTGGACCCGGTGTGCGGCATGACCGTCACGACAGCACCGGGGACCGAACACCTCCACATCGACAGCGTCGACTACTGGTTCTGCTCTCCCGCATGCCGCGCGTCGTTCGCGGCGCCGAAAGCCGACGCATGAGCTCAGCGCCGGTAACCGGTGTCGTGCTGGCGGCGGGTGGTTCTGATCGCCTCGGCAGACCGAAACAGTTGCTGCGGTTGGGCGACACCACGCTGCTCGATGCGTCCCTCGACGTCGCGCGTGCATGTCCGTTCGAACAGATCGTCGTCACCCTCGGCGGGGCGGCCGCCGCGGTGCTCGACGCGGTGCCACTCGGCGACGTCGACGTGGTCACCGTCGACGACTTCGGGTCGGGGTGCACGTCGTCGCTGCGCAGCGCTCTGGTTCGGGTGAACCCCGGAGCCGCGGGCATTGTGCTGCTGCTCGGCGACCAGCCGGGCGTCGAGCCGCGTGCCGTCGAACGGCTGATCGTCGAAGCCTCGTTCGCCCCGATTGCGGTCTGCCGGTACCGCGACGGAATCGGGCACCCGTTCTGGTTGAACCGCAGCGTGTTCGGGGATCTCGCCGAGCTGCGCGGCGACAAGGGGGTGTGGAAGGTGCTCGAATCGGGGCGATTCACCGTTCGTGAAATGCAGGTCAACGGCCCGGTCCCGGTCGACGTGGACACCTGGGACGACTACCGTCGGCTGCTCAGTTCGGTGCCGCAGTGACGGCTCAGTTCGCCGACGTGGACGACGTGATCCGCCGCTTCGACGCCCGCGACTATCTTCTCGACGTAGGGACCGCGTCGGCGTTTTACCTCGCGGTCACGCTCGGACGGCCGCTGCTGTTGGAAGGCGAACCGGGAGTTGGTAAGACGACCGCGGCGAAGACGCTGGCCGCGGTGCTCGACGCGCAGCTGATCAGGCTGCAGTGCTATGAGGGTCTGACCGCGAGCGAGGCGCTGTACGACTGGAACTATCAGCGGCAGCTGCTGGCCATACGGCTCGCAGAGGCCAGCGGCGCGGGCATCGACGAAGCCGACCTCTATGCCGAGACCTATCTCGTCGATCGGCCCATCCTGCAATGCGTCCGCTACCGCGGGCCCACGCCGCCGGTGCTGCTGATCGACGAAATCGACCGCGCGGACGACGAATTCGAAGCACTGCTGCTGGAATTCCTCGGCGAGGCCGCGGTGACGGTGCCGGAGCTCGGCACGTTCGCCGCCGAACACCCGCCGATCGCGGTGCTCACGTCCAACCGCAGCCGAGACCTGCACGATGCGTTGCGGCGCCGGTGCCTTTATCACTGGATCGACTACCCGGAGCCGGCCCGCGCGGCCGCGATCATTCGCCGCACCGTCCCGGGGGCAACCGCCCCGCTGATCGAGCACGCGACCCAATTCGTCGGTAGCGCAAGAAATCTCGATCTCGACAAGCCGCCGGGAGTTGCCGAGACCATTGACTGGGTGGCCGCACTGGTGTCGCTGGGCGTCGCCGACCTGGCTACCGACGACATGCTCGGCAGCCTCGGTGCGCTGGCGAAAACGCCTGACGACCGTACCGCGATTGGTGAAGCATTCGACGAGTACAGCGCCCGGTTGGCCGCCAGATGAGAGGACATGCACCATGAAGATCGCCAACGAGTTCATGATCAGCGCCCCGATCGAAGACGCCTGGGATGTGCTGACCGACCTCGAACAGGTGGTGCCCTTGATGCCCGGCGCTCAGCTGACCGGCCGCAACGGCGACGACTACCTCGGCAAGGTCAAGGTCAAGGTCGGGCCGGTGACGAGCGAGTTCAGCGGCAAGGCGAACTTCGTCGAGCGTGACCGGGAACACCACCGCGCCGTCATCAACGGCAGGGGTCGCGATGCCCGCGGATCCGGCAATGCCGCCGCCACCGTCACCACCCAGCTTCATCCGGACGGTGACCACACCCGCGTGACCGTCGACACCGATCTGAAGATCGTCGGCAAGCTGGCCCAGTTCGGCAGTGGCATGCTGCAGCAGGTGTCGGAGAAGCTGCTGGGCGAGTTCGTCGTATCCCTCGAAGCGAAGCTGGCGCCGAAACCGGAGCCGGCGCCGGCGGAGGTACCGGACCGGGCGGCAGCGACCGCGGCGGCCGAGCCTGCGCCGATCGACCTGATCGAGCTGGCGGGTGCGGGAGCGCTGAAGAAGTACGCGCCATTCGTGGTGGCCGGCTTCGTGGTGCTGCTGGGTGTCGCGCTGCTGCGCCGCCGCAGGTGAATGCCCCGTTGCTGCTGCCCGGCGTCGACCTGGCGGCGTTCGCGGTCGCCCTGGTGGCCCGGCTGCGGATGGCCGGGGCAGCCGTAACTGCCAGCGGCGCAGCGGCTTTCGTGCAAGCGCTGCGCTGTATCGCGCCGCGTTCCCACAGCGAGCTATACTGGGCCGCCCGGCTCACGCTGGTGAACCGGGTGGAGGACCTCGCCGCGTTCGACGTGGTGTTCGGTGCTGCGTTCGACGATGCGGTGCTCGGACTGGATCCGCCGGCTCGACAGCGCCGAAGGGGAACCGCCGCGGTGGCTGCTCCTGGGATGTCCCAAGGTCCTGCCGTTGCCGGCGGCGGCCTCCCGTGGACGACGCGCCCCTCGTCGACGACGGCCGATCGGCACGACAGCGGTGTGGCGGTGCCGGACCTGCTGCCCAGCCGCATCGTCGCCCGCGCCGACGAGCCCTTCGACCGGTTCGATCCCGACGATCTGCGCCTGCTCGGGTCGTGGCTGCAGCGGGCGATGGCTCGTTGGCCGCGCCGCCAAAGCATGCGGCGGGAGCGCAACCGGCACGGCAAGCGGGTTGATTTGCGGCGGACGATGAACGCATCCCGCTCGACTGGCTGGGAGTCGATGCGGCTGGAACGCACTCGCCCTCGCCGGCGCATGCGCAGGATCGTGCTGGTGTGCGACGTGAGCCGCTCGATGCAGCCGTATTCGACGATTTATCTGCACTTGATGCGGGCCACTGCGTTGCGGCGGGCGGGGATCCGCCCGGAGGTGTTCGCGTTCTCGACATCGCTGACCCGGCTGACGCCGGTGCTGTCGCACCGCTCGCCGGAGGTGGCGCTGGCGCGGGCCAACGCGAAAGTGACCGACCGCTACGGCGGCACGCACCTGGGCCGTTCCGTCGGTGCGCTGTTGGGGCCACCGCACGGCAACGCGCTGCGCGGAGCGGTGGTGATCATCGCGTCCGACGGCTGGGACAGCGACCCTCCGGAGGTGCTCGAGCGTGCGCTGAGCAGGGTGCGGCGCCGCGCGGAGCTGGTCGTCTGGCTCAATCCGCGCGCGGCGCAAGAAGGGTTCGAGCCGCTGGCCGGGTCGATGGCCGCCGCGCTGCCCCTGTCAGACCTGTTCCTTCCGGCGCACTCCCTGACCGGGCTTCGAGAACTCTTCGACGCACTGTCGGCACGCACCGTATCGGTAAACGCGTAGTGCGCTACTCGCGACAGCCTGTCCCGTCGGCGTCCACACTCGCTGCACCTGGGGCACCACCCAGAAACGACGAGGAGGAACGACATGGCGAAGATGGTGGGCGTATGGATCCACGTTCATCCGCGACGGCGTCTGGCGGATGATGTGGTTCTGACGGTCGGCGCAACGCTGCTCATGAGCGAAGCCGAGGTGCGCAAGATCGGGCTCGGTCTCTTGCCCATCGACATCCAGATCAGGGATCGGGACTTTCCCGGCTTCGATGATCGCGTGCACATCGCGACTTTTCATTGCGCCGCTCATCAGGTGGGTCCGAATCACTTCCACACCGAGGTCATTGTGCCGCACAGCGAGGTCGAGGATTCCGAGCCGTGGTTCGAGAGAACGGCCGAACTCTATGCCCGGCTGCGGGGCAATTCGATTGACCTGTCGACGAACTGGGCCAGTTCACAGATGGAGCACGTCCGGTTCAAGTGAGCCGGCCGCCGGTCGGTTGGACTACTCCGGGAGCGGCTCGGGCTTGGGCTCCGCTGCGCGGCGCCGCTCGAGGAATGCCCGGGCCGCCGAGATGATCGCGGGAAGCATCGACACCAACGCGATGGCCAGAATCACCAGCTCCAGGTGGTTTTTGACGAACGGCACGTTGCCGAGGAAATAGCCGAGCAACGTCACACCGCCGCCCCACAGGATGCCGCCGACGATGTCGAACCCCAGAAACACCGGGTAGCGCATCTTCGAAACACCGGCGATCACCGGGGTGAACGTCCGTACCACCGGCACGAACCGCGCCAGGATGATGGTGAACGGGCCGTGCTTCTCGAAGAACTCGTGCGAGTCGGTGACGTAGTGCTTCTTGAAGAACCGCGAGTCTTCCTTCTTGAACAGCGCGGGACCGATCTTGCGGCCGATGAAGTAGGCGGTCTGGTCGCCGCCGATTGCCGCGAGCGCGACTGCGATGACAAGCGTCCAGATGTTCAGCGTCCCGCCCGCAGCCAGTAATCCACCGGTGAACAGCAGCGTGTCCCCCGGCAGGAGCGGAAACAGCAGCCCGGTCTCGATGAAGACGATGACCAGGATGCCGGGCAGCACCGCCGCCGCGAACACGCCGCCGGGACCGATCCAGTACATCGGGTCCATGACGCTCGGCAGAGCCATGACGGTGTTGATTGTCGCCGGTGCGGCGGCGCCGGTCGTGGTCATCACGCCCAAACATACCGGCGCAAGGTGGCGGTACCGGAAACGGTGCCGTTTGAGATACTGCGAAAGACACCGTGACCAGCCGAGAGGAACTTCCATGCCCATCGCTACGCCCGAGGTTTACGCCGAGATGCTGGGCCGCGCCAAGGAGCACTCGTTCGCGTTCCCGGCCATCAACTGCACGTCGTCGGAGACCGTCAACGCGGCATTGAAAGGGTTCGCCGACGCGGGCAGCGACGGCATCATCCAGTTCTCCACCGGCGGCGCCGAATTCGGCTCCGGCCTTGGCGTCAGGGACATGGTGACCGGCGCCGTCGCGTTGGCTGACTTCGCATACGCGGTCGCCGACAAGTACCCGGTCACCGTCGCCCTGCACACCGACCACTGCCCGAAGGACAAGCTGGACAAATATGTCCGGCCGCTGCTGAAGATCTCCCAGCAGCGCGTGGCCGAGGGCAAGCACCCGCTGTTTCAGTCGCACATGTGGGACGGTTCGGCGATCCCGCTCGACGAGAACCTCGAGATCGCCCGCGAGCTGTTGAAGCAGGCGGCGGCCGCGAAGATCATCCTGGAGATCGAGATCGGCGTGGTGGGCGGCGAGGAAGACGGCGTGGTGGGCGAGATGAACGAGAAGCTCTATACCACGCCGGAGGACTTCGAGAAGACGATCGACGCGCTGGGCGCAGGCGAGCACGGCAGGTACCTACTGGCCGCGACGTTCGGCAACGTCCACGGCGTCTACAAGCCCGGCAACGTGAAGCTGCGGCCCGAGATCCTCGCCGAGGGACAGAAGGTGGCCGCCAAGAAGCTCGGCCTCCCGGAGGGCAGCAAGCCGTTCGACTTCGTTTTCCACGGCGGATCGGGTTCGGAGAAGTCGGAGATCGAGGAGGCGCTGCGCTACGGCGTCGTCAAGATGAACGTCGACACCGACGCGCAATACGCGTTCACCCGTCCGGTCGCGGGGCACATGTTCACCAACTACGACGGCGTGCTGAAGATCGACGGGGAGGTCGGCGACAAGAAGGCGTACGACCCGCGCAGCTACCTGAAGAAGGCCGAGGCCAACATGAGCCGGCGCGTGGTCGAGGCCTGCACCGACCTGCACAGCGCCGGCCGGTCTGTGACCTCTAGCTGATCAACTTCCCGGCGCCTGGCAGATCTTCCACTGCCGGTCTGTGTACTGCAGGTCGAAGCTACGGGTCGACCTGGTCTGCGGGGCGTATGCCATGAACGAGGTGACGTTGGCCTCGGCGTGCTGGCCGTTGACGACGACCTCGTCGACGCTGGCCACGACCGGATATTGCTCGGCCGCGGCCACCCGGGCGTGGGTGTCCTCCCACGCCTTGTCGTCGTAGTTGACGTAGTTGTCGCGCGTCGTCCCGCAGGTGATGCCGCGCAGCGCGGCCAAGTCGCCCTTCTGCACCGCGACGTCGAAGTTCTGGATGGTCAGGCGGACCATGTCCTCCTGCGACACTTGAGGCGCCGCCTTCTGCGTCAACCATACGGTGCCCATGATCGCGATCGCGGCGAGCGCCGCGATCACCAGGATCAGCGCCAGCACCCAGCCCCAGCTGCGGTTTCTGCGCATTCCGGCGCCGGCGCGTGGCGCGATCGACTGCGGTGTCGCCGCGCGTGGGCCGCCTGCCCGTGCGAGGGGTTCTGTCGGGGCGGAAAAGACCTCGGTGGCCGGTTCGGGTGGAGTGTCGATCTTCTCCGTAGCGCCGGCGTCGAAGCTGGACGGCGCGGTGAAGCGCCGCTGGGTGGGTGCAAGGTCGGGTCGCGGCGTGGACGGTGGCGAGAACACCTCGGTCTCAGCCTCGTCGCTCACCTGGCCTTCGTCCGACGCGTGCTCGACCGCCGCGGTGGCATCGTCGGCCGCCCCTGTGGCGTCGTGGTCGGGCCCCGATGGGTTCGACATCCGTGCTGTTGTCCTCTGCTGGTGACGACGATTCACAAGACACGTTCAGCCGGAAGCTTATCCACTTCTCGGCGCTGCGCCGCGCCACGGCACAATAGGCGCATGACACCGATCGGCGACCTGCTGCAACCCGAGCCGATCCGGCTGCCCGGCGACGACGCGGCCGAGGCCGAGTTGCGGGCGAACGAGAATCCGGCCATCGTCGCCGCGGCCCACCCGGCGGCATCAGTGGCCTGGGCCCAGCTGGCCGAAGACGCGCTGGGCGACGACAACGCCATCGCGGCCTACGCCTACGCGCGCACGGGCTATCACCGGGGCCTGGACACGCTGCGGCGCAACGGCTGGAAGGGCTTCGGCCCGGTGCCTTACGACCACGAGCCCAACCGCGGTTTCCTGCGGTGCGTGGCGGCATTGGCCCGAGCGGCCGAAGCGATCGGCGAGACCGACGAATACCGCCGCTGCCTTGACCTGCTCGACGACTGCGATCCGACCGCCCGGGCCCACCTGGGCCTGACATAGCCGGCTACCAGTCCGCCTGGCCCTGGCAGTCGTCGGCGTTCTCGGGCGGCTCGACCTGCACGGTCGCGTGGTCGAGGCCACGCGCGGCCAGCACCGCGCGGGCGTCTTCGAGCACGCGGGCCGAGTCAGCGCAGCTGGTCAGGTGAGCGGTCGCCATGTCCTTGCCGGGGACCAACGTCCAGACGTGCAGATCATGGACGTCCGTGACGCCGTCGACCGCGCCGAGGGCCGCCCGAAGCTCGTCGACGTCGATGTGCCTGGGCGATGATTCCGACAGGATCCGCAGCGCGGCGCGGGCCAGGGAGATCGCCCGCGGCAGCACCCACAGCGCAACGAACACAGCGACGACGACGTCGGCGTACGGCCAGTGCGTGGTCACGGTCACGACGCCGGCGATCAGCACCCCGATGCTGCCGACCATGTCGGCGACGACCTCCGTGTAGGCGCCCCTGACCGCGAGGCTCTCCTGCGATTGCGACCGCAGCAACAACACCACGACCGCGTTGGCGACCAGGCCGGCCAGCGCCACCGAGATCATCGGCACACCGGGGATCGCCGGCGCATGCCCGAGCCGGACGAACGCCTCGTAGAGGATGAACACCGCTACACCGAGCAGCAGCACCGCGTTGCCGACCGCGGTGAACACCTCTGCGCGGTGCCAGCCGTACGTGCGGGCCGGTGATGCGCTGCCGCGGCGCGCCAGGGTGACCGCAGTCAGCCCCATGAACAGGGCGACAAGGTCGGTCAGCATGTGCCCGGCGTCCGCCAACAGCGCGATCGAGCCGATCAGCAGCGCGGTGGTGAGCTCGAGGACGAAGAAACCGGTGAGGATCGCCGCGGCGACGACCATGCGGGACACGCGCGTGTCGGCCTGGCCGTGGTCATGACCGGCACCCATACCCGCAATCTATGCGTGGGGACGCATATATGGCAAGGCGCTGCTAGCGGAAGGCCGACCAGAACCGCGTGAGTTGGCCGCCCACTGCGGCCAACGCGGACGGCACGCCTGACAGGTTGAAGAACCAGTAGACGATCGAAAAGAACCAGTGGTTCAGCGGCGGGGCGATCAGGACGACGAGCAGGATCAGAAACCCGAATTGTTTGGCGGGTTCCAGTGACCGCTGAGTCTCCGGGCTGAGGTGCGGCTCCAGCGCGCCGTAGCCGTCCAGGCCGGGAATGGGCAGAAGGTTCAGAACGACCGCCGTCACCTGCAGGAACGCGAGGAATGTGACTCCGGCCCAGAACACCGCGTGGTTCGGGTCGTACAGGGCGTGCACCAGCACCAGCAACGCCACCGCCAGCGCCACGTTGGCCAGCGGGCCGGCCAGCGCGACGAGCGTGCGCCGCCAGGCCGTCATCCACGAGGTGCGCACATATACCGCCCCGCCGGGCAGGCCGATTCCGCCGAGCGCGATGAACAGCAACGGCAAGCCGATCGACAGCAGTGGGCTCGAGTACCGCAACGGGTTGAGCGTGAGGTAGCCGCGCACGGCGACGTCGTGGTCGCCGAACCGCCATGCGGTGAACGCGTGGCCGAACTCGTGCAGGCACAGCGACACCAGCCACCCGGCGACGACGAAAACGAAAACCCCGACATAGGCCAGCGGTCGGATCGAATTGGCGGACAGCCACGCCAGCACACCGCCGCCGGCGGTGATGGCGACGATGGCCAAAAAGACCGGGCTGGGTCGCACCGACGACTGATGCAGCGGCCGGATGTTCACTACACGAAACTACCGGACCATCAGGCGGCGCTCCGTGAGCCGCCGGAATGACCCGCCAAGCTACCGGACCAGCAACCACCCTTCGACGTGCCGATAGAACGTCGAGCGGCGCACCGGGCGCAGCGCCGCGACGCCGTCACGCTCGACGAGCGCACCCGTGGTGCCGAGCTGCGCCGCCCGGCCCACCACCCACCGGCGAGGGCGGCCCCCCGCCGTCAGCACCGCGCCACGAAGCCCCGGCTGCTCGCCGAGCGGCTGCACCCGGGCCGCGGTGACCTCGCCGTCGAACAAAGTGGTGTCGTCGACGACCGCCTCGCCGTGCAGCGGGCCATCGGCGCCGCGCCATGTCGCTGAGCCGGCGATCGCGGCACCGGTGTCGTCACGGATCAGCGGCACCCGTCGCGGGGCACCCGTTCGCGCCCGGCGTGCGGCGCGCCTGCCAGTCGCCAGCCTGTACGCACGGGTGGCAGCCGAGCGGCGTCGCGACACGAAACCGACTTCCACATCGAGCCTTTCGTGGCGCAGCAACCGCGTCAGCACTGCGGCAAGATCGCTGTCGGAACCCACCACCACAAGCCTTCGGCACCGGCGCGCGGCCTCGTCGATGTCATCGGCGTCGCCGACATGCTGCACAGCGAGGCCTCTCAGCGGCCCGGGAACCGTGCGGTCCCCGAACACCAGCACGGCGACATCGGCGGCGGTCAACGAAACTCCTCGGCAAACCTCGGATAGGGTAGGTCACCGGCTGCACACAATAAGCGGGAGAAACGCCATGCCGGCAATCGTCCTCATCGGCGCCCAGTGGGGCGACGAAGGCAAGGGCAAGGCCACCGATCTACTCGGTGGTCGGGTGCAGTGGGTGGTGCGCTATCAGGGCGGCAACAACGCCGGTCACACCGTCGTGCTGCCGAGCGGCGAGAACTTCGCACTGCACCTGATCCCCTCGGGCATTCTCACCCCCGGTGTGACGAATGTCATCGGCAACGGCGTCGTCGTCGATCCGGGTGTGCTGCTCGACGAGCTCAGCAGTCTCGAGCAACGCCACGTCGACACGTCGCGGCTCCTCCTCTCAGCAGACGCCCACCTGCTGATGCCCTACCACGTCGCGATCGACAAAGTCACCGAGCGCTACATGGGGTCGAAGAAGATCGGCACCACCGGCCGCGGCATCGGCCCGTGCTACCAGGACAAGATCGCCCGCATCGGCATCCGCGTCGCCGACGTCCGCGACCCTGCCCTGCTGGCCCAGAAAGTCGAAGCCGCGCTGGAATTCAAGAACCAGGTGCTGGTCAAGATCTACAACCGCAAAGCCCTGGACTCGGCGCAGATCGTGGACACCTTGCTGGCGCAGGCGGATGGGTTCGCGCACCGGATCGCCGACACCCGGCTTCTGCTCAACGAGGCGCTCGACCGCGGCGAAACCGTGCTGCTCGAGGGGTCTCAGGGCACGTTGCTCGACGTCGACCACGGCACCTACCCGTATGTGACGTCGTCGAACCCCACGGCCGGCGGCGCGGCGGTGGGCTCGGGAATCGGGCCGACCCGGATCAGCACCGTGCTGGGAATCCTCAAGGCCTACACCACCCGGGTCGGCTCCGGCCCGTTCCCCACCGAGCTCCTCGACGAGCACGGCGAATACCTGGCCAAGACCGGCGGCGAGATCGGGGTCACCACCGGCCGGCGGCGCCGCTGCGGATGGTTCGACGCGGTCATCGCGCGCTACGCCACCCGGGTGAACGGGATCACTGACTACTTTCTGACCAAACTCGACGTGCTGTCGAGTCTGCAGACCGTGCCGGTATGCGTGGCCTACCGGATCGACGGCAGGCGCACCAACGAGATGCCGATGACGCAGACCGATTTCGCCCGTGCCGAACCGATCTACGAGGAGTTGCCGGGCTGGTGGGAAGACATCTCCCAAGCCCGCGAGTTCGACGACCTGCCCGCCAAGGCCCGCGACTACGTGCTTCGATTGGAAGAGCTTGCCGGGGCTCATGTTGCGTGCATCGGCGTGGGTCCGGGCCGTGATCAGACCATTGTGCGCCGAGACATCCTGGCGGCGCGTCCGTGAGCGCGACCCCCGAACCGTTCGACCCGGACTACTCCAGGCACGGCGGCTTCCCCGACTACGACGTCGCTGAGCCGTCGCCGGGCTTCGCGCGATTCGTCACCGCCATGCGCCGGCTGCAGGACCTGGCGGTGTCGGCGGCCCCCACCGACGAGGTCTGGGACGAGGCCGCCGACCGGGTCGAGGGCCTCGTCGACCTGCTCGGCCCGTTCGAGGCGCCCGAAGGCATGGCGCCGGCCGGCCGTACCCCCGCGTTGCCCGGGATGGGCAGCCTGATGTTGCCGCCGTGGAAACTGAGCCGATTCGAGCCCGACGGCGTCGAGATGAGCGGCAACTTCAGCCGGTTCCACGTCGGCGGCAACTCCGCGGTGCACGGCGGTGTGCTGCCGCTGTTGTTCGACCAGCTGTTCGGCATGGTCGTACACGCCGCGGGGCGACCGATCAGCCGCACCGCGTTCCTGCACGTGGACTACCGCAAGGTCACACCGATCGACACGCCGCTGCTCGTGCGGGGCCGGATCGACTCTGTGGAAGGCCGCAAGGCGTTCACCTCCGCCGAACTCACCGATCCCGACGGGGTCGTGCTCGCCGAGGCGCGCGGTCTGATGGTGCGGCTGCTGGCGGGTCAGCCCTAGCGACACGCCGCAATGAGTTACCGCCGCTTACCGATCGGCGTTGATGATGCGACCATGACGCCGTGGCCGAACCCATTCAGCCGACCGTGCGGCAGCTCAGCACCCCGCGCGCTGCGGCGCTTGCCGGGGTGGCGTTCGCGCTGCTGTTCGGCACCGCGATCAGCCTTGTCCGCACGAGAATGCCTGAGGGCATCAAAGACAACGGCGACTGGCTGAAGACCGACCACACCGGCATCACGACCGCCACGGTGCTCGTGCCGTTCGCCGGGATCGCGTTCCTGTGGTTCATCGGGGTGGTTCGAGACGGCTTTGGCCGGTACGAAGATCGGTTCTTCGCCACCGTGTTCATGGGCAGCGGGCTGCTGTTCCTGGCGATGATGTTCGTCGGCATGGCCGTGGCTGCGGGCCTCGTGGCTACCGACAAGGGGATCACCGACCCGGCCGCACATGTCGAGGTGATCGACTTCGGCAAGATGGTGGTGCTCTCCACCTGCAAGACCTACGCGATCCGGATGGCGGCGGTTTTCATGATCTCGCTGGCGACGATTTGGCGCAGGACAGGGCTCATGCCGCGCTGGCTGGTGGCGCTCAGTTATCTTGTCGCGCTTGCCGTTCTGATCGTCAGCGACCTTAGCATGTGGGTGACGCTGGCCTTTCCGGTCTGGGTGCTGATCGTCAGCGGCCTGATACTTGCACGCTCGGGGCTGTTCGAACAGCTGCGTGCCGGCCACCACTGATCAGCGCCATCGTGGTGGGTTGAACCGCGGATCTGGCAGGCTGACCCTGTGACGGAAGAAGCACAGACGCCGGAGGCGACCGCGGAGCCGGCGCCCGAGATGCCGTTGACCGTGATGCTGCTCGGCGCGGGTGAACTGAGCCGCGAGCTCGTCACGGCGTTCCAGCGGCTGGGCGCC
Organism: Mycobacterium sp.; assembly: GCA_025965895.1. GTDB lineage: Bacteria > Actinomycetota > Actinomycetes > Mycobacteriales > Mycobacteriaceae > Mycobacterium. The sequence goes on from JAOPWC010000105.1 coordinate 38,360, forward strand.
GTGGTGATCGCCGTCGACAGCACCGCGGACGCACCCGCCCACGCAGTCGCGGACCGGTCGTGCGTGGTGAAGATGACCGACCCCGACGAGCTGACCGCACTGATCGAACGCGAGCAGCCCGACCTGGTCGTCGCCGAAGCGCCCGACGGCGCCGGAGCACCGGCCATCGCGAACGACGTGCTGGCGGCGGTCGGCGAACGCGGGCTCACCGACGTCGTGCCGACCGCGCGCAGCTCCCGGCTCAGCCTGGACCGCGAGGGCTTGCGCCGGCTGGCCGCCGACGAACTCGGATTGCCCACCGCGCCGTTCTGGTTCGCGGGCTCGGTGGAGGACCTGACCGCGGTGTCCGAGCACTCGGGCTTCCCGCTCGTCGTCCGGCCGGTGGTCGGGACAGAGGGTACCGGCGAGTCGGTGTTGCTGCGTTCCGACGACATCGCGCCGGCATGGGACCGTGCCGTGTCGGCAGGCGGCCGCGTCGCGCAGACCCGCGTGATGGTCGAGCAGATGGTCGAAATCGACTATGAGGTCACGTTGCTTGCCGTGCGCACCGCTGGGCCGGCGGGCTCACGGGTCCAGTTCTGTGAGCCGATCGGGCATCGCCAACTCGACGGGGACGTGCTCGAGTCGTGGCAGCCGCAGGCCATGACGCCCGGCGCGCTGGAAGCGGCCAAGTCGATCGCGGCCCGGGTCGTCAGTGCGCTGGGGGGTCGCGGCGTCTACGGCGTCGAGCTGCTGGTCAAGGGCGACGAGGTGTACTTCGCCGACGTCAGCGCCCGACCGTATGACAGCGGTCTGGTCACGCTGCGCTCGCAGCGGCTGTCGGAGTTCGAGCTGCACGCCCGCGCAATTCTCGGGCTCCCTGTGGACACGATCATGATCACCCCGGGCGCCGCCGAGGTGGTGTACGCAGGTACGCAAACAGGGCAGGACGCCTCCGACGACGGCCGCACCGAGCGCGCGACACAGGCGCTTACCGACGCGCTCGCCGTGCCGGAGAGCGACGTGCGCCTGTTTGGGTATCGGCAGAGCTATCCGCGCCGCAGGCTCGGGGTCGCCCTGGCCACCGCCGCCGACGTCACCACCGCCCGCGAACGGGTGCGGCAGGTCGCCGAGGCGCTGCGCAAGTTCGGGTAGCGGGGCGCGGGCTACAAATGACAAGTGTGCAAAACTCGGGCCGTGAGCTATGCAGGTGACATCTCCCCCGAGGAGGCGTGGAAGCTGCTGAGCGAGAACCCCGAGGCGGTGCTCGTCGACTGCCGGACCGATGCCGAATGGCGGTTCGTCGGTGTGCCGGACATCGCCAGCCTGGGCCGCGATGTGGTGTATGTGCAGTGGTCGGCGCTCAACGGCCAGCGCAACGAGAAGTTCGTCGACGAATTGATCGAGGCCGGCGTCGCTCCCGGGGACCGGCCGGTCGTATTCCTGTGCCGCTCGGGCAACCGCTCCATCGGTGCCGCCGAAGCGGCCACCGAAGCGGGGATCGCCCCTTCGTACAACGTGCTCGACGGGTTCGAGGGGCACCTCGACAAGCGAGGCCACCGCGGCGGCTCGGGCTGGCGCGCGGTCGGGCTGCCCTGGAAGCAGTCGTGAGCATCAGAACCCCGGAGCCGTTGCCCGACGGGGTCAGCCAGGCCACCATCGGGGTGCGCGGCGGCTTGCTGCGGTCGGGTTTCGAGGAGACCGCCGAGGCGATGTACCTGACGTCGGGGTACGTCTACGAGAGCGCCGCGGACGCCGAGAAGGCCTTCGCCGGAGACATCGAACGTTACGTGTACTCGCGGTACGGCAACCCGACGATCTCCATGTTCGAGGAGAGGCTGCGGCTGATCGAACACGCTCCCGCGGCGTTCGCGACCGCGACCGGCATGGCAGCGGTGTTCACCTCGCTGGGGGCGTTGCTGGGCGCCGGGGACCGGCTCGTCGCCGCCCGCAGCCTGTTCGGGTCGTGCTTTGTGGTGTGCAACGAGATCCTGCCCCGCTGGGGCGTCGAGGCGGTGTTCGTCGACGGCGAGGACCTGTCGCAGTGGGAGAAGGCGCTGTCGCAGCCGACGCAGGCCGTGTTCTTCGAGACACCGTCCAACCCGATGCAGTCGCTGGTCGACATCGCCGCCGTGTCCGAAATGGCCCACACCGCCGGGGCGAAGGTGGTTCTGGACAACGTCTTTGCCACACCGCTGCTGCAGCAGGGCTTCCCCCTCGGTGTCGACGTCGTCGTGTACTCGGGAACCAAGCACATCGACGGGCAGGGCCGGGTGCTGGGCGGGGCGATCCTGGGCGACAAGGACTACATCGACGGCCCGGTGCAGAAGCTGATGCGTCACACCGGTCCGGCGATCAGCGCGTTCAACGCGTGGGTTCTGTTGAAGGGGCTGGAGACGTTGGCTGTGCGGGTGGACCACAGCACCGCGTCGGCGCTGAAGATCGCCGAGTTTTTAGAACAGCACCCGGCGGTGCGCTGGGTGCGCTACCCGTTCCTGGAATCACACCCGCAATACGACCTGGCAAAGCGGCAGATGACCGGCGGCGGCACCGTCGTCACGTTCGAACTCGATGCCCCGCAAGGCGCAGGTAAGCAGCGCGCGTTCGACGTGCTCGACGAGCTGCGGGTCATCGACATCTCCAACAACCTGGGCGACGCGAAGTCGCTGATCACCCACCCGGCAACCACCACCCACCGGGCGATGGGGCCAGACGGCCGGGCCGCGATCGGCCTCGGCGACGCTGTGGTGCGCATCTCCGTCGGGCTCGAGGGCACCGACGACTTGATCGCCGACCTCGACAATGCGTTGCGGCCACGATGAAAAGCCGGTGAATTCGACCACCGCTATATTTGCCGGCGTTATGCTCGCGGCGTGACCAGCGGCGATGCGCTGACGGGGCGGGACAGCGAGCTCACCACCATCCGTAGGGCGCTGCGTGGCGTCGGCGGCCATTCCGGCGTGGTGATCGTCGGCGCCGCGGGTGTGGGCAAGACCCGCATTGCGCGTGAAGTGCTGGCCCAGGCTGCGGCATCCGGCGAGCGCACGACGTGGATTGTCGGCACCGAGTCCGCGCGGCCGCTGCCGCTCGGCGCGTTCACCTCCTCGATGGGGGACCCGATGACCGACCCGCTGCCAAGCGTGCGCCGAATCATCAGTTCCTTTGTCGCACAGGCTCGTCGGGGCCGGATGTTATTGGGAATCGATGACGCGCATCTGCTCGACGGGCTGTCGGCTCACGTCGTGCACCAGCTGGCCCAGTCCAAGGAGACACGACTGGTCGTCACGATTCGCGGCGGCGGCGAGGAACCGGACGCGATCACGGCGCTGTGGAAGGACGGGCTGCTCGCGCGCCTTGATCTCGATCCGCTCTCCCCGCAGGCGACTCGAGACATGATCGAAGCCACGCTGGGCGGTTCGGTCGACGCGCGCAGCGCGCGGCGGTTCTGGAGATTAACCGGCGGCAATGCGCTTTTTTTGGGGCAGCTGCTCAAAGATCAGGTTCTTGCCGGACGTATTCGGCAGGTTGCCGGTGTGTGGATGTGGGATGGCGACGTCGCGGTCTCGCAGAGCATCAGCGACATGGTGGGCCGCCAGCTTGGCCGGCTCACCCCGGAACTCGCGCTGGTGCTTGATGCGCTGTCGCAGTGCGAACCGCTGGACGTCGACGTGTTGTGCGACGTCGTGCGCCGGCAAGACCTCGAGGTCGCCGAGCAGATGCACCTGGTGACCGTGGAGCGCAGTCAGAACAAGCTGATGGCCCGGCTCGCGCACCCCTTGTTCGGCGAGCTTCGACGGGCGGACGCCGGAGAGATGTACCTGTCGAGTATCCGCGGCAGCTTGGCGCGCCGACTCGGTGCGGAAGCCGACCGCGACATGCACGCAACGGTGCGCCGTGCGCTGCTGCGGCTTGATTCGGATCTGGAGCCAGACCCCCGGCTGTATCTGAAATCGGCGCGGTACGCGATGACGATGCTCGATCTCGAGCTCGCCGACCGGTTCGCCGCCGCCGCGGCCGACTGTGGCGACAGCGAAGCCGCGACCGTCCAGGCCCTGAACATGGTGCTGCTGGGCCGCGGCGACGATGCGGAGAAGTTTCTGAGCGCGATATGCGAAACCCGGGACGGCGACCGTCATCTCTGGTCGACCGTGCGGGCGGCCAACCTCACCTGGACGCTGGGCAGGCCGCTGGAGGCGTCTGCGATTCTCGACGGGCTCGCCGGCGGTCCCGAGTCGGATGACGAGAAGGTGGCGCGTCAGGCGGTCGAGGCCTGCGTCGACGTCGTGTTCGCAGGCTGCGAGACCGCAGTCAACAAGGCTCGGGCCGTGCTGGCGTCGGAGACGTTGTCGGACTTCCACTCGATGCAGGCCTCGGTCGCGCTGGTGATGGGCCTGGGCGCCCTCGGTCGTGTCGATGACATGGCCGACGTTGCGCGGAAGGCGTTCTCCCGGGCCGCGAAATCCCCTGAGACCTCGCACTTCCGATTCTGGTTCGGCGGTGTCTACGCCCGTGCCTGCCGGTTGACTGGTCGACTCGAGGACTGTGTGACATCTGCCAAGCGGCTGGCCGACTCCGCTGCCGACCTGCCCGGCCTGGCCTACGCAAACGTCGCGTTCCTCACTGGCCACGCCGATTTGGTGCGCGGCAATCTGCCCAACGCGGTGACGGTCCTCAACGAGGCGTTCGCCGGGGTCGAGAGGCACACCGTGACAACCGGCTTGCGGGCGGCCTGCTACTTCGCGCTGATCGAGGCGCACGCCAAACTGGGACACCAGGACGAAGCCAACGAACTGCTGGCCAAAGGCCAGGAAGCGGTGGCACCCGAATATTTCTTCATGGAGACCAACATGTCGCTGGCCACGGGGTGGTCGCTGGCCGCCGCCGGCTCGCTGAGCGACGCGATCGAGGGCGTTCGGCACGCCGCCGAGCTGGCGCGCGAACGCAACCAGCCGACCCACGAACTGGCCTGCCTGCAGGCGGCGATCCAATGGGGTGACGTGTCAGCGGCCGCACGTGCCCGGGAACTGGCCAACATGCTGACGTTGCCGCTCGCGAATACCGTTGCGCTGCATGGCGAATCGCTGCGCGATGATGATGGCGACGGCTTGCTGGCCGCCTCGGGCCAGTACGCGGCGCTCGGGGACCGGTGCACGGCCGCCGACGCCGCTGCGCAGGCTGCCATCGCGTTCACCGGCGCACAGTCGCGCAGGCGCGGCCTGTACGCCGCGGCGCTGGCGCAGCAGTTGGCCGAGGAGTGCGGCGGGCTGTGCACACCTGCGCTGCGGAGTCCTGTTGCCGCGTCGCCGCTGACCGGCCGCCAGCGTGAGGTCGCCGAGTTGGTCGCGGCGGGGCTGTCCAACAAGGCGATCGCCGATCGGCTGGTGACGTCGGTACGCACGGTCGAAGGCCACCTCTACCGTGCCTGCCAACGCGTCGGCGCGAAGTCCCGGGCCGACTTGGCCGCGATCATGCGTGCCGGCCCGGCAGGCGTGCGCTGACGTCAATCGCGGTGCTCGATGACTCCGGTCGCGTGCTGTGCGCGCTCCTCGTATTCCTTGCGCGCGGTGGTGTCGAAGTCGAGAAAGACGCGATCGAGGCCCAACCGCTTGTTCAGCCAACGACGCCCGCGCGGACCCAGCATCGACGCGGTGGCGGCGACGAAGCGCAGCGCCGCGGGCACAGATACATGGGTCTTGGGCTTGTCCAGTGTTTTGACAACCGCAGCGGCGATGTCCGCAGGCTCCACCGGTTTGTTCGCCGCGGTGGTCTTGGTGCCGGAGATCAACTCGGTATTGGTGAACGGCGGCATCAGCACGGTGACCTCGACGCCGTACGGTGCGAACTCGTCGGCCAGGGCGGTGGACAGTCCCACCACCGCGAACTTGGAGCCGACGTAGACGACCTGACCCGGAACCGGAATCAATCCGGACAGCGAGGCGATGTTGATGATGTGCCCGCTGCGACGCTTGACCATCTCGGGCAGCGCCAACTGGCAGCCGTTGAGCACCCCGTAGAAGTTCACCTCGATGGCCGACCGGATCGCCTGCTCGGACTGCTGCAGGAATGGCCCGATCGGCATCACGCCTGCGTTGTTGATCAGCACGTCGATCCGCCCGCCGCCCTCGCTGCGCGCCTTGTCGAGGAACGCCGCGAACGAGTCGCGGCTCGTCACGTCGAGCGGATGGCCCGCGACCGGGCCCAGCCGCTGCAGGCCCGTGACCGCCGACTCCAGCGTGTCCACGTCCCGGTCCCCGATCACGACCCGCGCGCCCCGCTTGAGCAGGGCTTCCGCGGTGGCGTGGCCGATGCCGCGAGCGGCGCCCGTGATCGCTATGGTCCGGCCGTTGATGTTGTCCATGACCAGCGACTTTACAGGTGTCAAGTCCGCGTGTGGAAGGGCGGGATCCTGCAGAGACTTGTGCTCACGACGAGTGAAATTCGCCCGCCGGAATTCAACGCCGCGGTGGGCGTTGGATAGTGCATGTCTGTGTCGGCCCCGCACCAACTGCGGTTCGTCTCGGTAGCCCAGCACGATCCCCTCGCCGCGCCGCTGCTCGCCGAGCTGGCGCGTGAGTACGCCGACCGCTACGGCGGCCGCGCGCAGGATCACCACGCCCATCTGCGCGACTACCCCGGCGCCGAGTTCACGCCGCCCGACGGCGGACTCTTCGTCGGGCTGCTCGACGCACAGCCGGTCACCGGCGGCGCATTCCGCCGCTACGACCCCGACACCGCCGAACTGAAGCGCATCTGGACGGATTCCCGACATCGCCGACGTGGCTACGCCACCGCGCTGCTGGACGCGCTGGAGGCGGAGATCACCCGCCGCGGGTACCGGCGGGTCTGGCTGGCCACCGGGCACCGGCAACCCGAGGCAGAAGCTCTCTACGAGACTGTCGGCTACTCACGGGCCGACGACTCCGATCTGCTGGCACGCGGGATCACCTACTTGCGGCCCTACGAGAAGGTCTTGTGATTCACCTGGCCGTCGCGCTCGACGGATACGGTTGGCACCCGCAAGCGTGGCGGCAGACCCTGCAGCACAACCTGTCGCACCACCCGACTGACGAAGGCGCGCTGAGTGGGCGGTACTGGGCCGCCCTGGTTGGCACCGCCGAGCACGGCCTTCTCGACTTCGTCACGTTCGACGACACGTGGGCACCGCAGCCCGGCCGTCGCCCCCAGGTCGACCCGAAGCGGCTCGCCGGCCGGGCAGACGCCGTGCTGGTGGCCGCGCGAGTGGCGCCCACGACCAGGCACATCGGCCTGGTGCCCGTCGCGACCGTCACCCACACCGAGCCCTTTCACGTTTCGAAGTCCATCGCCACGCTGGACTACATTTCGCACGGCCGGGCCGGCTGGCAGCCGCGGGTCAGCACAACGGCACACGAGGCGGCGCTGTTCGGGCGCCGCGACGTCGGGCCGCCCGACCAGTTCGCCGGGGTGTTGTTCGACGAGGCAGCCGATGCCGTCGAGGTGGTCCGGCGCCTGTGGGACAGCTGGGAAGATGACGCGGTGATCCGTGACGTAGCCACCGGACGCTACGTGGACCGCGACAAGTTGCACTACATCGACTTCACCGGCCGGTACTTCTCGGTCAAAGGGCCGTCGATCACGCCGCGACCGCCGCAAGGCCAGCCCGTCGTCGCCGCGCTGGCGCACGCACCGCTCATCTACCGGTTCGCGGCCAAAAGCGCCGACATCGTGTTCATCACCCCGCACGACGACGAGTCCGTGCAGGCCATCAAGGCGGAAGTGGACGACGCCGGCGGCGGCCATCTGAGGGTCTACGCGGACCTGGTGGTGTCGTTCGGTGGCGACGGCGACTTCCGCTCCGATGCACGTGTATTCGCAGGCAGCGCAACCGAATTAGCTGAGCTGATAGATCGCTGGAACCGTCTCGGTGTGGACGGCGTGCGGTTACGCCCGGCGGTCAACGCCGTCGACCTTCCCGCCATCGTCGACGAGTTGGTCCCGATGCTGCAGCAGGCGGGCAGGTTCCGCACCGCCTACCGCGATGGCGAAACACTCCGGGAGCGGCTGGGCCTGGCCAAGGCCCCGAACCGGTATGCAGCTGGAGCCAACCCGTGAGCAGCGTGCCGCTGTCCATCCTGGACCTGTCGCCGATCAGCGAAGGCGGCGACGTCCCGACCGCGCTGCGGAACACCATCGACCTGGCCCGGCAAGCCGAGCAGTGGGGCTACAGGCGGTTCTGGGTCGCCGAGCATCATTTCGTCGCGGTCGCCAGCGCGTCGCCCGCGGTGCTCATCGGACAGATTGCCTCGGCCACCCACCACATCAGGGTCGGGGCGGCAGCGGTGCAGCTGGGCCACACCACCGCGCTGGCGGTCGCCGAGAGCTTCGGGATGCTCGACGCGCTCTACCCCCGCCGCATCGACCTCGGCGTCGGCCGGTCCGGGCAACGCCGTCCTGAGGGCGCGAAAGACCACCCATCCAGGCCGCCTGCGCCGCGGCCAGGCTGGCGGGACGTCGGCGGCGTCGTCGTCCCGCCGCCATTCGACCTCACCGCACTGATGGCCAGCGCGCTGATGAAGACCAGAAATTCGGTGTTGCATCAACCATGTGCGCAGGTACCGGACTTCGCCGAGCAGGTCGCCGAGATCGAGGGGCTGATCAACGGGACCCTGCATGTCGACGGTCACCGGATTCGGGCGGTCCCGGGCGAGGGCGCCGACCTGATGCCGTGGATCTTCGGCAGCAGCAAGGGGCAGAGCGCGCGGGTTGCCGGCGCCCGTGGGCTTCCATTCGTCGCGAGTTACCACATCACGCCGGCCACTGCGCTGGACGCCATCACCGTGTACCGGGATGCGTTCATCCCGTCCAAGCACCTGCGCGAACCGTACGTCGTGGTTTCCGCCGACGTGGTCGTCGCGGACGACACCGCGACCGCACGGCACCTTGCTGCCAGCTACGGGCACTGGGTCTACTCCATTCGCCACCAAGACGGCGCCGTTCCTTACCCCGATCCCGACCGCTGCGAGCCGCTGACCGACGAGCAGTTCGCGGTCGTCGAGGACCGCGTCGCAACGCAGTTCGTCGGCAACCCCGACGAAGTTGCCGAGCGACTCGACACCCTGCGGCGGGTGACCGACGCCGACGAGCTGGTGATCACCTCGGTGACTCACCGGCAGGCGGATCGGTTGCGCTCCCACGAGCTGATCGCCAAGCGGTGGGGGGTCTGCGGATGACCATCCGAGAAGGTAAGGATCGCAAGCAGATTCATCTCGCCGCGCACTTTCCCGGTGTCAACAACACCACCGTGTGGACCGATCCCTCCGCGGGCAGCCAGATCGAGTTCGACTCGTTCGTCCACGTGGCGCGCACCGCCGAGCGAGGCTTGTTCGACTTCTTCTTTCTCGCTGAGGGGCTGCGGCTGCGGGAACACCGCGGCAGGATCCATGACCTCGACGTCGTCGGCCGTCCTGACACGTTCACCGTGCTGGCCGCGCTGGCGGCCGTCACCGACCGGCTCGGGCTGGCCGGCACGATCAACACGACATTCAACGAACCGTACGAAGTCGCGCGGCAATTCGCGAGCCTCGACCACCTGTCCGACGGACGGGCCGGGTGGAACATGGTGACGTCATCCGACGCGTTCACCGGCGAGAACTTCCGGCGCGGCGGTTTCCTCGACCACGCCGACCGCTACCGGCGCGCCGAGGAATTCCTCGCCGTCGCCCGCCAGTTCTGGGACAGCTGGGGCTCCGACGCGGTGCTCGCCGACATCGACGCCGGACTGTTCGTCGATCCGGCACGAATCCGGACCGTCGAGCATCGCGGGGCGCAATTCAACGTGCGGGGCGTCCCGTCGCTGCCGGCTGGCCCACAACGGCACCCGGTCCTTTTGCAGGCCGGCGACTCCAACGATGGCAGGGATTTCGGCGCCAAGCATGCCGACGCACTGTTCACCCTCCACGGCGAGCTGGAGGCCGGCCGGCGCTACTACGCCGACGTGAAGGGCCGTGCCCAAGCGCACGGGCGAGACCCCAACGAGCTCATGGTGTTTCCCGGTGCCACCTTTGTGCTCGGCGACAGTCCGCAGGAGGCCCGCGACAACGCCCGTCACATCCGCGAGCAACAGGTCAGCGGGCCGACCGCCATCGCGTCCCTCGAACAGGTCTGGGGCCGCGACCTGTCCGACTACGATCCGGACGGCCCGCTGCCGGACGTCGAGCCCGTCGCGAACCCGACCATCACCCGCGGCCGTGTGCGCCACGGCGACCCCGCCACCGTCGCGGCCACCTGGCGCGCTCGCGCCGAGGCCGAGAACCTGTCGATCCGCGAACTCATCATCGCCGTCACGTCGCGTCAGCAGTTCGTCGGAACGCCCGCGCAGGTGGCCGACGAGATCGACCGCTACGTGCAGTCCGATGCATGCGACGGGTTCATCCTCGTTCCGCACCTGACGCCGCACGGACTCGACGAGTTCGTCGACACCGTCGTGCCGCTGTTGCAGGAGCGGGGGAGTTTCCGAACCGAGTATCGCGGCCACACGCTGCGGAAGCATCTGGGGCTCGCGCAGTAGAGCAGGCCCTACGGGCTCTGCCGCGGCAATCCCGACCGCACCGCTTGTTCGACCGCCTCGCGGACCGGCCCGCGCCACAGCGGCCCGTGCCCGGGCAGCAGCACGTCGGTGTCGAGCATCCCGAGTGCGGACAGGCTTCGCACACAGCCATCTTCATCGTGGTTGAACACGGCGGGCAGCAATTGCGGGCCGCTGCGCGTGGACACCGGGTGGCCCGTCACGAGCGCGTCGCCGCTGACCAACACCCCGTCGACCACGAATGAGCAGTGCCCACCGGTGTGGCCGGGGCTGGGGATCGCCATTGGCGCGCCGGGTAGTGCGGCCGCGACGTCTTCCGTGAGGGCTCGCGTGGTCGGAATGCCCTCGCGCACCATCCCACCCTCGCGGGCGATGGCCACTGTCCATTTCAGCCACCGCGGCTGCCACAGGTGGGCGACCAGATCCAGGGGCGACACCTGCTCGAGGTACTCGCGCTTGGCATGGCCGACCTCGTCGGCGTGGCAGTACACAGGTGTGTCATGGGTCTTGGCGAACCAGATCGCTGCGCCGAAATGGTCGATATGGGCATGTGTCAACAAGATCGCGCGCAATCGGTCGACGCCGAACCCCAATTCCCGCAGTGAGGTGAGCACATCCTCGCGGTTGCCGGGAAATCCGGCATCGACAAGCATGACCTGGTTCCCGTCGGTCACCAGCGTCCAGTTCACCAGGTCGGTCTGCGCGAAATGCACGCTGTCGGTGACTGCGGTCAGCACCGGTGCCATGGTCGCGAGTCTAAGCACCGGAGTGCCGGCGCGAAGCGACGCCGAGAACAACGACGAAAACAACATAGCGGCCACCCCCTGTTTTACGGCGGGAGAGTAGAAACGAATACGTGGCTGAACTCAAACTCGGATACAAGGCGTCGGCGGAACAATTCCCGCCGCGGGAACTCGTCGAACTGGGGGTGGCGGCCGAGCAGCACGGCTTCGACAGCGCCGCCGTCAGCGACCACTTCCAGCCGTGGCGTCACGAGGGCGGGCATGCGCCCTTCTCGCTGGCCTGGATGACCGCAGTCGGCGAGCGCACCGAGCGGATCGTGCTGGGCACCTCGGTGCTGACGCCGACCTTCCGGTACAACCCTGCGGTCATTGCACAGGCGTTCGCGACGATGGGCTGCTTGTATCCGGACCGGATCTTCCTGGGCGTCGGCACCGGCGAGGCGCTCAACGAGATCGCCACCGGCTTCATCGGCCGGTGGCCGGACTTCAAGGAGCGGTTCGCACGGCTGCGCGAGGCCGTGAAGCTCATGCGAGAGCTGTGGCTGGGCGACCGGGTGGACTTCGACGGCGAGTACTACCACACCAGGGGCGCCTCGATTTACGACGTGCCCGAGGGTGGCATCCCGGTGTACGTCGCCGCCGGCGGCCCGGCCGTCGCCAGATACGCGGGCCGTGCGGGCGACGGCTTCATCTGCACATCGGGCAAGGGCGAGGAACTCTACCAGGACAAGTTGATCCCCGCGGTCAAGGAGGGCGCGGCAGCCGCCGATCGCAACATCGACGACATCGACAAGATGATCGAGATCAAGCTCTCGTACGACACCGATCCCGCCCTCGCGTTGGAGAACACCCGGTTTTGGGCGCCGCTGTCGTTGAGCGCCGAGCAGAAGAACAGCATCGACGACCCGATCGAAATGGAGAAAGCCGCCGACGCGCTGCCGATCGAGCAGGTGGCCAAGCGTTGGATCGTGGCATCCGATCCCGACGAGGCGGTCGAAAAGGTCGGACAGTACGTGGGCTACGGGCTCAATCACCTCGTGTTCCATGCGCCCGGCCACGACCAGCGCCGCTTCTTGGACCTCTTCCAACGGGATCTGGAGCCCCGGCTGCGAAAGTTGGGCTGATTCAGCACGCATGAGGCAGGCTGGAAAACGTGCCCGACGGCTCACGGCAGGCTTCCAGCATCTACATCACCTCGCCTGAGGGCGATACGGGTAAATCCACGATCGCGTTGGGCGTGCTGCACCGCATGGCCGCGACTGTCGCCAAGGTCGGGGTGTTCAGACCCATCACCAGGCTCGGCGAGGACCGCGACTACATCCTCGAACTGCTGCTGTCCCAAGCCACTGCAGGACTTTCGTACGAACAATGCGTCGGCGTCAGTTACCAGCAACTGCACGACGACCCCGACGCCGCGATCGCCGAGATCGTCGACCGGTTCCATGCTGTGGCCGACCAGTGCGACGCGGTGGTGATCGTCGGCAGCGACTACACCGACGTCGCCACCCCCACCGAGCTGAGCGTCAACGCCCGCATCGCGGTGAACCTCGGCGCACCGGTGGTGCTGTCCGTGCGGGCCGGGGGACGCACTCCTGAAGAGGTTGCTCAGGTCGTCGAGCTGTGCCTGGCGGAGCTGTCGGCGCAACACTCCTACACCGCAGCCGTGGTGGCCAACCGTTGCGACCCGCCGGAGATGCCCGCCGTGGCCAGGGCTTTGGAGCGGTTCGAGCCGCACACCTATGTGCTGCCCGAGGAGCCGCTGCTCGTGGCGCCGACAATGGCCGATCTGCGGCGCGCGGTTGACGGGACGGTCGTCAACGGTGATGAGGCGTTGCTGGGACGTGAGGTGATGTCGGTGCTGGTGGCCGGCATGACCGCCGAGCACGTGCTGGAACGACTGACCGAGGGCGCCGCGGTGATCACCCCCGGCGATCGCTCGGATGTGGTGTTGGCAGTCGTCAGTGCGCATGCCGCCGAAGGCTTTCCATCCTTGTCCGGCGTGATACTCAACGGCGGCCTGCCGTTGCACCCGGCGATCGCGGCACTGGTGTCCGGCCTGGGGCTGCGGCTTCCGATCGTCGCGACGGCACTTGGCACGTATGAGACCGCCGGCGCGGTCGGGTCGACGCGCGGACGGGTGACGGCGACGTCGCAGCGCAAGATCGACATCGCGCTCGCGCTCATGGACCGCTACGTCGACATCGCTGACCTGTTGGCGCAGTTGGCGCTTCCGAGGCCGACGGTGATGACGCCGCAGATGTTCACCTACCAGCTCATCGAATGGGCTCGCGCCGACCGTAAGCGCATCGTGTTGCCAGAAGGCGATGACGACCGCATCCTGAGGGCGGCTGGTCGGCTACTGAGGCGGGAGGTGGCCGGGCTGACCATCCTCGGCGATGATGCCCGGATCCGCGCTCGGGCAGCCGAACTGGGTGTCGACCTGTCCACCGCGGAGCTGTCGAACCCGGCGACCAGCGACCTGTGCGAAAAGTTCGCCGAACAGTACACCGAGTTGCGCAAGCACAAGGGCGTGAGCCTGGATCGGGCACGCGAGATCATGCACGACGTGTCGTACTTCGGGACCATGCTGGTGCACAACGGGATCGTCGACGGGATGGTCTCCGGGGCGACCCACACCACCGCACACACCGTGCGACCCGCTTTCGAGGTCATCAAGACCAAACCCGACGTGTCGACGGTGTCCAGCATCTTCCTGATGTGCCTGGCCGACCGGGTACTGGCCTACGGCGACTGCGCGATCGTGCCGGATCCGACCGCCGAGCAGTTGGCCGACATCGCCATCTCATCCGCGCGCACCGCGTCACAGTTCGGCATCGATCCGCGGGTCGCGATGCTGTCGTACTCCACCGGGACGTCAGGCTCCGGGGCTGACGTCGAAAAAGTCAGGCAGGCAACCGAAGTGGTACGCAAGCGGGACCCGGACCTGCTGGTCGAAGGTCCGATCCAATACGACGCGGCGGTCGACCCGACCGTGGCCGCGGCGAAGATGCCGAATTCGCTTGTGGCCGGCCGTGCCACGGTGCTGATCTTCCCCGACCTGAACACCGGGAACAACACGTACAAGGCGGTGCAACGCAGCGCCGGCGCAATCGCGATCGGGCCGGTGCTGCAGGGACTCAACAAGCCGATCAACGACCTGTCCCGCGGTGCGCTGGTGGAGGACATCGTCAACACCGTGGCGATTACCGCGATTCAGGCCCAGGGGAACTCGTGACCGACACCGTGCTGGTGCTCAACTCCGGCTCGTCGTCGTTGAAATACGCACTGCTCGACCCCGATTCGGGTCAATCCATGGCGACTGGCATCATCGAGCGGATCGGGGACGGATCGTCGTCTGCGGAGCTGCGGGTAGGCGGGCAACAGCTGCGGCGCAGCTACCGGATAGCCGACCACGAGGCCGCGCTGCGCACCGCGTTCGACATGTTCACCGAGGCCGGAGAGCACCTGGGCAAACTCGGCCTTCTCGCGGTCGGACACCGGATCGTGCACGGCGGTAGCAAGTTCTATCAGCCGACTGTCGTGACCGACGAGGTGATTTCGCAGCTCGAGGAGCTGTCGCCGCTCGCGCCATTGCACAACCCGCCGGGGATACTGGGCATCGAGGTGGCGCGCAAGGTGTTGGCCGGCCTGCCGCACATCGCGGTGTTCGACACGGCCTACTTCCACGACCTTCCCGCGTCGTCGGCGATGTACGCGATCGATCATGAGGTGGCCGAAGCGTGGCAGATCCGCCGATACGGGTTTCATGGCACATCGCACCGGTACGTCAGCCAGCAGGCCGCGTTGTTCCTCAACACTCCGCTGGAGTCGCTGAATCAGATCGTGCTCCATCTGGGCAACGGCGCGTCGGCGTCGGCGATCGTCGGCGGCCGGCCGGTGGACACCTCCATGGGGCTGACACCGATGGAGGGCCTGGTGATGGGCACCCGGTCGGGTGACATCGACCCCGGCGTCGTGTTCTACCTGTGGCGGACCGCGAAGATGAGCGTCGAGAAGATCGAGAACATCCTCAACCACCGGTCCGGTGTATACGGGCTGGCCGGTGACGTCGACTTCCGGAGGCTACACGCCAGGATCGAATCAGGGGACGCCGCAGCGCAATCGGCATACGACGTCTATGTTCACCGGCTGCGGAAGTACATCGGCGCATACCTGGCGCTGCTCGGCACCACCGATGTCCTGACGTTCACCGCGGGCGTCGGCGAAAACGACGCCGCCGTGCGTCGCGACGCGCTCATCGGCATGGCAGCCCTCGGGATCGAACTTGACGAGGAGCTCAACAACAGCGCCGCCACAGGTCCGCGGCGGGTCTCCGTGGGAAAGTCGCCGACGACGGTGCTCGTCATCCCCACCAACGAGGAGCTGGCCATCGCCCGCGCCTGCGCACAGATTGTTCGAGCGCCGACTGTGCCCTGACGCACAGGGATCAGAACGTGCTCGAAGGCCGCACCGCGTTGGCCATGTCGACGAGCGCATAGCGGTGGGCGCGAGTCGGTGCCACCCGGGCCAGCCCCCGCAAAGACGCCTCGACCCCCAGCTGCAGACCGTGCTTGGTGAATGGGAAGCCGAGAATGTGGTTGGTGCTGGCCTTGTTTTCGCTGATCCAGTCCAGCGCGGTGCCCAGCACCAGTGCCCGGATCTGCAGCACCCGCGGCTCCGTGTCGGGCAGCGCCTCCACGCGGCGCGCGGCGTCACGGATCTGCTGCTCGGTGAGCTCACCCATCGACCGGCCCGACAACAGCGCCATCGCGCTGGTCAGCCGCGCTGTGGTGAAATGGCGCGAGGTGGCGGGCACCGCATCCAGGGTGCGCACGGCGCCCTCGCGGTCGCCCTCGGCCGACTTCGCCCGTGCCAGACCGAAACCCGCCGAGATCGCGTTGTTGTCGGTACTCCAGACCGTATCGTAGAACCTCAGCTCGTCGGAATTGCCGGCCAGCTCCGCCGTCGCCGCCAGCGCCAGCTTCGGCGCCAGCTCGCCCGGGAACGTGTCCAGTACCTCGGTGAAATGCTTTGTCGCAGAGTCGTAGTCGCCGGTCAGCAGCTCGGACACCGCGCGGAACCAGATTAGCCGCCACTGCCATCCCACCCGCTCGGCCAAGTCGTCGAGCTTGCGGGTGGCCTTGGCCACGTCGCCGAGGTCGAGCAGTGCACGCACCTCCATCAGTGGCAGCTCTATCGATTGCGTGATGTCGATGCCTTCGGAGTCCAGCGTGCCGTGCCGGGCGGCGCGCAGTGAGTCCAGCGTCTGCACCGGCTGGCTGAGCACCGTCGCCGAGAGGACCGGTGCCGCAATGTCGGCGCGGTCGACCAGCGGCACCGGCAACGCGGTGACGATCTCTTTGGCGGTCAGCTTTTCGGAGTGCACCCGCCCGTCGAGGTAGACGTCAGTGTGGGCGACGAGCAGATCCACACCGAACGTCGCCCGTGCCCGGCTGAAGACGGTCGACAGTCCGGCGCGAGGCGTCCCGGTGTCGTGGGCGACGACCTCGCGCAGCACCCCCAGCAGCTGCCCCGACATCTCCTCAGCGCTGCCGAATCGCCGCTTGGGGTCGGGGTCGATGGCCCGTCGCAGCAGCCGGGCATAGGAGTCGTAAGTGGTCAACACCGGGTCGTCGTCCGGCAGCCCGTCGACATAGCGGCCCTTGCGGGTGCGCAGGTTCAGTGTCAGCGCAGCCAGTGTGCGTCCGACGGTGTAGATGTCGGTGGCTAGGGTCGGCCCGGTCTTGACGATCTCGGGCGCCTGGTACCCGGGCGTGCCGTACAGATACCCGTAGGAGTTGATCGCCGACACCGCCCCGAGGTCGATCAGCTTCAGCTGCTCCTCGGTGACCATGATGTTCTCCGGCTTGAGGTCGTTGTACGACAATCCGATCGAATGCAGATAGCCAAGGGCCGGAAGAATTTCCAGCATGTAGGCGATGGCCTGGGCGACCGGCAGTCTCTCGGCCTTCGCCGGCTTGAGCGAATGCCCGCCGACGTACTCCATCACGATGTAGCCGACCGGGTTGCCGTGGTGGTCCTGGTGCTCGACGAAATTGAAGATCTTCACGATCGAGGGATGAGCCACCTCGGCCAAAAACCGCCGCTCGGCCATCGCGATCGACTGCGCCTCGGCGTCGCCCGCGTGCACCAAACCCTTCAGAACCACCGGGCGCTCGTTGACGTTGTGGTCCACCGCCAGATACACCCAGCCCAGTCCGCCGTGGGCGATGCAGCCTTTGATCTCGTACTGGCCGGCGACCATGTCACCTGCAACCAGTTGCGGCAGAAACGAATACGCGCTGCCGCAGTACGGGCACCAGCCCTCGCTCTGGGCCCGGCCCTCGGGCGTTGTGCGGCCCACCGGACGCCCGCAGTTCCAACAGAACCGCTTCGATTCGGCTACCACGGGTGTCGTCATCAACGCCTGGAGCGGGTCGATCTCGGGCACCCGCGGGATCTCCACCATGCCCCCGCCCAGACGCCGACTCGGGGACAGCAGCCGCGCCACCGTCGTGCTGTGTTCTTCGATCTCGCCGGTGGTCGCGTCGGTGGTGTTGCCGTCGGTGTCCTCGTCGGCTTGCGGTCGGAAGATCGCCTGGGTGGCCATCGGGCGCAGTGTCGACGACGAGTCCACGGCGAAGTCGATACCGAACGCCGCCGGTTCGGTGCCGACGTCGACGTGGTCTGACTCGGAGGACTCGGCCATCAGTCCAGATACCTCGGCGTCGGAGGGGCCGGGGCAGGGCCCAAAACCGTCAACCACTTGCGGTACAACGTGTTCCACGTGCCGTCTCGGCGGATTCGCTCCAATGTGCCGTTCACGAAGCGCACCAGGCCGGTGTTTTGCAGGTTGATTCCGATGCCGTACGGCTCCTGGTTCATGTTCGGTCCGACGATGTGCAGGTACGGATCCTGCGAAACCAGCCCGGCAAGGATCGCGTCGTCGGTGCTCACCGCGTCGACCTGCGACTGCTGCAGCGCGACAAGACAATCGGCCCACGTCACCACCGACACGATGATGGGTGCGGGACTGATCCGCTCGAGCCGGTTGATCGACGTAGTGCCCCTGGCGGCGCAGACGCGCTTGCCGGACAGGTCCGACGGACCGGAGATCGCCGAATCGCGGCGGGCGAGGATCCGCTGGTTGGCCATCAGGTACACGGTGGAGAAGTTCACCTGCTTACGCCGTTCGCAGGTGATGCTCATGGACTTGACGACGATGTCGACCTGATTGCTCTGCAGCGCCTTGATGCGATCTGCCGACGAGAGGATCCGGTACTCGACCTGCGATGGAGTGCCGAAGATGTCCCGGGCCACCTCACCGGCGACGTCCACATCGAACCCGGTGATCTCGCCGGTGATCGGGTCGCGGAAGCTGAGGAGGTTGCTGCCGATGTCCAGGCCGACCAACAGCCGCCCGCGCTGGCGGATGTTGGCGACGGCCGCGGCCGCTTGCGCCGGATCGCTGAACGGGCGAAGGCTGGCGGTCCGGTCACAGTTCTCGTTGTCCGGCGGCGGCGGGGCCGCCAGCGGCGGCAACTCCTGCATGCCGGCGGGAGTCGGCGGCGCAAGCGACAGTTGGGGCTGCGCGGTGATCAATTGCGAATGAGTGCAGCCGGCTGTCAACGCCGCCGCCGCGAGGATCCCCGCGATCATCTGCCCGTAGCGGCTCATCAGCGGTACTCGCTCATCCGCGGCCACAGCCCGACCGTCACCGCGACCGCGGCGACGACGCTGAGGACGACGGTGCCCACCGTGGCACCCGAAAGCACACTGCGGGCGTTGAGGATGTCGCTACGCAGCTGGCGCCGGCTTTCCTGAATGGCGCTGTCGAAGGCCTTCTCCAGCATGTCGAAAGCGGGCGTGGAGTCGTCCTCGCCGGTGCCCAGTGCCACCTGGGTGGCCGCCTGGTAGTTGCCCACCGCGATGTAGGAGTTGATCCGCTCGTCGGCCTGGCGCCAACGGGTTAGCAGGTCGTCGGCCTGCTGGAGGTCGGTCTTGTCGATCGCGTCCCTGCGGCCGAGGTACTCGGTGATCTGCTTGTGCATCGCGTCGATCCGCTGGTAGAAGGACTGCTTGCGGACATCTTCGTCCCCGCGCCGGATCAACGACAACGTCTCGTCGGCCCGCGCCTGCTGCGCCGTGATCGCCAGGCTGGTGATGGTCTTGAGGGACTCTGCCGCAGTGTTTTTGGCGTTCCGGCTGTTTGCGGTGGAAATCACGAGCACCGTGCCCACCCAAATCACCATGATCAGCACGGCGAGTCCCCCCGCGGCGAAACCGATGTTGAGTCGCCGCTGTGTCTTCCGCGCCAGCCACCGGTTGGAGAACGCGCCGAACAGCAGCGTGGTCAACACCACCGCAACCACTGGCGCGGGCACGCGCGTCGACGCGGTGGTCTCCGCGTCCACCCGCGCCGACGTCTCCTCATAGAGTCGCTGCGCGTCCGGCAGGATCATCGTCTGCATCATCGACGACGCTTCAGACAGATACGACGAGCCGACCGGGTTGCCCGCCCGGTTGTTCGTCCGGGCGGTTTCGATGAGCCCGGTGTATACGGCCAGCCGGGCATTGATCCGGCCGAGCAACTGCTGCATCGGTTCGTCGGTGAGCCCGCTCGACGCCCGAGTCAACGCGACTGCCGCGTCTGTGATCGCCTGCTCGTATCGTTGTCGCACGTCGCGCGGCTCGGCCCCGGCGATGAACGCGGTCGCCGCGGCGGCGTCGGCCACCGACAAGGTGGTGTAGAGCTGACCCGCTGCGAACGCCAGCGGTTCGGTGTGGTTGAGCACGGTGGTCAGCGCCTGCTGACGATGGTCGATCGTGGTCGAGGTGGCGAACGCGCTGAGCACCACCAGTGCGATCAACACGAGGCCGCTCAGCAGGATGCGCCCCGGAGTGGTCGACATGAACCACCAGCGTGGGTGAACCGGATCGGCCTGCGACCGCGAAGCCAGCGGCTCGGTCGACGGATGCACCAGCTCCACAGTCACCGGTCGCCCCTCTCGCAATCTATAAGCGAATTCTAAGAGCAGACAGCACCGCTCGTGTTGGTTCGGACCGCCATATCCTGAACTCGTGCGAGGCGACGGTGACGGCTGGGTGATGTCCGACACCGGCGCCCGGTTCTGGGGCCGTCACGGGGCGGCCGGCTTGTTGGTCCGTGCGCCATTGCCGAACGGCGCTCCGGCGGTGCTGTTGCAGCACCGCGCGCCGTGGAGCCATCAGGGCGGTACCTGGGGTCTGCCCGGCGGCGCGCGCGACAGCCACGAAACAGCCGAGCAGGCCGCCGTCCGGGAAGCGCACGAAGAAGCCGGGCTTTCGGCGGAGGAGGTGGTCGTGCGGGCCGCGGTCGTCACCGCCAGGGCAACCGGCAGCCCCTGGACCTACACCACGGTCGTCGCCGACGCGCCCCGCCCGCTGGCGACGGTGCCCAACCGGGAGAGCGCCGAGCTGCGCTGGGTCCTCGAGGAGGACGTAGCCGAGTTGCCGCTGCATCCCGGCTTCTCCGCCAGCTGGAAGCGCCTGCGCACCGCGGTGGCCAGTGTGCCCGAGCGGCCCGGTCTGCCCCGTACCGTCAGACTCGAATCCGGGCAGTTCGTGTGGTGCACACCCGCCGAGCCTGGCGACGAGCCGTCCCCGCTCTCCGAGCACATCAGCTCCCTGCTGCAAGCGCCGCGCTGAGCCGCTCCGCGGCCGAGCGTGGGTCCTCGGCCGCGGTGATCGCCCGCACCACGACGACACGCCTGGCTCCTGCGTGAAGCACCTCCGGGAGCCGCTGCTCGTCGATTCCGCCGATCGCGAACCACGGCTTGCCGGCGCCCATCGACGCCGCTGCCCGCACCAGGTCCAGCCCCGCGGCGGCCCTGCCGGGCTTGGTCGGCGTGGGCCAGCAGGGGCCCACGCAGAAGTAGTCGACGTCCTCGGTGAACGCGGCGGCGGCCTGGCAGGTGTCGTGCGTTGAGCGGCCGATGAGCCTCGCCGCTCCTACGATGTCCCGCGCGACCGCCAGCGGGAGATCGTCCTGACCGAGGTGCAGGACATCGGCCTCGGCGGCGCGAGCGATGTCGGCACGGTCGTTCACGGCCAGCAGCGCGCCGTGCCGCCGGGCGGCGTATGCGAGAACCTCGAGCGCGGCCAGCTCGCCGCGCGCCTCCAGTGGCCCGAACCGCTGCTCGCCGACCGACCCCTTGTCGCGCAATTGGATGATGTCGACGCCGCCGGCCAGCGCGGCGTCGGCGAACTCAGCGAGATCGTTGCGCTCGCGTCGGGCGTCGGTGCACAGGTACAGCCGCGCGGTCGCGAGCCGGTCACGGGATGGGTGCACACCGCGACGCTAGCGACTAGCGTTGGAGCAACGACACGGGAGTCCCGGGAGCGGGGCTGAGAGTGGGCACAGCGACCTGCCCTTACCGTCACACCTGATCCGGGTCATGCCGGCGAAGGGAGCGAGGGGAATGCCTACGGATCGCGTCGCGGTGGTCGGCGGTGGCGTCATCGGCCTGGCCGTCGCGCGCCGGCTGGCGCTGTCGGGTCGCAGCGTGACCGTCCACCGCAGCACCGAGCGTGGCGCGTCCTGGGTGGCCGGCGGGATGCTGGCCCCGCACAGCGAAGGCTGGCCCGGCGAAGAGCGGCTGCTGCATATCGGGCTCGAGTCGCTGGCGATGTGGCGTGGCGATTTCCTCGACGGGCTGCCTGACGACGTGGTGACCGCGCGCGAGTCGCTGGTCGTCGCCGTTGACCGTGCCGACGCCGCCGACCTGCGCACCGTCGGCGAGTGGCTGGCCGCGCAGGGCCATCCCGTCACGCTGACCACCGCCGCCCGTGACGTCGAGCCGCTGCTGGCCCAGAGCATCCGGCACGGTTTCCGCGCGGTCACCGAGATGGCGGTCGACAACCGCGCGGTGGTCGAGGCACTGGCAGCGCACTGCGAAAGACTGGGGGTGACGTGGGCGCCGCCGGTGGCCGACCTGACCGAAGCGGCCGACGCCGACGTGGTCGTGATCGCGAACGGCATCGACGCGCCCACGCTGTGGCCCGGCCTGCCCATCCGGCCGGTCAAGGGCGAGGTGCTGCGGCTGCGCTGGCGGTCGGGCTGTATGCCGCGCCCCGAGCGCGTGATTCGGGCGCGGGTGCACGGCCGTCAGGTCTACCTGGTGCCCCGCGTTGACGGCGTGGTCGTCGGCGCCACGCAATACGAGCATGGTCGCGACACCGCGCCGGTGGTGTCCGGCGTGCGCGAACTGCTCGACGACGCCTGCGCGGTCATGCCCGCGCTGGGTGAGTACGAGCTCGCCGAAGTGGCCGCGGGCCTTCGCCCGGTGACGCCGGACAACGTGCCGCTGGTGGGACGCCTCGACGAGCGGGTACTGGTGGCCGCCGGGCACGGCCGAAACGGGTTTTTGCTGGCCCCGTGGACGGCTGAGAGGATCATGACGGAATTGAGCGTGAAGGTGTCCTGCTGATGATCGTGACCGTGAATGACGAACGTGTCGAAGTCGACGGAACCACGACGGTTGCAGGGTTGTTGCACCGGCTTGGCTTCCCCGACAAGGGGATTGCGGTAGCCCTCGACTGGTCGGTGATACCCAGATCTGACTGGGAGACAACGCTTTCCGACGGCGCACGCCTCGAGATTGTCACGGCGGTGCAGGGTGGCTGAGCACTCCAGGCTGACCATTGCCGGACGCAGGTTCAGCTCACGGCTCATCCTGGGTACGGGCGGCGCGAGCAATCTCGCAGTGCTCGAGCAGGCGCTCGTCGCGTCGGGCACCGAGCTGACCACCGTCGCCATGCGCCGAATCGACACCGCCGGCGCGCCAGGTGTGCTCGAGCTGCTGAACCGGCTTGGCATCACGCCGCTGCCCAACACGGCCGGCTGCCGAAGCGCCGCCGAGGCTGTGCTGATCGCGCGGCTGGCCCGTGACGCGCTGCAGAACGATTGGATCAAGCTCGAGGTGATCGCCGACGAGCGCACACTGCTTCCCGACGCCGTCGAATTGGTCCGTGCCGCCGAAATATTGGTCGATGACGGGTTCGTCGTGCTTCCCTACACCACCGACGACCCGGTGCTGGCACGTCGCCTGGAGGACACCGGCTGCGCGGCGGTGATGCCGCTCGGGTCGCCCATCGGCACCGGCCTTGGTATCGCCAACCCGTACAACATCGAGATGATCGTCGAGCAGGCCGGGGTTCCGGTGGTGCTCGACGCGGGAATCGGCACCGCCAGCGACGCCGCGCTCGCGATGGAGCTCGGCTGCGACGCGGTGCTTCTTGCGAGCGCAGTGACCCGCGCCGCCGACCCCCCGGCCATGGCCGCGGCCATGGCGGCCGCCGTCACAGCGGGCCATCTGGCCCGGCACGCCGGCCGGATCCCGAAAAGGTTCTGGGCGCAGGCATCAAGCCCGGAGCCGCAGGGCCGGCGACCATCAAGCCCGGAGCCGCAGGGCCGGCAACATCAGACCGCCTCCTGGCAGACATGACGGGCCGCTACGTCGCAATCGGCAGCTCGATGGCGGCGGGCCCGGGTATCAGGCCGCGAGCGTCCGGCGCGCCGTTCCGGGCCGGCCGTTCGGCCCGCAACTATGCCCACCTGCTCGCCGAAAAGTTGGGTCTCGATCTCGTCGACGTGACCTACTCGGGGGCCACGACCGCGCACGTGCTGGCCGACACGCAGAACGGCGCGCCGCCTCAGGTCAGCGCACTGGACGGCTCGGAGTCCCTGGTCACCATCACGATCGGCGGCAACGATGTCGGCTATCTGCCGCTGCTGACCGCGGCGTGCCTGCCCGCGCCTACCCGCCTGGTGCCGGTGCTCGGTGCCCGGTTGCGCGAGCTGCTCGACCGCAACGCCCGTGACCGCGCGCTTGACCACGTCGCCGATTCGCTGCGCGAGGTTGGTCGAGTGGTGCGACAGCGGGCGCCCCGGGCCCGCGTCGTGTTCGTCGATTACCTGACGCTGTTGCCGCCCGCGGGCCAGAAGGCGCTGCCGCTGCCGCTGTCGCACGCCGACGCCGACCTCGGTCGCCACGTCGCCACACGTCTCGAACTCCTCACCGCGGAGGCCGCCGCCGACACCGGGTGCGGCGTCGTCAAAGCGGGGGAGGCCAGCGGCGACCACCACGCGTGGTCGGCGGACCCGTGGACGACGAAATTCGGGTTGCCGTTGCCGGGTCGCCCCGCGCCGCTGCACCCGAACGCCGCGGGCATGCGGGCGGTCGCCCGGCTGGCTGCGGCGGAAGTGGCCAAGTTGTAACCGGACGCGCAGGGCGCGTCACTGTCGCGCCCCGGGTTTCACTGGTTAGGGTCTTACGGTGCAAACGCCCGTATGCGGAGGTTGCCGCGCCATTTCCCGGCGCGACGTGCTCAGATTCGCGGCTGCGGCGCCGGTGGCAGCGAGCCTGTCGACGATCGCGGCCGTGACAGCGCCACCCGCGACGGCGTCCTCCACGATCGCCGGCATGGTCGTCTTCCTCGACCCCGGCCACAACGGCGCCAACGACGCATCGATCAACCGGCAGGTCACCAACGGACGCGGCGGCACGAAGGAGTGCCAGACCAGCGGCACCACCACCGACGACGGCTATCCCGAGCACACATTCAACTGGGACATGGTGCTGCGCATCCGCGCGGCGCTGACCCAGGCCGGTGTGCGCACCGCGATGTCGCGGGGCAACGACGACGCGTTGGGTCCGTGCGTCGATCAGCGCGCCGCGATGGCCAACGCACTGCACCCGGACGCGGTCGTGAGCGTCCACGCCGACGGCGGCCCACCCGACGGCCGGGGTTTTCACGTCAACTACTCCAACCCCCCGCTCAACACGGCCCAGAGCGGCCCCGCCCTGCAATTCGCTCAGTTCATGCGTGACCGGCTCGTCGCCGCGGGGCTTCAGCCGTCCACGTACCGGGGGACCGACGGCCTCTATGGTCGCGCCGATCTCGCCGGGCTCAACTTGGCGCAGTACCCGTCGATCCTCATCGAGATGGGCAACATGAAGAACGCGGACGACGCCGCGGTGTTGAAGAGTGCCGACGGGAGGGCCCGATACGCGGCGGCCGTCGTGTCGGGCATCACCACCTATTTGTCGCAGGCAACCCCACAAACCAGGTAGCTGTCGCCCCGGCCGAGCATCGTCGGATCCGTGCCATCATGGGGCTCATGATCGAGCTGAAGGGCCTGACGAAGCTCTTCGGGCAAACTCGCGCGGTCGACGACCTGACATGCTCGATCGAGCCGGGCCTCGTCACCGGGTTCCTCGGCCCCAACGGCGCGGGCAAATCGACGACGATGCGGATCGTCGTCGGACTGGATCGCCCGACCGCGGGCACGGCCACAGTCGACGGCCACACATACCGGGAGTTGAGCCATCCACTCCGGACCGTCGGCACCCTGCTCGATGCGACGCAGGTGCACCCCAACCGGTCGGCACGGTCACACCTGCGGTGGATCGCGGCTAGCAATCGGCTGCCCGCCAAGCGGGTCGACGAAGTGCTCGATATGGTCGGTCTCACGGAGGTCGCCGGAAAGAAGGCAGGCAGCTTCTCGCTCGGCATGGCGCAGCGGCTGGGCATCGCCGCGGCCATGCTCGGCGACCCGCCGGTGTTGGTCTTCGACGAACCCGTGAACGGCCTCGACCCGGAGGGTATTCGGTGGGTTCGCACGTTCATGCGAACGATGGCCGGTCAGGGCCGCACGGTGTTCGTCTCCAGCCATCTGCTGGCCGAGATGGCCAACACCGCCGACCGGTTGGTGGTGATCGGCCGGGGCAGGCTGGTCGCGGCGACCACGATGAGCGACTTCCTGAGCCGGTCCGGAGCGGGGGCCGTGCGGGTGCGCAGCCCCCAGGTCGACAAGCTGCGGGACGCGTTGACGGCCGCCGGCTTGCGGGTTGTGCCTGATGACGACTCCGCGCTGCTGGTCACCGGCGCCCCTGCCGAGGACATCGGCGACCTGTCGGCCCGAAACGGCATCACGCTTCACGAGCTGAGCCCCAGGCCCGCTTCGCTGGAGGAGGCCTACATGAAGCTCACCGACGACGCTGTCGAGTATCGGGCAGTGCCCTCATGACGCTCGCGGCCGAGCGGATCAAACTGTCGACAACGCGGTCGCCGCTGTGGTCCGCGGTCGTCGTCGCGGTGCTGAGCATGGGATTCGCGGCAGCCCAGGCCGCGGCCGCGATGCCCGGCAGCCCACTGCATCCGGAGCGGGCCGCCCTCGGGGTCGCCGCTTTCGGCGTGCCGGTGCTGATGATCCTGGCCGCGCTGACGATTACCGGCGAGTACCGGACCGGCACGATTCGCACCACCTTCCTCGCGACGCCCAACCGCACCGTCGTGCTGTGCGCGAAAGCGGCCGTCAGCGCCGTCTTCGCCGGCGTTTTCGCCGCGGTGATGGTGGTCGCGTCGATCGTGGTGGCGAGGCTGCTCGTGGCACCGGACCTGGGTGCGCGTCTCTCGCTGACCCAGGTCGCGAGTTGGCGGGCCGCCGGGGCGATCGGCTTGTACGCGGCGCTCGGCGCGGTGCTGGCGATCGGGTTGGGCGCACTTCTGCGGCACGCCGCCGCCGTGACCGCGATCCTTCTGCTGCTGCCGTTCGTCGTCGAGCCTCTGCTGGGTTCGATGCCGCGCGTCGGCCGGCATGTCGGCCCACTGCTGCCGTTCGCGAACGCGTTCACATTCACGGAGATTCCGTGGTTCCAAAGCTTCCCGATGCGATGGGGACCGACCGGGGCGCTCGCGTACTTCACTGCGGTCGTCGCCGCGGTATTCGCCGCCGCCGTGTTCGCGATCAATCACCGCGATGCATAAGAGCGGCGGCTAACGTGGTCCCGGTGGTACGCAGACCGACGACGGCTGCGGCGCTGCTGACTTCGCTGACGGTGCTCGCCGCGCTGATCGGCTGCAGCCCCGAACAGCCGGCGCAGCGCGCAACGGCTCCCGGCGCGGCGGACTACGCCGCGAGCCTGCGCCAGAAGGTGACCACCGAGGCGATCGTGGGTCACCTCGCGCGCCTCCAGCAGATCGCCGACGCCAACGGCGGCAACCGCGCGGTCGGCACACCGGGATACGGCGCAAGCGTCGACTACGTGGTGAACACATTGAAAGACAGAGGTTTCGACGTGCAAACCCCGGAGTTCGAGTTCCGGCAGTTCCACGCCGACCCGCCGTCGCTGACCGTCGACGGCACGAGCGTCGGGTCGCACGCACTGGAATACACGGTCGGTACGCCGCCAGAAGGGGTGAGCGCTCCCCTGGTGCCCGCACCCGTCGGGCAGTCCCCCGGCTGCTCCGCGTCCGAATACGACGGGTTGCCCGTCGCAGGCGCGGTGGCGCTCGTCGACCGCGGCGGGTGCCCGTTCTCCACCAAAGGGGCTGCCGCGGGCGCACGTGGCGCGGTCGCACTCGTCGTGGCCGACAATGTCGACGAGGACGAGATGGGCGGCACCCTCGGTGACAAGACCGACCTCAAGATCCCGGTGATCAGCGTCAGCAAGGCCGGCGGTGCACGGCTGCGCGCCCAGCAGGGCCCGATCACCATCAAGCTCAACGCCGGCGTCACAGCGGTCAAGGCGCGCAATATCGTCGCGCAGACGAAGACCGGTTCAACGCAGAACGTGGTGATGGTCGGCGCGCACCTGGACAGTGTCGCGGCCGGCCCCGGCATCGACGACAACGGCTCGGGTGTTGCCGCGGTGCTCGAAACCGCGCGGCAGCTGGGAAGTTCGCCGCGAATCCAGAACGCCGTGCGGTTCGGCTTCTGGGGCGCGGAGGAATTGGGTCTGTTCGGCTCCGACAACTACGTTGAGTCGCTTGACATCGACGCGTTGAAGGACATCGCGCTGTACCTGAACTTCGACATGCTGGGATCGCCGAATCCCGGCTACTTCACGTATGACGGCGACCAGTCGGCACCGCAGAATGCGAATCAGAGCGGGCCGCGGGTACCCGAGGGGTCGGCCGGCATCGAGCGGACGCTTGTCGCCTACCTGACCAGTGCCGGAAAGACCGCCGAGGACATGTCTTTCGACGGCCGGTCCGACTATCAGAGCTTCACCAAGGCCGGCATTCCGGCGGGCGGGCTGTTCTCGGGCGCCGAGGAGAAGAAGAGCGCCGAACAGGCCCGGCTATGGGGTGGCGAGGCCGAACAACCGTTCGACCCGAACTACCACCGGAAGACAGACACGCTCAGCAACATCAACCGAACCGCGCTCGGCATCAACGGCGAGGGCGTCGCCTACACCGTCGCGCTGTACTCGCAGGACATCGGCGGCCGCAATGGTGTGCCGGTCCGTGACGACCGCACGCGTCATCCGCTCACGAAGTCGTGATTCTCCGACCGCCGCCCAACCGCTCGACACCCGAGAACAGCACGGTGGTCGCCGGGGGAAACCCGGTCAGCGCCGGGACCAGGAAGGTGGCTCCGAACATCGCCACCATATGATCGGCGCCGATACCGATCGTCCGCAACCAGCTCAGTCGGTCGTCCGGCGCGACCACACCTTGGTCCGCAAGTGTGCATCGATCGGCGCGAAACGGGTTACCCGGGGGTCATGAAGTGGTCATGGCCCTGCTTATGCGCCGGGTCGGCGACATCGGGACGGTAGGCGTAGTGCGCGAGTTCCAGCGCGGGGCGGTGCGGCTGCACATCCTGCATCACGCTGCGCGCCAAGAGATTCACGGCGCCTGGCTGACGGAGGAGTTGGCTCGCCGCGGTTACCGCATCAGCCCCGGCACCCTGTATCCGACCCTTCACCGACTCGAAAGCGAGGGCCTTCTCACCTCGGTCCAGCGCGTCATCGAAGGCCGGACGCGGCGGATGTACAAAGCCACCGAGGCTGGTCGCGAGGCGCTGGCCGCGGACCGAAAAGCGCTGGAGGAGTTGGCCCGTGAGATCCTCGGCTCATCGTCGTCGGCCAATGCGGTACACGACGGCGCCGACCGCGAGCACCGCGGCGCCGCTGATCACCGACGTGACCGGAAGCGCCAGGGCGAGCACCAGGCATCCGACCATCCCGACGCCGGGGACAGCCCGTCGCCCCAGTGTCCAAGCTGACGCGTTCGCGATGGCGTAGTAGACGAGTACCGCAAACGATGAGAAGCCGATCGCGCCCCGGACGTCTGTCGTCGCGGCGATCGCCGCGACGACGAGCCCGACGGCCAACTCGGCCCGGTGTGGCACCCTGAACCGGGGGTGCACCGCCGAAAGGGTCTGTGGCAGATGACGATCGCGTGCCATCGCCAGGGTGGTGCGGGACACGCCGAGGATCAGCGCGAGCAGCGAGCCGAGCGCGGCCACGGTCGCGCCGACCCGCACGACGGGCTCACACCACGAAGCACCGGCGGCACGGACGGCGTCGGCAAGCGGGGCGGCCGCGTGGGCCAGCCCGTCGCTACCAAGCACGGTCAACGCCGCGACGGCCACCGCAGCGTAGACGAGCAGTGTGATGGTGAGCGCGAGCGGAATCGCGCGCGGGATCGTCCGCGCCGGGTCACGCACCTCCTCGCCGAGCGTTGCGATGCGGGCATATCCGGCGAACGCGAAGAACAGCAGCGCGGCCGCCCTGAGCGCCCCGGCTGGATCGCCGCCGATGTGGACCCGGTCGATATCGGCGTGGCCCGACGCGGCGATGACGACGACCACCGCCACCAGCACCGCCAGCACCAACCCCACGATCACCCGGGTGAGCAGCGCGGACCTCTGGATACCGACGTAGTTGACGGCCGTGAGCGCGACGACCGCCGCGACCGCGACCGCATGCGGATGGCCGGGCCACGCGTAATAGCCAACTGTGAGCGCCATGGCGGCACACGACGCCAACTTGCCGACGACGAAGCCCCATCCGGCCAGGTAGCCCCAGAACCTGCCGAGCCGTTCGCGCCCGTACACGTATGTGCCGCCTGATTCGGGATAGCGGGCCGCCAGCCGCGCCGACGAAGTCGCGTTGCAGTAGGCGACGACGGCGGCAATGGCCAGCCCGATCAGCAGCCCGGAACCGGCCGCCGCGGCGGCCGGGGTGAGCGCCGCGAAGATCCCGGCGCCGATCATTGAACCGAGACCGATGATCACCGCGTCGGTCAGCCCGAGACGGCGTCCGAGGCGGGGGCCCGGCTCGGTCACGACCGGCGCTTCCGCTCAGCGGCCGTGGCGAATCAAATTTGTGCCGAGGTACGCCAGGTAGCACAGCGACCCGATGATGGCGAATCGCCGGGTCGTCGGTGCGGCAAGGCCGACGCCGAGAAGTGTCTCGATCCCGCCGTTGATCGCGATGTGCCGGCGCGTGTCATCGGGGAACGCCGACGCGGTCAGCGATTCGAAGGCTTCCGGCTTGGCGAAGTGCGCCAACCCCACGCCTGCGAGCGCGAGGCCGGTGACCCGGGTGATGGTTGACATGAGCGTGCCTTCCGGATCAGGCGATCGCGTAGTCGCTCAACGGGAATCGCGTTTGTTCCGCCACCGCACTGTGCGTTGACGTCGGTCGCAGCAGGGTCGCCTCGCCGCTGTGGTTGAAGTAGTAGGACCGTGATGTGGCGCAGTCGCCGCGGTTGAACACCGAGCTGTCCAGATTGCGCGTCATCCTGTGCAGGAAGCGGGCGTTGGCCCGCTCGGTGACCTCGAACGTCGTCGCGTTGCGGCGGCGCACCTCACCGAACAGCCGGTTCATGTGCCGCATCTGGTATTCCATGGTGTTGAAGAACGACAGCCCCAGGAACGCGTAGGGGCTGGCCAGGCTCATGAAGTTCGGGAAATAGGGGATGGAAACTCCCTGGTACGCCTGGAACCGGTTGTCGCGCCACCACTTTCCGAGATTGCGGCCCTCCCGGCCGATCACTTCGATCGCGGGGAAGTTGGCGTCCCACAGGTCGAATCCGGTGGCCAGGACCAGTACGTCGATGACGTTCTTGCCGCCGTCACGGCTGACGATGCCGTCGGGTTCGATGCGTTCGATGCCTGCTGTCTGCAGGTGCACATGGGGCTTGGTGAATGTGCGGTAGTAGGAGTTCGAGAATGTCGGCCGCTTGCAGCCGAAGTCGTAGTCGGGGGTCAGCCTGCGACGCAGCTCCTTGTCGCGGACCGATGCGAACCGATGCATCTTCGCCAGATCGGAGGCGGCGATGTTGAGCCGCCGGAACTGCCGGTAGTGCAGCACGCCGGTCGCCGTCATGAATTCGTAGATCATGTCGGTCACCCATCGCACCATCCGCTGAAGCGATGGCACGCGGGCGAACAGACGCTGAACGGGCTCGGAGATGGGGACGTCGATCTTCGGTACCACCCAGATCGGGGTGCGCTGGTAGACGGTCAGGTCGGCGACCGTCTTGGCCAGCTCGGGGATCAGCTGCACCGCGGTCGCCCCGGTCCCGATGATGGCCACTCGACGGTTGTCGAAGTTGTAGCTGTCGTCCCATGCGGTGGTGTGGATCACCCGCCCGGCGAAGCTGCTGATACCGGGGATGTCAGGGGTACGTGGTTGCGACAGGAAGCCGGTGGCGGTGATCAGGAACCGGCTTGTCAGCGTTTCGCCGTCCTCCAGAGCGACGCGCCAGACCTTTGCGTCCTCGTCCCAGCGGGCGCCCTCGACTGTGGTGTTGAAGCGAATGTGGCGGCGCACGTCGTACTTGTCGGCGACGTGGTCGGCATAGCGCTTGAGCTCGTCACCCGGCGCAAACAACCGCGACCAGTAGGGATTCGGCTCGAACCAGTACGCATAGGTGGTCGTGGGCACGTCGACGGCTAGCCCGGGATAGCGGTTGACGTGCCATGTGCCGCCGAGGTCGCTCTCCCGGTCCACGATCAGGATGTTCTCGTAACCCAGCCGCTTGAGCTGGATCGCTGCCCCGATTCCGCCGAATCCGGCCCCCACGATGACCACGTCGAAGTGCTGCGTGCCCATGCCCAGACGGTACCTTACCTATCATTAACTGAGCCGTGGCGGGATCGGTCGCCGGCGGTCGATCGTCAGACCGCGCACACGCCTCGTACGCGCGAATGCGTGCCGCGCATCTCTTCGGCGCCACCGAGCCAGCGCGAAGCTGCAGCGGTTCATTCCTCTCCGATAGGGCGCAGCGCCGCGTCGACGGCCAGCCTCGGAACGTCGAGGCTCTTCGAGCCGAGGTCGTGCCGTGCGCCGGTGATCTCGATGATCTCCGTCGGCGCGGCAATCAACGTCGCGGCGCCCCGCACCTCCTCGATCGAGCCGAACGGGTCACTGGTGCCGTGCGTGAACACGGTCGGCACCGTGATTCGCGGTAGATGCTCCGTGCGGACCCGCTCCGGCTTTCCCGGCGGATGTAGCGGATAGGAGAACAACGTCAGGACGTCGGCGGGCAGGCCTTCGTCGGCGACCGCCATCGACGTCTGCCGCCCACCGTAGGAATGACCCCCGACGATCATCGGGCCGCCCGCAAGCCTGCGGGTGACGGCCACCGCCTCGGCGATGCCCTCGCGATCGGGCGTCGCCGAACCCGAGGGCGGTCCTTTCGGCCGTCGCCGCCGGTACGGCAGGTCGTAGCGAACCGCCAGCCAGCCGCGGCGCGCCCACTCGTCGCAGAGCCTCACCAGCAGCGGTGACTCGCGGCTGCCGCCGGCGCCATGGGTGAGAACGACGACGCCGGCGGGGTCGCCGTCGGGTTCGTGCGCGATGCCGGCGATCTCGTCGAGGTTCATAGTGACTTCTCGACGGACAATCTGAACATCGCCGACACCGGGCCGTGGCCGTGGCCCAGGGGATAGGCCGCGCGCAGGCACTCGGTGACCCAGCCCTTCGCGAAGTCCACCGCGGCCGGCACCGGATAACGATGCGC
Organism: Mycobacterium sp.; assembly: GCA_025965895.1. Classification (GTDB taxonomy): domain Bacteria; phylum Actinomycetota; class Actinomycetes; order Mycobacteriales; family Mycobacteriaceae; genus Mycobacterium. Next base: position 71,450 of record JAOPWC010000105.1, read on the forward strand.
CAGCGCGCATGCCGTCGCCGCGGCCAGCGTGTCACCGGCGCCGTGGTCGTCGCCGGTGTCGATGCGAGGTGAGTCGAACTCGTAGAAGTCGGTCCCGTCGAACAACAGATCCGGGCTGTGCGGCGACGAACGCAGGTGACCGCCCTTGACCAGCGCCCACTTCGGGCCGAGCGCATGCAGTGCCCGCGCCGCCTCACGCTGGGACTCGTCGTCGACGACCTCGATCCCGACCAGCAGGCGTACCTCATCGAGGTTGGGTGTGACGAGCGTGGCGAGCGGAAACAGGTCGTCCCGCAGGGCATTCAGCGCGCTGGGATGCAGCAGCGAATCCCCGTGCATCGACGCACAGACCGGGTCCACCACAAGAGGTACCGAGCCCGCCGGCCCAAGCTCCCGCCAGGTGTCGGCCACCGTGGCGATAATCTCCGACGACGCCAGCATCCCGGTCTTGGCGGCCTGCACACCGATGTCGGACGCGACCGCCTCGATCTGGCCGGCGATCACGTCCAGTGGGATCTCGTGGAAACCCTTGACGCCCATGGAGTTCTGTACAGTGACCGCCGTGACCGCGACAAGGGCGTGCACGCCCAGCAGCGCACACGTGCGCAGGTCGGCCTGAATGCCCGCGCCGCCGCCGGAGTCGGATCCGGCGATCGTCAATACCCGCAGCGGGGTCTGGCCGGGGCCGGGCAACGGCAGGAAACTCATTGCTCGAGTGGCAAATACACCCGATTGCCGTGCTCGGCGAACTCGCGGGACTTCTCCGCCATCGCGTCCCGGATGTCCTGCGTGATCCGCATCGAACAGAACTTCGGCCCGCACATCGAGCAGAAATGGGCGGTCTTGGCGGGCTCTGCGGGCAGCGTCTCGTCATGGAACGAGCGGGCGGTGTCGGGGTCCAACGACAGCGCGAACTGGTCGTTCCACCGGAACTCGAACCGGGCGGTCGACAACGCGTCGTCACGCTGCTGCGCCCCCGGCCGGCCCTTGGCCAGGTCGGCGGCGTGGGCGGCGATCTTGTACGCGATCACGCCGTCCTTGACGTCCTTGCGGTCGGGCAGTCCGAGATGCTCTTTGGGCGTGACGTAGCACAGCATCGCGGTGCCGGCCTGCGCGATCATTGCCGCTCCGATCGCGGAGGTGATGTGGTCGTACGCCGGGGCGATGTCGGTCGCGAGCGGGCCGAGGGTGTAGAACGGCGCCTCCTCGCACAACTCCTCCTCCAGCCGGACGTTCTCGGCGATCTTGTGCATCGGGACGTGGCCGGGGCCTTCGATCATCACCTGCACACCATGGGCTTTCGCGATCTTGGTGAGCTCACCGAGCGTGCGCAGTTCGGCGAACTGGGCGGCGTCATTGGCGTCGGCGATAGAGCCCGGCCGTAGGCCGTCGCCGAGCGAGAACGTCACGTCGTAACGAGCGAGTATGTCACAGAGCTCGTCAAAGTTTGTGTACAGGAACGATTCTCGGTGGTGGGCGAGACACCAGGCGGCCATGATCGAGCCGCCTCGTGACACGATGCCGGTGACCCGGTCGGCGGTCAGCGGCACGTACCGCAGCAGCACTCCGGCGTGCACCGTCATGTAGTCGACACCTTGCTCGCACTGCTCGATCACCGTGTCGCGGTAGATCTCCCACGTCAGCGCTGCGGGGTCGCCCTTCACTTTCTCCACCGCCTGGTAGATCGGCACCGTCCCCACCGGCACGGGGGAATTCCGCAGAATCCATTCCCGGGTCAGGTGGATGTCCTTGCCCGTGGAGAGGTCCATGATCGTGTCCGCACCCCATCGGGTGGCCCACACCATCTTGTCGACTTCCTCGGCAATCGACGACGTCACGGCCGAATTGCCGATGTTGGCATTGACTTTCACCGCGAATACCTTGCCGATGACCATCGGCTCGCTCTCCGGATGGCTGTGGTTGGCGGGGATCACCGCACGGCCGCGGGCGACCTCGTCGCGGACCAGCTCGCCCGGCACGCCCTCGCGCCGGGCGATGAAGGCCATCTCGGCGGTGGTCTCTCCCGTGCGGGCCCGTTGCAGCTGGGTGCCGCGGTCGCGCACCACCCCCGCGCGCGGGGACAGGCCTGCGTGCAGGTTGATCTCCGCGGTGGGGTCTGTGTACGGGCCCGAGGTGTCGTACAGGTCGAGGTGCCCGCCGTTGGACAGGTTGACCCGCCGAAACGGCACGCGGGCGCCGGGCACCTCGTCGAGTTGGCGGTAGATCTTCGTGCTGCCTTCGATCGGGCCGGTGGTGATGGTCGGTTCGACAGAAACAGACAGATCGGTCATGACATCTCCCTACGCCGGCATTACCCGGTCAGGTTCGTACGGTCGACGGCCCCAGCCGCCCTCTCAGCGCCCTCGGCGTGCGCTCCCGCGTGGTTGATGGTGCGACCCCACGCTAGCGCAGCATCCTGTCAGCGTTGTCATGGAATACAAATTGCTACCCGATGCTTTGTATAGCTAACATATGTGTTTTGGGTATGCGATAGACACGTTGACACCGATACGAAAAGCGACGATTGATGACGACTGAGATCGAGATGACGAAGCCCCCCCTCGTGAATTCAAAAGAGGTCGGGGTGGCCGTGACCGACCGGCGCCGCAGGCGGATGGACCACGACCACCCGTTCTACAAGTGGATCGCGCTGTCCAACACCACGCTGGGCACGCTGCTTGCCACGATCAACGCCTCGATCGTGCTGATCTCATTGCCCGCCATCTTCCGCGGAATCGGTCTGAACCCGCTGGCGCCGGGCAACGTCAGCTACCTGCTGTGGATGCTGATGGGCTACCTCGTCGTCACCGCGGTGATGGTGGTGTTCTTCGGCCGTCTCGGCGACATATACGGCCGGGTCCGCATCTACAACCTGGGTTTCGCGGTGTTCACGCTGGCCGCCGTCGCCCTGTCCTTCGACCCGTTTCACCTGGGGGCCGGTGCGCTCTGGCTGATCGGATGGCGGCTGCTCCAGGGCGTCGGCGGGGCGATGCTGATGGCGTCGTCGGCGGCGATACTGACCGACGCGTTCCCGGCCGGGCAGCGCGGTATGGCGCTGGGCGTGAACCAGGTCGCGGCGGTCGCCGGGTCGTTCTTGGGCCTGCTGATCGGCGGCGTGCTGTCGCAGTGGGACTGGCGGGCAATCTTCTGGGTCGGCGTGCCGATCGGCGTCATCGGGACCATCTGGGGCTTCCGCTCGCTACATGAGCTGGGGGTGCGTACCCCCGCGAAACTCGACTGGGCAGGAACGCTGATGCTCGGGGTCGGGCTGACGGTGCTGCTCACCGCGATCACCTACGGCATTCAGCCGTACGGTTCTCACCCCACCGGCTGGACCAACCCGTGGGTGCTGGGCTCGATCGTGTTCAGCGTCGTCACGCTGGTGGCGTTCTGCTTCCTGGAGTTGCGAGTGCCCGCGCCGATGGTCGACATCCGGTTGTTCAGGTCGAAGGCGTTCGGGCTGGGCAACTTCGCCGGGCTGATGTCCTCGGTGGGTCGCGGTGGCATGCAGTTCATGCTGATCATCTGGCTGCAGGGGATCTGGCTTCCGCTGCACGGCTACAGTTTCGAGTCAACTCCGCTGTGGTCCGGCATTTACATGCTGCCGATGACCGTCGGGTTCCTGGTCGCCGGTCCGCTGTCCGGGTGGTTGTCGGACCGGTTCGGCTCTCGTCCGTTCACCATCGGCGGGATGGTCTTGATGGCCTTGACGTTCGTGGCGCTGGTAGCGATTCCGGTGGACTTCAACTTCTGGATCTTCGCGCTGCTGATTTTCCTCAACGGTCTCGGCGGCGGCATCTTCACCGCGCCCAACACCGCAGCGATCATGTCGAGCGTGCCCGCGGCCGAACGGGGGGCCGCCTCGGGTATCCGGGCGACGTTCTTCAATGCCGGCACATCGCTGTCGATCGGGATTTTCTTCTCGCTGATGATCGTCGGCCTGGCCAACACACTGCCGGGCGCGATGAGCGCCGGCCTGCAGCAGCAGGGCGTTCCCGCGACGGTGGCACACCAGGTGGCCAACACCCCGCCGGTGGGCAGCCTGTTCGCCGCGTTCCTGGGCTTCAACCCGATCGCCGAGCTGTTGGCGCCGTCGGGTGCGCTGCAGCAGCCGGGTGTCAACACCGCCGTGCTGACGGGCAAGGAGTTCTTCCCGGACCTGATCTCCGGACCGTTCCACGCCGGTCTGGTGGTGGTGTTCATCGCCGCGGCGGTGATGATGGCGGTCGGCGCCGCCGCCTCGTGGGTCAGCCCGGGGCGCTACGTCGACGACGACTGAGCCAGCTCGACCGTCACGGGCGCATGATCGCTGGGCGCCTTGCCCTTGCGTTCCTCGCGGACGATCTCGGCGTGCGTGACGCACCGGGCCAGAGCCGGTGAGCCGAGAATGAAGTCGATGCGCATGCCCTGACGTTTCGGGAAGCGCAACTGCGTGTAGTCCCAGTAGGTGTACACACCGGGTCCGGGGGCGAACGGCCGCACCAGGTCGGCGAACTGCGCCTCGACGATCGCGTTGAACGCCCGCCGCTCCGGCTCCGTCACATGGGTGCTGTGCTGGTAGAACTCGACGCTCCAGACGTCGTCGTCGGTCGGCGCGATGTTCCAGTCACCGGCGAGCGCGATCTGCGCCTCGGGGTCGTCGGTAAGCCACTTGTGCACGGTATCCCTAAGCGCCGCAAGCCAATCCAGCTTGTAGAAATAGTGCGGGGAGTCCGGGGTGCGCCCGTTGGGTACGTAAAGGCTCCAGACGCGAACGCCGTCGCATGTGGCGCCCAGCGCGCGCGCCTCTGCCGCGGCCTCCTCGTCGGGGTTGTTGCTCCACGACGGCTGGCCCTCGAATCCCACCTGCACATCGTCGAGACCGACCCGTGACGCGATCGCCACGCCGTTCCACTGGTTGAACCCGCAGTGCACCACCTCGTATCCGGCAGCGGCGAACGGCATCGTCGGGAACTGGTCATCGGCGCATTTGGTTTCCTGCATTGCGAGCACGTCGATCTCGGCGCGCTCGAGCCAGTTCACCACCCGATCCACCCTGGCGCGAATCGAGTTGACGTTCCACGTGGCCAACCGCACGGACTCCACGTTACTTATCTGCGCTGACGTGACGGCAGCGGCGGTGGACCCCGAAACCCATCGACTCGTAGAGCGCTCATCGCCCGTCCGCCGGCCGATTTCCCCACTGGCACCGCCGATTGCGCGCGGTGTGTATAGCCGTTCGCAACCCGACGATCGGCCCGGCATTGCCCCGTGCGGGCCGGTTGTCAGTGTCCGAACGGATCGGGCACCTCGCCCGGGGTCCACGAGTTCCCCGGCACGCCCCAGCCGCGCGACTTCAGCATCCGTTTCGCGCTGCGGGCGTGCCGGCCGACCAGCCGGTCCAGATACAGCAGACCGTCGAGGTGGCCGGTCTCGTGCTGAAGCATGCGGGCGAACAGATCCGTGCCCTCGATCGTGACCGGCGTTCCATCGGCGTCCAGGCCCGTGACTCGAGCCCAGTTGGCGCGCCCGGTCGGATACGATTCGCCGGGCACCGACAGGCAGCCCTCGTCGTCGTTTTCCGGGTCGGGCATGGTCTCGGGGATCTCCGAAGTTTCGAGCACCGGGTTGATCACGACACCGCGGCGCCGTGCAGTTCTCCCGCGTTCTTCGGCGCAGTCATAGACGAACAGCCGCAGCGGCGCGCCAACTTGGTTGGCCGCCAAGCCCACTCCGTTCGCCGCGTCCATCGTCTCGAACATGTCCGAGATCAACTCGGCGAGATCGTCAGGCAGCGAACCGTCGTCTGCGACCGGCACGGGGCAGGCCGCGGCGTGCAGGACGGGATCTCCCACGATCCGGATAGGACGAATTGTCACGATTGGCAAGCTTAAGTCAGCCGACTCGCGGGCCTGGCTGACGTACCTGCCGCCGAAGGCGTGGTTGAATGTTGCTGAAACACAGGGATGTCATTCGGTTCTTCGAGCAGTCCTAGGAGCGATATGGACGGCGCCATGGCGCGGGCGGAGCGTTCGGCCAACGACGCTGACCCCGCCGACGGGCTGACCCGTCGCGAGCACGACCTCCTGGCCTTCGAGCGGCAGTGGTGGAAGTACGCGGGGGCCAAGGAAGAAGCCATCAGGGAGCTGTTCTCGATGTCGGCCACCCGCTACTACCAAGTGCTCAATGCGCTGGTCGACCGGCCGGAGGCGCTGGCCGCCGACCCCATGTTGGTCAAGCGGCTGCGCCGCTTGCGAGCCAGCCGGCAAAAGGCACGCGCGGCGCGGCGGCTCGGTTTTGAGGTCACCTGATCCGCTTCGGCGTCCCGCGCCCCGTTCCGTACAGTGGGCTCGATGAACGAGCGCGTACCTGACTCCTCTGGGCTGCCGCTGCGCGCCATGGTCATGGTGCTGCTGTTCCTGGGTGTCATCTTCCTGCTGATCGGTTTCCAGGCCATGGGCTCGTCCGGCAGCTCCGACGACCACTCGTCCACAGTGACGACGATCACGTCGACCACGAACCCGCAACCGTCCCCGGCGGCGGCCAAGGCCGACGTGCGTGTCTACAACATCTCGTCGGACGAGGGCGCGGCCGGCCGCACGGCCGACCGGCTCAAGCAGGCCGGCTGGAACGTCACCGCCGCCGACAACCTGAGCCTCGCCAGCGTGTCCCAGACCACTGTTTTCTTCAGCGACGCCGCCGGCGAACAGCAGGCCGCGGACCAAGTGGGCCAGCTACTGCAGGCACCGGTGCAGCCCCGCGTGCCCGAACTCACCGACCAACCGCCCGGCATCATCGTTGCGGTCACCGGATAGGCTCTTCGCCATGGTCAAGCCCGCCGCCATCGCCGCCGTCTTGCTTTCCGTTCCCGCTCTTGCGGTCACGGCGTGCTCGCCCCACCAGAACCCGAGCAACAGCCCCGGCACCACGCCGCCGGTGTGGACGGGTTCGACGGCACCGGGGGCATCGCCGTCGTCAGCGGCTCCGGGCGGTTCTCAGCAATTGAAAGCACAGCTGGCCGGCGCCAACGGCACGCCCGTGGCGAACGCCACCTTTGACTTCTCCGGCGGCTTCGCCACGGTCACGGTCGAGACCATCGGCAGCGGGATCCTGACTGCCGGCTTCCACGGGATGCACATCCATTCCGTGGGCAAATGCGAAGCGAACTCGGTCGCTCCCACCGGCGGCGCGCCCGGCGACTTCAATTCGGCCGGCGGTCATTACCAGGCTCCCGGCCACGCCGGGCACCCCGCCAGCGGGGACCTGACGTCGCTTGAGGTGCGATCCGACGGCAGCGCCAGACTCGTCACCACCACCGACGCGTTCACCGCCGCCGATCTGCTCGCCGGCGCCAAGACCGCGATCATCATCCACGCCGATCCCGACAACTTCGCGAACATCCCGCCCGACCGCTACCAGCAGGTCAACGGCGCCCCACCTCCCGATCAGATCACCTTGGCCACCGGCGATGCCGGCAAGCGGGTCGCCTGCGGTGTCGTTAACACCTAGGCCGGGCCGCGCCAGCCGTCGGATCGACTTCGCCGGTTCACCGCGGCCGACGATCGGGGTCGAATGGGAGTTCGCGCTCGTTGACGCCGTGACCCGTGACCTGAGCAACGAGGCCGCCACCGTGATCGCCGAGATCGGCGAGAACCCCCGTGTGCACAAGGAACTGCTCCGCAACACCGTCGAGGTGGTCACCGGGATCTGCGACACCACGCCCCAGGCGATGGACGACCTGCGCTCGACACTGCGCCCCGCCCGCCGGATCGTGCGCGATCGTGGGATGGAATTGTTCTGCGCAGGCACTCATCCGTTCGCCGAGTGGTCGGCACAGAAGCTGACCGACGCACCGCGCTACGCGGAGCTGATCAAGAGAACGCAGTGGTGGGGCAGGCAGATGCTGATCTGGGGCGTGCATGTGCATGTCGGAGTTTCGTCCGCGCAGAAGGTGATGCCGATCATTTCGTCGTTGCTGAACCAGTATCCGCATCTGCTTGCGCTCTCAGCGTCGTCGCCGTTCTGGTCGGGCGAGGACACCGGGTATGCCAGTAACCGCGCGATGATGTTCCAGCAACTGCCGACGGCCGGCCTACCGTTCCAGTTTCGCAGCTGGGCGCAATGGGAGGGCTTCGTCCACGACCAGAAAAAGACCGGAATCATCGACCGTATGGACGAAATCCGTTGGGACATCAGGCCTTCGCCGCATCTTGGAACGGTCGAGGTGCGGGTCTTCGACGGGGTCTCCAACCTACCTGAGCTCGGCGCGCTGGTGGCGTTGACGCACTGCCTGGTGGTCGATCTGGACCGTCGACTCGATGCCGGCGAGACCCTGCCGATGATGCCGCCGTGGCATGTGCAGGAAAACAAGTGGCGCGCAGCACGTTACGGGCTGGACGCGGTGATCATCCTGGACGCGGACAGCAACGAGCGGCTGGTCACCGAAGACCTCGATGACCTGCTGACCCGGCTGCAGCCCATGGCGAAGTCCCTTGGCTGCGCGGACGAACTCGCCTCTGTGTCTGACATCTACCCGCGCGGCGCGTCGTATCAGCGGCAGCGCCGCGTGGCCGAGGACAACGACGGCGACCTGCGCGCAGTGGTCGACGCGCTGGTGGGGGAGCTCGACGCCTGATGGAGCTCGACGCCTGATGGACCTCGACGCCTGATGAAACAAAGTGCCACACCGATGTTTCCGTTGGAGTCCGTGTTGTTGCCCGACGAGGACCTGCCGCTGCGGATCTTCGAGCCTCGCTATTCGCAGCTGATTGCCGACTGCCTGGCCGGCGATCCGGTGTTCGGTGTCGTGCTGATCGCGGCGGGCCGAGAGGTCGGCGGCGGGGACGACCGCTACAACGTCGGCACGCTGGCCCGGATCGTCGAGCATCAGTCTCACGGTGACGGGCGCTACACCGTGCGGTGCCGGATCGGGCAGCGGCTACGGATCAGCAGGTGGCTCCCCGACGACCCCTACCCGCGGGCGATCGTCGAGCCCTGGCCGGACGAGCCGGGCGATGTGGTCACGGATGCTGCCATCGGCGAACTGGAGGACCGGCTGATGGGCCTGTTCGAACGGCTCGCGAACGCGCGGGGTGCACAGCTGCCGCCGCGGGACATGCTGTTCGGCGGCGTCGCGATGGCCGAGGGTCCCGGCGAAAGTTTGTATGCGCTGGCTTCCCGCGTTCCGATGGGTCAGGCCGACCGGTACGCGGTGCTGTCCGCGCCGTCCGCTGCGGACCGGCTGCGGGCATTATCGGAGGCTGTCGAAACCGTGGCGGCGATGATCCACTTCCAGCTGTCCGGCGATTAGCCACCGACGTCCTCACGCATCTCGTCGACCGTGAGCAAGTCGTCGCGGATCGCCTGCTCCCGGTAGGCGAGTTGGCCCACCCGGTGTGCGACCACGGGAGCGGTTATCAGCGTGAACATCCCGGCCAGGATGATCATGCCGACGTCGACGGTGCCACGCAGCCGCAGCGCGGCACCGGCCAGCACCAGCAGCAGACCCAGCACCTGCGGTTTGGTGGCGGAATGCATCCGTGACAACGTGTCCGGGAAACGGACAACCCCGACCGCTGCGGTCAGCGCCAGCGCCGACCCTCCCAACACCAGCACGCCGCAGACGACGTCCGGCGCGGTCATCACCGACTCCCGCCGTTGCGTCGAGACTCTTTGTCGGGCACCCGGAACCGGGCCACGCTCACCGAACCGACGAAGCTGATCAGAGACAGCGCGGTGATGCCGTAAACCACGGTTGAGTCGAGGCTGTACGCGGCCCACGTGCCGAGTCCGCACATCGCGACGGCCACCAGCGTGTCGAGCGCAACCAACCGATCCAGCGTGTTCGGGCCGACCAGCATGCGGAACATCGTGAGGCCGGCCGCGGCAGTCAGCATGACCGCGGCAATCGTCCAGACGCCGTTCATGTGCCGCTCTGCTCACTGGCCGGGCGCCAGTCGGCGTCGCGTTCAAAGGCCGCGATCAACAACCGCTCCATCTGGGTGACTTCACGGAAGAATCGGTCCACCGCCCGTGGCGACCCTACGTCGAGCACATGCACATAGATCAGCCGGCGGTTCTTGTCGATCTCCAGCACCATCGTGCCGGGAATCAGGTTGATCGCGTTGACCGCCAGCGCCAGCACCAGATCCGACTTGATGGACAACCGGGCCCGCAGGACCGCGCTGAGCGGCGGCGGCCCGGGCTTCAGTGCGAGCCACGCTACTTGCACGCTGGACTGCACGAGATACCACGTCACCAGGCCGATCAACCGCAGCAGCGCCACCGGATGCAGCCGGCCCTCCACCGGTACCACCGGCAGCGGCAGCAACACGGTGATGAACCCGGCTACCGCGAACCCGCTGAGAACGTTGGCCCAGGAAAAATTGCCCCACAACAGGTTCCACACCAACATCAACCACACCAGCACCCAGGCCCGAAGAAGTAGCCGCCGTCTCACCTGATGCCTCCTACTACCGCGGTGATGTACTGGCCCCGGTCGAGCACTTCCGCCGCCGCCCGTTCGGCGTAGGAGACGATCGGCCCGGCAAGCACAGTCAGCGTCAACCCCACTCCGATCAGCACGATGGTCGGCACCACCATGCCCACGGGCATCCTCCCGACGTCCGGCCGGTCGACCAGCGCGACATCTTCCGGCTCGTCCAGCAACGTCGACGCCGACGCCATCGCCAAAGCACCATCGGGTGCGTCGGCGCGCGAGCGCCAAAACGCTCGGGAATACACCCGCGACACCACGTACAGCGTCAGCAGGCTCGTCATCACGCTGCCCGCTATCAGAATCCACGCCAGGGGGGATCCGTTCTGGGCGCCGGCCTCGAGCAGCGTCACCTTGCCGATGAATCCCGAAAACGGCGGTATCCCACCAAGACTGATGGCCGGCACGAAATAGATCAGCGCAAGCAGCGGACTGGCGGTGGCGAGGCCCCCCAGTCGCCGCAGCGTCGACGCACCGGCCTGCCGCTCGATCAGGCCGACCACCAGAAACAGCGTCGTCTGCACGATGATGTGGTGCGCCACATAGTAGATCGCGCCGGTCATGCCCAGCAGGCTCGACAACGCGATACCGAAGATCATGTATCCGATGTGGCTGACCAACGTGAACGAAAGCAGCCGCTTGATGTCTGTCTGCGCAATCGCACCGAACGCGCCGATCAACATCGTCAGCAGCGCGGCGACCAGCAGCACCGAATCCAGCCCGCCGCCGGGGAACAACAGCGAGTGCGCCCGGATGATCGCGTAGACACCGACCTTGGTCAGCAGGCCGGCGAACACCGCCGTGACGGGCGCGGGCGCGGTCGGGTAGGAATCCGGCAGCCACGTCGACAGCGGAAACACCGCCGCCTTGATGCCGAACGCGACGAGAAGCACCGCGAACAACGCGCTGCGGATCCCGGCGGTGACGTGGTCCAGCCGCACGGCGAGCTCCGCCATGTTGAGGGTGCCGGTGGCCGCGTAGACCAGCGCGATGCCGAACAGGAAGATCAGCGACGACACCATCGACACCATCACGTAGGAAATGCCCGCGCGTATCCGCTCTGCGGTCGCGCCGACGGTCAGCAACACGAAGCTGGCCGACAGTAAGACCTCGAAGCCGACGAAGAGGTTGAACAGGTCGCCGGCCAGGAAGGCGTTGCACACGCCTGCCGCCAGCGCGAGATAGGTGGGCAGGAATATCGACACCGGCTGGCGCTCGCCGCCGTCGCGGATGCCCTGACCGATCGCGTACCACACCACCGCCAGCAGCACGATCGACGACACCACCAGCATCAGCGCCGACAACCGGTCCACCACGAGCGTGATCCCGATCGGACCCATTCCCGGCACGGTTTGTCCCCAGCCGCCGACGTCTACCACCAAGGTCCCGTGACGATCGGCTGCTCCCAACAGCAGCGCACAGACCACGACCACCGTGGACAACGCGAGCAGCGTGATGGCGCGTTGCAGCCGCGGTCGCCGGCCCAAAAACAGCGTCAATGCCGCGCCGATGACTGGAATCAACACCGGCAGCGGGACCAGCGCGGTCGCGGCGCTCATGTCTGTCCCCCGGGGGCGGGCAAGGCGTCGAGTTCGTCGGGGCCGCCGGTGTCGCGTTCCGGCTCCGGATGCACCAGATCCTCATCGGCCTCGTCCTCCGACCGCTGCGAGACGCGCCTGTCCTCCGGGTCGGTGCTGACTTCCTCGGCGGTGGTGAGCCGATAGGAGCGGTAGGCCAGGGCCAGCACGAACGCCGCGATGCCCATCGTGATCACGATCGCCGTCAGCACCATGCCCTGTGCGAGCGGATCAGCGGTGGTGGTTCGGTCGTCGCTGGTCCGGCCGTGGATCGGCGGATTGCCCGACGGGCCGCCGACGGTGATGATCAGCAGGTTCACCGCGTTGCCGATCAGCAACAGCCCCAGCAGCATTCGCGTCATGTTGCGCTCCAGCAACAGGTACACACCGGTGCTGGTCAGCACGCCGATCAGAATCAGCGGCACAAGATAGACCGTCATCGCGCTGCCGCCTTCCCCGGCTCGGCCGGCGCCTCGTCGGCCAGCTCGACGTCAAGCCGCGCCCCCAGGCTGCGCAGCACATCAAGGACGAGTCCGACCACGATCAGGTAGACACCCAGGTCGAAGAACAGGGCGGTGACGAACTTCACCTGGCCGAGCACCGGTACGTGCAGCTCGACCACCGCCGACGACAGCACCGGAGCGCCCACCAACAGCGACACGACGGCGGTGCCGGCCGACAGGCCGAGCCCGACGCCCAGCACCTTGCCCGCGTCGAGCGGCAGCGTCTCGCCCAACTCGTAGCGGCCGCCGGCCAGATAGCGCAGCACCAGCGCCAGGCCGGCTGTCAGGCCGCCGGCGAAGCCGCCGCCGGGAGTGTTGTGACCGGTGAAGAAGAAGTACACCGACAGCACCATGATCAGCGGGAAGATCACCCGCGTCGCCACTTCCAGCACCAGCGACCGATGCCGCGGATCGCGGAATTCGCTGCCCCTCAGCCACGTGGTGTCGCCGCCCGGGGGCGCCGGACGCCGCGCAATGCCGGGCTGCGACGCGACCTTTGCGATCCGCGGTGCCGAGCCGAAGCGTCGGTGCTTGAACACCAGCGACGCGACCCCGGTGGCGGCGACCAGCAGCACCGAGATCTCGCCGAAAGTGTCCCAGGCCCGGATGTCGACGAGCAGCACGTTGACGGTGTTGGCGCCGTGGCCGCGCTCGTAGGCGGCGTACGGGATCAGCGCCGCGATCGGGACGCCGGTGCGTGCCGACATCGCATACACCGCCAGCGTGGTGACGGTGGCGCCGACGGCCAGCGCCAGCACCAGCCGTGGTAGCCGGTGCCGCCTGATGTTGGACGCGTCCGCCTCGGCGGGCAGGGTACGCAGGACGAGCACGAAGACCACCAACGTCAACGTTTCGACGAGAAACTGCGTCAACGCCAGATCCGGGGCGCCGTGGAACGCGAACACCACACCGCACCCGTAACCCGTCACACCGACCAGCAGCACCGCCGCCAGCCGGTTGCGCATCACCGTCGTCCCCAGCGCGGCGGTGATGATCAGCAGCCCGACGACCGGCTGCAGCGCCGAATCCCCCAACCCGAACCGTGGTCTGTCGCGGGCACCGAGCATCAGCATGACGACCGGCAGCAGCACCAGCGTGGACAGGATCACGGCCTGGGTGCCCGGGATGGAGCCACGCTGGGTCACCCCGGTCAGCCTGAGTGCCACGATGTCTGTGGTGCGCACGACGGCGTCGTAGATGCGGTCGGCGTTGCCGAGGGGCATCCATCCCACCCGTAGGCGCCGCAGCCGGGCGCGCAGCCCGAACGCGGCCACACCGGCGCCGAGCACGACGGTCGACAGCGTCGGGGCAATACCGAAACCGTGCCACAGCGCCAGCTGGTAGCTGTGGCCGCCGGGCAGGGTGTCGGCGTAGCTGCCCAACACTCCGTTGAGCAACCCCGGCGCCAGGCCGAACACCAAGCTGGCCGCGGCAAGGACCGCCGGGGCCGCGACGAACCCCGTTGACGGACGGTGCATGTTGGCGACCAGCGCACTGGGGCGGGGCAGACCCTTGCGGGCGAAGGCGCCCCAGGCAAACCGCAGGCTGTAGATGGTGGTGAACACCGAGCCGACGACCACGGCGGTGAGCACGTACGGGCTCGCCGCCCCGTATGAATGGGTGTGCGACAGCGTCTCGAAGTCCGCCTCCTTGGCGACGAATCCGAAGAACGGCGGCACCGCCGCCATGCTCGCGGCGCCGCAGGCAGCGATGACGAACAGCGCCGGGCAGCGGTGGCCGAGCCCGGCGAGCCGGCGGATGTCGCGCGTGCCGGTGGCGTGGTCGATGATGCCGACGACCATGAACAACGCGGCCTTGAACATCGCGTGGGCGCACAGCATGGCCAGCCCTGCCAGCATCAGATCGCCGCTGCCCGCGCCGACCAGCACCGCGATCAGCCCCAGCTGGCTGACGGTCCCGAACGCGAGAATCAGCTTCAGGTCGTATTCGCGCACCGCGCGCCACCCGGCCAACAGCAGCGTTCCGAGGCCGAGGATGACGACGGTGGGCCGCCACGGCGGCGAGTCCGCGAAGCCCGGCGCCAACCGCGCGATCAGGTAGACGCCGGCCTTGACCATCGCGGCGGCGTGCAGGTAGGCGCTGACGGGGGTGGGCGCGGCCATCGCCCCGGGTAGCCAGAAGTGCAGCGGCACGAGCGCGGACTTGCTGATCGCCCCGATCAGTACCAGCGCGACGCCGATTGCGGCGACAGCCCCGGACGGCGGCCTGCCCACCAGCTCTGACAGCAAATACGTGCCCGCGCTGTGGCCGAGGATGACGATGCCGACCAGCATCGACAGGCCGCCGGCGGTGGTCACCAGCAGCGCCTGCATGGCGGCGCGGCGGCTGGTGGCGCGTTCTGCGTAATGGGCGACCAGAAGGAACGACAACACCGTGGTCAGCTCCCAGAACACGTAGAGCATCAGCATGTTGTCGCACACCACCAGGCCGAACATCGCTCCGGCGAACGCAACCAGCTCGGCGGCGAAGCTCGGCAGGCGCTGCTCGGTGCGTTCGTCGTGATGGTGGAAGTACTGGGCGCAATACACCAGAACGAGCGCGCCGATCGCGAGCACAAGGACGGCCATGACCGCGGACAGCGAGTCGAACCGCAGCGTGATGTTCAGCGACAGTTCCGGCACCCATCGCACGTCTACGCTCGCGGGGTGACGCGCCGACTCGGGCCAGTTCAAAGCGACCCAGATCAACGACGCGGCCGGGACGACAGCCAGGGGGTAGAACGCCAGGCGCCCCCACCGGTAGACGAGCAGCGGCGCGATCGCCGCGGCGACGGCGTGGGCGAGCAGTACGGCGAGCATGGCACTCCGATGCCTTCGGGGTGTCAGCCTCTTCTGGCTTGGTCCGGGGCCAGTTTACGGTGGCGACGATTCGCCACTTGCTGGACAAACCTATCGGCCTGAAGCGAAGGCCCTCAGCCCGTCCACCTGGAGCGGGTCCAGCGACGGGCGAACCGCGTTTCGGGCGGCCGCGATGTCGGCGGCCGTGACGTCGGCGGCGTCGATCGAGCGCCGCATCGCGGTCATCGCGGCCTCGCGAAGCAGCGCAACGCAGTCAGCGGCGCTGTAGCCCGCCAGCTCGCCGGCAAGCGCGTCCAGGTCGACGTCGTGGCTCAGCGGCACCGACTTGCCTGCGGTGCGCAAGATGTCCCGGCGCGCCTGCGCGTCTGGCGGTTCGACGAACACCAGCCGCTCCAGCCTGCCCGGCCGCAGCAACGCAGGGTCGATCAGGTCCGGACGGTTCGTGGCACCCAGCACGACGACGTCGCGAAGCGGCTCGACGCCGTCCAGCTCGGTCAACAGCGCGGCCACCACCCGGTCGCTGACACCGGAGTCGAAGCTCTGCCCGCGCCGCGGCGCCAACGCGTCGATCTCGTCGAGAAACACCAGCGAGGGCGCGGAATCCCTGGCACGGCGGAATAACTCGCGCACTGCCTTCTCCGACGCGCCGACCCACTTGTCCATCAACTCGGCGCCTTTGACCGCGTGCACCGACAGCCGGCCGGAACTGGCCAGCGCCCGTACCACGAACGTCTTGCCGCAGCCGGGGGGCCCGTAGAGCAGCACGCCGTGCGGGGGCTCGACGCCGAGGCGGGCGAACGTGTCGGGATGGCGCAGGGGCCACAGCACCGCCTCGGTCAGCGCCTGCTTGGTCGCGGCCATGTCGCCGACGTCCTCGAGCGTGACGGCGCCGACGGACACTTCCTCGGTCGACGACCGCGACAGCGGGCGGATGACGGTGAGCGCGCCGGCCAAGTCGTCCTGGGTCAAGATCGGCGGCTTGCCGTCGGCGCTGGCCCGCGACGCGGCCCGCATCGCCGCCTCGCGCACCAGCGCGCACAGATCCGCCACGACGAATCCCGGCGTTCGCTCCGAGATGTCGTCGAGACTGAGTTCGTCGGTAGGCACCGACCGCAGCAGCACTTCCAGCAGTGCTTTACGGGTGGAGCCGTCAGGCAGTGTCAGCGCCAGTTCGCGGTCGCACAGCTCGGGCGCCCGCAGCCGCGGGTCCAGCCCATCGGGCACCGCGGACGTGCCGATCATTGCGACGCCACGGGTCGCGACGGCCGAGCGCAGCTCGCTCAGGATCAGCGTGGCCACCGGTTCGGCCGGCGCGCCCAGCAGCGCGTCGATGTCGGTGATCAGCAGCACCCCGCCGCCGCCACTCACCGCTGCTGCGGCGTTGGCGACGGAGTTGAGGCGATCCTGCGCGGCGAGTGCCCCGACGTCGGGTCCGTCGAGCTCGACCAACCGGCGCCCTGCGCATACCGCCCGCACCAGAGTCGCCTTTCCGCCGCCCGCCGGCCCCGACACCAATACGCCCAGACGCGCCGAAGCACCGAGCGTCTCGAGCAGTTCCGGCTCGTCGAGCGCGAGCTTCAGCCACTCGGCCAGCCGGCCGGCCTGGACGTGTGATCCCTTCAGATCGTCGACTGTCACGGTCACCGCGGCCGGCACTTCGGTCGTCCGGTGCACGGCCGTCATCACCCCGTTGCGCCAGGTGACCGACGAGTTCGGCTGCACGCTGACCGGCCCGGAAGCGGGGTCGACCCCGGTGACGGTGAGCAGCTCGGAGGTCCAGGTGATGCCGACCGACGACGCGAGCGCGGCACTGGCCTCCGACGTCGACGTGCCCGGCCCCAGGTCGCGGGGCAACAGCGACACGGTGTCCCCGACGGTCATCACCTTGCCGAGCAGCGCCAGCCGCAACGTGGCCGGTGTCACCGAATGCCGGGCCAGATTCGAGCCGCTCAGCGTGACCGACCGCGCGCCGTAAACCGTTACCGGTGTCACGATCACCGGGGTGTCTTCCCGCAGACCGGCGTTGGACAGCGTCACATCGTCGAGCAGTGCCGTGCCGGCCGGCGTGTCAGGACCTGCCGGCCCGACGACGGCTGCAGTGGTCCGGGAGCCCGTCAACGAGACCGCGTCCCATTCCCGGATACCCAGGGCGGCAATGGCTTCGGCGTGCAGACGGATGACGCCGCGGCGCGAGTCGGCGGCCGAGGTGTTGAGCCGGGCGGTCAATGTGAGAGTCGGTGAGGGCGGCATGTCAGCGTTGCGGCCGGCGCAGGCCCAAGCGTGCCACTGACCGGCGCTGCGGGTGGATGGCACGGCGAATCGCGCGGCGCTGTGCACGTCGCTGCTGCGGCTTGTCGTTCCACGCCTCTGGATGCGCCGCCACCCAGCGCTTGCTGCGCACCGCGAACGGAATGTGGATGACGTAAGCGACGATGGTCGCCATGATCATGATGTAGCCGTAGAAGATCGAGGCGGCGATACCGATCGCCAGCAGCGCCAGCAGCGGCACCGCCATGTTCGGCGACACGGAGAAGGTGTGGATCTTCCGCATCGGGATGGTGCTGACCACCAGCAGCGAGACGCCTATCATCCAGACCGACACGGCCCACTCCGACGTCCACCAGCCGTCGCCGAACTGCATCTTGGCCGCCAACGGGCCGATCGCCCCGATCGCCCCTGCCGGCGCCGGCATGCCGACGAAATACTCTTTGGCGTAGGCGGGCTGGTCCTCGTCCAACAACGCGTTGAAGCGGGCGAGTCGCAGCACGATGCACACCGAGTACAGCAGCACCA
Source organism: Mycobacterium sp. (assembly GCA_025965895.1). Taxonomy (GTDB): domain Bacteria; phylum Actinomycetota; class Actinomycetes; order Mycobacteriales; family Mycobacteriaceae; genus Mycobacterium. The sequence goes on from JAOPWC010000105.1 coordinate 89,616, forward strand.
CGATCCAACCCACCCGAGAGTGGGACAGCAGCGTCGCATAGACGATGAATGCCGGGGCGACACCGAAGTTCACCGCGTCGGCCAGCGAGTCGATCTCCTCTCCCATGCGCGACGTCGCCCCGAGCAGTCGGGCCATGCGGCCGTCGAGTGCGTCGAGAATCGCGGCCACCGCGAGCAGCGCCATCGCTTCCGTCGGACGGTTGTCGAGCGCGAACTTCACCGACGTCAAGCCCAGGCAGATGGCGGCCACCGTGAGCGCGCTCGGGAGCATGCGCAGCCCGGCGGGCCGCTTGCGCGCTGCGTTCTTCACGGCAGCTCTGCCAGCACAGTCTCGGCGCCCAGCGCGTGCTGTCCTTTCGAGACCAGCACGTGCGACCCTGCCGGCAGATAGGTGTCGAGCCGCGACCCGAAGCGGATCAGTCCGTACGTGTCGCCCATCGCCACCTTGTCGCCCGCGCCGACATCACACACGATGCGGCGGGCCAGCACGCCCGCGATCTGCACCACCACCACGTGCTGCCCCTCCGGCGTGCGGATGAGCACGCTGTTGCGTTCGTTTTCCACGGTGGAACGGGGACGGTCGGCTGCGCCGTGTTCCCCGCGGCGGTACCGCACCGCGGCCACTTCCCCGCCCACCGGCACCCACTGCACGTGGGCGTTGAAAAGCGACAGGAAGATGCTCACCCGCGGCATCGGCTCTGCAGGCAACCCGAGCTCCGCGGGCGGCAGTGCGGTGTCGATGATCGTGAATTGGCCATCGGCGGGGGCGACGACGACACCGGGACGTTTCGGCGGCACCCGGGGCGGGTTGCGAAAAAACAGTGCGAACGCTCCGGCCGCCGCGAGGCCCGCGTTGCGGATGAACTTGTGCCGGTGGCCCGCGGCTGCCGCCGCAAGCCCCGTCGACACGAACGGCACGCCGGCGGGATGCATCGGCGGAACGGTGGACCGGACCAGCTCGATCAGTCGAGAAGCTTCGGGTCCGTCCTCGGCCGGGAGTCGGGGGCGTCTGGCCATCCGGCCGATTCTACGTCCGCCGACCCTTGGGAAAACGCAGCCAGGTCCCACACTTGCACCTGCGAACCGGCAGACATCTCGACGACGTCCTCGCCGATTTCGAGTAGGCAGTTGGCCGAAGCCAGCCACCGCAGGTGATGCGATGCCGGCGGCCCGTAGGTGGTCACCGACGCTGTCGCCGCGTCCAGAACACCCCGGCGGAACTGCCGCTTGCCGCGCGGCGACGTCAGCGAGTCGGTGAGCAGGGCGGTGCGCCTCGGCCGGTGCGGCGAGGGCAGGCTCATCGCCGCGCGCAAGGCCGGGCGGACAAACACTTCGAAAGACACCAGCGCGCTGACCGGGTTGCCGGGCAGGGTGACGATGGGCGTGCCGGCCCATGTTCCGCCCAGGCGCCCGGCACCTTGCGGCATGCCCGGCTGCATCGCGACCTTGACGAACTCGACGTCTGAACCGCTGTGTGTCAGCGCGTCTTTGACGACCTCGTACGCGCCGGCGCTGACGCCGCCGCTGGTGATGATCACGTCGGCCTGCCCGCCGTAGGTGTTCAGCACGCCGCGGAACTGCACCATGTCGTCGCCGGTCACCGGTGCAGCGACCACCTCGGCACCGGCCTCGTGCACCGCGGCGGCCAGCATCACACCGTTGGATTCGTAGATCTGGCCGGGCCGCAGCGGCTCACCGGGGCGCACCAGTTCCGCGCCGGTCGAGACCACCAGCACCCGCTGCCTCGGGATCACCCGCAGTTCAGCAAGTCCCAGCGCCGCGGCCAGGCCCATCACTGCCGGGGTCACGACCTGCCCGGCGCGCAACACCGTCGTGCCCGCGGCGACGTCCTCGCCGGCGCGGCGGATGTGCTCGCCCGGTCTCGCGGCGGCCCGGATCGACACCGTCTCCAGTCCGTGGTCGGTGGCTTCGACGGGCACCACCGCGGTCGCTCCGGTGGGGACCGGTGCGCCGGTCATGATCCGATGTGCCGTGCCGGGTTTCAGCGTCAGCTCGTCGGTTCGCCCGGCCGGTATGTCCTCGGCCACCGGAAGCAGGACCGGTTGTTCGTCGGTGGCGGCGGCGACGTCGTCGGCTGTCACGGCATAGCCGTCCATCGCCGAGTTGTCGAAGCCGGGCAGCGACAGCGGGGCGACGACGTCGTCGGCCAACGCGAGCCCTTCGGCGTCGGCGAGCGGGACCATGGCCGCCGGGCGGGGCCGGATCAGCTCCGCGACGACACGGGCGTGCGCTGGGACGGATCGCATCGGTCAGACCGGGTATGTCACGGCGGTCAGGTCCTCGGACACGGTCCAGAGCCGGCGCTGCAACTGCTGGTCGTGGGACTGCTTGCTGGACTGCACCAGCTTCGGATGGCCCCGCTGTTCGCCGAAGCCGTCGGGCCCGTAATACTGGCCGCCCCGCACGCCCGGGTCGGTGGCGGCCCGCAGGGTCGGCAACGCTCCCATGTCGGCGCTCTGCGACATCAGCGGCCACAGCACGTCGGTGGCCGGCCGGAGCAATGCGGGCATGTTGCGGGTCAGCTCCGTGTCGGAGCCGCCCGGGTGGGCGGCGACGGCGATGGTGTTCTTGCCGGTGAGCCTGCGCTGAAGTTCGTACGTGAACAACAGGTTCGCCAGTTTGGACTGCCCGTAGGCCCTGACCCGGTTGTAGCTGCGTTCCCACTGCAGGTCGTCGAAATGAATCTTCGCCAGAATGCGGTGCCCGACGCTGCTGATCGTGACCACGCGGGAGCCCTCGACGGGCAGCAGGCGGTCGAGCAGCAGGCCGGTGAATGCGAAGTGGCCGAGATGGTTCGTGCCGAACTGCAACTCGAACCCGTCCTTGGTGCTGCCTTTCGGCGTGTACATCACCCCGGCGTTGTTGATCAGCAGGTGGATGCGTTGATGGCTGTCGCGCAGCTCATCGGCCGCGGCCCGCACGGAGTCCAACGACGTGAGGTCGAGCTGCTGCAGCACGAGATCGGCGTTCGGGCTCTTCGCGGCGATCCGCTCTGCGGCGTCCTTGCCCTTGTCCAGGTTGCGCACCGCCAGCACGACGTGCGCGCCCTTGTCGGCCAGCACCGCGGCGGCCTCGTAGCCGATCCCGGTGTTGGCTCCGGTGATGACCGCGACACGTCCCGATTGATCCGGAACGTCTGCTGCTGTCCATTTGCTGCTCATCAAGACTCCTTCGGACCGGCACGTATCGTCGTCGTTCGTGGTGCTATCCAAACGATACGGAACGGCGTGATCTTGCTCACCGATCCGGCGAATCCGCCGAGCCGCACCGCACCAGTGCTGTGGGCGGTGTCCGCAGCGCTCGCGTGGATTGTGCCGGTAGTCGCCCAGGTGGTGTGGTTGCTCGTGCTGCCGCGGCCGGCGTGGCTGCACGTTCTCGTCGCGGCTGTCAGCGCGGCGCTGATGGTGCTGCACATGCTCGTCGTGCCGCTCTGGCGATACCGCGTGCACCGTTGGGAGATCAGCCCGCAGGCCGTCTTCACGAAGACCGGCTGGCTTGTCCAGCAGCGCCGTATCGCGCCGATCTCGCGAGTGCAGACGGTCGACACCTACCGGGGTCCGCTGGACCGGCTGTTCGGCCTGGCCAACATCACCGTGACCACCGCGTCGTCGGCCGGGGCGGTGCGCATCGTCGCCCTCGACGCAGACGTCGCCGACGGGGTGGTCGCCCAACTGACGGACATCGCTGCGCTGGGCGCCGAGGACGCGACGTGAGCGGTTGGCAACGGCTCAGTCCGCGCATGCTGCTCGTGCATCCGGTACATGAGGTGCTGCGGCAACTGCCGGTGCTCATCGGGTCTGTCGTGCTGGGTTCGGCGACGGGTAACCAGGCGTGGCCGTTGGCGGTGCTGGCTCTCACGGTGGCCTTCGGGCTGGCCCGCTGGTTCACCACGACTTACCGCATCGACGCCGAGAATGTCGCGATACACGACGGTGTGCTGCGTCGTCGGCTCATCACGTTGCCGCGGAACAGAATTCGCTCGGTGCAGACCGACGCCCGGCTGCTCCACCGGCTGCTCGGGCTGACGGTTCTGCGGCTCGGAACGGGCCACGACGCGATCGGTCAGCCGAAGTTCGAGTTAGACGCTGTGGAATCGGCGCAGGTGCCGCAGCTGAGGGCGACGCTGCTGGCGGAGTGGCTGCCCCCGCGCGACGACGAATCCCGCGAGCCCGCCGGCCGGGTGCTGGCGCGCTGGCAGCCCTCGTGGCTGTGGTACAGCCCGCTGAGCTTTTCGGGTCTGGTGATGATCGCGGCGGCGTCGGGCGTGGCGTATCAGTCTGGTCTCGCGGTGGCGCTGCAGCATTCAGCGGCGGCCCGGTCCGGGGCCGAGGTGGTGCACCGCTTCGGGGTAGCGGTCGCGGTGGTCGTGGTCGCGCTGGTGCTGGTGCTGGTGTCGGTTCTGCTCTCCGTGCTGATCTCGTTGGTGACGTGGGGCAATCTGGTGCTGCGCAGGGATGCTGACGTGCTGCACCTCCGGCATGGGCTGCTGCGGGTTCGCGAGCACACCTTCGACATGCGCAAGTTGCGTGGCGGCACGTTGCGTGAGCCGTTGCCGGTTCGGGCGGTGCGCGGGGCGCGGCTGGACGCGGTGATGACCGGCGTGCGGGGCGAGGGGGAGTCGTCGGCGCTGTTGCCGCCGTGCCCGGCCTCGACGGCGGAGGCGGTGCTTGCGGACCTGATCGAGAACCCGGATCCGGTTGTCGGGCCGCTGCGTGCCCACGGGCCCGCGGCGGCCCGTCGGAGGTGGACGCGCGCGCTGGCCGTGCCCGCGCTTGCCGGTGTGGCGCTGGCCGTCCCGGCCCTGTCCGTCGGCCTGCCGAGCTGGGTCTGGCCGGTGTGGGCGGCGGTGACAGCGTGTTGTGCGCTGCTCGCCGCCGACCGGGTGCGGTCGCTCGGGCACCGCGCGGACGACCGTTGGCTGGTGGCGCGCACCGGAAGCCTCGAACGCCGACGCGACTGCATCGAGTGCGCGGGAATCATCGCCTGGACTGTGCGCCAGACACTGTTGCAGCGGCGTGCCGGAGTCGCGACGCTGATCGCCGCGACGGCGGCGGGACGCAAGCGCTATCAGGTGCTCGACGTGCCGGCAGACGCGGCCTGGATGATCGCGGCGACCGCGTCGCAGTGGGTCGCCGAAAGCAAGTGGGCGGCGGCCGAGTTGCACCGGTGAATCCGCCGTTTACTGTCGGTCCATGGGAGTCGGTGGCGTGCTGTTCGACATCGATGGCGTTCTCGTGACGTCGTGGAAGCCGATTCCCGGCGCGGCGGAGACGTTGCGCGTTCTTGCCGATCACCAGATCGCGTGCTCGTATCTGACGAACACGACCACCCGCACGCGCCAGCAGATCGCGGAGGCTTTGTCGGGCGCCGGGATGAAGGTCCGTGCCGACGAAGTGATCACGTCGGCGGTGCTCACCTCCGAGTACGTTCGCAACACCTACCCCAATGCTCGCTGCTTTCTGGTCAACAGCGGCGACATCACCGAGGACATGCGCGGCATCGACCTCGTCGCGTCAACTGATTTCGGCCCCGACGACCATCCCTACACCCCCGATGTGGTGCTGATGGGCGGCGCCGGGCCGGAGTACGACCACCTGACGCTGAGTCGGGTCTACGACTGGATGGCGCAGGGCGTGCCGGTGGTCGCGATGCACCGCAGCACGGCCTGGAACACCACCGAGGGCCTGCGGATCGACGCCGGCATGTACCTGATCGGCATGGAGGAAACCTCGGGCCGCAAGGCCACCGCGGTGGGCAAGCCCGCTCCGGCGGGCTTTCTGGCGGCCGCAGCCCGGCTCGACGTCGACCCCGAGCAGATGTACATGGTCGGCGACGACCTGAACAACGACGTGCTTCCCGCGCAAGTGGTGGGGATGACGGGCGTGCTCGTGCGCACGGGGAAGTTCCGGCAGGACACGCTGGATCGCTGGGGCGCCGACGAGTTTGCGATGCAGCCCAACCACCTCCTCGACTCAGTGGCCGACCTGCCCGCGCTGCTCGGGCTCTAACGCAGGTTGCGGACGGCCTCGATGCGGGCCTGCAGCTGTTTGGTGGTCGCCGCGGCCACCGGGGGGCCGCCGCAGATCCGGCGGAGCTCGTTGTGTATCCAGCCGTGAGGCTTGCCAGTGCGGTGATGGGCCAGCGACACCAACGTGTTGAGTTCGTGGCGCAATTCGCGCAGCTGAGCATAGGTGGACACCGGCGCGGCCCTGGCGGCCCCGCCGTTGCGGGTGGCCAGCTGCTCCTCTTGCCGGCGGCGCAGCAGCTGGCGCATCTGCTCGGCGTCGAGCAGACCCGGTATGCCGAGGTAGTCGGCCTCCTCATCGCTGCCCGACGGAGTCGCGGTGCCGAACGACGCCCCGTCGAAGATCACCTGGTCCAGTTCGGCGACGGCGCCGAGCGGTTCGAAGCCCACAGGCCCGTCGGTGCGTTCGGTGCGGCGGCGCTCCGACGCCGGGTCGTCCGGTCGTTCGCGGTGTGCCTTACCGAGCACGTGGTCGCGCTGGGCTTCCAGCTCGCTCGCCAGGCCCAGCAGCGACGGCACCGAGGGCAGGAAGATCGTCGCGATCTCGCCCGCGCGCCGCGACCGGACGAACCGCCCGACGACCTGAGCGAAGAACAGCGGCGTCGACGCGCTCGTCGCGTACACGCCGACGGCCAGCCTCGGCACGTCGACGCCCTCCGAAACCATCCGCACGGCAACCAGCCACGGGCTGGTGCCGACGGCGAACTCGGCGATCCGCGCCGATGAACCGGGATCGTCGGACAGCACGACGGTCGGCGCGTCGCCGGTGACCGCGGTGAGCAGCCGGGCGTACGCGCGGGCAGTTGACTGATCCGACGCGATCACCATCGCGCCCGCGTCAGGCATGCCGTCGCGGCGCTTCTGCCGGAGCCTGGTGTGCGCGGCCTTCAGCACGGCCGGCATCCATTCGCCGGCCGGGTCGAGCGCGGTGCGCCATGCCCGCGCGGTGTGTTCGGCGTCGAGCGGCTCGCCGAGCCGCGCGGCGTACTCCGCGCCGGCGCTGTCGCGCCACCGCGCCTCGCCGGAGTAGGCAAGGAACACCACGGGCCGGACCACGCCGTCGGCCAGGGCCTCGGGGTAGCCGTAGGTGTCGTCGGCCTGCGAGCGCAGCAGGCCGTCGCCGTCCGGTGCGTACCTGACGAACGGGATCGGGCTGTCGTCGGTGCGGAACGGGGTGCCGGTGAGCGCCAGGCGGCGGGTGGCGTCGTCAAACGCGTCGCGTATCGCCTCGCCCCAACTCTTGGCGTCGCCGCCGTGGTGAATCTCGTCGAAGATGACCAGCGTCCGCCGGCTCTCGGTGCGCACCCGGTGCCGGGTGGGGTGGCTGGCGACCTGGGCGTATGTGACGACGACGCCGTGATAGTCCGAGGACGCATGGGCGCCGGAGTTGCTGAACTTCGGATCGAGTGACAGGCCGACGCCGGCGGCGGCCAGCGCCCACTGCATCTTGAGGTGTTCGGTAGGCACCACGACGGTGATCCGGTCCACCGTGCCGTCGGAAAGCAGCTCGGACGCCACCCGCAGGGCAAACGCCGTCTTGCCCGATCCGGGGGTGGCGACGGTGAGGAAATCGCGCGGTTTGGCACCCAGATACCGCACCAACGCCCGTCGCTGCCAGCCCCGCAAAGCCTGGGTGCTGGGCGCTGCCTCAGCCCGCACCCGAAGACTCCTATCTGGTCGAGGTGCAGTCTAGGACAACGGGATATGATCCCGCATCTCCACAGGACCGTGTGCTACCGGAAGCCACAACCACCTGGGCGACGACGAACTCGGGGCGCTCGTCCAGCAGGTCGGCCAGCCAGCCGACATCGTCCGCTCACACGACGACTGGAGCAAAGTCCCGCTCCCGTCGCAGCAGCAGGTGTCCGCGTGAACGTTAGTCGACGAAGAAGTTGTCGTTCTTGATGAAGAACTCCCGACGTTGCGCGTCGGTCATGTCGCCGACCGCGGCGAGGCCTTCGAAGTAGGCCTCGCGCGGCGCGCCGGGGGCGAAGAGCATCAGGATCGACGCGGGCTCGTCGGCCTGGTTGCGGAAGCCGTGCAAACCGCCGGGCGGCACGTACAGAAAGTCGCCGGTGTGCGCGTTGATCCAGTCGCGGCCGTCGAACAGCCGCATGGTGCCGGACAGCACGAAGAACGACTCCGACATGGCGCGGTGGAAGTGCGGTCCAGGCCCGCTCGCCTGGGCGGCCAGGTCGACGCGGTACAGCCCGAAGTCGCCGTCCGTCTTCTGCTGGTTGGCCAGATAGTGGTATCGCACGCCCCGCGACTCGTGGTCGGCGGGTTCGTCGGCACGCCGTAGGCTGGCGCTGACCTCCGGTTCGTCTTTCGTATACCGGGCTGGGGGATACGGCGGCACGACGAGAGACATCGGCTCAAGGTTGCCATACCGTCTGGCCCCGAAGGAATCTTGCACTCGTTTTAGGCGAGTGCTAAGAATGACGTTGGCACTCGCGATCGGTGAGTGCTAGGTCGGACCCGGTGAGACCGAGCCGCACAGCTCAGGTCGTCCGTCGCGGGCACTGCGCCCGACCGCAGACGTGTGCCATCCCCAATCCGGAGGAATCACTTCGCAATGGCCAAGACAATTGCGTACGACGAAGAGGCCCGGCGTGGCCTCGAGCGGGGCCTGAACAGCCTCGCGGACGCGGTAAAGGTGACGTTGGGTCCCAAGGGCCGCAACGTCGTCCTCGAGAAGAAGTGGGGCGCTCCCACGATCACCAACGACGGCGTGTCCATCGCCAAGGAGATCGAGCTGGAGGACCCGTACGAGAAGATCGGCGCTGAGCTGGTCAAGGAAGTCGCCAAGAAGACCGACGACGTGGCGGGCGACGGCACCACCACCGCCACCGTGCTGGCCCAGGCTCTGGTCCGGGAAGGTCTGCGCAACGTGGCGGCGGGCGCCAACCCGCTCGGCCTCAAGCGCGGCATCGACAAGGCCGTCGAGAAGGTGACCGAGACGCTGCTCAAGTCGGCCAAGGAGGTCGAGACCAAGGAGCAGATCGCTGCCACGGCAGGCATTTCCGCTGGCGACTCGTCGATTGGCGAGCTGATCGCCGAGGCGATGGACAAGGTCGGCAACGAGGGTGTCATCACGGTCGAGGAATCCAACACCTTCGGCCTGCAGCTCGAGCTCACCGAGGGCATGCGGTTCGACAAGGGCTACATCTCGGGCTACTTCGTGACCGACCCCGAGCGTCAGGAGGCGGTCCTCGACGACCCGTACATCCTGCTGGTCGCCTCCAAGGTGTCCACGGTCAAGGACCTGTTGCCGCTGCTGGAGAAGGTCATCCAGTCCGGCAAGGCGCTGCTGATCATCGCCGAGGACGTCGAGGGTGAGGCGCTGTCCACCCTGGTCGTCAACAAGATCCGCGGCACCTTCCGTTCGGTCGCGGTGAAGGCGCCGGGCTTCGGTGACCGCCGCAAGGCGATGCTGCAGGACATGGCGATCCTCACCGGTGGCCAGGTCATCAGCGAAGAGGTCGGCCTGACCCTGGAGAACGCCGACGTGTCGCTGCTGGGCCGGGCCCGCAAGGTGGTCGTCACCCGTGACGAGACCACGATCGTCGAGGGTGCGGGCGATCCGGACGCCATTGCCGGCCGGGTTGCCCAGATCCGTCAGGAGATCGAGAACAGCGACTCCGACTACGACCGCGAGAAGCTGCAGGAGCGCTTGGCCAAGCTGGCCGGCGGTGTTGCGGTGATCAAGGCCGGGGCTGCCACGGAAGTGGAGCTCAAGGAGCGCAAGCACCGCATCGAGGACGCGGTCCGCAACGCCAAGGCGGCCGTCGAGGAGGGCATCGTCGCCGGTGGCGGTGTGGCCCTGCTGCAGTCGGTTCCGGCGCTGGACGACCTGAACCTGGTCGGTGACGAGGCCACCGGCAGCAACATCGTCAAGGTGGCGCTGGAGGCTCCGCTGAAGCAGATCGCGTTCAACGCCGGGCTCGAGCCGGGCGTCGTCGCCGAGAAGGTGCGTAATCTGCCGTCCGGTCATGGGCTGAACGCCGAGACCGGTGCGTACGAGGACCTGCTGGCGGCCGGCGTTGCCGATCCGGTGAAGGTCACCCGCTCGGCGCTGCAGAACGCCGCGTCGATCGCCGGCCTGTTCCTCACCACGGAGGCCGTCGTCGCTGACAAGCCGGAGCGGACGCCTGCTGCGGCGGCCGATCCGACCGGTGGCATGGGCGGCATGGACTTCTAGATCCGCCAACGGCGAGGCCCGGTCTGCTTCGGCAGGCCGGGCCTTCGTCGTTCTCGCCCACTGTGCGGTTTCGCACGCGACACGCCGCGTCGGCGTCTCGATCCGCACAGTCAGCCGGCCATGTCGGCTGGCGATGGCAGTCTGCGCCCATGGGGCAACCGGACTGGCCCTTTCGCCGGACGGAGGCGATAGCCGCCGGCCTGCTGAGCGTCAGGGAATTACGACGGTTCTATTGCGCCGCATATCCGGGCGTCTACGGGCCGCGGGGCGTGGAGCTGTCCGCGCTCAAGCGTGCTCGTGCGGCCTGGCTGTGGTCACGCCGACGGGGCACCCTGGCGGGATTGTCCGCGGCAACGGTGGCGGGAGCCAGGTGGATTGACGGCCGCCTGCCTGCCGAGCTCATTCACTCAAACAGGCGAGCGCCGTCAATGCTCATCGTGCACAGCGACGACCTTGCCGCGGGCGAGACTGTGCTCGTGGACCAGATGGCCGTGACGACGCCGGCCCGGACTGCCTTCGACATCGGCCGGCGATTGCCTCTCACCGGGGCCGTTCAGCGGATCGACGCGTTGATGCACGCCACGGATGTCAAGGCCGTCGACATCGAGGCGGTGATTGACCGGCACCCGGGAGTGCGTGGATTGGCGCAACTTCGCCGCACGCTTCAGCTCGTCGATGGCGGCGCCGAGTCGCCGTACGAATCGCTTACCCGACTATTGCTTGTCCAGGCGGGGTTTCCGGTGCCGCAGACCCAGATTCCGGTGATCGACGATTTCGGGGCTGTGTTTGCCCGCGTCGACATGGGTTGGCCGCGGTACCTGGTCGGGGTGGAGTTCGACGGGACGCAGCATTGGACGAATTCCCGACAGCGCAGCTGGGATATCGACCGGGCCGCCGAACTCTCGGCCCTCGGCTGGACCATCGTCAGGGTCAGCAGTGGAATGCTGCACAACACTCCGCAAGTCGTGTTGGCGCGTGTGAGAACTGCGTTGGCCGGCGCCGGCTGCGCGTGGTCCGAAACCGCACAGTCGGCAGGCTGAGACCTCAGGCCGGGGCGGGCTGCCGTCCGCGCACCAGGCGCCCCGGCCGCGCGTCGGTCGGCGCACCGTTCACGGCGATGAGCTCGCCGGACACGATCGTCGCGACGTAACCGTCGGCGGTCTGGTCCAGACGGCGGCCGCCGGCGGGCAGGTCGTAGGTGATGACCGGGCGGTGCAGAGTCAGCGCCGCGTGGTCGATGACGTTGAGGTCGGCTTTGTAGCCCTCGGCGATGCGGCCCCGGTCCAGCAGACCGCCGACCTTCGCCGGAACCGACGTCAGCTGCTTCACGGCCTCGGCGACGCTGAACCGGCCCCGCTCCCGATCGCGCGCCCAGTGCGCCAACAGGAATGTGGGAAAGCTTGCGTCGCAGATCATGCCGTAGTGGGCGCCGCCGTCGCCGAGCCCGAGCACAACATCGTCGCGGCGCATCAACTCGCCGATGGTGTCCAGTGAGTTGTTCTCGAAGTTCGCCATCGCGCCGAGCAGCATCGCGTGGCCGCCGTCATCGAGCAGCCGGTCGTAGGCCTCCTCCATCGGGCTGACGCCATGTGCCCTGGCGCGGGCCAGAATGCTGGTCGAGCGGCCGGGCTCGTAGTTGGGCGGATCATCGAGGGGGAAGATCCACTCCCACGCCTGTGCCATATACAGCAGCGGATGCCCGCCGGCGCTGGGCCTGTCGGCCAGAATCCGCGCACGCACCTCGGGCTTGCGCATCTCCGCCACGCGCTCCGCCAGCGGCAGGCCCGCGATCTCGCGATAGCTCGGATAGAGCACAAACGGGTTCGCCGTCAGCTCCAGGCCGATCATCAGGCCGATCGGCCGCGGGAACACCTGCGCGCTGATATCGACGCCGGAAGCGTTGTACTTCTCGACCATCGCGATGGCCTCAGGCCAGATCGGGTCGCCGCTGTTGCCTGCGATCAACGTAAACGTGACCGGCAGCCCGGCGTCCTGCGCGACCTCGAACACCTGCTGCAGCACCGGCTCGTAGCCGCCCGCCGGGATGTCGGGCACGAACTGGATCAACCCGCCGCCCGCATCGGCGACCCCGGCGGCGATCGCGGCCAGTTCGTCGCGCCCGGCGTCATAGCTCGGAATCGGCGCGCCCCGTTCGGTCCGGTGGATCGTCAACCGTGACGATGCGAACCCGAGCGCGCCGACCTCGACGGCTTCGGCTGCCAGCGCCCTCATGCGGGCCAGGTCGTCCACGGTGGCGGGCTCGCGCTCAGCGCCGCGCCGGCCCATCACGTAGACCCGCAGCGGTGAGTGCGGCAGATAGGCCGCCACGTCGATGTCCCGCTCGCGTGCGTCCAGGGCATCCAGGTACTCGGGGAAGGTCTCCCAGTCCCACGCCAGCCCGTCGGCCATCACCACGCCGGGAATGTCCTCCACGCCGGCCATCACATCCACCAGCACGTCGTGGTCGCAGGCACGGCACGGAGCGAAGCCGACGCCGCAGTTGCCCATCACGGCCGTCGTGACGCCATGCGCCGACGACGGCGTCATCCGGTCCGACCAGATGGCCTGGCCGTCGTAGTGCGTGTGCAGGTCGACAAAGCCCGGGGTGACGAGCAGGCCGGTCGCGTCGACTACCTGCGTCGCGTCGCCGTCGACAAGGCCGACCGCTGCGATGACGCCGTCGCGAACCGCGACGTCGCCGACATACGGTTCCCCGCCGAGCCCGTCGGCAATAGTGCCCCCACGGATAACGAGGTCGTAGCTCATCTCTCGACTCTAATGTCAGGATGTCCGGGTGATCGACCACTTCGGCATCGACTGCAGCGACTTCACAAGATCCCAAAAGTTCTACGACCAGGTGCTCGGCGTGCTCGGCTACGGCCGGCAGATGGACTTCGGCGTCGCGATCGGATACGGCAAGAACGGCCACCCGGACTTCTGGATAGCCGACGCCGACCTCGCACCGGGCTCACCGCCGCCACGTCGACCGGGGCAGGTTGAGCACCCCGCTGCGTGAGCTCAACTGGCCGACGATGTCCTCCACCCGTCCCAGCGGCATCTCGGTGTGCCACTCCGGCAGCAAGCCATGCACCAGCACTGACCGCGACTGCAGCGTCACTTTGGTGATGATCAGGCCGTTCGGCACGTCGGGAAGGCCGATCGGATAGATCGGCATCTTGCCCGGCAGCGCCCACCGCCGGCGTCGCCCGATCAGCGCCCGCGGTGTCAGCCACAACGCGGTCCCGACCACTCGCACGTCGACCTCCAGGTGACCCCACGCCGGACGGCGAGCCCAGCGGAGTCGAGCGGTGCCGTCGCCACCGACCTCCACCGCGAGCCGGGGTGTCGCCTGACGGACGAGATCCTCGAGGATCTCGGCAGGCAGCTTCAGCGTGAGTTCCACCGGAGCAGCGACGATCTCCGTCGGCGCGCTGGGGCGGAAGTGGACGTTGTGGAGCACGGCCATCGCCTGATCGAACCGGTAGTGGTTCCAGGTGATGTCGCGCGCGACGATCAGGACATCACCGAGTTGGCCCACCGCGAGGCCACGCAGATCGAGGCGAGAGTCGAATTCGGTCACGGTCAGGGTGAGGTCGTGTGAATCGAAACGCACCTTGAGTCCACGGCCCACCGCCAGCCGGCGAAGCGTGAGGAACAACGTCCGGTACGCAACCGCGACGCCTGACGTCACGGGCGCCGCCGTCGACCACAGCAGTGAGGTCAGCCGCGCCCGGGACCGGAATGGATCCCACCCGGGGCGCGGCGCTGAGCGCGGCATCAGACCAGCATGCCTGCCGACGGGTCGGTGCGTGCGCGTAGCGTCGCGGCCATGTCCGATAGCGATGCGACCGCCTCGCAGGAATTGCTGCGCGATTCGTTCACCCGCCTGATCGAACATGTCGACGACCTGACCGATGGCCTGCCCGACGAAGTGTCTTTCTGGCGCCCGACACCGAAAGCCAACAGCATCGCCTGGCTGATCTGGCACAGCGCGCGGGTGCAGGACGTCCAGATCAGCGATATCGCCAAGACGCAGGACGTTTGGACTCGCGACCGCTGGGTCGACCGGTTCAAACTGGATCTCCCTCGAGATGACACCGGCTACGGGCACAGCGCCGAGGACGTGGCCAAGGTGCGCCCTACCGTCGACCTGCTCGCCGGCTACTACCACGCGGTGCACGAGATGACGATGCAGTTCATCAAGACACTGACCGTCGCCGATCTCCAGCGCATCATCGACCGTGGCTGGAATCCCCCGATCACCACGAGTATGCGGTTGGTCAGCATCGTCGACGATTGTGCCCAGCACCTCGGACAGGCCGCATATGTGAGAGGCATCGCGCCAAGACGTCGTTGAGGTGGAGTCACACCCGCGAACGTTAGGGTTGATTCGTGCGCTTCGTGCTGACGGTGCTGTTGTGGCTCGTCACCACGATCGCACTGGCGGCCGCGGTGCCTGCCGCGTGGGCGCAGCGGCACGTCGTCGATGAAGACGGCTACGCCGCACTGGCGCAGTCGGCGACCCACGATCCCCAGTTGCAGGATGCGATGGCGTCGGAGCTGACCACCCAGGTTCTCGCGATTGCGCGCAACCACGGCTATGACCTCAACGAAACCCTGGTGCGCGGCATCGCGGCTGCGTACACCGCCGGCCCGTCATTTCCCCAACAGTTCGCCCAGGCGAACCGGATTGCGCACCAATGGATGTTCACCGATTCGGGGCGTCAAGCCGGTAACGGCTGGATGGTCGATCTGACGCCGATGTTGTCCGACACGTCGTTTCAGCAGATGCTGAACAACTTCAACGTCAAGCTCCCGTCGACGGTCACCGTTCCGGTAACCGTGACCGGCGGGCTGCGGCCGGGCCGGCTTCGCCCAGTGGCGACGTGGGCGCCGTGGGTCAGCATCGGCTTGGCGGTGCTGACCGGAGTCATGGCGCTGCTGACATTGGCATCGGCCCGTCAGCGCGGAAAAGCCCTCGCAGCACTGGGTGTTTCGGCGCTGCTCGTCGGCGGCGCCGGCTGGGCTGCGCTGGAGATCTTCCGGGGCCGGATCAACGACGCGCTCAACCACACCACCGGGGATGTCCGCCGGATCGCCGATGTCATGGTCGGGTACGCCGAAAACAGCCTGCATCAGTGGCTGAACCTCACGCTGGCCGCCGGCGGAGTGTTAGTGGTCCTCGGCGCCGCCGTCTCGATGATCGGCGGTCTGCGGCGGAGAAGTTAACATCCGCCACAGAAACTCGAAGGCAAGCGCCGACTTGAAAGCGGTCTGCGCATTGTCGGCCGCGCCGGCGTGCCCGCCCTCGATGTTCTCGTAGTAGCGCACCCGGTGCCCGGCGGCCTCCAGCGCGGCGGTCATCTTTCGAGCGTGACCCGGGTGCACGCGGTCGTCGCGGGTAGAGGTCGTGATCAGCACCCGGGGATAGCGCCGGTCAGCCGAAATATTCTGGTATGGCGAATATCTTCCGATGAACTCCCAGTCGGCGGGGTCGTCGGGGTTGCCGTACTCGGCCACCCATGACGCGCCGGCCAACAGCAGGTGAAAGCGCCGCATGTCAAGCAGCGGCACGCTGCAGACCAGCGCCCCGAACGACTCCGGGTAGTGGGTCAGCATGATCCCCATCAATAGCCCACCGTTGCTACCGCCCTGCGCTCCGAGCTGGTCCACCGTGGTGATGCCGCGATTCACCAGATCCCTTGCGACCGCCACGAAATCCTCTGCCACCAGGTGCCGGCCCTCCCGCATCGCCTGGGTGTGCCAGCCGGGCCCGTACTCACCGCCGCCGCGGATGTTGGCGAGCACGTACGTGCCGCCGCGAGCCAGCCACAGCCGGCCCAACACCCCGTCATAGCCCGGCGTTCGCGCCACCTCGAAGCCACCGTAGCCGCCGAGCAGCGTCGCTCCGGGCCCCTGCGCGTCCCGGTGAGCGACAACGAAGTACGGGATCGCGGTGCCGTCATCCGACGTCGCGAAGTACTGGGTAACAGTGAGATCGTCGGCATCGAAGAACGACGGCGCGGATTTGATCTGTCGCAGCGGGCCACCTGCCGTGCCGTGCAGCAGCCGTGACGGCCTGTCGAAACCGCTTGAGTCCAGGAATATCTCGTCACCGGTGTCGTCCGCTGCGACGATCACCGTGTTGGTCGTCTCGGGAACGTCCGTCACCTGTTCGCGATACCAGCTACCCGGTTTGACGACCTCGACCCGGCTGGCCACGTCGGCGAGCGTCACGATCATCAGCCGGTCGCGCGTCCACGCATAGTGGTTCAGGCCGGTGTGCGCGTCGGGCTCGAAGACAACGTGCAACTCGGCTGTGCCGGCGAGGAACTCGTCGTAGTCCGCGGCCAGCAGCGACCCCGCTCGGTAAACGTCCGCGCCGTTGTACCAGTCTGTCCGCAGCTCGATCAGCAACCACTCCCGGTGCACCGACACCGTCGCGTCCGTCGGCGCGTCGATGCGGATCAGCTCGCCGCCGCGCAATTCGTAGACCTCGTCGTTGAAGAAGTCGATCGCGCGGCGCACGAACGTGCGCTCGAAGCCCGGTGTTCTGTCCACCGACGCGGCGACGATCACATCGGTCTGTGAGCCGGAGAACAGCACCTCTGCCTCACCGAGCGGTCGGCCCCGTCGCCACCGTTTCACCAGGCGCGGGTACCCCGAGTCGGTCAGCGAACCCGGGCCGAAATCGGTGCCCACCAGCACGGTGTCCTCGTCCTCCCACCCGATCTGCGTCTTGGCCTCCGGCAGCGTGAACCCGTCCCTGACGAACTGCCGTGTCTGCATGTCGAACTCGCGCACCACGGCGGCATCGGAGCCGCCGCGCGACAGGCTGACCAGGGCACGCGTGTACTCCGGCTCGATCACGTCGGCGCCGCCCCACACCCAGTTCTCGTCGTCGGCGGCGGCCAGCGCGTCGACGTCGATCACCACATCCCAGTCGGGCTGTTCGCTGCGGTACTGCTCCAGCGAGGTCCGCCGCCACAAACCGCGTGGATGCTCGGCGTCGCGCCAGAAGTTGTACAGGTGTTCACCGCGGCGGCGCACATAGGGGATCCGTGCGTCGGTGTCGAGAACCGCGAGCGCCTCGGCGCGCATCTGGTCGAAGCGGTCGCCGGACAACTCTGCCAGCGTGGGGTCGTTGTGCTCGCGCACCCAGTCCAGCGCAGCGTCGCCGGTGATGTCCTCAAGCCCCAGAAACGGGTCGTCGTCGGCCATGGAATTGATTCTCCCGCCGGCGGTACTGTGAGTTGGGTTACACCGTTAGGCAGGAGCAGCTGATGACCGTCTTCGCACGTCCGGGTACCAATGGTTCGTTGATGTCGTTCGAGTCCCGTTATGGGAATTTCATCGGCGGCGACTGGGCGGACCCGGTGGGTGGGGAGTATTTCGAGAACCCCACGCCGGTGACGGGGCAGGTGTTCTGTGAGGTGCCGCGCTCCACTGAGGCCGACATCGACAAGGCGCTGGATGCCGCGCACGCCGCTGCGCCGGCCTGGGGGAAGACCGCGGCCGCGGAGCGGGCGCTGATTCTCAACAAGATCGCGGACCGCATCGAGGCGAACCTCGACGCGCTGGCGCTCGCGGAGGCGTGGGACAACGGAAAGCCGATCCGTGAGACGTTGAACGCCGATCTGCCGCTGGCGGTGGATCATTTCCGCTATTTCGCGGGAGCAATCCGCGCCCAGGAAGGCTCGCTGTCCCAGGTCGACGACGACACCGTCGCGTATCACTTCCACGAACCGCTCGGCGTGGTGGGGCAGATCATTCCGTGGAACTTCCCGATCCTGATGGCCACTTGGAAGCTGGCCCCGGCGCTGGCCGCCGGGAACGCGGTGGTGCTCAAGCCCGCCGAGCAGACCCCGACCTCGATCCTGTACCTGATGTCGCTGATCGGCGATCTGCTGCCGGCCGGCGTGGTCAACGTCGTCAACGGTTTCGGGTTCGAGGCGGGCCGCCCGCTGGCCTCGAGTGACCGCATCGCCAAGATCGCCTTCACCGGGGAGACCACCACCGGCCGGCTGATCATGCAGTACGCCTCCCAGAACCTGATCCCGGTCACCCTGGAGCTGGGCGGCAAGTCACCGAACATCTTCTTCTCCGACGTGATGGCCGCTGCCGACGACTTCAGCGACAAGGCCCTGGAGGGGTTCACGATGTTCGCGCTCAACCAGGGTGAGGTGTGCACGTGCCCGTCGCGGTCGCTGATCCAGGCGGACATCTACGACGAATTCCTCGAGTTGGCGGCGATCCGCACCAAGGCCGTGCGCCAGGGAGATCCGTTGGACACCGAGACGATGATCGGCAGCCAGGCCTCCAACGACCAACTCGAGAAGGTGCTCTCCTACATCGAGATCGGCAAGGACGAGGGCGCCAGGATCATCACCGGAGGGGAGCGCGCCGAGCTCGGTGGTGACCTGAGCGGCGGCTACTACGTTCAGCCGACCATCTTCGCCGGTGACAACAAGATGCGGATCTTCCAGGAGGAGATCTTCGGGCCGGTCGTGGCGGTCACCTCGTTCACCGACTACGACGATGCGATCGCCCTCGCCAACGACACCCTCTACGGCCTTGGCGCCGGCGTGTGGTCCCGCGACGGCAACACCGCCTACCGGGCCGGCCGCGACATCAAGGCCGGCCGGGTGTGGACCAACTGCTACCACGTCTATCCGGCTCATGCCGCGTTCGGCGGCTACAAGCAGTCCGGGATCGGGCGCGAAAACCACAAGATGATGCTCGACCACTACCAGCAGACGAAGAACCTGCTCGTCTCGTACAGCAACAAGGCGCTGGGATTTTTCTGATGAGCGCTTGCGCGAAGAACATCGAGCTCTGATGAGCGCTTGCGCGAAGAACATCGAGCTCTGATGTGCGCTTGCACGCCGCCGCGCGTGCTGATCACCCAGGCGGCCGCAGAGTTGCTGGGCCGGCTGCGTGAGCGTTACGGCCCGGTGATGTTTCATCAATCGGGCGGCTGTTGCGACGGCTCGTCGCCGATGTGCTATCCCGACGGCGAGTTCCTCGTCGGCGACCGCGACGTGCTGCTCGGCATCCTCGACGGCGCGCCGGTGTGGATCTCGGGCTCGCAGTTCGAGGCATGGAAGCACACGCAGCTGGTGATCGACGCGGTGCCCGGGCGCGGAGGCGGCTTCAGCTTGGAAGCGCCTGAAGGCGTGCGGTTTCTGAGCCGCGGCAGGGCGTTCAGGCCCGACGAATTGGCGCTGCTGGAGGCTGAGCCGCCGCTTCGCGGCGCCGACTATGCCGACGGCAAGCGGCCACCGGAACCCCATCGGCCCGTGGTGGTGACCGAGGCCGCCGACGCATGCCCGGTGCCGTCGGGGCGCGGTTCGACGGCGCGGGAACAAGGCTAACGCGGCTGGCGCGGTTACTGTCGTAACCGTGATACCCCTACCTCGGTCATGGTTGCTGACGAGCGCGATGTTGGTCGGCGCGGCGGTCGGCATCGTTGCGGGAATGGCCTCGACGCTGCTGGTCAGCGCACAGATCCGGCCGGATCTGGCGATCGCGCTGGTGGTGGGCATTCCCAGTGCGGTCGGGCTGCTGCTGATCCTGTTGTCCGGGCGGCGATGGGTGACGACGCTGGGTGCATTCATCCTGGCGATGGCCCCCGGCTGGTTCGGCGTGCTGGTGGCGATCCAGGTGGTGCACGGTGCGTGAGCCCGTCGACCCGGGCCCGGACACCCAGCCCAGCCTCGAGGCCCGGCCCGATCCGTTCGAGCCGCTGGCCGCGCACCCCGAACCCACGGCCGCGCACCCGCAACACGCGGCCATCGCGGTGGACGCCCGGCGCGGGCCGCAGCCACCACTCGAGCCGCCGCCACCCCCCGCGCAGCTGCCCGAGCAGCTGCCCGCGCAGCCGGTCGCCGTGCCCGGGCAGTACCACTACCTCAAACGATGGACGTTCGTCCCGGTGCTCATCGGCGTCTGGATCCCCGCCGCGCTGATCGGGCTGTTGCTCTACTACTACTGGTTCCACTCGATCGACAAGACGCCGGCGGTCTTCCTCCTTCTGGTGGTCATCGTCGTCTCTACGGTCAGCGGCCAGCTGATGGCGATGGTCGACCACAAACCGCTGATCACGGCGGCAGCCATCGCGGTGATGTCGGCGCCCTTCGCGGCCACTGCCGCCGCCGCGGCGCTCCACGGCGCGTACGCGTTCGGCTGGGTCGCTCGGTAGCGGCCATTAGGGTGGGCGTGTGACCCACTATGACGTCGTCGTTCTCGGAGCCGGCCCCGGCGGGTACGTCGCGGCCATTCGCGCCGCCCAGCTCGGGCTGAACACAGCAGTCGTCGAGCAGAAGTACTGGGGCGGGGTGTGCCTCAACGTCGGCTGCATCCCGTCGAAGTCGCTGCTGCGCAACGCGGAGCTGGCACACATCTTCACCAAGCAGGCCAAGACATTCGGCATCGGCGGCGAGGCCACCTTCGACTACGGCGTCGCGTTCGACCGCAGCCGCAAGGTCGCCGACGGCCGGGTCGCAGGCGTGCACTATCTGATGAAGAAGAACAAGATCACCGAGATACACGGCCGCGGCACGTTCAAGGACGCCAACACGCTCTCGGTGGAGCTCAACGACGGCGGCACCGACACCGTCACGTTCGACAACGCGATCATCGCCACCGGCAGCCACACCCAACTCGTTGCCGGCACCTCGCTGTCGGAGAACGTCGTCACCTACGAAGAGCAGATCCTGTCGCGGGAGCTGCCGGACTCCGTCATCATCGCCGGCGCCGGTGCGATCGGAATGGAATTCGGTTACGTACTGAACAACTACGGCGTCGACGTGACGATTGTCGAGTTCCTGCCGAGGGCGCTGCCCAACGAGGACGCCGAGGTGTCCAAGGAGATCGAAAAGCAGTTCAAGAAGCTGGGCGTGAAGCTGCTGACCGGCACCAAGGTCGAGGGCATCGACGACGACGGCTCGCAGGTCACCGTTTCGGTCAGCAAGGACGGTAAGTCCGACAAGCTGAAAGCCGAGAAGGTGCTGCAGGCCATCGGCTTTCGCCCCAACGTCCAGGGCTACGGTCTCGAGGAGGCCGGCGTGAAACTGACCGAGCGACAGGCCATCGGCATCGACGGGCGGATGCGCACCAACGTGCCGCACGTCTACGCGATCGGCGACGTCACCGGCCTGCTGCAACTGGCGCATGTCGCGGAGGCGCAGGGCGTCGTCGCAGCGGAAACCATTGCGGGTGCAGAGACTCTGGAGTTGGGCGACTACCGGATGATGCCGCGGGCCACGTTCTGCCAGCCCCAGGTCGCCAGCTTCGGGCTGACCGAAGAGCAGGCCCGCGACGAGGGCTACGACGTCAAGGTCGCGAAGTTCCCGTTCACGGCCAACGCCAAGGCGCACGGGTTAGGTGAGACAGCCGGGTTCGTCAAGCTGGTCGCCGACGGTAAGTACGGCGAACTGTTGGGCGGCCACCTGATCGGCGCCGACGTGTCGGAGCTGCTGCCTGAGCTCACGCTGGCGCAGAAGTGGGACTTGACCGTCAACGAGCTGACCCGCAACGTCCACACCCACCCGACCCTGTCGGAGGCGCTGCAGGAGTGCTTCCACGGGTTGGCGGGTCACATGATCAACTTCTGACGCGTGTCGCAGTCGTCGCAAACCGAGACAGTCGTCGGCGCCATCGGCGGAGTGGTGATCGGCTACATCCTCTGGCTGGTGGGCGTCTCGATCGGTGTCGGCCTCGCGACCACCGCCACCTGGTCGGTAATCGTTCTCGTCGTCAGCATGCTCGTCGGTGTCCTCGCGTGGCTCGCCGGCTGGCGGCTGCGTCGCCGCCACGTTCATCCGTGGGCCACGTTTCTCTTCGCGCTGCCGATTCTTCCGGTGGTCCTGTCGCTGTGTGTGATCACCGTCGCGTACCTGTGACGAGCGGCTGTTTATCGGTTGCAGCGGGCGGGTATCGCCGCCTGCAGACCTAAAAAGCCGCCAGAAAGAAGTACCAGGTGACCACCGAAACGAGCACCAATTCATCGAATCAATTCGCACTCGATCTCAACAGAATTCGGGAAGAGGCCCGCAGCCACATGGATGCCGGTGCCGTCACCGCCGGCAACACGATCGACCTCAACCGGTTGATCGATGTCCTGAACGAAGTCCTCGCCACCGAGATCGTCTGCTACCTGAGGTACAGCCAGCACGCGATCGCGGCCACCGGTCTGGACCGCGCGCAGGTCGCCGCCGAGTTCACAGAGCACGCCGGCGAGGAACTCCAGCACGCCATGTGGGCCGCCGAACGGGTGAGCCAGCTGGGCGCCGACCCCGACTTCAATCCCGCCACGCTGAGGGAACGCAGCCACACCGAATACGTCACGTTCGACGACGCGGACCTGACCCGCATGTTGCAAGAGAATTTGGTGGCCGAACGCATCGCGATCACCACGTATCAGGAGATCATCCGCTGGATCGGTGACGCGGATCCGACGACGCGGCGACTGATGGAGAAGATCCTCGAACAAGAAGAGGAACACGCCGACGACCTGAAAGACCTGCTGGATAACTGACCCCTTCTCGGTAACTGACAAGTGCCACCGCCTGGACTGGTCGTCGTGGGAAGTGGTCCGGCCGGCGTCAGCGCCGCCGAGGCCTTCCGGCGCCACAACCCGGATGTGTCGGTTCGGATCCTGACCGATGACCCCGCTCTCCCGTACGCCAGACCGCCGCTGAGCAAAGAATTCCTGCGCGGGGACGCCGACGAATCCGACGCGGAATTGCACGGCCCGCAATGGTTCGGGGAGATGTCGATCGACCTGATCCGGGCAGCCGCCGTCGACGGCATCGACGTGACTGCTCAGTTCGTCTCGGCAGGCGGAGTCCGCTACCCCTACCGTTGGCTGATACTCGCGTGCGGCGCGCGACCGTCGCCGTTTCCCGTTCCCGGCGCCGATCACGCGCTGCAACTGCGGTCACTGGGCGACGCGAGGACGCTGCGCGATGCCGCGGCTGTGGCCGATTCCGCCGTGGTCATCGGAGCCGGATTCATCGGCTGCGAGGCCGCGGCGTCCCTCGCGATGCGCGGCGTCGCCACCACGCTCGTGGCCCCCGATCCCGCCCCGCAGGCCAAGCGGCTCGGCGCCGAGGCCGGCGAACGGATCGGCTCCCTGGTGGCCGACGCCGGGGCGCGCTATGCCGGACCTGTCTCGGTCACCGGCATCGGAGACGGAGTCGTCCACCTCGACAGCGGGGTGTCGATCGACTGCGACCTGATACTCGCCGCGACGGGTGTGAAGCCACAGTCGGCGCTGGCCGCCGACGCCGGCATCAAGACCGAGAACCAGCGGATCGTCGTCGACTCGGCGATGCGGACCTCCGTCGAAAACATTTTCGCCGCCGGGGATGTCGCGGTGGCGTACAACGGCAGCGCCGGTCGGGGACTCGCTGTGGAGCACTGGCAGGACGCGGTTGATCAGGGCAAAGTGGCGGGCGCGACCGCGGCGGGTCAGCCCGGCGAGTGGAACGGCGTGCCGGGCTTTTGGAGCACCATCGGCGAGGCCACCCTGAAGTATCACGCGTGGGGCGACGGCTACGAGCGCGCCCGCCTCGACGAACACGATGACGGCTTCACCGTCTGGTACGAAGCGGACGGCGCGGTGGTCGGGGTCCTCACGATGAACGCCGACGATGACTACGACCGTGGCGAGGAGCTCATCCGTACTCGGCGCCCGCGCTACTCCGGGTAGTCGAGCGGAACTTTCAGCGTTTCCAGCGTCGCGGCCAGCGCGTCGTATTGGCCGACCAGCGTGACGAATTCGATCAGCTGCCGCCGGTCGAGATGAGCCGACAGCGACTTCCAGCTTTGTGCTGACAGCGTGCGCGTGTCGATCAGCTCGTCGACCGCAGTCAGCATCACCCGGTCCCGCGCGGTGAGCCCGTCGGCCTGTGGGCCCTCGAAGATTCTGGCTTGCATGTCTGCGCCGACGCCGCGGCGCCTGGCGACGCGGCGGTGCTGCTGCAGCTCGTACTCGCAGCCGCGCCGATGCCCAACCCGCAGAATCACCAGCTCGGTGTCGCGTCGTCGCAGCTTGCCGAGGCCCAGCAGCACGGCGCCGAACGGCAGCCAGGTCCAGAACAGCCGCTGATGCTGGCCGAGCGTCGTGAACAGGTGCACTTGGGGCACGCGCGTGACACGCGCCGCGATCTTCGCGAACGTCCAGGTGAGCGGGCCGAGCTCACGGAATCCACCGGGCGGGACGCGGGGTTCGCTCACGGCTGCGTCACGAGGTACGGCGACACGGTGCTGCGGTGCTCGTCCAGATCAAGCGCACGGCCGAGCGCAGGGAAAGCTCGCTGCGGGCAGTTGTCCCGCTCGCAGACGCGGCAGCCGGCGCCGATCGGAGTGGCGTTGTCGCCGGACAGGTCCAGGCCCTCGGAGTAGACGAGCCGATTGGCGTGGCGAAGTTCGCAGCCAAGCCCGATGGCGAACGTCTTACCCGGCTGGCCATACCGCGATGCACGCCTCTCCACGGTGCGCGCCACCCACATGTAGTTGCGCCCGTCGGGCATCTGCGCGATCTGCACCAGGATCTTGCCGGGGTTGGCGAACGTCTCGTACACGTTCCACAGTGGACAGGTGCCGCCGCTTGACGAGAAGTGAAAACCCGTGGCGGACTGACGTTTCGACATGTTGCCTGCCTTGTCCACCCGGACGAACGAGAACGGCACCCCGCGCATCGACGGCCGTTGCAGCGTCGAAAGCCGGTGACAGATCGTCTCGTAGCTGACCGAGTAGAACGCCGACAGCCGCTCGATGTCGTAGCCGAAGTTCTCGGCCATGTCGTGGAACTGGCGATACGGCAGCACCGCCGCCGCGGCGAAGTAGTTGGCCAGCCCGAGGCGGGCCAGCTTGCGGGATTCGCCGCTGGTGAACTTGCCTTCGTCGACCATTGTGTCAATCAAGTCGCCGAACTCGAGGTAGGCGAGTTCGGCGGCCATCTTGAAAACCTGTTGACCGGGGGAGAGGTGGCTGGTCATCTCGAGCGTCTTGGATGCGGGGTCGTAGCGGTGAAGCACGGTGTCGCCGAGATCGATCCGCTTCACGATGTGCACTCCGTGCACGGCGCTGAGCCGGTCGGAGAGCTCACCGGCCAGGTCGCCGCGGTGCATCCGCATGCGAATCGTGAGGTCTTCGGCGGCCGTGTCGAGCTCGTGCAGGTAGTTCTGCCGCTGATAAAAGTAATCGCGCACCTCTTCGTGCGGCATCGTGATCGCCCCGCTGCCGCTGCCGTCGTTGAACCTGTCCTCGGTGGCGGCCGCCAGCTGGGCGGTGGTGATCCGGTAGCGCCGATGCAGGTTCACCATCGCCCGGGCCAGCGCGGGGTGGGCGGCGACCATGTCGGCGATGTCGGTCAGGTCGGCGTCGATGCCCAGATCCCGGTCCATCGCCACTTCGCGAAGTTCGGCCACCAGCCGGGTATCGTCCTGGGAGGCGAAGAACGTGGCGTCCACACCGAACACCTCGGTGATCCGCAGCAGGACCCCGACAGTCAACGGACGCACGTCGTGTTCGATCTGGTTGAGATAGCTCGGCGAGATCTCCAACATCTGCGCGAGCGCCGCCTGGCTGAACCGGCGCTCGTTGCGCAGCTGTCGAACTCGTGATCCGACGAATGTCTTCGGCACGCTGATCAGCGTACTAGGCTTGTAAAGGTGGCCTTTGCATTGTTCGCAGACAAAAGCTGATGGCGGTCAGCGAAGCGGTTTGGCATGATTCCGCTTCGGACAAGGAAAGCGCGGGAGAACATCGATGGCCCTCGACAAAGTGATGATGCCGGTGCTCGACGGCCATCCCGACGTGTTCGATCGGGAGTGGCCGCTCAGGGTTGCCGACATCGACCGCAACGGCCGGCTGCGGCTGGACGCCGCCGTGCGTCACATCCAGGACATCGGCCAGGATCAGCTGCGTCAGCTCGGTTTCGAGGAGACCCACCCCCTGTGGATCGTGCGGCGCACGATGGTCGATCTGGTCCGGCCGATCGAGTTCCAGGACATGCTGCGGCTGCGCCGGTGGTGTTCGGGGACGTCGAACCGGTGGTGTGAAATGCGGGTTCGCATCGACGGTCGCGACGGTGGACTGATCGAATCCGAGGCGTTCTGGATCAACATCAACCGGGAGACCCAGACGCTCGCGCGCATCGCCGACGACTTCCTGGAGGGCCTGCGGCGCACCACCGACGTCGAGCGGCTGCGGTGGAAGGCCTACCTGAAGGCAGGGCCGCGCGACACCGCCGACCAGATCCGCGAATACCCGGTGCGGTTCACCGACATCGATCTGTTCGACCATATGAACAACTCCGTCTACTGGAGCGTGGTCGAGGACTACCTGTCGGCCACCCCGGACATGCTGCGTGGACCGATTCGTGTCACGCTCGAACACGAGGCGCCGATCGCGCTTGGCGACAAGCTCGAGATCCTCGCCCACGTTCACCCGGCCGGTTCCACCGACCAATTCGGTGAAGAGCTTGCTAAGAAGACTGTTACAACCCTCACATACGCGGTGGGCGACGAAGCCAAGGCAATCGCATCCATCTTCGCCCTGTCCTGACCGGCTTTCGCGGTGATTGTGCCGTTGACCTGCGGTTATTATGTTACCGCGGAGTAGCTACTGAACCGGTTAAGCACATAGCTACCTTCGCAATCTTTACAAATTCGCCTGACGCCCTTGCTGAAATTGGCAACGGAAACGGGTGGACCTGCGCGTATAGGTTGTGCCACGTTGGAGTTAGCACATCAGTGAAGCCGCTGACGCATTAACAAGCCGGGGACGCCGGCAACGGCGCGCCGGGGCTTGGACAACAAAAGGAGCAGCCCAATGTCCACCGTCGGGAAGCCGAAGACCGCAGCACAGATCCAGCACGATTGGGACACCAACCCGCGCTGGAACGACGTCACTCGCAACTACACCGCGGGGGACGTGGTGGCGCTGCAGGGCACCGTGGTCGAGGAGAACACCCTGGCCCGTCGCGGCGGCGAGAACCTCTGGGCGCAGTTGCACGACATGGAGTGGGTCAACGCGCTCGGCGCGCTGACCGGCAACATGGCGGTCCAGCAGGTCCGCGCCGGCCTCAAGGCCATCTACCTGTCGGGCTGGCAGGTCGCCGGCGATGCGAACCTTGCCAACCAGACGTACCCGGACCAGAGCCTGTACCCGGCCAACTCGGTGCCGAACGTGGTGCGCCGGATCAACAACGCGCTGATGCGCGCCGACCAGATCGCCAAGGTGGAGGGCGACAAGTCGGTAGAGGACTGGCTGGTGCCGATCGTGGCTGACGGCGAGGCCGGCTTCGGTGGCGCGCTGAACGTCTACGAGCTGCAGAGGGCGTTGATCTCGGCGGGCGTTGCGGGGTCGCATTGGGAAGACCAACTGGCCTCGGAGAAGAAGTGCGGCCACCTCGGTGGCAAGGTGCTCATCCCGACCCAGCAGCACATCCGCACACTGACCTCCGCGCGGCTTGCGGCCGACGTCGCCGATGTGCCGACCGTCGTCATCGCCCGAACCGACGCCGAGGCGGCCACGCTGATCACCTCCGACGTCGACGAGAACGACCGCCAGTTCCTCACCGGTGAGCGGACGAAGGAGGGCTTCTACCGCACGAAGAACGGCATCGAGCCGTGCATCGCGCGGGCCAAGGCCTACGCGCCGTATTCGGACCTGATCTGGATGGAGACCGGCACGCCGGACCTCGAGATCGCCAAGCAGTTCTCCGAGGCGGTGAAGGCGGACTACCCGGACCAGATGCTGGCCTACAACTGCTCGCCGTCGTTCAACTGGAAGAAGCACCTGGACGACGCGACCATTGCGAAGTTCCAAAAGGAACTGGCGGCAATGGGATTCAAGTTCCAGTTCATCACGCTCGCCGGCTTCCATGCGCTGAACTACTCGATGTTCGACCTGGCCTACGGCTACGCCCGCAACCAGATGACCGCGTACGTCGAGTTGCAGGAGCGCGAGTTCGCCGCCGAGGAGCGGGGTTACACCGCGACGAAGCACCAGCGCGAGGTGGGCGCCGGGTACTTCGACCGGATCGCCACCACGGTGGACCCGACGTCGTCGACCACCGCGCTGACGGGATCCACCGAGGAAGGTCAGTTCCACTGACCCGGTGAGTTGACAGCACAGGCCCCGCCCGGTGATGTTGGGCGGGGCCTGATGCCGTGTGAGGAGATGTGGTGAGCGACCCGATCGAACGAGTAGGTGTCATCGGTGCCGGGCAGATGGGCGCCGGCATAGCCGAGGTGTCCGCAAGGGCCGGCGTTGATGTAGTCGTGTTCGAGACCACCGATGCGCTGGTGAACGCCGGCCGGGCCCGCATCGTGAAGTCGCTGGAGCGCGGCGTGAGCGCGGGCAAGATCACCGAGCGCGAACGTGACCAGGCCGTCGCGAACCTGAAGTTCACCACCGATCTGGCCGACATGGCCGACCGCCAGCTGGTGGTCGAGGCCGTGATCGAGGACGAGTCGGTCAAGAGCCAGATCTTCGCCGAACTCGATCGGGTGATCGACGATCCGGATGCGGTGCTGGCGTCGAACACGTCGAGTATCCCGATCATGAAACTGGCTGCGGCGACGAAGAATCCAGGCCGGGTGCTCGGGCTGCACTTCTTCAACCCCGTGCCGGTGTTGCCATTGGTGGAGCTGGTCAGCACCCTGGTCACCTCCGACGGCGCGGCGGCCCGCACCGAGCGGTTCGCGAGCGGGGTGCTCGGCAAGCAGGTGGTGCGGTGCAGCGACCGGTCAGGTTTCGTCGTGAACGCGCTGCTGGTGCCCTTCCTGCTGTCGGCGATCCGGATGGTCGAAACCGGCTTCGCCGCCGTGGAGGACATCGACAAGGCCGTGGTGGCCGGCCTGTCGCATCCGATGGGACCGCTGCGGCTGTCGGATCTCGTCGGGCTGGACACCCTCAAGCTGATCGCGGACAAGATGTTCGAGGAGTTCAAGGAACCCCACTACGGCGCGCCGCCCCTGCTGCAGCGGATGGTCGAGGCCGGCATGCTGGGCAAGAAGTCCGGTAAGGGCTTCTACTCCTACTGACGGTTCGTGACGCCCGGCTACGCCGCGGCCAGCCGCTTCCTTTCGGCTTCGACGTCGAAGTTGGGCGGCGGCCAGGACAAGTTGAGGCCCTTGAGCGCCTCGATCAGCAACTCGGTGACGGCCAGCCTGCTGTACCACTTCTTGTCGCACGGCACGACGTACCACGGCGCGTACGACGTCGAGGTGCGGTCGAGCACGGCCTGGTAGGCCTCCTGATACTTCGGCCACAGCAGCCGCTCGTCGACGTCCTTCGGGTTGTATTTCCAATACTTGTCGGGCCGTTTCAGCCGTTGCATGAGCCGCCTTTTCTGCTCGTCCCGCGACACGAACATCCCGACCTTGATCAGCGTCATGCCGCCGTCGACGAGTTCCTTCTCGAACGCGTTGATCTCGTCGTAGCGGGCGCCCCACACCTCGGGAGGCACCAGGTTGTGCACACGGACCACCAGCACGTCCTCGTAGTGCGAGCGGTCGAAGACGCCTATATGCCCTGCCGGTGGCAACGCCTTGCGGATGCGCCAGAGGTAGTCGTGCCTGCGTTCCTCCTCGGTGGGCACCCCGAAGCTGTGGTACCGGATGCCCTGTGGATTGCCTGCTCCCACAACATGTTTGACGATGCCGCCCTTGCCCGCGGTGTCCATGCCCTGGAGCACCAACAGGACCGAGCGGGTATCGCCCTCCCTGCTGTTCGCGTACAGCATCTCCTGCAGCTTGGCGTAGCGGTTATTGCGTTCGGCCTGCAACCGCGGGGCCTCACTCTTGTCGCCGGTGTAGCCCGGGGTGGAGTCGGTGTCCAGGTCGGCGATCTTCTCACCGGCACGGAACTTCAACACCTGGCGAGGTTCGTGGCTCCATAGGTGCGCCATACCGGGAGACTAGTCAACAGCTTCGCGCGGGGGCAGGATTGGCGACGGGTGCGGCTGCTCGTTGAATTTGTCCAGCGATCCATTGACCTCGACAATGCCGCACAACGCGTTCCAGCAGAGCATCGTCAGGTAGTCGATCAGCTCGTTGGAACTCGTCCGCGGATTCGACATCCATGAGTGGGTGGCCAATTGCACACCGCCGACGATCATGTACGCCCAGGGCTGGACCCCGCCGGTGTCCATGCCGGCCTCCTGCATGCGCCGGCGCAACATCACCGCGAGCATGCCGGCGATGATCCGCTCGGAATCCGCGATGACCTTGCTCTTGCCGGCCGAGCTGTTCGCCATCACGAACCGATACGGTTCCGGTTCGGCCGCGACCGTCTCGACGTACACCTTGATGATCTCGCGGACCAGGTCGAACCCGTCCAAATTCGACGACAGCGCCGCGGTCATGTTGGGGATCAGCGTGGTCTGCGCAAAGCGCATCATCACCGCTGTCGTCAGATCGTTCTTGTCGACAAAATAGCGGTACAGAACGGTTTTCGACACTCCGATCTCGGCGGCGATCTCATCCATGCTGACGTAGCGGCCTCGCCGGCGGATGGCCTCAAGGGCGCCGTCCACCAACTCGTTGCGGCGGTCCACCTTGTGTTGGTGCCATCGCCGCTTGCGGCCGTCAATCTTGACCGTTGCCTGTGGGATTTGATCTACCACCGTCGCCGATGTCCGTTCGCTAGTTCTCCCCGATACTACGGGGCGACCCGGGCCGGCGGCGGATCACGTCACTTGACCAGTAGTTCCTGGATGATGGTGTCGTGGCCCATCGAGCAATTCCACCTGACGGCATGTTCGCCGTCGACGCGAGTGCCGACGCGCAGCGTCGTCGTCAGCTGCGCCGGATGAAGCTGGTCGCGCTCGGCTTCCTGATCGGCGCGACCGTGGTGTTCTTCGGCTGCCGCTGGGCCCAGGCACACGCCGCCCCGGGCTGGGTGTCCTACGTCGGCGCGGCCGCTGAAGCCGGGATGGTCGGCGCGCTGGCCGACTGGTTCGCCGTCACCGCGCTGTTCAAGCATCCGCTGGGCATACCGATCCCGCACACCGCGATCATCAAGCGCAAAAAGGACCAGCTCGGTGAGGGCCTCGGCGCGTTCGTGCGGGAGAACTTCCTGTCGCCACAGGTCGTGCAGACCAAGCTGCGCGACGCCGAGATCGCCGGCCGGCTGGGCAAATGGCTGTCGGATTACAGCCACGCCACCAGGGTGGCAGCCGAGAGTGCGACGGTGCTGAGGGTGCTGGTGGAGATGCTGCGCGACGAGGACGTTCAGCACGTTCTGGACCGGATGATCGTCAAGCGCATCGCCGAACCGCAATGGGGTCCGCCGGTGGGCCGCGTGCTCGCGACCCTCCTGGCCGAGGGACGCCAGGAGGCGCTGATTCAGCTCCTGGCCGACCGGGCCTTCCAGTGGGCGCTCAATGCGGGGGACACGATTCAGCGCGTGGTGACCCGCGACTCGCCGAGCTGGTCGCCGCGTTTCGTCGACGAGCTCGTCGGCGACCGCATCCATCGCGAGCTGGTGGAGTTCACCGACAAGGTGCGCCGCAACCCCGACCACGAAGTGCGACGCTCAGCCACCCGCTTTTTGTTCGAATTCGCCGACGATCTGCAGCAGGACGAAGCCACCATCGCCCGGGCCGAGTCGGTCAAGGAGCAGCTGATGGCCCGCGACGAGGTGAGCAATGCCGCCGCGACGGCATGGCGGGCCGCCAAGCGGATGATCCTTGAGTCGGTCGACGACCCGTCGAGCGCCCTGCGCACCCGTATCGCCGACTCGGTGGTGCACATTGGTGAGTCCCTGCGCGACGACGCCGACCTGCGCGACAAGGTCGACGACTGGATCGTGCGGGCCGCTGAACACCTGGTCAGCGAATACGGGGTGGAGATCACCACGATCATCACCGACACGATCGAACGGTGGGACGCCGAGGAGGCCAGCCGCCGCATTGAGCTGCACGTGGGCCGCGATCTACAATTCATCCGCATCAACGGCACCGTCGTGGGGGCACTGGCCGGCCTGCTGATCTACGCCACGGCTCAGCTACTCTTCTAAGAGGGTGCTAACTGAGTGCTTGCAATAGTTAGCACTAGCCTTTAGGGTATTTCTTGTTCGTGCTGATACCCATCCGTCAAGGTGGTGAACCATGCCTCCGCAAGAGGGAGATATCGCCGCCGTCGTGACAAACGCCGCCCAGGACATCGGCAGCTTCATCAGGGCGCAGCGTGAGGCGGCGCAGGTGTCGGTGCGACAGTTGGCCGATAAGGCCGGTGTCAGTAATCCGTATCTCAGTCAGATCGAGCGCGGATTGCGCAAACCGTCTGCCGACGTGCTCAGCCAGATTGCCAAGGCGCTTCGGGTTTCCGCCGAGGTGCTCTACATCCGGGCCGGGATTCTCGAACCCGCCGAGCCCAGCGCGGTGCGCGACGCGATCATCACCGACACGGCGATCAGCGAGCGGCAGAAGCAGGTTCTGCTCGACATCTACACCTCGTTTTGCCAACAGAACGAAGCTGCCCGTGGGGAGTCGACGACTGCCTGACCCCGCGAGAAGTGTGACATCGATACCAGCCAAGTCTCTGAAGTGAAAGGAATCCCGAGATGGCCGAACGAAACACTCCCAACATCGACGACCTGAAGGCTCCGCTGCTCGCCGCGGTCGGCGCCGCCGACCTTGCGCTGGAGCGGGTCAACGAGATCGTCGCCACCCTGCGCGACCGCGCCGATGATGCCCGCACCGATGCGAGCAGCCGTGCGCAGGAAACCCGTGACCGGCTGACCAAGCTGCAGGAGGACCTGCCCAAGCGGCGCGAAGAGCTGCGCGGCCGGCTCAGCGGCGACGAGCTGCGCAAGGCCGCGGAGACCTACCGCGAATCCGCGACCGAGATGTACCAGAGCCTGATCGAGCGCGGCGAGGCCGCGCTGGAGCGGCTGCGCACCCAGCCCGGGTTCGAGGACAGCAGGGCACGCGCGGAGCAGGCCTTCAGCGACACCGTTGAGCTGACCCAGGAGGCGCTCGGAAACGTCGCGAGCCAGACACGCGCGGTCGGTGAGCGTGCCGCCAAGCTGATCGGCCGGGAGCCGAAGGACGAGTCCGCCACGCCGGCGAAGAAGGTCGCGCCGGCCAAGAAGGCGTCCGCCAAGAAGGCTCCGGCGAAGAAGGCTCCGGGCAAGAAGGTCACCCAGAAGTAGTCTCGGTCGACGGCCGGACGGTACCCGCATAGGCTTACTTGTGTGAGCCACCTTGTGGGTACCGTCCTGCTCGTTTTGACGATAGCCGTCCTGTTGACGACGGTGTACGCGTTCGTCCACGCCGCTATGCAGCGAGGTGACGCCTATACCGCCGCCGGCAAGCTCACCAAGCCTGTCTGGCTGGTGATCCTCGGGGCCGGAGCCTTGCTGGCGCTGGTCCTCGGCGTCACCGGAATCGCGATCGCGGCCGTGGCGGCCGGTGTCTACCTCGTCGACGTCCGTCCCAAGCTGCTGGAAATCCAAGGCAAATCGCGCTAGCCGCATGCGAGCCGCCCTGCTCGCGGCCGGGGCCGCACCGATCGTGATGCTCGCCTGCGCCCCTGCCCACGCCGATCCGGCCCCGCCGCCTCCACCACCGCCCTACATCGACCACACGGCATGGGTGCACTGGGCCGACCTGTCCAGCCTTCGCGTCTACCCCACGCCGGCCGGCCGGCGAGCGAGCACCGAGTTCGTCAGCCCCGACGAGGCGTGGTCCGAGGTGCTCGCCGAGGCGCCGGACGCCGACCGGCCGGGCATGCGCGCCCAGTTCGTCTGTCACTGGCAGTTCGCCGAGGTGGCGCAGGCAGGCAAGGTCAGCTGGAACCTCGAGCCGTGGCGGCCGGTGGTCGACGACGCCACGATGATCGCCACGGGCTGTAACCCCGGCGCCATCGCGGAACCGTTCTAGTGCTGACCAGCGGCGAGCTGGCCGGTCTGATCGACCACACGCTGCTCAAACCGGAGGCCGCGGGCGCCGATGTCGCGGCCCTGGTGGCCGAGGCTGTCGAACTCGGCACTTTCGCGGTCTGCGTGTCGCCGTCGATGGTGCCGGTCGCCGCCGCGGCGCTGCCCGGCCGCGGTCCGCTGATCGCGGCGGTGGCCGGATTTCCGTCCGGGAAACACTTGAGCGTGATCAAGGCCGCCGAGGCCGGGCGGGCGGTAGCGGCAGGTGCCGCCGAGATCGATATGGTCATCGACGTCGGTGCCGCGCTGGCCGGCGAGTTCGACACCGTGCGCGACGAAATCGCGGCCGTGCGGGCAGCGGTACCGGACGCCACGCTGAAGGTGATCGTCGAGTCCGCGGCGCTGCTGGCTCTTCCCGGCGGCGGGGCAGCCACGCTGGTTGCGGCATGCCGGGCCGCCGAGGATGCCGGGGCCGACTTCGTCAAAACCTCCACCGGATTTCACCCCAACGGGGGCGCATCGGTGACGGCCGTGGAGATGATGGCCGAGGCCGTCGGCGGCCGGCTCGGTGTGAAGGCCAGCGGCGGCATCCGTACCGCCGCCGATGCGGTCGCGATGATCAGCGCGGGCGCCACCCGGCTGGGTTTATCGGGTACCCGAGCGGTGCTCGACGGGCTATAGGTTGGCGAAGCAGGGATCCTGGTTGCCCTGCGGGATCGACGCGTTGCGCGTCGAAAAGTGGCCCACCACACCGGTATTGGTGACCTGCACGCTGTCGGCGTGGATGCCCAGCGGGTAGTTGTTGGTCAGCTGGGAGGTGAACGCATCCAGCGCGGGCTGCACCGACTCGCTCGGCAGCATGAAACCCAGCCCAGTCAGGCTGACCACCTGCAGCGACACGCCGTTGTTGACGATCTGCGGCTTGGCGGTGATGCTGCCGAGGCCGCCCTGGAGCGCGATGGTGCCGTCATTGGGGTTCGTCTGCACGCCGCTGACGAAGCTGCCGAACAGCGGGATCGCGTTCTGGATCGTCTGCTTGATGCCGTCCGAGGACCAGGTGATCGCTGCGTCCAGGGCGCCGATCGTGCCCTTCGAGTTCGCACTGCCCTGCAAGCGGACGTCGTTGACGTTCACGTCGGCCTTCATACCCTTGGCCGCGCGGATCTGGTTCCCGGCGGTGTGAATCGAGATGTCGGTGTAGTGGCCGGTCATGTGCTGCAGAAGGAACGGCGTCGGGCCGAACGAGACGCTTGCCGTGTCCTGCACGACGCATTCGGTGGCCGCGGCCACAACGCTGTCCGCTCGGTGGCGGGCGTACAGCTCAGCGCCGAGCAACCCCGCGGCGATCAGCGCCACCACGATCACAGCGATCAGGACGATCGACAACGGGTCGCCGAGACGGAAGCGGCGGCGCTTGGTACTCACCGGGTCAGCCGTGCCCTTCCCTGTTCCCTGAGGCGGCTGTGGAAACTGCTGGGTGGGAGGCTCCGGGCGGGCGGGCCGAGCCCAGGCCGTCGGATCTCCGTGCGGCGGCGGCGGTCCCTGCGGATTCGTCACCCGCGCGATTCTGCCCTATCAACCTGAGCGAACTGCGAGCGGTTGCGCAACACCGCAAGTGTGTCGCGGGCCGAGGTGACGTCGTCCATGTCGATGTCGGCGACGACCAGCCGCGGTGTCTCGGCCGCCTCGACCACCACCTCGCCCAGCGGAGACGCCACCAGGCTGCCGCCGACGCCCGTCGGCGCCTTGGCGGCGGCCACGTCGTCACCCGGATAGGCCTGGGCGGCCGCAGCGACGAAGCTCGTGGAGTCCAGCGCGCGGGCCCGGCACAGCAGTCTCCACTGGTCGAGCTTGCCCGGGCCCGAGCCCCAGGACGCGCTCACCGTGATCAGCTTGGCGCCGGCCAGTGCCAGCTCGCTGTACAGCGCGGGGAAGCGGACGTCGTAGCAGGTGGTCAACCCGACGCCGACGCCGTCGACCTCGATGAGCACGGGCTCGCGCCCCGGCGCCACCGTGCGGGACTCGACGAAACCGAATGCGTCGTACAGGTGGATCTTGTCGTAGTGAGTGTCGATCCCGCGGCCCGCCGCGATCAGCGTATTCGTGACGCGGCCGTCGTGGCTCGGGCAGAACATGCCGGCGACCACGACGATGCCAGCCTTGTCGGCGATCACCCGCAGACCCGACGCCCACGGTCCGTCGAGCGGCTCCGCGACGGGCTTCAACGGCACACCGAACCGGCACATCGTCGCCTCCGGAAACACCGCGAGCCGCGCACCGGTGTCGGCCGCGCGCGTGGCGTAGTCGTCGACCAACGCGAGATTCGCGGCAGGGTCCGTGCCGCTCGAGATCTGCGCCAGCGCAATCCGCATGAGAGTACCTGTCTGTCAGGGGGTTTCGGCGATCCAGAAGGTGGTGAAACGCTGTTCTGCGGTCACCAGCTCGGCGAGCTTGCCACCGACGAAGCTTTCGAGTTTGCCGCCCACCAGCGGGATGTTGACCTCGACGGTCGTGGTGAACCTGAGCCGGGATCCGGTCTCCGTCGGCACCAGCTCGGCCGTGCCGAGCACCGACACCGGCGCGCCCTGGACAGCGCCGCTCACTTCGGCGTGCGTCTTGCCGTCCACGACCGGATTCCACGTCTCTTTGCGGATGATCTCCAGATCGCCGCGGTGGAACTGGGTGACCACGGCCGGCAGTCGGTCGGGCCGCAAGGCCTGTGTGGTGGCGACGATGATGCGGCCGTCGTCCTCGACAAGCATCGAATCCAGGGTCGCGGAGTCGGCTCCCGAGTCGGCGAGCCGGGCCAGCCAGTATTCCTCGTCGCGGAACGCGGCATGGACCTGTTCGACGCTGACGGGATAGCAGGCCGACAACTCGAATGAACGCGGCATAGCTGGTCAGGCTACCGTTAGCGGTCGTGGCCGCAGGGCAGCAGCAGTTCGGCGGGGCGCTAGTCGCCGACGATGTGCCGTTGGCGCCGCTGACCACGCTCCGGGTTGGGCCCGTGGCTCGTCGCGTGATCACCTGCAGCAGAACAGATCAGGTGGTCGCCACGCTGCGCGCTATGGACAGCGACCCGCCCGGGCCGGTGCTGGTGCTGGCCGGCGGGTCGAACGTGCTGATCGCCGATCATCTGGGCGATCTGACCGTGGTACGCCTGGCCAACAAGGAGATCCGGATCGACGGCGCCACGCTGCGTGCCGGGGCCGGTGCGGTGTGGGACGACGTGGTGTTGGCGGCGGTGCGCTACGGGCTGGGGGGCCTGGAGTGCCTGTCGGGGATTCCGGGCTCGGCGGGGGCGACACCAGTGCAGAACGTCGGCGCGTACGGGGTGGAGGTGGCCGACACGTTGCGACGGGTGCGGCTCCTGGACCGCCGCGGCGGGCAGGTGCGATGGGTGGACCCCGACGAGTTGGAGTTCGGTTACCGCCGCAGCGTGCTGAAGAACTGCGCCGATGCGGTCGTGCTCGAGGTCGAGTTCGAGCTTTACCCGGACGGCCGCAGCGCCGCGCTGCGTTACCGCGAGCTGGTCGAGGCGCTGGGTGCCTCCGACGGTGAGCGCACCGACTCCGGGCGGGTGCGTGAGGCCGTGCTGGCACTTCGGCAGCGCAAGGGCATGGTGCTCGACGACGCCGACCACGACACGTGGAGCGCCGGCTCGTTCTTCACCAACCCGATCGTCGCGGTGGAGGAGTTCGCCCGGCTGCAGGCCCGGGTGTCCGGTCCGGTGCCGCACTGGGCGGGTGCCGACGGAGTGAAGCTGGCGGCCGGCTGGCTGGTCGAGCAAGCCGGATTCGGCAAGGGTTTTCCGGGCGAGGGGGCACCGGCCAGGTTATCGACCAAGCACGCTCTGGCGGTGACCAACCGAGGGACGGCCACGGCAGCCGACGTGGCAGCGGTGGCGCGTACGGTACGTGACGGTGTTCGCGAGGCTTTCGGGATCCGGCTGACACCCGAGCCCGTGCTGGTCGGCGTGACGATTTAGCGACTGCACGGCGCTGCCCGTACCCTTGGTCGACGTGACACCGGCCAATCCGATGCCGCCGCTCAGCAGGCGCCGCGCACTGACCGCGCTCGCGGTCGGAGTGGTGGCACCCGGCGCCCTGGCATCCTGTTTCGGCGGTTCTGGCAAACAAGGGCAGGCGGCCGGACCGCCCCCGAGGCCCACTGTGACGTTTCGGCCCGACAACGGCGCGGTCAACGTCGTCCCGACCGCCCCGATCGGCGCCGAGGTCCGCAACGGCTGGTTTCAGCACGTCACGCTGAGCAATCCGGACGGGAAGGCGGTCGCGGGCGCTCTCAACCACGATCACACCGCGTTCACGGTCACCGAGCCGCTGGGCTACGGGGTGGTCTACACCTGGGGCGGCTCGGTGGTCGGGCATGACGGCACAGCCGTTCCCGTGACGGGCAAGCTCTCCACAGTCAAGCCGACCGCGACGGTCAACGGCCAGTTTCAGCTCGCCGACGGTCAGACCGTCGGCATCGCCGCCCCAATCATCATTCAGTTCGACGCGTCGATCAGCGACAAGGCCGCCGTCGAGCGGGCGCTGACCGTGACCTGCGACCCGCCCACCGTGGGCAGCTGGGCGTGGCTGCCGGACGAGTCGGAGGGCTCGCGGGTGCACTGGCGGACCAAGGAGTACTACCAGCCGGGCACCAAGGTCAATGTGGACGCGAAGCTGTACGGGATCGGCTTCGGCGACGGCGCGTTCGGCGCACAGGACATCTCGTTGGCTTTCGACGTCGGCCGCCGCCAGATCGTGAAGGCCGATGCGTCATCGCATCACATCCAGGTGCTCCGCGACGAAGGCGTGGTCATGGACTTCCCGTGCAGCTACGGCGAGGCCGATAAGCCGCGCAACGTCACTCGCAGCGGCGTCCACGTGGTCAGCGAGAAGTACGCAGACTTCTACATGTCCAATCCCGCTGCCGGTTACAGCAACGCGCACGAGCGCTACGCGGTCCGGATCTCGAACAACGGAGAGTTCATCCACGCCAACCCCGCCAGCCTCGGCGCGCAGGGCAACACCAACGTCACGAACGGCTGCATCAACCTCTCGGCGGGGAACGCGCAGGAGTACTTCAGCAGCGCGATCTACGGCGACCCGGTCGAGGTCACCGGCACGTCGATCCAGTTGTCCTATTCCGACGGCGACATCTGGGACTGGGCCGTGGACTGGGACACCTGGGTGTCGATGTCGGCGCTCCCTCCGCCGAACGCACCGCCTGCCAGGACGTCGATTCCGAAGACGGCGCCGGTCACACCGACCGACGCGCCCACGCTGTCGGGCACCCCGACGACTAGCGCCCGACCCGGCGGGTAGCGCTGGCCTGGTCCCGGGGCCGAATCACAATCATGTCCAAGTCGACGTGTGGAGGCCGCGATGCGACGAAGCCGATGACCTCGGCGATGTCCTCTGCGACCAGCGGCGTCATCCCCTCATAGACGGCATCGGAGCGCTGCTGATCGCCGCCGAACCGCACCAGCGAGAACTCCGTCTCTACCATGCCGGGCGCAATCTCGGTGAGCCGCACCGGTTTTCCGAGGAGTTCACCGCGCAGGGTGCGGTGCAGCGCGGCCTGGGCATGTTTGGCGGAGGTGTAACCGGCGCCGCCGTCGTAGATCTCGAACGCCGCGATCGACGTGACCGTGACTATCAGCCCGTCGCCCGATTCGATCAGCTTCGGCAGCAACGCTCTTGTGATGCGAAGAGTGCCGAGCACGTTGGCTTCCCACATCCAGCGCCAGTGCTCGAGGTCGGCGTCGGCGACCGGTTCCAGGCCTTGGGCGCCGCCGGCGTTGTTGACCAGCACGTCGACCCGGTCCAGGCTGTCGGCAAGCGCATCGATCGCACCACCGTCAGTGACGTCGGCCACAACTGCGGTGCCGCCGATCTCGTCGGCCACCGCCTGGACAAGTTCGGCGCGGCGCGCCACTACGACCACGTGAAAACCCTGTCGCGCAAGGGTTCTCGCGGTCGCCGCGCCGATTCCCGAGCTGGCGCCGGTGACCACCGCCACGCGGCGGCTGCGATCTGAACCCGTCATCACGCCAACTCTAGTCAGTGGGGCGGCCGTGCTAAGTTCGGTTTGTGTTCTTCACCTGCAGGTGTTGTCGCCCCGGTCTTCGCCGCGTCTGACCACTGCGTCGCCGGCGTGGCCCGGTCCCGCCGACCCGACTTCGAAGGACACCGATCGTGCGCACCACCGCTCTGTCGTCCCATCCACTGATGACACGCAGCCACATCGTGGCACCCGCCCTGTGCCTGCCCGACGCGGCGACGGCTCGGGTGTTCGGGGCGGCGCGGGTGCGCGGGCCGATCGCGCGAGACTCGATCGCACAGGTCACGTCGCTGTCCATCGCCACCGTGAACCGTCAGGTCACCGCGTTGCTCGACGCCGGGCTGCTGCGGGAACGCACCGATCTGGCGCTGTCCGGTGCGATCGGCAGGCCACGGGTTCCCGTCGAGCTCAACCACGAACCGTTCGTCACGCTCGGCGTCCACATCGGCGCGAGGACCACCAGCATCGTCGCCACGGACCTACTTGGCCGCACGCTCGACGCGGTGGAGACGCCGACGACCCGGGGTCCGCAGGGGCAGGCTCTGGCGGCGCTGGCGGGCAGTGCACGTCGCTATCTGGGCCGCTGGCATCGGCGGCGCCCGCTGTGGGTGGGCGTCGCCGTCGGCGGCGTCGTGGAGGGCACGACCGGATTGGTCGACCACGCGCGCCTGGGCTGGACCGCTGCCCCGGTCGGTGCCGTGCTGGCGGAGACACTGGGGCTGCCGGTGTCGGTGGCCTCCCACGTCGACGCGATGGCAGGGGCGGAGTTGCTGCTGGGAGTGCGCCGATTCGTCGGCCGCTCCTCGTCGAGCTTGTACGTCTATGCCCGCGAGACCGTGGGCTACGCGCTGGTGATCGGCGGCCGGGTGCACAGCCCTGCCAGCGGACCGGGCACCATCGCCGCGTTGCCGGTCAAGGCGGAGTTACTCGGCGGCTCCGGGCGACTCGAGTCGACGGTCAGCGACGAGGCGGTGCTGGCGGCGGCGCGTCGGCTGGGCGTCGTGGCCGAAGGCACTGAAACGATGGCGCCGGTGCTGCGGGCCGCGCGCGCAGGCAGCGAGCCCGCCCGCAGGGTGCTGGCCGAACGCGCGCGGGTGCTAGGCGGGGCCGTCGCATTGCTGCGCGACATGCTCAATCCCGACGACCTGGTCGTCGGCGGGCAGGCATTCACCGAGTACCCCGAGGGAATGGCTCTGGTCGAGGCCTCCTGCACCGAACGCTCGACGTTGCCCGCCCGCGACATCCGCGTCACCGCGTTCGGCAACCGTGTGCAGGAGGCCGGTGCCGGGGTGGTGTCGTTGGGCGGCCTGTACGCCGACCCCATCGGCGCGATGCGACGGGCCCAGGGCCGCCGCCCTGAGATCAGCGTCCTGTAGACATGGCAGTGTGTGGCAAATCGACGCCTCTCCCAGACGCGTGGCGGTGTTGTCCGTCCACACCTCGCCACTAGCCCAACCGGGGACAGGCGACGCCGGCGGGATGAACGTCTACATCCTGCACACCGCGCTGGACATGGCCCGCCGCGGCGTCGCCGTGGAGATCTTCACCCGTGCCACGTCGTCGGCCGACCCGCCGACCGTGCACATCGCTCCGGGTGTGCTCGTGCGCAACGTCGTGGCAGGCCCCTTCGAAGGGCTCGACAAATACGACCTGCCCACCCAGTTGTGCGCGTTCACCGCCGGCGTGCTGCGCGCCGAGGCCACCCACGAGCCGGGTTACTACGACATCGTGCACTCGCACTACTGGCTGTCCGGGCAGGTCGGCTGGCTGGCGCGTGATCGCTGGGCGGTGCCGCTGGTGCACACGGCGCACACGCTCGCTGCGGTGAAGAACTCGGCGTTGGCTGACGGCGACGCGCCGGAGCCGCCGCTGCGCGCCGTCGGCGAACAGCAGGTGGTCGACGAAGCGGACCGGCTCATCGCCAACACCGAAGACGAAGCCCGCCAATTGGTTTCGCTGCATCACGCCGATCCGTCTCGCATCGACGTCGTGCACCCCGGCGTCGACCTGCACCTGTTCACGCCGGGTGACCGCGCCGCCGCGCGGGCCGCGCTGGGACTGGGCGCCGACGAGCAGGTCGTCGCGTTCGTCGGGCGGATCCAGCCGCTGAAAGCACCGGACATCCTGCTGCACGCGGCGGCACGGCTGACCGGGCGGTTCAGCCGGCTGCACGTGGTGGTGGCGGGCGGTCCGTCGGGGTCCGGGCTGCAGGCGCCGGACACGCTCGTTCGGCTGGCGGCCGAATTGGGTATCACTGAGCGGGTGACGTTTCTGCCTCCGCAATCGCGCGACGATCTCGTCACCGTGTACCGCGCCGCGGACCTGGTGGCAATTCCCAGTTACTCCGAGTCGTTCGGCCTCGTGGCCGTGGAAGCGCAGGCCTGCGGCACCCCGGTGGTGGCAGCGGCCGTGGGCGGGTTGCCGGTGGCGGTGCGGGACGGGGTCAGCGGTGCGTTGGTGGGCGGCCACGACGTCGCGGAGTGGGCCGACGCGATCGGCGCGCTGCTGGAACGGGGTTCCGCCGAGATGAGCGAAGCAGCGGTGGCGCACGCGGCGAACTTCTCCTGGTCGCGAACGGTGGACGGGCTGCTGACTGCCTACGGCAGCGCGATCGGCGAGTACGGCGTCACCCACCAGCGCAGCGATGCGCGGGCAGTTGTGTCGCGGCGCAACGGTCACCGGTGGACGATGCGCCGGGGGGTGCGGGCGTGAACTCGCATGTCCAGCGGATCATCGAGGACACGCTCGACGAGCGTCAACTGCCGTACTCGTGGCACCCCGGCGCGCACGGCGGTCTGCCTGGCGTCGTCGTCGAGTTGCCCGGCGAGCGAAAGCTCAAGACCAACACGATCCTGACCATCGGCGAACACAGTGTGCGAGTCGAGGCGTTCGTCTGCCGCAAGCCCGATGAAAACCACGAGGGCGTTTATCGGTTCCTGCTCAAGCGCAACCGGCGGCTCTATGGCGTCGCCTACACACTCGACAACGTCGGCGATATCTACCTGGTCGGCAGGATGGCACTGGAGGCGGTGACGCCCGAGGAGCTGGACCGGGTGCTCGGGCAGGTGTTGGAGGCCGTCGACCAGGATTTCAACACGCTGTTGGAACTCGGGTTCAGCAGGTCGATCCGCAGGGAATGGGACTGGCGGGTGTCGCGGGGCGAGTCGCTGAAGAACCTGCAGGCCTTCTCGCACCTGATCGATGACGACGACGCCGACCAGGCGGCACCGTGAGAGACTTCTGCGCATGGGAGACGCCGCCACACTGGTGCTGCTTCGCCACGGCGAAAGTGAATGGAACGCGCTGAATCTGTTCACCGGCTGGGTGGATGTCGACCTGACCGACAACGGCCGCGCGGAGGCGGTGCGCTCAGGCGAACTGTTCGTCGAGCACGGGCTGCCGCCCGACATCGTCTACACCTCGCTGCTGCGCCGGGCCATCACCACCGCGAACCTCGCGCTGGACACCGCC
This sequence comes from Mycobacterium sp., assembly GCA_025965895.1. Classification (GTDB taxonomy): domain Bacteria; phylum Actinomycetota; class Actinomycetes; order Mycobacteriales; family Mycobacteriaceae; genus Mycobacterium. Next base: position 133,304 of record JAOPWC010000105.1, read on the forward strand.
GACCGGCACTGGATTCCGGTCAGGCGCAGCTGGCGGCTCAACGAGCGGCACTACGGCGCGCTGCAGGGACTCAACAAGACCGACATCAAGGAAAAGTACGGCGAGGAGCAGTTCATGGCCTGGCGGCGCAGTTACGACACGCCGCCGCCCCCCATTGGGCCGGGCAGCGAGTTCAGCCAGGACCGCGACCCGCGTTACGCCAACATCGGCGGCGGCCCGCTCACCGAGTGCCTGGCCGACGTGGTCGCGCGCTTCCTGCCGTACTACACCGACGTGATCATCCCGGACCTTCGCGTCCGCAAGACCGTGTTGATTGCCGCGCACGGCAACTCGTTGCGTGCCTTGGTCAAGTACCTCGATCAGATGTCGGACGAGGAGGTCGTCGGGCTGAACATTCCGACCGGTATCCCGCTGCGCTACGATCTCGACGAGAACCTCAGGCCGCTGGTGCCCGGCGGAACCTATCTCGACCCCGATGCGGCGGCCGCCGGCGCGGCGGCTGTGGCCGGTCAGGGCGCCAACTAGTCGGCGTCCTCGGCGAACAGTCGGTGAACGTCAACCGAACTCCTGCGCGTGGTCGTGTGACATGTCCCAAATTAGCCGCACGCTGCTGGGGTGACGTTCACCGGCTGCGTACGATTTGGCCGTGAGTGTGGTGGCGGTAGTGCTGACCACAGTGTCGGCCCTGCTGGCCCTGGCGCTCGGCGTCGCGGTCGGCGCCGGGCTGATGCGGCGCATCTCCGAGCGGAACCAGCGGATCGCCGCACAGCGCGCCGGGCTCACCGTGTCGCAAATGCTTCAGCACATCGTCGCGCTGGCACCGACGGGCGTCGCAGTGGTGGACAACCACCGCGACGTGGTGTTCATGAACGCCCGGGCGAAGGAGTTGGGCCTGGTGGGTGACAGGCTGCTCGACGATCGGGCCTGGGCGGCCGCACAGCGCACGCTGGTGAGCGGTGAGGACTTCGACGTCGACCTCTCGCCGCAGCGTCCGACGCCAGGCCGGTCCGGATTGTCGGTGAGTGCGCACGTCCGGCTGCTCACCGAGGAGGACCGCCGCTTCGCGGTCATCTACGTCACAGACGACTCCGAGGTGGCGCGCATGGAGGCCACTCGGCGCGATTTCGTCGCCAACGTGAGCCATGAACTGAAGACACCGGTCGGCGCGATGGGCGTGCTGGCCGAGGCGCTGCTGGAGTCGGCCGACGATCCCGACATCGTGCAGCGGTTCGCCGAGAAGATGCTGGTCGAGTCGCAGCGGCTGGCGAACATGGTGACCGAATTGATCGAATTGTCGCGCCTGCAGGGCGCAGAGCCGCTGCCCGAGCTCGACGCGGTCGAGGTCGACATCGTTGTGTCGGAGGCGCTTTCGCGGTCCAAGGTGGCTGCGGACAACGCCGATATCGCGGTCACCACCGACCGCCCGAGTGGCTTTCGGGTGCTCGGCGATCAAGCACTTCTCGTCACGGCGCTGGCCAACCTCGTGTCCAACGCGATCTCGTATTCGCCGGAGGGATCGCCGGTGTCGATCAGCAGGCGTCGCCGGGGCGGCAACATCGAGATCGCGGTCACCGACCGCGGCATCGGCATCGCACGTGAACACCAGCAGCGAGTATTCGAGCGCTTTTTCCGGGTCGACAAAGCCCGCTCGCGCGCGACCGGCGGCACGGGCCTCGGCCTGGCGATTGTCAAGCATGTCGCGGCCAACCACAACGGATCGATCAGGCTGTGGAGTCAGCCGGGAACCGGGTCGACGTTCACGTTGTCGATCCCGGCGTATCAGGATGGAGAGGAAGTATGACGCGGTGACCAGTGTGCTGATCGTGGAGGACGAAGAGTCGCTGGCCGATCCCCTGGCATTCCTGTTGCGCAAGGAGGGATTTGAGGCGACGGTGGTCGCCGACGGGCCTGCGGCGCTGGCGGAGTTCGACCGCGCCGGAGCCGACATCGTGTTGCTGGACTTGATGTTGCCTGGGATGAGCGGCACCGATGTGTGCAAGCAGCTGCGGGCACGGTCCAGCGTGCCGGTGATCATGGTGACCGCGCGCGACAGCGAGATCGACAAGGTCGTCGGGCTGGAGCTCGGCGCCGACGACTACGTGACCAAGCCCTACTCTGCGCGGGAGCTGATCGCGCGAATCAGGGCGGTGCTTCGTCGTGGAGCCGATGCCGACGACTCCGGTATCGGCGACGGCGTGCTCGAAGCCGGCCCGGTGCGGATGGACGTCGAGCGCCACGTTGTGTCCGTGAACGGCGAGCCGATCACGTTGCCGCTCAAGGAGTTCGACTTGCTCGAATATCTCATGCGCAACAGTGGCCGGGTGCTCACCCGTGGCCAGCTGATCGACCGCGTATGGGGCGCCGATTACGTCGGCGACACGAAGACGCTCGACGTGCACGTCAAGCGCCTTCGCTCCAAGATCGAGTCTGACCCAGCCAATCCGGTGCACCTGGTGACAGTGCGCGGGCTCGGCTACAAGCTCGAGGGTTAGAACGGCGGCGGCCCCGCGTCGGCTTCTTTTCGTCGGCGTTCGGCCTGTCTGCGCCGGCCCTGGTCTTCGGCCCGCGTCCGTTTTCGCGTTGGCATCATCACGCCGCGATCGGCGCATGCTCGACGTCGCGGTGGCGGTGGCGGAAGACCACCGGTCGGGACGTTCAGCGCCCGCACCAGTAGCCGACTGCCCGGCGCGGTTGTGTACGTGTGACCGGTCGGTGATGTCCAGATCACCGTGCCGTCACAAGATTGGCGGTCACGCCAGCCGGTCGGCCCGTCGTAAAAGGTCTTGAGCAAATGGTGGGTGCGACTCGCTGAAGAACGCTTTATATGCGGCGGGTTGCAAGACTCCGAAACTCAACCCGCTGCTCGGCTTACACTTCCGCCGTGTTCTCGGAGACACGCTATGCGATGAACGGTGAGTTGCGCGTCGCCTATCGCACGTCACGCGAGGGCGCGCGACATCGTGTTCGTTCCGAACTGGTTCACGTGCTGCGAGCATCTTCCTGAGCTGCCGTCAACCCAGGGCTGGGTCGAGGCGATGACATCGCTGGGGCGGCTCATCTTCTTCGACCAGCCGGGCACCAAAGCGTCCGATCTCGTGACGCCGGGCGCGCCGGCGACGTTGGAGCAATGGGCCGACAGCATCACCGCAGTGCTCGACGATCTCGGAAGTCGCGAAGCGGTACTCGTCGCGTCGAACGCCGCGTTCGCGACAGCGGCGCTGTTCGCAGCAACACATCCATCCCGCACCACCGCGCTGATCGCGCTTGAGGTCTACGCAGACCCTGGACGCACTGACGGACTAACGCCGGAGGAATTCTTCGATGCCATGGTTGCCGTGTGGGGAACGGGCGAGTTCGAACAAGCGTTCAATCCGGACATGCCGTGGAACGAGGAGATCCGAGCTACGTGGGCTCGAATGGAACGCCTGGCGGCGAGCCCAGGAACTGTAGCTCTCATGATGCCGCTCGTGTCCGAATTGGATGTGCGTGCGGTGCTTCCCGCAATCCGCGTTCCCACCCTTGTCGTCCAGCACACCGACGACCCGTTGATCGTGCCCTCGATGGGCAAGGACGTCGCTGATCGCATAACGGACGCGAAGTACGTGGCGCTCCCGGGGCGCAACTTGTACCACTTCGTCGAACCGGGGTGGCGCGCGTCCTTCCAGGAGATCGCGCAATTCCTCACCGGGCACCAGGCTGACGTGGCCGATGATCGGGTTCTAGCGACGGTGTTGTTCACCGACATTGTGGACTCGACGCGCAGGGCCGCAGAGATCGGCGACCGCGACTGGCACGCCTTGCTCGACGCGCATGACGCCGTCGTCCGGTCGCAGCTCGCCCGCTTTCGAGGCCGCGAGGTGAGCACTTCGGGAGACAGCTTCCTCGCGATGTTCGACGGCCCGCAGCGAGCGATCCGCTGCGCCATGGCGATTCGCGACGCCGTGCAGGCACTCGGCATCGAGGTGCGCGCCGGGCTGCACACCGGCGAGTGCGAGGTCCGCAGCGACGACATCGGCGGGATCGCGGTGCACATCGGCGCAAGGGTGAGCGCACTTGCCGGGCCCAACGACGTGCTCGTGTCCAGCACGCTGCGCGACCTCGTCATCGGGTCAGGACTCGAATTCGAGGAGCGCGGCGCTCACCAACTCAAGGGCGTGCCGGGCGACTGGCATCTCTTCGCTGTCGCTTCTCCGTAGCGGTGGCTTTCGGCGCAACTCAGTTCGTCTGCCA
>JAOPWC010000110.1 GCA_025965895.1 Mycobacterium sp.
GGCAGCGCGCTGCCGGTGGCCACCGCACGCCCGCCGCTCACATCGAGCCGGCCCTCCTCGTCCAGACCCCCGACCAGCTCCCTGACCAGGAATGGATTTCCGTGTGCCTTGGCCGCCAGGTTCAACAGCGACTCGTCGGCGTTGGCCCGCACGGCGTCCTGGACCATCTCGGCGACCGCGCTCAGCGACATAGCGGCCACGCGCACAAACGCGGCATCCGCCCGTTGCAGCACCGACAACGTCTCCTGGAGAAGTGGCCCGCCGGCCCCGGTCCGGGTGGTCAGCACCCACAGCACCGCCACACCCGGCCGCGGACTGGCCAGCGACCGCAACGCCAACAACGTGCCGTTATCGGCCCAGTGGATGTCCTCCAGCACAATCGCCAGCGGGGTCTGTGCCGCCGCCGCACGAATCGCGTCGGCCAGATCGTGCACCACCCAATAGGGCAGATCTTCCGAACCGCCCAGCTGCCGCAACGCCTCCGCGTCGCCAACCGGCGGATCGGCGCGCAGCGTCGCCATGAACAGCGAGAAGAACGGCACCGTCTGCTGATACTCGAATGCCTCACCGAACAGGGTGCGCACCCCGCCCTTGTCGGCCTGCGCCATCACCTCGGTCAGCAACCGACTCTTCCCGATGCCCGGCGGGCCCTCGATGACCAGCACGCCCCCGCGCCCCTGCACCAGCGCCGTCACCAACGCGCCAATCACCTTCAACTCGCCCGCCCGGCCCCGAATCGGCGGAGTTACGAGCCGCTGGCCGCCGACATCAAAAAGGCGGGTTGAAGGCCCCACGGGGTGTCCTGTCTACCGTTACTGGACTGCCGCTGCAGTGCACGTCATCGTAAGGGTCCGCCCATCCACGCGGAATACACGTCGATGCTGCTCGGCGTGCACGCGATCTGGCTCACGTGAGCTCCTAATGTCGGGGGCGCTTCGGACAGCAATCCGGCAAAATTGCTGCAATAACGCTGAGGTTAGCCTGGGAAGTCCCATCAACGACGCGGATTCGAAGCGCTAGACGTGCGCCAGCTGCTCAGAGTGAGGCAGCGAGAACCAAGTCCGTCCCGCCGAGCGTCTGCTCAGTCCGCACCGTCTACCGGTCCAGCGCAGCGCTGTTCGGTGCTCTCGTACGTCGTTAGGGCGATCGCTTGGAGCACCGTAGCGATGAAATCAATATGCCCACGATCTGGAGTATTACAGTCACGAAACGAGGACAGAGGGGGGTGAAAATGGTCGCTCCCCAACCACAGGATGCAGCATAAATGCGTTGAAAGCACCCCCGAAAGGCTTCATTGATGGCCGGGAGGGCTACTTACGGAACGCGTCCTTGACCTTCTCGCCCGCGTCCTTCAGGTTCGACTTGGCCTGGTCGCCCTGGCCTTCGCCCTGGGTTTCACGGTCTCCGGTGACCTTGCCCAGCGCCTCTTTGGCCTTACCGGTGACGTTCTCCACCTTGTTCTTGGCCTTGTCGGTACCACCCATGATGGCCCTCCTTCGATAATCGACGTCGCTTTCGGCCCCGTCCGGCTACCCGCTACACGGCTGGCCAAACCCGCATGGAATTCAGCGGCCACTCGTGGCGGGGTCAGGGGTGGCGAAGCACCGCTTGACATTGGTGGTGATGAGGACTTCTTGAACCGTCCTGGCGTCAATGTCAGGGAAATCGAACAGGTGCAACCGCTCGTCGGGCCCGATTTTGGCCGACTGTCCATAATCTGTGCCGGTGGCGATGTGCACGAGGACTGTCACATCGTCGGTGCCGTCGGCCCAGTACGAGATAAAGATTCCTCGTTGGCTCGCGTCTTTTCCCCACGCGTCCGACACCGGGCACGCCGGATTGCCCTGCGCGTCTGGTGGGGGCGGCACGAACGCCGGCGCGACGGGACCGGTGAGCGCCTGCTGAGTCGTCGGAGACGGCGCTGCCAAGCCCACTGAAGCGACCGAGCGCGGGGACTGGCCCGTCGCGGCGGCGGTGGTCTTGGTGGCACAGGCCCCGAGGATCACCGCCGCAGGCAGCAGGCATGCGATCGCGGCCGCAGCCCTCATCATTTGCCCCCCTTCGTGTCAACAGGGATGGCACTTCCGGTGTATACCCAATTTACGTCGACATCAACACCGAGGTTGGGAGGGATTCGGCGCGGTGGTAGCGACCTCCTACACGTTGCGCTTCGCCGTGCTCCTCACTGCCGCGAACGCATTCCTCGACACGTATACCTACGTCACCCGCGGTCGAGTGTTCGCGAATGTGCAGACCGGGAATGTCGTCTTCGCGGCCATCGACGTCGCCGGACGGCATTGGAGCAATGCGCTCGGCCACTTCTGGCCGATCTTGGCGTTCTTCGCCGGCGTGGTCACGTCCTCGCACATCAAGTCGGAGCGTTCCCCGAAAGTGCTTCGCCATCCCTTGAGGTGGGTCATGGCGGCCCAGTCCGTAGTGCTGGCGGCGATAGGCTTCGTTCCGGGCTCCGTTCCACACAGCTTCGTGACGATCCCGATTTCATTTCTGGCAGCCACCCAGACAAGCCTGTTTCGCACCGTCGGCGATTTGCCGTACATGCCCGTTGCGACAACTGGCAATCTGATGCGCTGCGTCGAGGCCGGGTATGCCGGGTTCGTTGACAGACAGGACGCGTCGCGCAAAGCACTCGGAATCTACGCGACGCTGAGCATGACCTTCGTGCTGGGCGCCGTCATCGGAGCGTTCAGCAGCATCGAATGGGGTGTGCACGCGATCTGGCTTCCCGCCGCGTTTCTTGCCTTGACCCTCGTTCTGTTTGTGGTCGACGAACGCGAGGGGAAAGTACCCTGAGCGGTGGATCTACTTGCATTCGGGCGTGATCCTCAGCAGCGTCACCGCCTGTGCAGGTACGGCGCCGCCGGTGACGGCGCCGGTGGTCGTGGTGTCGGTGTGCGCCCACAGATCGCGTACTGCGTAGCAGGGCGCCGGGGCGAGCCCAATGTCAGCGGTGTTGGTGTCGATCGTGACCGGGTGCTCGGTCGCGTTGAAGAACGCGACCGCGACCGCGCCGTCGGAGAGCGGCTTCGTCAGCACCCGCGCGTCACCGGGAAGCGGGCGCGCGGTCGCGACCCGGGGATCCTGATCGATCGCGATGACTTCACGGTTGGTGAGGATGTCACCGGTCCGGCGGCTCATTAACCGCACGTCATTGCCGGCGATCAGTGGCGCCGACAGCATGGCCCACAGCGACAAGTGCGCGCGCTGTTCCGTGTCGGTGAGGTTGGGCTGCTGCAGCAGGGTGTGCGCCAGTTGATCATTGGACAGGTCGGCAACCGCACGCAGTTGGTCGAGTTGGTTCGCGGGAACGTCGCCGACGGTGAGCCCGTTGCGGATCGACTGGAAGTGGCGGGTGACGAACTCATCCCATCCGACGCCGACGACGAGCATGTCGGCGTCTGTCCAATAACCCGGCCGGCTGCGGGTCAATACGTTCTCGGCGACGGCGAACTGGTCAGGCACACCGCGGAACGCCCCCACCGGGAACGGGTCCAGGGGGCCGAGCGGAGGCAACACGTCGCGCCACACCGGAACCAGATCGGTGGTCGCGCGCACCATGTCGGCGATGCCCGACCAGTCGTATCGCGACCCTGCGGTGTAGTCAGCCGAGCTGTTCGGGTTGATGCTGTAGACGATTGGCCGCCCGGTGGCGCGCAGCGCGTCGCGCATTCTCGAAAAGACTTGAACCTGCTCGTCGTGGTCGGCACCGGTGCGGCACCAGTCGTACTTCAGGTAGTCGACGCCCCACGCTGCGAACGTCTGCGCGTCGACGGTCTCATGGCCGGCGCTGGCAAGCGCGGGCTCAGCGCTGCAAGCCTCGTTGTAGGGGCTGGCGTAGAGGCCGAGCAGCATGCCGCGATCGTGAGCGTAGCGGGCGATTGCGGCCATGCCGGCCGGGAAGCGGGTGGGGTCGGGCTGCAGTTCCCCGTGCGACCCCCGCGGGGGCGCGGCCCACCCGGCGTCGAGGTTGACATACCGGTAGCCGGCGTCGCGCATCCCGGAGGACACCAGCGCGTCGATCGTGGCCTTGACGTTCTGGCCGGTCAGGTCGATGCCCGAGTTCCAGGAGTTCCATCCCATCGGCGGCGTGGGCGGCAGCGACGGGGCGGGATGACGGGGTGCGGCGCAGCCGGCCTGCGTGGCCGCCACCAGGCTGAGCGCGGCGATCGTCGACAACAGCGGGATTCGCACCGGCGGCTTTCCTTCCGTGGGAGGAAAGCCACGACCCTACCGTCACGCACGCTTACCATTCCGGTATGGATGGCGCGGTGACGATGCACATGGCGGCCCCCCCGATGGACGTGTGGGAGCTGGTCTCCGATGTCCGCAACATCGGGAAGTTCTCGCCGGAGACGTTCGCGGCCAAATGGCTGGGCGGTGCGACGGGACCGGCCGTGGGTGCGCGGTTCCGCGGTCACGTCAGGCGCAACGAGATCGGGCCGGTGTACTGGACGACATGCCGGGTCACCGACTGCGAGCCGGGCCGCGAGTTCGGGTTCGACGTGATGATCGGAAGCCGGGCGGCCAACCACTGGCACTACCGGTTCACCCCGCGAGGCGACGGTACGGACGTGACCGAGTCATTTCGGCTGGCCGAATCGCCGTTCCTGTGCGTTTATTGGTTGTTCGGCGGATACCTGCGCCGACGGAGGAACATTCGCGACATGACCAGGACACTGCAGCGCATCAAGGGCGTCGTCGAGACGGCGTAACACCCGGACACCGCCGGTGGAAACGCCCGCCGTGAACAGTTGTCGAAGCGTTTGACTGTCTGTTGAGGCGTGCGGTCTACTGATGGCTGTGCCCGGGTACCGGTTGGAGGTGCCGACGTGAACCTGCCGCTGATTGGCGTGTTACCGATGTCGGGTTTCGCCAACGCCTGGTTCTTTCTGTACCTGCTGATCGTCGGCGTGCTGCTCGCGCTGTACCTCGTCGTCCAACGCGCCCGTCAGCGGCGCGTGCTGCGCTTCGCGAACATGGAACTGCTGGAATCCGTGGCGCCGAAGCGTGGACCGGGCCGGTGGCGGCACGTGCCGGTGGCGCTGCTGATCGCCTCGCTGGCGGTGCTGACGACGGCGATGGCGGGGCCTACCCACGACATCCGCGTGCCGCAGAACCGGGCGACGGTGATGCTGGTGATCGACGTCTCTGAGTCGATGGTGTCCACGGATGTGGCACCCACGCGGCTCGACGCGGCAAAGGCCGCGGGCAAACACTTCGCCGAGGAGCTCACCCCGGGCATCAATCTCGGGCTGGTGGCCTTCGGCGGTTCCGCGACGTTATTCACGGCGCCCACCAGCAATCGTGCGTTCGTGAAGGGGGCGATCGACTCACTTCAGGCCGAAGCGCGCACTGCGACGGGGGAAGGCATCTTCACGGCTCTTCAGGCGATCGCGGCGGTCGACGCTGTGATGGGTGGCGGCGACCGGCCACCGCCGGCCCGCATGGTTCTGGAGTCCGACGGCAAGGAAACGGTCCCCACCGACCCCGACGCACCACGCGGCGCATTCACCGCGGCACGGGCGGCAAACGACCAGGGCGTGCCGATCTCTACGATCTCGTTCGGCACGCCCGACGGCTACATCGACCTCAACGGCGAGCACATGGCGGTGCCCGTCGACGACGAGACCCTGCAGAAGATCACCGAGATTTCCGGCGGCCACGCGTTCCATGCGGCGAGCCTGGCCGAACTCGACAGCGTCTACGCGACCTTGCAGCAACAGATCGGCTACCAGATCGTCCGCGGAGACGCGAGCATGGGATGGATGCGGCTGGGCGCGGTCCTGCTGGCCGCGGCGGCACTGGCGGCGGTGCTGATCTATCGCCGGCTGCCGGCATGAGTCGCGTCGCGAGGAGGAGATCGTGAACAAGTCAGACGATGGTCCCGCGCACGCCAACGGCGCCTTGCCCGTGATTCATCTCTCGCAACTGCTGCGCGCCCCGGTGCTGACGCGGTCCGGCGACACCGTGGGCCGCGTCGAGGACGTGATCGTCCGGTTGCGGGGTGACCGCTACCCGTTGGTGGCCGGGATCGTCGCGGGCGTGGGCGGTCGCCAGGTCTTCATAGGCAGCTCGGCGATCCAGGAGTTCGCGCCCGGCCGCGTCGTGCTGGCGAAGTACAAGGTCGACCTCAGGGCGTTCGAGCGCCGCGAGGGCGAGGTGCTGCTGCGGGCCGACGTGCTGGGGCACCGCCTGATCGACGTTGCCGCGGGCGAGTTGGTGCGCGCCTACGACGTCGAACTCGTTCACATGGGCGAGGGCTGGGTGGTGGCGCGGCTCGACACCCGACGCCCACCGCGGCTGTTCGGGCTGTTGAAGGCCTCAGGCGGGCATGCGGCCCGGGATTGGAAGTTGTTCGAGCCGTTGATAGGCCACGACCGCTCGAGGGCGGCGCGGCGGGTATCGGGCCGGGTCGGAAAGCTCAAACCCGCCCAGATCGCCGATCTCCTCGAGGAGGCCGACAAGGCCGAGGGCGGCGAAATCCTGGAACGGGTGCGCAGCAACCCGGAACTGGAGGCCGACGTCTTCGAAGAGCTCGACCCCGACAAGGCGAGCCGATTGCTCAACGACATGACCGACGCCGAGGTGGCAGCGCTGCTGAGCAGGATGCGTCCAGACGACGCCGCCGATGCACTCGCCGATCTACGGCAGTCGCGGCGCCGACGGGTCTTGGAACTGATGCCGCCACCACAGCGGACCAAGGTCATCACCCTGATGGGTTTCAACCCCAACAGCGCCGGCGGCCTGATGAACGTCGACATCGTCTCGTGTGGCCTGACGGCGACCGCCGGTGAAGCTCTCGCGGTGATTGCCGCCGCCCGTGACCTGCAGCCCGAAGCGCTACTGAAGATGCACGTCCTCGACGAGGACGGACGTTTGGCCGGCGTCGTCTCGGTCATCGCGTTGATACAAGCCGACCCCGCCGAAACCGTGGCGGCGCTGATGGATTCGGATCCTGTTCGGGTCACCCCCGATGCGGATCTGACCGACATCGCGCTGCTGATGGCCGACTACAACCTCTACACGATCCCCGTGGTCGACGACGAGGATCGAGTGTTGGGCGTCGTCACGGTCGATGATGTCCTGGAGGCGACGATTCCCGAAGACTGGCGCCGGCGCGAACCTGCAGCGCGGCCGGTGCGCGACACCACCGTCCCCGAAGGCGGTGAGCGCCGTTGACGGAACGCGAAACGCCCCCGAGCGCCGTCCTCGACACCGCCCATCTCGGTGACATCGAGGGTGCGCTAGGGCGTATCAGGATCGCTGAGCAGGACCGACCCCGTACCTGGCGGGTGCGGCTCGCGACCATGCTGGCGATCATCGGCCCGGGACTGATCGTGATGGTCGGCGACAACGATGCCGGCGGCGTGTCGACGTACGCGCAGGCCGGGCAAAACTACGGCTACAGCCTGCTGTGGGTGCTGCTGCTGCTGATCCCGGTGCTGATCGTCAATCAGGAAATGGTCGTCCGGTTAGGGGCGGTAACCGGCGTGGGCCACGCGCGGTTGATCAACGAGCGCTTCGGCCGCGGCTGGGGCTGGTTCTCGGTCGGCGACCTGTTCTTGCTGAACTTCTTGACGATCGTCAGCGAGTTCATCGGTATCACACTGGCGGCCGAGTACGTCGGCATCTCCAAATACGTTGCGGTACCTGTGGCGGCGGTCGCGCTGATCGCGATCACGGCGACCGGCAGCTTCCGCACGTGGGAACGGGCGATGTTCGCGTTCATCGCGATCAGCCTGGTGCAGATTCCGATGCTGCTGATGTCTCACCCGCAATGGGGGCTGGCCGCCAAATCTTTTGTCATCCCGCACATCATGGGTGGCGTCACCTCGGATGCGGTGCTGCTGATCATCGCGATCGTGGGCACCACGGTCGCTCCCTGGCAGTTGTTTTTCCAGCAGTCGAACATCGTGGACAAGCGAATCACCCCGCGCTTCATCAGTTATGAACGCGCCGACACCACCTTTGGCGCTTTCGTGGTGGTGCTCGCTGCCGCCGCATTGGTAATGACCGGAGACTGGGCGGCCCGCTCCACCGGCAGCCGCGGCCGCTTCACCGACGCCGGTGCCGTCGCACACCTGCTGGGCGAGCACAGCAGCGTGCTGGGTGGGCTGTTCGCGATCGTGCTGTTCGACGCCTCCATCGTCGGCGCCGCCGCGGTCACTTTGGCGACCAGCTACGCGTTCGGGGATGTGTTCGGGCTCAAGCATTCGCTACACCGGGGCTTCGCCGACGCCAAGCAGTTCTACCTGTCCTACACGCTGATGGTCGTCGTTGCGGCGGCAGTGGTGCTCATCCCCGGTGCCCCGCTCGGGTTGATCACCACGGCGGTCCAGGCGCTAGCCGGCTTGTTGTTGCCGAGCGCCAGCGTGTTCCTGCTGTTGCTGTGCAACGATCGGGAAGTACTGGGCCCGTGGGTGAACCGGCCCTGGCTCAATGTTGTTGCCGGTGTCATCGTCGGCACCCTGCTGGTGCTGTCCGGGGTCTTGATGGCGACGACCCTGTTCCCTCAGCTCGACGTGGTGGCGGTCGCCGGTTATCTCGTCGTGGCGGTCGTAGTCCTCGCCGTCGTGGCGATGGCGACTCTGCACTGGTTGGGCCGGCGCGGCTCAGCCGGCCAGCAGAGGGATCGAGTCGCCGAAGCCATCGCCGCCGCGGACCGCAACACGTGGCGGATGCCGCCGCTGGCACTGCTGCAGCCCGTCAAATGGTCGGCAGGCACCCGCCTAGGGATGCTGGCCCTTCGTGCTTACCTGATCCTCGGAGCGATCCTGCTGATCGTCAAGGCCATCCAGCTGGCGCATTGACGTACGTTGCCGACACCCGTGGCGCCGGCCTATTCGCAGTGCCGCAGTGCTTACGACCCGGGAGCGGTGTCGGGGGGCGCGGTCGTTGGCCCGCTTGACCATCCGCGGTCGCGCAGGAGCAGGTCGGCGATGGTTTCGCGACGTACCAACTCTCGGGTTCGGCCGTCGCCGACCGCCACCAGCGGCGGACGTCCCACGGTGTTGTAGTTGGACGCCATGCTGTGGTGATAGGCGCCGGTGCAGGCCACCGCCAGTAGGTCGCCGGGGTGGATGTCGGCGGGCAGGTCGACATCGCGGGCGATTTCGTCGCCGGCTTCGCAGTGCCGGCCCACCACGGTGACGGGCTTCGTTGGGATGGCGGTGTGGCGGTTGGCGAGAACCACAGTGTATTTCGCGTCATACAGGGCGACGCGCGGGTTGTCGCTCATGCCGCCGTCGACGGCGACGAAGGTACGTCCACCGGGCTGAGACTTCACGGTGAGCACCCGGTACAGGGTGACACCGGCGCGTGCGCTGATCGCCCGGCCCGGCTCGATCACGAGAGCGGGGCGCGGGAATCGGTGGGCGGCGCATGCAGTCTCAAGGGCGGTGTCGATGACGTGGGCGAGCTCGTCGAGGTTGAGCGCACGGTCGCCGCGGACGTAAGGAACGCCGTGCCCGCCGCCGATGTTGAGCTCGCTCAGGACGACGCCGTGGGTGTCGCGAACCTCTGCCATGACCGCGATCATCCGCCGGATCGCCTGGCCGTAGAGTCCGGCGTCGGTGACTTGCGACCCGATGTGGCAATGCAGCCCGACCAGGTCCAGCCACGGCTGATCCAGAACTCGCTTGACCGCGGCTGCGGCGTGGCCACCGGCCAGGGTGAAGCCGAATTTCTGATCAGCGACGCCGGTGGTGACGGCCGGATGCCCGTGGATGTCGATGTCGGGAATGACCCGGATGAGCACCCGCTGCCGGCGGCGCACCCGACCGGCAAGGAACGCGATTTCGATCGGTGAATCCACCACGATGCGACCTACCCCGACGGTCGCGGCATTGTGTAGCTCGTCGGGCGTTTTGGCGTTGCCGTGCATAATGATCCGCGACGGGTCGACCCCACCGGCCAACGCCACGGCCAGCTCGCCGCCCGAGCACACGTCCAGCCCGACCCCCTCTTGGGCTACCCAGTGCGCGACCGCCGTGGTGAGCAGCGACTTGCCGGCGTAGACCACTTCGACGCTCGGCAGCGTGGCGCGATAGCGGCGGATCCGCTGGCGGAAGTCGGTCTCATCGAGCACATAGGTCGGGGTGCGGAATTCGTCGGCCAACTCCGTCAACGAGACCCCGCCAACGCACAGTCGGCCGCCGTCATCCACCTGGGTGGTCAGCGGCCAAATGGACCGATCCAGCCGGGGAGTCGCGGCGTGATGCAGCGACGGCAATAGCTCTAAAAGCGTCATGAATCCACCGTGCGCGTCCCGGCACGGGTTGGAACAACTCTTGACGAAGCCCTGATGCCCGGCGACCCGAATTTTGACACCTCAGCGGCAGCGAAATCAGTTGACGCACGGGATGTCTGTACCGACGACCGGCCGGCCCTGATCAGGTGGCGGGGTGGGGTCTGAAGAGCCGTCGGAGCCTGCGGAGTTCGCGGACACGGCGGTGGCGGAGTCGGTGGCGGAGTCGGTGGTGGAGTCGGACGTGCCGAGGCTTGACGGCAGGGTGTAGTCGTTACCGAGCACGACGCGGATATGTCCGGGCTCCTGGGTGGAGTCCAACCGCGGGGGCACGTCGATGCCGAGCAGCGCCGCGAGGTTCTGCGCGTCGGTCGCTGCCCCGGAACCGTAGCCGATTGCCGTTTGCCGCGGTTCGCCCGTGAGCGGATTGCGAACCTCTCCCTTGGTGTAGCCCCGCTGGGTCAACCCATGGGACACGGTGTTGGCGAGGCCCGACGTCGAACCGGCGTTGATCACGTCGACGGTGCTGGACGGCGCAGCAGAAGCGGCGTCGGTGGACGCTGTGTCCGACGTGCCGGTGAACGCTGTCGTCACTACCGATTTGATCGCCGCCGGATCGACGATGTTGACCGCCTGGTCGTTGACGGTGTCGTAGCGCAGCACGGGCAGCGTCTGGTACTGCACGCTGGCGCCGGTGATCGCGCCGACGCGGCGGAACAACGCGTCCGTCCAGCCGGTAGACAACACGATGTCCTTGCGCACCATCGCCATCAGACTGCTCAGTCTGCTCAGGTTGGTGAAGGTGCCGCTGTCCTGGAGTTTCCGCATCACAGAGACAAGGAAGGCCTGCTGGCGGTGCGTGCGATCCAGGTCGCCGTTGTCGAGGCCGTGACGCTGCCGTACGAACGCCAAAGCCTGTGCGCCGTCCAGCGTTTGGCGTCCGGCAGGGAAGTCTGCGCCGGAGTAGTCGTCATAGACGGCGTGGTTCAGGCACACATCGATGCCGCCGAGGCTGGAGGCAAGATCATAGAAGCCGGCCAGATTGATCTCGGCGAAGTTGTCGATCGGAACACCGGTCAGGTCGCGTACCGCCGACAGCGTCGCCGCGCGGCCGGCTTCGCGACCCTGCCGCTCCAGCTTTGATTGATCGCTGACGCCTTCGTCGATCAGCCGCTGTTCGGCCTCCGCTTTCTTCAGGCCGTATGCCTCTTTGATTTTGAGGTGGCTGTAGCCCTTGATGTCATTGACCGCGACGTAGTCGTCGCGCGGGATGGAGAAGGCCACGACTGTGTTGTCGGTCGAGATGTGCGCCAGGATAAGCGTGTTGGTGTTGTAGCCGCCGGAATCGGAATCGCCGGCGTGCAGCTTGTCCAGGATTTGCTGTGGTAGGTCGTTGCCGTCCTGATCCTTGCGTGAGTCCAATCCGATCAACAGCAGGTTGATCGCGCCGTCACCGGATTTGGGAGCCTCAGGGCCCAGGGCCTGCGAAATGGTGATCCCGCCCAACGCGTGTTTCATAGTCCACCAGCCGACACCGCTCACCGCCAGGAGCACCACAGAGACGACCGCGAGTGCGGATCGCAGCACCGTGATGACGGGCCGCGCAGCCGCGCGGCCGTGGCGGCCCGTGTGGGTCATATCGGTAGCCGGCGGTTCAGCGGAATGGCGAGACAGGCGGCGGCGGTGGCGATCAGCACCGCCAGTCGCAACCAGCCGGCCGACGCGGGGCCCCGCACGGTCTTGTAGCCGACTTGTTGCTGCACGGCGGCGTAGCTGCGGTTGAGCTCATCGATGCTGGCGGCGGTGTAGGACTGACCGCCGGACAGTTGGGCGATCCTCGTCATCATCTCGCCGTCGACCGGCACGGGCAGTTGCCGGTCGTTGACCGCAACAATGCCGGCCTTGGTCCCGAAGGAGATTGTCGAGATCGGCACGCCCTGGTCCCTGGCAGTGCGCGCAGCCGTGTAACACCCGCGAGGGTTGTCCGGGTTCTGCGGCTTGTTCTCCTTTCCGTCGGAGAGCAACACGATCCGCGCGGGCGGCGGCTTGTCGTCATCGCTGCTGATCACGGCGCTGACCGTGGCGACCGACTGCAGCGCGGTGAAGATCGCCTCACCGGTCGCTGTGCTGTCGGCCGGGCGCAGGTTGTGCAGGGCGGTCGTCGTGCTGGCGTGATTCGGGGTGGGCGACACGAGAAGGTCGGCTGTTCCGGCGAACGCGATGAGGCCCAGGTTGACTCCCGGGGTCAGCTGGTCGGCGAAGTGTCCGGCGGCCTGCTGCGCGGCCGCGAGGCGGCTGGGCGTCACGTCGGTGGCCCGCATCGACTGTGACACATCGATGGCCAGCATGATGACCGCGCGATTGCGCGGCTGGTGCAGCTCGTGCGTCGGGCCGGCCACTGCGACAGTCATCACCAGCAACGCGGCGATCAGCAGCGCGACCGGCAGGTGACGCCACGCACTGGGCCGTTGGGGAGCAACGGAATCCAGCAAGTCGAGGTTGGTGAAGCGGCGCATCCGCCGGCGCCGCCGCGCCTGCGTCACCGCGTACAGCGCGACCAGCAGGAGCGGCACCGCCGCCAACAGGAACCACGCCGGGTGCTCGAATCCCGACACTGACATCACACCCAGTCCCGGGAAGTTCATATCCGCTGCCGCCGCAGAAAATTACGTCGGTCGCTACGCCCGCTGCGGTGCCGACACCGAGCCAACGACAATGAGGACGCTCCTCTCATGACCGCAGTACCAGGTCGGCGGGCATGTAACCCAGTAGAACGGAAATTTCGCAGTTCAGTCAAACGCTTGTAAAAGTGTTGCCAATATTTTGTCAGGCTGTGTCTTAGCCGATCAGCCTGACGCCCGGCGTCCTCGCTGACTTGGCCGTTCGAGTTCGAGTCGCCTGCCGATGGCGATGCGAACGATGTCGACGATGTGCGGATCCGCGACGACGTAAATCTGCCGCTTGCCGTGGCGGCGCGCTTCGACCAGGCCGGCGAGCTTGAGCTTGCCGAGGTGATGGCTCACCGTGGCCATGCTCTGACCGGTGTGCTCGGCAAGGGTGCCGACGTCGCTGTCACCGCTGGCCAGCAGCCACAGGATGTGCAGCCGTACCGTCGCCGAAAGCAGGCCGAACATCGCTGCGGTGTCCTGCAGAAGCCGTGGCGGCAAATGCTCGGCTACCGCTCTGGCTTCGGGAGCGTCGGGCACGGGACTCCTCTCGGTGCGTTTCAGGCTGACTGATCACCATGAGTTGCGCAAGCGTTTGATTGTAAGGTGGGGATTTTCCGGTCACCGGAGGTAGCTTCATGCCCGACGGGCCAATGACAACCGGCGAAGCCAGATTGCAGGAGCTGGCAGAGGCCTCCGTCTTCACAGTGTTTCAACGGCTGGCCGGTTCGCCGCGCGGGTTGACGGAGGCGGAGGCCGCCGAGCGTTTGCATCGCTTCGGTGAGAACGAACCGTTTCGGGTCCCTGAGGTCAAGCTCGTCGCGCGACTGGGCGCGGCACTGCGGAGCCCGTTCGTGGCGCTGCTCGCCGCATTGGGTGGTGTCTTCGTGCTGGTGGGTGTCGCCCGCGGGGCGTTCATCGTCGCGATGATGATTGCGCTGGCGGTGATACTGCGTATCTGGCAGCAGACCCGCTCGATCCACGCCATGCATGCATTGCGGGACATGGTGACCTCGACGGTCACCGTGCGGCGCCGGGCGTGTGCCGATCAGCTGCCGATCGATCGGGAAGTCCCGGTGGAAGACGTGGTTCCGGGCGACCTCGTCGTGCTACAGGCAGGAGACATCGTCCCGGCAGATCTTCGCATCCTGTCTGGAAACGACCTGGTTATCGACCAAACCGCGTTGACCGGTGAATCGCTGCCGGCGGCCAAGTCGGCGGCGGTGAAGCAGGCGCCGCGCGATTCGGTTGTCGGCTCGCCCAGCGTGTGCCTCTCGGGGACGGTGGTGGTGTCGGGCAGGGCCAAAGCGGTGGTGATCGCCACTGGGGCGCGCACCTACTTCGGAACCCTTGCCGGCACGGCCGACGCCTCCCGCCCGGAGTCCAGCTTCGACCGCGGTGTCCGCGCCGTCGGGTGGACGCTGGTGCGCTTCATGCTGGTGATGGCGCCGATCGTGTTGGTCGTCAGCGGCCTGGTCAGAGGCAACTGGTCGCAGGCGGCGATGTTCGCGGTCGCCGTGGCCGTCGGTTTGACGCCCGAGATGCTGCCCGTCATCGTGACCAGCAATCTGTCTCGCGGCGCTATGCGCCTGGCACGGGAACGGGTCGTCGTCAACCGGCTCAACGCCATTCAGGACCTCGGCGCGATCGATGTGTTGTGTGTCGACAAGACCGGAACCTTGACCGAGGATAGGATCGTCTACGCTCACAGCACCGACGTGACAGGCCGCATCGATCCGGCTGTCGATGAGTTTGCTTATCTCGCAGTGCACTTCGGCGACAGCCGCCCGAGTCGCCTCGACGACGCCATCGTTGACCTGCTCGCCGAGCCGGACATGTGCGTTCTCGCCGACGCGGCATTCGAGAAGGTCGACGAGATCGGTTTCGACTACACCCGCCGCCGTTCCACAGTGGTCGTGTCGCGCCAACGCGGAGAACACATCGTCATCTGCAAGGGCGATCCCGAACAGGTGTTGCCGCGGTGCAGCCGCGCCCGCATGGGCAGCGACATCAGCACCTTCGGCGACGACCTCAGGGCCGAAGCCGATGAGCTGCTCAACGCCTACCGCACTCAAGGAATGCGGGTACTCGCGGTCGCCGCCAAGAGCGAGCCGGGTCGGCTTGAGAAATATGACGAACTCGATGAAAACGACCTGGTACTGACAGGATTCGTCGCCTTCGTCGACCCGATTCGCGACAGCGCCGCCACTGCTGTGCGCACGCTCGCCGAACACGGCGTCGGTGTGAAGATCCTCACCGGAGACAGTAAAACCGTCGCCCAGCAGGTGGCCACGCAGGTCGGTGTCGGCGGGGAGGTGATCGTCGGCGAAGACATCGACCGGCTCACTGCGGCCCAGCTGCGCGAGGCCGCGGCGCGCACCGGCGTGTTCGCCGAGCTGACTCCGGCGCACAAGACGCGGATCGTGTCAGCGCTGCGCGACTCTGGCAACGCCGTCGGCTTCCTCGGGGACGGGGTCAACGACGTGCCCGCACTGCGAGTGGCCGACGCGGGCATCGCCGCAGACACCGCTACGGATGTGGCGAAGCACGCCGCGGACCTGATCTTGCTGGACAAGGACCTTGCGGTGGTGGCGCGCGGGGTTGTCGAAGGTCGGCGCACGCTGGCCAACACGATGAAATACGTCAGGATCACCGCCAGCTCGAATTTCGGCAACGTGCTCTCGGTGCTGGTCGCCAGCGCGTTTCTGCCGTTTCTGCCGATACTTCCGATTCAGCTTCTGGTGCAGAACCTGCTCTACGACACCGCGCAGCTGACGTTGCCGTGGGATCGGGTCGACAGCGACTACCTGCAAGCCCCGAGGCGGTGGAAGTCGCGTGGTCTCGTCCCATTCATGCTCACTTTCGGCGCGTTGAGCTCGGTGTTCGACCTCGCGACCTTCGCGGCGTTGTGGTGGATATTCGATGTCGACCACTCCGCCAACGTGTTTCAGACCGGATGGTTCGTCGAAGGGCTGATCACGCAGCTTCTCGTGGTGATGGTCCTGAGGGGACGGGCCGCGCCGTGGCGCGGAGCACGCGCGGCAGGCGTCGTCGTCGCCGCGGCGGTTGTCGCGGCGAGCGTTGGGCTGGTGTTGTCGATGACACCGGTCGCGGCGGTGTTCCGGATGGCGCCGCCGCCCGCCACGTACCTGCTCTGGCTGCTCGCAATCGCGACCGGGTATGCGCTGGCCGCTCAGCTGGTGAAAAGGAAACGCCTACGGCGCACGCAGAGCTGGCTGTAGCGCGCCGTCAGCCGGTGAACTGCTGGACCAGGAAGATCACGCTGAGGATCGTGATGACGAGCGTCACGACCCAGCCCGCGGCATACAGCCGACTTCCAATGGGGTTGTCCTCCATGATTCGACGGTCCCGGCTGAGCAGCATCATCGCGATCAACCCGACCGGGGTGGCGATGCCGCCCATCACGCTTGCGATGACCAACAGCTTCACGGGCGGTATCCCGAGGCCGATGATGATCGCGAGCGACACCACGGTCGTGGCGGCGATGGTGAAAGTGAACACCGGCGCGCGGCGTGGCCGTGCCGGCAGCCCGTTGGCCGAGCGTAGTTGCACGGCGACCACGTGGCCGGTCGCCGCCAGCAGGACCGGCAACGCGACGAGCGCCGAGACCAGCAGGCCGATGCCGAAAACCTCGCTGGCATAGCGACCCGCGACCGGGCCAAGCGCTTGCGCGGCCTCCTCGGCCGTGTCGACCAGGTGATGGTGCATACCCAGCGTGGCGCCCGTGGCGATGAGGATGAACCACAGCACCACGGTGGTGCCCAGGGCCGCCGCCGTAGCCTCTCGGCAGCGGTAGCGCAGCGACTTGCCGCGTGGCCGTTCATGCGCCTGCTCCATGGTCTGCCACAGGTAGACGTAGCTCGTCAGCGTGGTGCCCAGCATCGCGAGGCCGCCGGTGACGACGTCCTGGTCGAGGCTGAACCGCGGAATCAGTGTTCCGGCCAGGACCGCCGCCCAGTGGGGATGGGCCAGCACCGCCGCAACCGGATAAGCGAGCAGGCACAGCATCACGTACTTGAGCACCCGCTGTAGCTGGCCCAGGTTGCCCCAGAACAGCAGGCCCGACACGACGACGGCGACGGCGACGGTGAACCAGTCGCTGTCGTGCTGGGCGAGCAGCCCGATGGCAGCACCTCCGGCGTGCATGTCGGCGGCGATGGTGAGTACATTGACCGCCACAATGCTGGCCGCGACGGTCCACGCGAACACCGAGCCGTAGCGGTCGCGCACGGCCTGCTGCAGATCGCGGCCGCTGCCCGCGCCCAGCCGGGTGGCAATGACCAGCGCGACAGCCAGCATCGGAAACAGCAGCCACGCCAGCCACGACAGCGCGTACACCGTGGTCGAGCCGACCACCACCATCGTGGCCACAGTTGTGGGGTCCACATCGGCGGCGCCGCTGATGAGGCCCGGCCCCAGCCGCCCCAGCCACCCACGCCGCAGTATGTCCCCCGATGCACTGCGCCGAGCAGGCAGCTCGAGTTCTTGGACATGCTTGTCCGACACGGCACGACCCCCTCAACCGCCTCCCCCGATGATGCTGGCGATACCCGGCCTACGGCCGCCGAAACGGTCGCGCCCATTTCTTCAGCCGAACCTCAGGGTTTCGGCCGGCGCGTGGCGACGTTCCGCCGCCGGCCCACGTTAGCGGTGGGGGGCCGATCGTCAGGAGCCCGTCGACCGAGGAGGCGTTGTTCGGGCCGCCGCAGCCATCATGGTTTCGTGCGCCCGGCCTGGATCGGTGTCGGCGGGCACTACCGGCAGGACGATCTTCGTGCGGTTCAGTCCGAGTACTTCGATGGTGTTGACGGGCTGTCGACGGTATCCGCCGAGTCGTACCACTCGGTCGTCTGTCGGGAGCTTCGCCGGTGCCTTCGCCAATTCGGCCAAGTTGTATTTCACCCGATCAATGGCCCCGAATCGGCGACGATACGATCTCAAACGGTCGCGTGCGACATGCCGCCGATGCCGCCGATGCCGCTGAACACTACCCACACTGGGGTCGGGGACGAGTTGGCGAGTCGGTGTACTGACCCGCGGCCTGCCCGGCGGCAATGGATCAAGCACTCCGGTCATCGGACAGGTTGCGGCTTAGGGTGTTTGGATGGGTGTTTGGATCGATTTCCGATGCCCGTCCGCGAGGACGACCTGCCTGCGCGTTCGGCGCGGCGAAAACGATTGCTTCACGCGCATTTCGGGGAGATCAGCCAAGTATCTCTTTGCGCGTGGGGCCTCGGGACGTCAGGGAAAAATGTTGCGGGTCAGCGCTGCTTTGCGTTCAGCACGTTGACGTTCGGAGCTTCATGCTCAGCCTTCGTGCGCTTGTCTGCGCGTTTCTGCTTGAGCGTCTTCGCAGATTTCTTGCTCATACCCTGCCGAGGAGATTTGTCACTCATCGCCGACCCCTTCGTATGGGGCCTGGTTGGTCCCGGAGCCCTCATCGTACGCTTTTCGCCTCGGCTCGTTGACCCGCAGTTCGCGCCCGACACGATCCGACACCGCACGGCTGATACACACCCGGGTAGGTGCGCAACCTCCAGCTTCCCTCCAGCGCGCGGAGAGCGCGAGATGTGTCACGAGGTTGCGACGCTGGCGGAAATTCGTGAGCGATCGATAATGCAACTTTTGCGCTCGAGCCCGGCGGCTAATGCCAAGCTAGAACAATTGCTTAAGCAATTCACCATTCACAAGCCAACGGCACTTTTACCGGTGTCACCCATTCCTGGAGGGCCGTGCCCGTGAATACTTGACGGCGGCGGCCCCACCCAAGGCTTCGCCGTGCACAACGCAAAGTGGGCTGGCAGTCACTGCCTGCCAGCCCACCCGTGACGTGGAGGTCCTTAGACGGCTGTCACCCCGGTTGCCTGAGGGCCCTTGGGCCCTTGTCCGATGTCGAATTGAACCCGCTGGTTCTCTTCAAGCGATCGAAAACCGCTGCCGCGGATTTCCGTGTAGTGAACGAACACATCTTCTGTGCCGCCGTCGGGAGCGATAAAACCGAAGCCCTTCTCGCTGTTGAACCATTTCACAGTTCCCTGTGCCATACTTTCCAACTTCTTTCATTCAGAATGGATGTACCAAAAACATCCCGTGGCAGGGTAGCACGAGTAAAGAAACATAACCGCATCCCAATACTTCTGCCGACCCGCGCGCCCGAACCGGCTCTAGTGCACCACCTGCCGCGCGCGCTGGGTGTAGCGTCGATGGTGAACCGTTACGTAGCCGACGGTGATCCTCAGGCACGTCCATGGCCGAACAGATCAACGAGCGATGCGGTTCGATCGTGGGTCCTCACACTCGTGTGCCGGATCAGCCTCGAAGTGAAGGAATCGCCGATGCATCACAGGGATTCACGCACTCCTCCCCCTGCGGCCGCACCGATTTCGTTGACCACAGCGTGCTCAACTCGTGTGGTGCACCGAGTTTTCTGCGACTGTGCCGCGCCGGTCGTTCCCTTCGCCAAAACATCATGACGATGAACGGAGCGGTTCGCGGGCGCCGCTTGGCCAGCCCGGTCCGGCTTACTTTGGCGATGCGACTGGGTGACGATCTTGATGGCGCGTGGTGGCCGCACACCGCCTCGGTGGCGAGCGAACTTCCAGAGCTGATGGACGCCTTGTGCACCCGGCTGGGTCAAATCGTGGATATCAAGGTCAACTGGTCATCGTTGGAGGGTTCACCGGATCTCGACGCGCTGAATCGCGTCGGCGCGACGGATTCCGGCCGGGTGATCGGCCACCAGCGCCTGATGACGGTCACCGGCAGTCAGACCCGGGCGAATCTCCTGGTGGTGCCGAGCCGGACGTCCAGCGCGCTGGCGGTAATGGTGCTGCGTCACGCGGCCGCTCTCCCGGTGATGCCGCTGGAACGTGACACACAGGCATTCCGGACCGCCGACGTGATTGTGCGCGCAGCGCGCGCTGAAAGCGCACTGTGCGCACGACGCTGCGAACAACTGGACCCTCCCACCTGTAGGTCCTGACCAGCGGGCTGGTCAAAGGCCAGTCTGCGGTGTGGCTCAGCCACCGTGATCTGCGCTTGCCATCCTGTGACAGAACAAAGTCCCTGTAACAGAACAAAGTCCCTGTAACAGAACAAGGTCCAGATTTGCGCTCGTTGCGGTGCGCTTCGGACTGCAGGTGGTGAGGTCGGCTGATCTCTGTGCGGTACCGGCAACGCCGCCCTCGGGTGCACTTTTGCCGAGTTCGCGGCGCCTCAGCAACGAAGAGACTCGTTGGTCACCGATGGCTTTCGCCGCCACAGCCACGGTGCCGTTGTGGTGATGAAGTCGTCGAGGCTGCCCGTCACGGTGGACGCAGCTTCTAGATGCGGGTAGTGCCCTACGCCCGGCAGCACCAGCAATCTACTGCCCGGCAACGCCTCGTGAGCGGCCTGTGCATGGCCGACCGGAATGATCGGGTCCTGGTCGCCCCAGATGAGCAACACAGGCAGTCCGGACGTGAAATGCAGTCGGCTGAAGGCGCTGACCGCCTGGCCCCGGTAGTCAACGACGGAGCGCAGGGTGCGCAGGAACGCATTGCGCGTTTGCCGGTCCGACAGCGACGAGTAGGCGTACCACGTTTCGCCGGCCACCACGTTCTGAATTCCCGCCGATGCCAACCACGTTCGTAATCTGTCGCCGACAGCAACGGCAGGCTGGGGCGCGATGATGGGGAGGACGAATTCGGCACCGGGAGCCGACAGCAGTCGCAAGGTCCAGCCCACTTCGGCTCCGAGGCCACCGCTGCCGATGAGGACAAGTCGCTCGCAGTATTCGGGATGCTGGTGGGCGAACTGCATGGCAATTCCGCCGCCGAGGGAATGACCGACCACTGTCACTCGGGTGATGCCCAATTCATCGAGCAGGTCACGCAGCCACACTGCAATGGCCCCCAGGGAGTAATCGCCGCGCGGTTTGGCTGACTGGCCGTGGCCGAGTAGGTCCGGCGCGACTACCCGGTGGCCCGTGGACAGCTGCGGCAGCACCGCCCTCCAGGTGTGCGAGCTCGAGGCCATGCCGTGGATCAGCAACAGCGCAGGGCCCTGGCCTGCTTCTCTGTAGGCGACACGTGCGCCGTGCAGATCGAGATACTGGAGTTCGTCCATGTCAATCCTCTCGGCAAGTGGCTACCGCTCAGTAACCTACGTAAGCGTAGGTTACGGTCCGGTAGGGGTGCTGTCGATCCATCTCGGCGAAGCTCACTTCCGCACACAGAAGTGACCGACTCCGCTGGACGCCTCGATGTCCCGGTTGAACCGGCGACTCAGGCCAATCGGGCTCGTGCAGGTGTGGGAAACCATCGGGGACATTTTATGGCTGGCCGTAAACCGGTGATTGGTGTCAGCGGCAACGACGCGGGGGTCGGGCGGCGCAACTCTGGAGTGAGTCAATTCTGGATTGAGTCAGATCAGGGCTTCGTCGAAGGAGCGTCACCGTGCCCCCAACCAGAGCGCAAGACCCGCGGACGGATCAACGCCTCGGGACCGACCATCCCGATGTTGCCCGGATGCGGTCGCTCTACGACGATCACGCCGCCGCGTTATGGCGCCATGCCCTGCGGCTGACCGGTGATCCGGCCCGCGCCGAGGATGTCGTGCAGGAGACGCTGCTGCGCGCATGGCAGCACCCCGAGGTCAGCGACGACGGCGAACGCTCGCCGCGGGCGTGGCTTTTCACCGTCGCGCGCAACATGATCATCGATGAGGGCCGCAGTTCACGGGCCCGCAACGAGGTGAGCTGGCTGGACGGTGGGCAGTGCGCCGAGCCCGCCACTGCCGACGAGGTCGACGCCGCCCTGGACCGCATACTGCTCGCCGAGGTGCTGGCACGGCTCTCGGCCGCGCACCGTGCGGTCATTCGGCGCTCCTACTACCTGGGGTGGACGACGGCACAGATCGCCCACGATCTCGACATCCCCGAAGGCACCGTGAAATCACGACTGCACGCGGCCGTGCGGGCACTGCGGCTATCACTGCAGGACATGGGAGTCAGACGATGACGCACCCGTGAAGGGCGCAGCGCGCCGTCGCGGCAACATGCCATAGAAGCCGGGGACTGCAGCCGGTCAACGCGAGTCACTAGCCACATAACGCGGACCGCCCAGCGGTCGGCGTTATCTTGCCGATTGCCGGCATAGCCTCGCGACTATGGAGCTGCAAGATCCGATGTTCATGATGGCACCGCGACGGGAGCCTGATAGGAAATTCGATCCCGATGACCGGCACCATCCACCGAGGGTGCCGGTCAGCCTGCGCATCCTCTCGGCCTCGATCACACCTCTGGTGGCAGCGGGATCTGCTGCGGCAGCAGTGATTTGCCTTTCGCTGTTCGTCACGGCGGCTTTCCCCGCGGTATTCATCGCGACAGCGGCCATCACCGCGGGCACGATGACGGCCACGGCGGCGGTGGCGGCAGACACCAGCCACGGTCAACGAATACGCCGACGTTGGTGATCAATTCGCCCAGGTGCGGGGCTGACCAGCGCACTGTCGTCTCCCCAAGAGTCACGTAACGTACGAAAGGTCACCATGCAACGCGTAAGGACGACGTTCGGCTGCCTCCCGCCGGTCGGGGATGGACACGGCGAGCCGTCCAATAACGGCCATTCCCCCGAGCTGTCACGCGACCACGCGCGTGCCCTCCGTCAGGAGGTACTTCTGATGCGGGCTTTCCAGAACCGGCTGACCGGAGCGGTTCTGCGGCGCTTAGCCGGGCCGCAGAGCGTCGTAGAGGTAGGGATGGCGTTCTGGTCATCACGCGTCGTCCTCACCGCGGTGGAGTTCGGTCTCTTCACTGAGCTAGCGGCCGGACCCCTCTCGGCGCACGAAATAATCGAGCGCCTCGGCTGGCACCGGCGGGCCGGCGGTCCCGTTCTCGATGCGCTGGTCGGAATGCGGCTGCTGCGCAGGGATCCGGCCGGTCGCTACTCGAATTCGCGTCGCGGCGCGTTGTTTTTGGACCGGGGCAGGCCCAGTTACCTCGGGGGCCTGATGGAACTGTCCAGCAAGCGGCTGTTCGACTTGTGGTCGGGGCTTGGCGGTCTGCTGCAGACCGGCCGTCCAGAGGCGGGTGAGGAATGCGGAGACAACGAGTTCTTCTCGGCCCTGTATCGCGATCCCGCGGCGCTGAGAAGCTTTCTCGTGGGAATGACCGGAATTTCGACCGGCGAGGCCATGCTGATCGCTGCGCGGTTTCCCTGGAAAGAGTTCCGGACGTTCGTCGATATCGGAGCGGCGCAAGGGGCGCTGCCGGTGCGGGTCGCCCTGACCCATCCCCACCTGAGCGGAGTCAGCTATGACCTCGCCGCGGTACGGCCGATTTTTGAGGAATACGTCGCATCGTTCCGGCTCGGCGAGAGGCTGCGCTTCACTGCGGGTGACATGCATGACGGGCCGCTGCCGGCGGCCGACGTAATCTGCTTCGGCCACGTGCTGCATGGCTACGGCGAAACAGAGCGGCGCGAATTGATCGCCAAGGCTTACGCAGCCGTTCCGGCCGGCGGCGCGCTGCTCATCTACGACGCGATGGTTAACCCGAATCGCCGGCGCAACTTCGCCAGTCACCTGTCCAGCCTGAACATCATGCTGGAGACCCGGGAAGGGTTCGAGGCCACGACCACCCAATGCGCGGAGTGGCTTCGCGCCGCCGGCTTCGTCCGGGTCACCACACGGCACCTGATCGGCCCAACGTCGATGGTGTTCGGATACAAGCCGCACCGACTGCCCGTCGCGCCCGGATGAGGCGAATGGCTTCGCCGCGAGAACGAACGGACAAACAGCCCGGGCACCGGAACCTTTGATGGGCCAGGATCAGCTGCGCAAGTCGGGATTTCAAGGATCGACATCAAACGCGACATCATTTTCAACCTGTCACGCCGCGATCCACGACTGACTATATCTGCCCGTCGTCGCGCTCGGAGGTTCAGCGGGCCTCGGAGGTTCAGCGGGCCTCGGAGGTTCAGCGGGCGGAGTGCAGGGCTTGCAGCGGTGTTTGGCCGAACGTCTCCTTGTGTGCTGCGGCGAAGCGGCCGAGGTGGGTGAATCCCCAGTGGTGCGCGATCGTGGCGACGGTGGCATGGGAGGGATGCGCCGAGCGCAGCTCCCGGTGGGCGCGACGAAGTCTGACCAGGCGGAGGTAGGCCATCGGTGACATGTCCAGGTGCCGGCGGAATCCCTCCTGCAGAGTGCGCACGCTGATGTGGCACTGCTCGGCCAGCGTTGAAGTCGTCAGCGGTAGGTGCGGGCCGGCCTCGATGATGTCCATTGCGTCGCGAACGGCGACCGGTCTACCCGGATCAAGGCGCGCGGCAAGCGCTTCGCGGTAGGGGTGGTCGGCCACCATCAAGAAGCCGTGGATCAAACTCTCCACCAACGGATTCCATACCAGGGAATGCTGCAGCAGGCTGTCCGGGCGCCCGTACTGACGCTGCACCATCAGCAGCAGCCGCACCCAATCTTGGACAGCACCGGTCGTCAGCGGCAGCGCGGCGTCGAAGGCGACCGGTGAATCCACCTGCCGCCCGATCAAACTTTCAAGGGCTCTGTCGACGGCGAACTGGTCGATCTTGACCGCCAGATGGCGACTGCCGCCAGGCCAACGGGTCACGGTAATCTCCGCATCGGGACGGTATATCGAGGCCAGCATGGGAGTTGAGGTGAGCTGATGGCCGTGATACCGCGACTCCAGCCAGCCTGCCAGGGGGACACAGATGTGATAGCTGGCCCTGGTCTCGTCGAAACCGAGTGCAACGTCGGTGTCGTAGCTGATGTCGCCAACGGTGATCGGACCCAACCTCCTCACTCGCTGGGTGAGTCCGAAGCTGTGCGATGGGCCCAGCAGCCGGAGCCAATGCGGGTAGTAGGAGTTGGCGCAAAGGTGAATCGCCTGCTCGGGTGACCGGGTACGAAACCACGGATCCGACGGCGCCATCTGGTCGGCGTCACCGGTAGCTTTCTGGATCTCTATCGTCATCCCTACCAACCGCCTCCGTCTGTGGAACTACAAGGCACGCAAGCGATTCGCAGCGACCATCGCACGAGCGCAGCGGTTGAAGTCGCGACATCAAGCCCTGCGGGTGACGGGCGGAGTACGCGATGCCCTGCAGCCATTGGCGATATTTCCTCGTCCTCGACAGCTTCCTAATCGGTGCGTCCCTGTGAGAATTACGTGCCAGCGTCGCCCCGTCGTCCCCGCTCGCACCCATCGACACCTCCTGCCAGCACCCACTCCGACGCAATAGCGGTTGTGCCGACAAGGGGCGGACAGAGCGGCGCCCGTCACGCCGTGAAACCTCTGATCCCTACCAGCTGGGCTCGGCGCCAGCTGTCGGCGACATGTCGCCGAGGGCCCCGAGCAGGCTCACCAACTGCGCGAACTCCCGCGTATCAAATCGCGCCCGCACTTCGCCAATCACCACCTCGGCGGCTTCGGCGACCTGATCGAGGCGGCGGTGACCATCGGGTGAGCTCG
Source organism: Mycobacterium sp. (assembly GCA_025965895.1). Taxonomy (GTDB): domain Bacteria; phylum Actinomycetota; class Actinomycetes; order Mycobacteriales; family Mycobacteriaceae; genus Mycobacterium. The sequence goes on from JAOPWC010000110.1 coordinate 25,421, forward strand.
ACGATGCGGCGCCGGCGGTTGGCCAGGTCGATCGTCCTGGTCACCAGCCGCCGGGCTTCGAGGCGGTCGAGCAGGGCCGAAAGCGTGGAGCGGTCGACCGACGCCAGGACGCCCAGCTCGGCCTGGTCGAGCGGGCCGTGCTGGCCCAGCAACAGGAGCACCGCGAACTGTGGATTGGTGAGATCGGGAACATGTTGCAGCCACGACGCGGTCCATGCCTGCCACGCGCGGCGGCACGGCGGGTGTGCAGGCCGTCTGGAATTCGCACCGGCGGCCCAGCTCCGCTGAGTCCGCCGAGCTCGACCGATGAGCCACTGCCGCCGTACCAGCCCGCCGGAACCGGCCTTTGCGCCGGGCAACTACCCGCCCTACATCCCCGAGCAAGACGTGAACCTGACCTCAGGCACACCGCGGTCGACGATGGACGGCATTCACGATGTTCCCGAGGGTCGGCGGCAACCCCTCAAACCTGGGGAATTACGTGACCGCTGACACTTTCTTCGATGTAGCAGGACAGGTGCTACGGCACTTGAGGATCCCGCCGCGATGGTGTTACCGGGGTTGCGCACGAGTCCGCGCCACCGAGCGGGGACCTTGTCGCGGTCAGCTCACCACGGTGCGGGGCGGTCACGGCGAAGGCGGCCGGGTCATCCTCGCTTCCCCCCGTCCCAATCCAGCACGAACGTGTCGCCGATGGCCTTGATGCGGGCCGCGTGCGGCGAGCCGAAATGCGCCGGCATCAGGAGCGCGCCGGTCTCGGCGCCGCGGCCCAAGGCCTGGGCCGCCGCCCAAGGCGTCGGGGGGCGGGTCGGGCGGCCCGACGACATCGGCGACATCATCGCCTTCCTGGCATCTGACGACGCCCGCTGGATCAACGGCCAGGTCCTCGACGCCACCGGCGGCGGCCTGCTGGGCGTCGGCAAGATGACCGCCTAGCACCGCTAGACAAAGCCTTGTGCCCCCCCAGGAAAGGACGAATCATGACCACCGCAAACCACGTCTCCGTCTCGAGTGAGCGCGCCATCGAGAACCTGATCGCCTCGTATGCGTTCCTCAACGACAACGCGCTTTGAATTATGACCACGCGGACTGCGTCGCCCTGCGCCGCCAGCGAGCCCACGAGTTGGTCAAGCTCGCCCAGCAACGTCGCGTCGATCAGGTTGACCGGATTGTTGTCGATTGTCACACGGGCGATCCGACGGTCAACCTGAACGTCGAGGCGTTGAAGATCCGGAAGACTCATGGGAAGTTCGATACGGGGACGCTAAGCTGGCCGGCGTTGAGATTCCTGCGGCGCCGCGTCGATCTTGCGTTATATGGCTGACGGTCCACGTTCAGCGGATCTTCGTGACCGAAGTTCGGCAGCATGCGATCGACGTGGCGGGTAATCGCGATGCGGCTGCCCAGCGGGGTGACCGAACGGCGTGTGGCACGCCTGGGCGCAGCATCATCAGCGCGGCCCCGCAGCCGACGTCAGGACCGGCATCTGGTCAGGGCAATACGTGCCGATGTCGGCGGCGAGGAATTGCCACGTCTGCGCCGTGCTGGTGCCCCGTGGGAGGTTGTTGGAGAGGAACGCAGCCGACTTGTACGCGTCGGCGTCGATGCCGTTGCCCAGTCGTTCGCAGGTGATCTTGCCCAGCCAGGCGTTGTAGTCACGGGGGCCGTAGACGCCGTAGCCATGCAGCTGGTTGGCGAAATCGGTATCGACGTCGGCGTGCGCCGGCGCGGCGAGCGCGACCGCCGCAGCGATCGACGCCAGCCCTGATAGTTTGCCCAATCTCATTGTGGTCCTTCATGACTCGGTGGATCCAACCCAAGTGGCCGAGTCGTGGCCGCGTCAGCCTGCGGAGAGGAAGCCGCAGCACGCGCGACCGGGGATAGCGCCGCGTGGGTGTGCACTCGTAGCGGCCACCAGAACCACCGCCCTAGCAGGGTGGCGATCGACGGCATGAGCAACGTGCGCACGATCAGCGTGTCGAGCAGTAGCCCAACAGCGATGGTGGAACCTAGCTGAGCGATGATGCGCAGCTCGCTGCCGAGCATGGAGGCCATGGTGACGGCGAACACCAGGCCGGCAGCGGTCACCACGCCACCCGAGCCGCCCATGGCGCGGATATATCCGGTCTTGAGTCCGGCGTGGATCTCCTCCTTGAACCGCGAGACCAGCAGCAGGTTGTAGTCCGATCCGACAGCTATCAGGATGATGACGGCCATCACCATCACCAGCCAGTGGATTTTGATGCCGAACAGGTCCTGCCAGATGAGCACCGAGAGCCCGAAGGATGCCGCAATCGAGCTGGCCGCGGTGCCCACGATCACCAGCGCGGCCACCAGAGCTCGGGTGATGAGCAGCATGATCATGAAGATCAACGTCAGCGCGGACACGACCGCGATCATCAGGTCATATTTGGCGCCGTCGGCCATGTCTGCGAAGGTCGCAGCCGTACCGCCCAAATAGACTTTGGCGTCCGCCAGGGAGGATTGTTTCAGGCCCTCCTGCGCGGCCGTTCGCTCCGCACCGACGCGCGCGATTCCCGCCGGGGTCATGGGATCCTCTTGGTGGGTGATGAAATAGCGAGCGGACTTGCCGTCCGGCGACAAGAACATGACTAGACCGCGCTGGAACTCCGGGTTCTGAAAAGCCTCCGGAGGCAGATAAAAGAGAGCATCGTTTTGCGCGGTATCGAAACTTTGCCCCATGACCATCGCCGTGTCGTTCAGCGCCGCCTGTTGGTTGGTGTTCGCCGAGTTGATCTGGTACGTCGACAGCGACAAGGCCCGGGTGCTCTTCAGGGTTTCGATCACCGGCGGCAGCAGCGCGACGACTTGCGGAAGGAGCGTATCCAGGTGCTCCGTGTCCCTGACGACAGGGCCGATGGCGTCGGTCAGTTTGTCGATGCCATCTATGGTGTCAAATATTGACCTCAATGACCAGCAAATTGGGATGTCGAAGCAGTGCGGCTCCCAGTAGAAATAGTTGCGAATCGGTCTGAAGAAATCGTCGAAATCCGCGACGTGATCTCGCAATTCCTCGGTATCGGCCTGGAGTTCCTTCGTGTCACCGACCAAGGCGTGAGTAGTGGCGTCGATCTGTTGCAGAATGCCGTACATGCGCTGCAGGGTCTCGATCGTGAACTGCAGATCGTCGGCAATCTTCAACGAATTGGCCATGCTATTTTGCTGGAACGGATTGTTCTGGTTGGTGACCTGACCCTGCAAGCTGGTCTGAAACGGTATCGAGCTATGCTGGATCGGAATTCCCAAGGGCCGGGTCATGTCTTGGACCATGGCGATACCCACGACGCGGATGACGTTATAGGCCACTTTGTCCAACACAAGCATGTCGGCCGGATTGCGCATATCGTGGTCGGCGTCGATCATCAGGATGTCCGGATTCATCCGGGCCTGCGAGAAATGCCGGTCGGCCGCCGCGTATCCCAGATTCGCCGGGGCGTTGGCGGGCAGGTAGAAGCGGTCGTTGTAGGACGTCGTGTATCCGGGCAGGGCCACCATGCCGATCAGCACCACCACGGCACTGGCGGCCAGGATCGGCGCGGGCCAACGGACCACCGCGGTGCCCACCCGCCGCCACAGTCGGCCCTGGGCTCGCTTGGTTTCGAACAAACCCACAAGGCTGCCGACGAAAAGCACCGCCGGCCCGAGCGTGATCGCGGCCGCCACCAGGACCAGCATTCCCACGGCGACGGGTAAACCCATCGTGGAAAAGTACGGCAGCCGACAGAAGCTCAGGCAATACGTCGCCCCGGCGATCGTCAGCCCCGAACCAATGATCACCGGCGCGACGGAACGAAACGTGGTGTAATAGGCCGTTTCCCGATCGTCACCGGCCTGACGCGCCTCACGGTAACGGCCGAACAGGAATATCCCGTAGTCGGTGGCCGCCGCGATGCCCAGCATCGTCAGAATGTTGGTGGCGAACGTCGTCAGTCCCATGACGTTGTAATTGCCCAGAACCGAGATAACCCCGCGAGCCGAAGCCAAACCGATCCCGGTCAAGAAAAGCTGCACCAGCGTTGTGACGATCGAGCGGTAGACGATCAGCAACATGATCGCGATCGCCGCCAGACTGAACACCGTGATCTTGCCGATGCTGGCGTTGCCGATGACGTGCAAATCATCGGTGAGCGCCGCCGGACCGGTGACATAGCCGTTCACCCCGGGCGGCGCAGGGGTGTGCGCCACCACCTTGCGGACAGCCTCGACGGATTCGTTCGCCAATGTCGTGCCCTGGTCACCGGCCAGATTCAGCATCACGTAGGCGGCCTTGGCGTCGGCGCTTTGGGCTCCGGCCGCCGTGAACGGATCCCCCCAGAAGTCCTGGATGTGCTGGATATGTGCGGGATCCTGCTGCAGTTGATGAATGATGCTGTCGTAGTAGCGGTGAGCGTCATCGCCCAGCTTCTGCTGTCCTTCGACGACGATCATCACCGTGCTGTTGGAATTGAATTCCCGGAAGTTATGCCCCATCAGCGTCATCGCCTGCATGGAGGGCGCGTCTTTGGGGGTCATCGGTGCGGCATGGGCCTCCCCGACCTTTTCCAATTGGGGGGCGATGGTGTTCACAATGACGGCAATGAACACCCAAAACAGGATGATCGGCACCGCCAACAGCCGGATTGCATGCCCGAAGAAAGGCCGCCCGGGGTGCGGCACGGCGTGCTTAGTGCTCGTGTCGGTCATGCGGACTTCACCAGGCAAAAGGTCTGCGCGTTGAGACCATCGCGACTTCTCTCGTCCCGGACCGTCCCGTCCACGGTGATACGACAACCGATTTCATCACTGTCGGCCTGCGCCATGATGTTGCCACTGACCGAAGGCAGCGTCGTCGATATCGTGATCGACCACGGCAGGGCCTCGTTGACTTCGTGGACGTTGGCGTCGGCGTCGAAGTAGTCGATCTTGGCGGTGGTTCCGGCCGGGCCGAACACGTCATACACCAAGATCTTCGGGTGAAACTGCACGATTTTTATAGCGGCGCCGGCGTTGGCATTGAGATCCTGGGAGGCAAAGATCTTGTGCAGCCGCACAACGATCAGCCCCGAGACAGCGAACACGACCACGAGAACCAGGGGTATCCACGCCCGTTTGAGCACGCTGGTCATCGGAATGTCCACCCCGCGTTAGTGTTTGGATTTCCAGGGATCATCTCCGCTGGGCGGTGACAGACGACAGCGCCATGAACGGCTACCGGGGCGTGGGCGCTGAACGGCGTGGCGATGGGTGTCGTCGCAGTCATGATGGCCTCCGTGTTAGGCGCTGATGATAACCGTGCGATCTGTAAGGCGTTCGCCGATTGCCAGTTCGTGGCTTATGTCGGCGACTGGTTGCCAAGCGGGCCGCCGGTCTGACTGCCCGGCCGCTGAGCATCGTCGATGAGGCGGCGGATGATGGGCAGAGCCACGCGCATCGCCAGGGTCAGCGTGGCCTCGTCGTCTGCCGGCAGTACCGCGAGCAGCGCGGCCAGCTGAGCGCGGCGGTCGCGGCGCTGCTCGTCGAGCAGCGCGCGCCCGGCGTTGGTGATGGTCACCAGGGCGGCCCGCCCGTCTTCGGGGTCGGTGACCCGGGTCACCAGGGCCTGCCGTTCCAACCGCTGAACCAGTTCGGTCATCGACGGCTGGCCGATACCGGCCACCGCGGCCAACGCCGTCACCCGGACCGGACCCTCCTGATGGAGCGTGGCCAGCGCCAACGACGTGGTCAAGCTCAGTCCCGCGCGATCCGTCACGTGGCGCACCATGAGGATCGCCGCCTGCTCGAGCCCGTCGACCACGTCTTCCCGACTGACGCCGCGATATAACTTCTCCACCCGCCAGGTATACCACATCTACATCGCTACCCGATATAGAGTGCAAGTCGGTGCATTTGCCGGATTCCACGCGCCGGCCCGGGTGACCAGATGGCCCGGCGCGAGGATGGACGGGTCTATTCGGCCCGTCGACCGCTATGAGCTCGCCGAATAAACCGCCTGCCCGAGATGTCGAGTGACATCCTTGATCCCGTAACGCGGCTGCAAGGTCCTGCGCGCGGGGATCGGCGTCTCCGGACCTCGGCGGAGTTATCACCCACGGCGCGGGCCGACAAGACACGCACAACATCTCTGTGGGACAATACCTTTCGCTTGCGTAGGTCCCGCACGGGCCCTCGATGGTGCTCGTTGAAGGTGGTTAGCCCTGTTTCCCAGCCTCGCTCGGCCGGAGAGCGAAGGGGCAGGGCCCCGGTTGTGGCGCAGGCGCGTCGCCAGCCTGTCGTCACCGTCCTGTTCCCCCGAACCTGCCGATGCCGACCTGGCGCGATTGAGGTGTGCGAGAGTGAGTTGGCTCACATTACCGGCACGGGCGATTATTAGGCCTACTATTCAGTACATCGGTCGCCGATGGACGTACGGGACGGTGCTAGATATGCCGATTGATACTCGCGAAGAGCGGCTCGCGCGCCGCGTCGCCGATTTGTACCCCAATGACCCGCACTTCGCCGACGCGCGGCCCGGCGAGGCGATCGACCGGCCCGGGCTGCGACTGCCGCAGCTCCCGCGAACGGTGATCGAGGGCTGTTCTGACCGTCGACAGAGAACCGCGATCGAGTAAGTGGCCTGATCATGATGACCCGACTTGCTGAACATCGCAGCGACACAGGCGATCCGAGTGCCGTCGATACCCAAGGACGCCGTGGCGATTACCCGACCCGCGGCGGAGACCCAGGCAACGACACTGTCGGGCCGGCTGATCCGGCAGGGCCGCAACCATGCACCCCTCAGGCCGAGCTGACCGCACAATTCGTGCGCGACGCCATCCCGCTGCGCGGGCCGCTCTTCGGCCGGGCCCTGCGCATGACTCACAATCACGCCGACGCCGAAGATCTGCTACAGGACACCATGATGTCTGCCTACGCCGGGTTCCACTCGTTTCGGCGCGGCACCAATCTCAGCGCGTGGCTACACCGGATCCTGACCAACACCTACATCAGCAGCTACCGCAGAAAGCAGCGGCGCGCGGTGCAGTATCCGGCCGAGGAGACCACTGACCGGCAGTTGGCGGCCAACGCTGCGCACTCGTCGATCGGGCTGCGCTCAGCGGAGGACGAGGCGCTCAACACGGTGCCGGACAACCGAATAAAAGCGGCGATGCACGCCCTGCCCGAACAAATCCGCCTGGTGGTGTACTACGCCGACGTCGAAGGTCGCCACTACCGCGAGATCGCGGAAATCACGGATAGCGCGCCGGGAACCGTGAGCTCCCGGCTCCACCGTGGGCGACTGCGACTGCGCACGCTCTTGGGCGACGTCGCCGAAGACACCAGCGATACCGCAACATGACGAGCGAGATCTCGTTCATCCAGCGCGCAATAGCGGGCATGGCGGCCCCGAGCGCCGCTTGCGAGCGCTACCTGACCCAGGATCGCGGGTCAGGTGAAGTGAGTCTGAGGCCGAGCGAACCGGGTGCCATCGACGAAGATGTCGAGCTTCTCGTTGTAGAAAGCAATCATCCCGGCGATGGGGGCGACCTCTCGTAGCGGGTAATCGTAGGTCCACGCGAGATCCGGATACACAGCCTGGCCAACTCTGACTGACCAATACCCTGAGGTGATCCCCTTGTAGGGGCAGATGGATTCGGTTTTGCTTGTCTCCAAATGCGAGAACGCGACGTCGGTGCGGTCGATGTAGAAACGGGTCGGCAGACCCGTCTCGAAAAGCAAGACCGGGCTTTGTGTCTCGGCCAGCAGTACGCCGTCGAGCTCGACCCTGACCTGGCGGTGGGAGCGCAGCGCGTCGACCCGAACGTAGGGGTTGCGCGGATGACCGATGATGGGTTCGTCCTCTTCGAACCAGTTGAGTGCGTCCCACTCGAACCGGACGCTGCCCGCGACCGGACCCGAGTCGTACAGGCGGGCAGCAGACTTCTGTGTGCGCTCAGGCGAAGTCAACGAATACAGCCGCGAAGAGCCGAGCTGCAGCTTCTGGGCATGGTTCTCGTCCTGTAAATGCTCCATACCGACGTCAGAAATCGGAATGTAATACTGCGGGTAGTACGCAATCTCCCAGACGTAATGGGCACGGGTGGTGTCGAATACGAGCGCTTCATCGAAATAGCCGCGTACCCGCCGGGGTGCCGGCTCGACGAGGCCTCGCTCCCCCGCCATCTGCGGGTAATTGCGATCAGGGTCCTGTGACTCGGGGATCACCGGCCCATGGTTTGCGACGGTGGCTGGGGTCGTCATCAGGCCAACTCCTATCCGCGGGCGGACGCGATCGACTGCCCGGCTCCGTGATTTAGACCTATCTGTCTGTTTCAAGATTACGGCGGTGGACAACGCGGCGTCAACCTGACTGTAGGGAATTGCTCGCAGGTGCCGGCGGCGCCGTGTCGAGGCGGCGATGCGACAGCCAGATCGACCGCAGACAAGCGGGCGGCGATGCTCGTGCGAAGGCACCCGAGGCGGTGCCCGAATCAGGTGGAGCTGGACGCTTTCGCGGCTGCCAAGGTGAGCCGCGCGATGCGTTTGGCGGTCAACGCCGCGGCGCGTGCGCTGCTGTCCATCTCCGCCGTGGCCAACGCCCCGTCGTACAGGACGATGAGCGCGTCGGCCAGCGCCTCGGAGTCGGATACCCCGGTATCTGCAGCGAGTTCGAAGAAGGACTGACGCACCCAGTCGCGGTACTCCTTGATGGCCAGCTCCTGGGACTCCCCCGCCGGCGCTTCGGCGGCGGCGTTGACAAAGGGGCAGCCCCGAAACTCCGGAAGCGACACATAGTCAGCGATTGCATCGAAGATCGCCAGAATCTTCTCGTCCGGATCGTCGATGCCGACCTGCGCCCCGTCGACACGCTGCCGCCATTTGTCCAGGCGACCGCGGAGGTAGGCGGCGACCAGTTCGTCCTTGCCCCCGAAGATGTAGTACAGCGAGCCCTTTGCCACGCCCGCTTTCTCGATGACGGCGTCGATTCCGGTGGAATGGACACCGTCGCGGTAGAACAGCTCATCCGATGCGGCAAGCAGTCGTTCCCGTGCTGACGGCCGTTTGGCTGTCCTCGTCGCCATCACGTGATTCTATCAGACAGACTTGTCTTAAGGACCTGCCGTGACGTCGCGCCGACCACTCGACGAGACCCTTCGTCCCGCCAGCGCCGTCCGCCGTCCGGGTGTTCCTGCAGAAATATCGCTTGGGCGGATGTCGTATGCCGGCGTTGACAGCGACCCGAGGCGCCGTTACTGTGGTTTTAGTCAGATCGGTCTAAACAGCAGCTACGGTTGTACCACCAGGGAGGGGCGACAGATGGTCCTGGCCATCGAGAGTGACCGCGGTGGCGAGTACCCGCACTACCACGCTTTCGCGCAACTGCAACGTTGCCGGAACGGCCGGCGCCGCATGCGCGCGTCCACCACTTAACACAAGGTTCGAAAGGTCAACTGATGTCACGACTAGATGGCAAGGTCGCCGTGATCACCGGCGGCAGTAGCGGTATCGGGCTGGCGACCGCGCAGCGGTTTGTCCAGGAGGGCGCCTATGTCTTCATCGTCGGCCGGCGCCAGAGCGAGTTGGACAACGCCAAAGCGTTGATCGGCGACGGCGTGACGACCGTCGCCGGTGATGTCACCGACAACGCGGATCTGGACAGACTGTTCGCGGTGGTCCTCGCAGAAAAGGGTGCGCTGGACATTCTCGTGGCGGGTTCGGGCCGGGTCGAGCCCGAGGAGCTGGGCAAGATCACCGAGGAGAACTTCGACCGCACCTTCGCCCTCAACGCCCGGGGATCCCTGTTCACCGTGCAGAAGGCGCTGCCGCTGATGCGCGACGGTGGCTCGGTGATTCTGCTCGGCTCGATCGCCGGCTACGTGGGCATTCGCGGCTACACCACCTACAGCGCCACCAAGGCCGCACTGCGCTCCTATACCCGCACGTGGACCCGCGAGTTCGCCGACCGCGGCATCCGGTTCAACACGTTGAGCCCGGGCCCGATCGACACCCCCATCATGGACAGCCAAGCCGACTCGGTGGAGGGCGCGGACGCGATCCGGGCGGCGTTCGCGGCGGTGATACCACTCAACCGGATGGGCCGCCCCGAAGAGATCGCGGCCGCCGCCCTGTTTTTGGCGTCCGACGAGAGCAGCTTCGTCGCCGGCGCCGAACTGAGCGTCGACGGCGGCATGGCCCAGGTCTAACGGGGCACGCCGAGCGTCTGCACCCCGGACACCCTGATGCAGGATGGATCGTCATCACCGTGTCCGGGGTGATACGCGGCGGCGACTGTCGGCACACCAGCGAAAGAGGAGCGATGACACTGCTCCCCAGAGCGGCCTACGCTGTAGCACAACGCATTACCCGCCCGGCAGACGGCCGGCGACAGCTTCCCGACAGGAGCCTGACATGGCGCCCGCGACCATGAAGATCTCCGCTCAGTTCGCGACCTCGCTGCACTCCCCTGAGCACATCGCGCTCGCCGAACAACTCGGCTACGACCGGGCGTGGCTGTTCGACACCCCACACGAAAGTCCCGACGTGTGGATGATGCTCGCGTTGGCGGCCGAGCGCACCAGCACGATCGGCTTGGGTCCGGGTGTGCTCGTGCCCACCCTGAGGCACCCGATGGTCAATGCGTCCGCCACAGCGGCGCTCGCGGCGCTGGCCCCGGGCCGGGTGGCTGTCGCGTTCGGCACCGGATTCGCCGGTGCCCGTGCCCTGGGCGCCGTGCCGACCCGCTGGCCGTATTTGGCGGACTACGTCCGCGCGTTCCGAGGCCTGCTCGGCGGTGAGACCGTGCAATGGCAAGGCACGCGGATGCAGATGATGCACCCGCGTGGGCATGCACCCGAGCGCCCCATCGACGTGCCCGTCCTCATCTCGGCGCTCGGACCCAAAGGCCTGGAGGTCGCCACCGAACTCGCCGACGGGCTGTTTTCCGTCAACGGTCAGACCCGCTTCGCGGCACAGTTCGACTGGGCCGCGCTCGCCGTACACGGCACCGTCCTGGCCGATGGCGAGCCGCTGGATTCGCCACGGGTGCAGGCGGCCGCGGGGCCGGGAAATGCCCTGGCCTACCACGCCGCCTACGAATTCGGAGGAGATGTCACCGCGCTGCCGGGCGGGGACGTGTGGCTCGACGCCATCAACCAGACCCCACCACAGGATCGGCATCTCGCGGTGCACGACCAGCACCTGGTGGCGCTGAATCGCGCCGACGCCGCCGCCTGGGCGGCGGGGAGCTGGAAGGCCATCGCCCAGACCACACTGACCGGAACAGCCGACGAGATCGGCCGCCGCGTCAGCCAAATCGCCGCCCACGGCGTCACCGAAATCATCTACCAGCCCACCGGCCAGGACATCGCCGGTGAACTCGAAGCCTTCCACGCTGCATCGGCCACCGCCGTACCGCTTGCGGCACCGGGCAACTCGCCACATTGAGCGAGCCGTCCGCCCACATCCACCCGCAGACTTCCCGATAGACCATATTGTCTGATCGTCGGAACTGCCGGCAGGTCCGGGCGGCCGAGTACGCGCGAATCGCGCCAAATATGCAGTTCAGGCCAAAGAGGTCGACGAGCGTATTGCGGATTTAGTCTGATCGGTCTAAATTGGGGGAGTGGGCCAGACAGATCGGTATAAAGAGTTGAGGAGTGGTCATGGCAAGCCTCACCGCCACCGAGGACGCGATGCGGCACGGCCGGTTCACCGATGTCGGGCAACCCGCGAACTGGATCGCCGCCGGCCGAACCCGATGCGCGCGCCGTATCACCGGACCCCTGGATCGGTGATCGGCGATGGCAACCGGAATTGCTATCCGACCCGACCCCGCCGCCGCGAACGCGGTCGACGATGCGGTGGCACAGGCGTCTGACGCGTTCGACCGGGGCGTGCGACAGGTGTGGTTTGGTCAGCGTTTCGATATCGACGCGCTGACACTGGCAGCGGTGATCGCCCACGCCGTGCCCGGCCTCGGTGTCGGCACCGCCATCGTCCCGATCAATCCCCGGCACCCGTTGCTGGTCGCCTCCTCGGCCCAGACCGCCCAGGCCGCCGCCCATGGCAACTTCAGCCTCGGCATCGGACTGGGTGGCAACGAGCTCGAACAGCAAGCGTTCGGACTACCGGCCGGCCGCGAGATCGCGCGCCTTCGCGAATATCTGACCGTGCTGCGCGCGATCGTTGATGACGGTGTGGTCGACTTCCAGGGCCACGAACTGACCGCACGTCCACCCCTCTCGCCGGTAGTGGGCGGCGGTCTCCCGTTGCCCATCTATGTCGCCGCCATGGGGCCGCGCGCGCTTCGGGTCGCCGGGGAACTGGCTGACGGCACCCTGCCGTATCTGGCCGGTCCCCGCACCATCGAGGAGTTCATCGCCCCCATCATCGCTCAAGCCGCGTCGGAGGCCGGGCGACCGTCGCCGCGGATCGTGGCCTCCGTTCCGGTGGCCGTCAGCAACGCGCCCGCCACCGCCCGCGCGGAGGCGGCGAAAAGCCTGCACTTCTATGACCAATTCCCCTCCTACCAAAAAATCATGGCGCGCGAGGGCGTCACTCACGCCGCCGACCTGGCGGTCATCGGCGATCCCGATGCGGTGATCCGTCAACTCCTGCGCTACCGAGCCGCCGGTGCGACCGACCTGGTGCTCAACCCGTTTCAGACCAAGCCATCCGCGTTGCACGGATTGTGGGCCGTCGCCGCCGAACTGGACGCGACCACACCATCGACGCCATCAACTCCTCACCAGCCTGACATCGACACGAACTCGGAAGGCACGTCATGACAACGTTTCGCGCGGCCCAAGTCACCTCGCCCGGGGAACAGCTGGCTCTGGTCGATCGAGCACAGGCCGAACCGGGACCCGGCGCGGTGCGTGTCGCGGTCGAGGCGTGCGGCATCTGCCACTCCGATTCGGTGTTCGTCGATGACCAGTGGCCCCGGATTGCGGTTCCCGGTCACCCCCGGCCATGAGATCGCCGGGCACATCGACGCGCTCGGGGACAGTGTCGAGGGCTGGCGCGAGGGTGATCGGGTGGCGATCGGCTGGTCCGGAGGCTATTGCGGGCATTGCCGCAGTTGCCGGCGCGGCGATTTCGTGCACTGCGACGCTGACATGGTCACCGGCGCAACGTTTCCCGGCGGGTACGCCGACTACATGATGGCGCCGGCGAGCGCGCTCGCCCGTATTCCGGACGAACTGTCGGCTGTTGACGCCGCGCCGCTCGCGTGCGCGGGACTGACCATGTTCAACTCGTTGCGCCGCACCGGCGCCGGGCCCGGCGACCTGGTCGCCATCCTCGGGATCGGCGGGCTGGGGCATCTCGGGGTGCAGTTCGCAGCGAAGATGGGTTTTCGCACCGTCGCCATCGCGCGTGGCCCCGAGAAAGGCGACTTCGCCAGCGAACTGGGCGCGCATCACTACATCGACTCGGTGGCCAGTGACGTGGCCACCGAACTGCAGAACCTGGGCGGGGCGCGGGTCATCGCGGCCACCGCCACCAACGCCGAGGCCATCACCGCCTCGGCCGGCGGACTGGGACAGCACGGCGAACTGCTCACCCTGGCCGCCTTGCGTGACCCGGTTCAGGTGACCCCGACGCAGCTGATCACCATCTCCGGCACCGTGCACGGCCATCCGGCCGGCGCGTCTCCCGACCTTGAGGACACCCTGAATTTCGCGGCGCTCCAAGGTATTAAGCCGATGGTCGAGGTCATGCCGCTGGAGAAGGCCGCCGACGGCTACCAGCGGATGCTGGCCAACCAGGCCCGCTTCCGCGTGGTGCTCACCACCGCGGACTGAGCCGGAACGCCGTCGGAACATCGCGGAGGAGATCAGCGCATGACGCAGACAGAACAGGTGAAAGTCACGGACGGGATGCACGTCGAATGGGACGTTCCCATCGTCATGGACGACGGCGTGCAGTTGCGCGCGGACATCTTCCGCCCGACCGGGGCCCGGACCCTACCCGGTGCTGCTGTCGCACGGCCCCTACGCGAAAGGAGCCAGCTTTCAAACCGGCTATGCCGCCACCTGGGACCGGCTGGCTTCGGGCTATCCGGAGGTGACCCGCAACACCACCAACAACTACCAAAACTTCGAGGTCGCCGACCCCGAGCGGTGGGTGCTGCACGGGTACGCCTGCGTCCGCGTCGACTCATGTGGCGCCGGGCGCTCGCCCGGATATGTCAACCCATGCTCGGCGCGGGAAACCCGGGACTTTCACGACTGCATCGAATGGGCCGGCACGCTGCCCTGGAGCAACGGCAAGGTCGGCCTGGCCGGAATCTCCTACTACGAGCAGAACCAGTGGCAAGTCGCGGCGACCCAGCCTGCGCACCTGGCCGCGATGTGCATCTGGGAGGGCAGCTCGGACTGGTGCCGCGAGGTGGCCCGCCACGGCGGCATCCTGTGCACGTTCGGTGAGCAGTGGTACGAGCACGTCGTGGCGCCGGTGCAGTACGGCCGCGGAACCAACGGGTTGACCAACCCGGTGACCGGACAGCTGGCATCCGGTGACGTGACCCTGGACGAGGCGACACTGGCCGCGAACCGGATCGACTACGCGGAACTGATCCGGACCCATGTGCTTGATGACGACACCACCCGCGAACGGGCGCCGGAGCTCGACAGGGTCGCGGTGCCGCTGTTGTCCGCGGCCAACTGGGGCGGGCAGGGCCTGCACCTGCGCGGAAATGTCGAAGGCTTCCTGCGCGCCGCGTCGAGGCAGAAGTGGCTCGAGGTGCCCGACCAACCCCCGCTGCTGCTGAGCATCCGCCACGCCGACGGCACGTTCACCCGCCGCACCGAGGCGAGCTGGCCGGTGCCCGGCACCCGCTTCACCACGTTGTACCTCGACAACGACGCCCTCGCCGCCGAGCCCGGCGATGCGGGACAGGTGGGCTTCGACACGTCGCAGGGCGGCGTCACGTTCATCACCGAACCGCTGCCGCACGAGACTGAGATCACCCGGCCGCTGGCGGCGCGGCTGTTCGTCAGCTCGTCGACGACCGATGCCGACCTGTTCCTGGTGGTGCGTGCATTCTCCCCAGAGGGCGAGGAAGTGGTCTTCCAGGGGGCCCTCGATTCCTACTCCGCGCTCTCCAAGGGCTGGCTGCGGGCATCGCAGCGCAAGCTGGACCCCGTGCGCAGTACCCCGTACCGGCCCTACCACAGCCACGACGAGACCCAACCACTCACGCCGGGGCAGACTTATCAGCTCGACATCGATATCTGGCCCACCTGCGTGGTCCTGCCCCGCGGCTACCGGGTGGCGCTGAGCGTCCAGGGCGCGAACTGGAAATTTCCCGGGGTCGTCAACGCGGGACGTCTGCTCAACTTTGCTGTGCCGCTGCAGGGTTCGGGGCCGTTTCAGCACAACGATCCGGTGGACCGGCCGGCCGAGATCTTCGGCGGCCACACCACCGTGCACACTGGCGCCGACACCGCATCGTGGCTGCAGCTACCGATCGTGGGCCGAGCGCCCGGCGCCGCGTCCGCCGAAACAGCTGACTTGGAGGCACATTATGGTGGGAGCAAAACCCTACGGGCACCTGCAGTATCGCGAAGTCAACGGCAAACGCATGGCCTACGTCGACGAGGGGAACGGCGACGCCATCGTGTTCGCGCACGGCAACCCCACGTCGTCATACCTGTGGCGCAACGTGATGCCCCACCTGCAAGGGCTGGGCCGGTTGGTGGCCTGCGACCTGATCGGGATGGGTGCGTCGGACAAGCTGCGCCCGTCGGGTCCCGACCGCTACCACTACGCCGAACAGCGCGAACACCTGTTCGCGCTCTGGGACGCACTGGATCTGGGTGACAACGTGACGCTCGTGCTGCACGACTGGGGTTCGGCGCTGGGGTTCGACTGGGCCCACCGCCACCGTGATCGTGTGCGGGGCATCGCGTTCATGGAAGCCCTCGTCACCCCCCTGATGTGGCGGGAATTCCCCACCGACGTCCGCGAGGTGTTCCAGGGGTTCCGCTCGCCGCGGGGCGAGCTCATGGTGCTGGAGCAGAACATCTTCGTCGAGGATGTGCTACCCGCGCAGATGCTCCGCACGCTCAGCGAGGAAGAGATGGACCACTACCGGGCGCCGTTCCGCAACAGGGGTGAAGACCGCCGTCCGACGTTGTCGTGGCCACGCAACATCCCGATCGACGGCGAGCCGGCCGATGTGGTGTCGGTGGTCAACGAGTACAGCAGCTGGCTGGCCGAAAGCGATGTACCTAAGCTCTTCATCAATGCCGAACCGGGCGCCATCGTGCACGGTCGCATCCGCGAGCTCATCCGGACCTGGCCCAACCTGACCGAGACCACCGTGCGCGGAGTGCATTTCGTCCAGGAGGACAGTCCCAACGAGATCGGCAGCGCCATCGCGGACTTCCTGCGCGGGTAATACCCGGCGCACCGACCCGACACCCACCACGAGACCGAATCCGACATGGGCCGGGTTGCCCGCTACCTCCGCCCTTCCGTTCATCAGTGCCCGCACCCGGTCAAGCGGGACCGTTGCGTCCAGTCCCTGACTTCCGCAAAGGCCTGCCGTCTCGGCCAAAAGTTCCACCGGCCGGGTCTGCACACCCATGCGGTCGCGCCCCACGTGCCCCACCGCCGCGTTGCCGATCCTCGCCATCAACGGTCGACTGGAATATCATCCACCGCAAAGCCGCTGATCGTGGAGGCATCCTCGCCGTCAGGCCGACGGCGGCCGTTCGCAGATGGGACACGGCTATGGACAACCCGATCACTGACCCGGCATCGGCTCGGCAGCGTCTACTCGAGGTCGCCGACGAGCTTTTCTACCGCGAGGGCGTGCACCGGGTGGGCATCGACCGGGTCATCGAGAAGGCCGGCGTCCCCGCGGACACGCTGCGCATCGCGTTCGGAAGCAAAGACGAGCTTGTTCGGACCTATCTGCGCGCCCGCCACACCCGGTTACAGGACGCCGTCACCCGCGGACTCCCCCGCTACCGCACACCCCGGGAGCGTCTGGTGGGCGTCTTCGAGATCCAAGGGAAGTCGTTCGTCGAACCCGGTTTTCGCGGCTGCGCGTTGGTGACCGCCAGCGCCGAGGCGCTACCCCGCGAAGTTGTCGAGGAAGTCGCCACCGAATATCGCGACTGGCTGCACAACCTGTTTTTCGATCTGGCTTTCGCCGCCGAGGTACCCCATCCCGAGGAGCTCGCCGAGCAGCTTGTCGTTCTGTTTGACGGCGCAGGCGTTTCGGCGTGGATGGACAGCAGGCCCTCGACCGTCGACACATCCCGAGCGGTGGCCGAAGCGCTCGTCGACTCCGCGCTGCGCTCTTAGCGCGCGCTGGGCGCCGCACGGCGGATATGTTTGCCGGTGTTGTGTCGCGAATCCCGCTCGCCCCTGGGCAGCGAACCGATACTGTCATGGGTGGCCTTGCAAGCGAAAAAAGGGGAGGCATATGAGCCGCTATCGGACCGTGCTGGTCGGGACCGACGGCTCGGACTCCTCGATGCGTGCGGTCGAGCGGGCCGGAGAGATCGCCGCGGCCGAGGGCGCGAAACTTATCGTCGCGACGGCGTATTTCCCGGGCGATGACACCCGTGGCGGCTGGGGCGTGCCACCGGGCATCCCCCCAAGCCCCGACGTCCTCAAGGACGAGGGCTACAAGCTGTCGGGCAACGCGCCGATCTACGCGATCCTGCGGGAGGCCCGCGACCGGGCCAAGGCAACCGGGGCCAAAGACATCGAAGAGCGGCCGATCGTCGGTGCCCCGGTCCACGCGCTGGTGGACCTGGCCGAGCAGGTCCACGCCGACCTTCTGGTCGTAGGCAATGTTGGACTTAACAGCATCGCCGGGCGGCTGCTGGGATCGGTCCCGGCCAATATCTCCCACAGGGCCAAGACCGACGTGCTGATCGTGCACACCACTTAAAGTGCCACCAACCGGCGTTTGCGCAGTCCGCAGACTGGGCCGCTTCGATCGACCGACTAACTACCTGGCTGTCGTCGCGGGGTGAAGGCTCGCTCCGCCATGTCCCGGGTAGTGCGCTGGGATCGGGATTGCACTGGGGCCGGCCGCTTCGGCGAGGACCCGACGACGGCTCAGCGCCGCCACGGCGAAGTCAAGATCGAAGGCGCACGGGTCGTCGGGTCGAAGAATCTGCAGTGGATCGAGCGAGGTCAAGGCCGTGGAAGGGTGTCGAGCGCGGCTTCGGCGATTGAGCGCAGCGACTGCTCGTTGATATTGGCTTTGCCCAAGGCTTCGATGCCTCGTAGGACGGCCAGCAGCAGCCTGCCGTGTCGGCGCGCATCCGCGTCGGGGTCGATGTCGCCGTGTCGCTGGGCCCGTTGGATGCACTCGACCAGAGCGTCTTCGAGCGCTTCGAAGGTCCGCCGGGCACGATGGGCCACGGCGGAGTCCTGCCCGGCCAGCTCGGCGGTGCCATTGGCCAGTAGGCAGCCGAGGTGGCCAATGTCACGCCCGGTCGCGTCCGCGACAGCCAGGACGTGGGAACGTAACCGCGAGTACGCCTTTTCGTCCGGGCCACTCAGAGACCGCCGCGTCGCCTCAGTCACCTCCGTGCAGTAACGGTCGAACACTCGCAAGTAGAGCTGGCGCTTGTCGCCGAATGCGCCATAGAGGCTACCTTTGCCAAGCCCTGTTGCCGTGGCGACCTCGTCGATGCTGGTGCCGGCGAACCCGGTGGACCAGAACCGGTCACGAGCGCGCCGCAGCACGGTGGTCTCGTCAAAGCCGCGGGGCCTAGCCATGCCCATCACACTACCAAATTATGGACGGATAAGTCAGAAACGGCGGAATCGACGGCACATGGCCAGGTCGCGACGGCGGCGGGAACAGACCGACCGCAGGCCGTCACTGTGATCCACTCAGGCGGTGTACCCGCCGTTGGAGTCGATCACGGCGCCGGTGATGTACGAGGCGGCCGGACTGGCGAGAAAGGCGATGACTGGCGCGGTCTCGGCCGGGTCGCTGACCCGCGGGATGGCCAGGGCCGACACCATGACCTTGAGGGCCTCGGGGCTCGGCGGCTCCATCTGGGTCTGCATCAATCCGGCCTGCACCATGTTGACCGTGATGCCACGCCGCGCCAAGTCGCGGGCGGCGCCTTTGGTGTAGCCGAGCAGTCCGGCCTTGGTGGCGGCGTAGTCGGCGAAGCCGGGGTGCCCGACACGAGAGCCGATGCCCGAGCCGATGTTGACGATCCGGCCGTTGTCCCGCAGTACCTTCGCCGCCGCACGGATGAGCGCGATCACGCCGGTGTAGTTGGTGGCATGCATCCGGTCGAGCTCGGCGGTGTCGATGCTGGGATCGTCGATGGTCTTGCCCGACTCCACCCCGATGGCGGCGTTGTTGACCACGATGTCCAGACCGCCGAAGCGGGCGACGACGTCATCGACCAACCGCGGGGCCAGCGTCACGTCCGCCTGGTCAGCCTGAAACGCCGCCGCCTGTACGCCCTTTTCCTCGAGTTCCTTGACCACCTCGGCGGCCTTGTCGGCAGAGCTGGCGTAGGTGATCGCTACGTCCGCGCCCGCGTCGGCCAGGGACTGTGCGGTGGCGGCGCCGAGCCCTCGGGAACCACCGGTGACGAGGGCGACTTTGCCTTGCAAAGACTTTGACATGCGTGTTCCTTCCGCGTGATAATTCTTGACCGTAACGTCCATAATAGTTTTGGCGGACCGGACGGTCAAGAACCGCTGTTCCCGCGACAGAACAGACTCCGGGCGGAGTGTGCCGAGGGTCGGGTATGAGGCCGAACACCGCGTGAGTCAGGTGGGGTGTTTGGGTGCCCGCTTCCACACCAGTGTGCTGATGGTTTCGGCACCATCGGGCGCCTCGGTGATGGCGGATAACGTGAGATGGTCTCCGTCGAGTGTGCTGTGCCGAAGTTGGGTCAGGTTCAGCCAGTTCGGTAGCAGCGACACCCTGGGTTGGTGATGTAAGACGCCGGTGTATTCGTCGACGGTGAACGGGCCGCTGTAGGCGAGGTAGCCGGCGGCGGCGGCCTCAGCCTGTTCGGGCGTGCCTCCGGCTGTTTCGGGACGGTCGTAGGCGGGCCGGTCGGGGCGCATGATTTGGGCGGACATGTACCCGTCGCCGGTGTACATGATCAGGCCCAGCGCA